>CAKTDV010000017.1 GCA_934546745.1 uncultured Desulfovibrio sp. | reverse complement strand
CCATCGCCGATGATACTGCATAGATTCATGTGGGAAAGTAGGCCGTTGCCAAAGAGTGTTTGGAAAAGCCCCCCGATGGTATCGGGGGCTTTTCTGTGTCTATACCCTCCTGGAAACAAGCTCGAGAGCTGTGTGCGGCGTAGATCGGTTCCGAAAGAATGCGCGGGAAAGAGGTTCACAGGAGCGCGGCGAGAGCTTCTTCTGAGGGAAAGGGAGAAGAAAAGCGGTGTGTCAGTTTGCCCTGTGCGAATATCCAGAGATGCGAGGCAAGCCGTAACGCCTGTGGCAGGTTATGAGAGACAAGAAGGAGGCGGCGTGTTGCGGCAAGTGTGCGGATCAGGCTCTCAATATGTCCGGCGGAAAGGGGAGCCAGAGACGCCGTAGGTTCGTCAAGCAGGAGAAGTGCCGGCTCCAGCGCCAGTGCGCGCGCAAAGCACAGGCGTTGCTGCTGCCCCCCGGAGAGCGTGGCGGCGGGCTGGGGAAGACGGTCTCGCACTTCCTCCCAGAGTTCTACGTCACACAAGGCCTGCCGGGCGCGTTCTTCCGCCTCCCTGGCTGTGCGGATACCCAGCGCGCGCAAGGGGAGCAGCACATTTTCCTGTATGGAACAGGGAAAGACGGCTGGATTCTGAAATACCATACCCACGCGCCGGCGCAGTTTCGACAACGATGGTGCACTGTTTTCTCCCTGTCGGGGATAGACAGGCAAGGGAGTGGCGCCGAAATTCAGGCGTATCTGCCCCCCCCCGCGTTTCACAACCGGGAAATTCTTCGTTTAATCGATTGAACGCTCGCAGAAAGGTGGTTTTCCCCGATCCCGATCGGCCGAGGATAGCCGTCAGCCCCTGCGCGGGCAAGGTTCCGGAAAGATCGCGAATGACCATATGCCCACCAAAGGCAATGGAAAGGTTGCCTATGAGGGCGAGATGGGGCATGCGGGATCCTTATTTTTGCAGCCAGGCGTCAAGGCGTTGCTGGAGGTCCTCGGGGGCGTAGCGCGGACTGTCATAGAAGCCCGCGGCTTCGCGTTGTCGCGCGGCTTCGGCAAGGATGACGGCGGCGGCGACGGAGACGTTGAAACTCTGGATCATGCCATACATGGGGATATAAAGGCCACCGTCGGCTTCCGCGCTGAGTTCGCTGGCGACGCCGCTGTGTTCGTTGCCCATGATGACGGCAGTAGGCCTGGTGAAATCCCACTGGCGGAGAGGTTTTGCCTCCGGGCTGCAATCCGTGGCAAGAATCTGCATGTTCCGGGCGCGAAGCGCGGTAAGGAGGTCGTTTCTGTCCCGGTGACGGACACTTTCCACCCATTTGCGGGCTGAGGCGGAAGTTTTTCGTCCCAGGGTGGGAAAGGGCGTATCGGTATAATAAAGATGCACCTCTTCCACACCAAAGGCGTCGCAGGAACGATAGATGGCGGAAACATTGTGCGGGTCGTGTATATTGGCGAGTACGAGTGTCAAATCGGGCTGACGGTGTGCCAGCACCTGGGCGAGGCGTGCCCGGCGGCGTGCGGTGGGTTCTGTCATGGTGGATTCCTTGTGTCGTGTTCCCTGACGTGTTTTGTCATTGCAGAAAAGCGGTTGCAAGGCAAGCGGGGGACGGGCAACGTCACAAAAGAAGAGCCCCACCCAAGGGTGGGGCGCGACGCCACTTTCGTGTCTTCCTGCGAGAAGGTTTTCTTTTTGGGGAAGGACTGTCCCGTCACAGTCTCTACAGGAAAAAACTCCCACTGGCACCCGTTGATTTCGTGAGAGCCTCCGCCTCACATGCATCTTCATGAGTGCCCCCGCAATGCCGCCGTTCCGAGGGCTTTTTTTGTTGCCTTGGGGAGGTTTTGCCTTTCCGTCCGTTGTGTGCTACCAAGCGGCACGGTGGGCGGTACAATACCCGGCGGTGCGGCGAGGCAGGCCGTGTGACGCCGGGTGCCCGATGGGAAGCATCAATGTTTTCTTTGTGGTCTGAAACCTCCCCCCTCCAAGGGAAAGCTCTTCTTGACACACCGGGCAAGCCGCCCGGCGACGCGAATACGGCGGGCCGGCGGATGAGGCGACTGCGGGTTGAAACATGGCGGTTCATCAAGCTTTTTTTTGTGGCGCCGGTGCGGCGTTGGCCGATGGCCGGAGCGGGAAGCATATCGTTCTGCAGACCGCCCGTTTTGGCGACCTGGTGCAGACGACCCGTTTGCTGCGGACGCTGGAAGGGAAGGGGGAGGTGCACCTTGTGGTGGAGCGCGGACTTGCGCCGCTGGCGCGTCTGCTGTTTCCCGCAGCGCGCGTACACGCGCTTGCGCTTTATCCGCTGGACGGAGCGGCGCTGGTGGAGGACAATGCCGGGGTGCTGCGGGAACTACGGAAACTGGGGGAACTGGGGGCGGATGCCGTCGTTTACAACTGTAATTTTTCGCCGATCAATGCCGCCGTGTGCCGCTGTTTTGCGCCGGAGAGAGTCGAGGGCTACAGGTACGCGCCCGGCGGCACGGCGCGTTCCCCCTGGATGCGGCAGGTGTTCCGTCTGACGGAGCGGCGGCGCGAGACAAGCCTCAATCTTGTGGATGTCTGGGGGTATCTTGCCGGGCAGCCTGTACCGCCCGAAGCGGTGAACCCCCTGCCCGCGCCGGGAGGGCGCGGTATAGGGGTCACGCTGGCTGGTCGCGAATCACGCCGGTCGCTGCCTATGCCCGTGCTGGCGAGGGTGGTGCGGACGGCCTTTCAGGCGCTGGGGGGGCCGCCGGTTTTTCTGCTGGGCAGCGCCACGGAGCGGCCCGCGGCGCGCAGGCTGTTGCGCCTGTTGCCTCCCCAGACGGCGCGGCGCGTCCGGGATCTGAGCGGCAGGACAGACTGGCCCGCCCTTGTGGACGCCGTGCGCGGACTGGATGTCCTGCTGACGCCGGACACGGGCATCATGCACCTGGCGGCGCATCTGGGTGTGCCTGTCCATGCGTTTTTTCTTTCGTCGGCCTGGTGCCACGAAACAGGCCCTTACGGCACTGGGCACCATGTCTGGCAGACGGACGCGCCGTGCGCCCCTTGTCTGGAGTCGGCCCCTTGCCCAAGGGAGACGGCCTGCCTGCCGCCCTTTGCGGCGGACGGCCTTCTGCGATCGCTGGCCCTGACGCTGCGCGGTGAACGGGGGGATCCGTCGCTGCCGGGCGTCCGTCTGTGGCGTAGCGGGCTGGACGCGCTCGGGACGGTGTTTTCCAGCGAGGGCGATCCGGATGCCGCCGCCCGCGCGGCCCTGCGCCGCCGCCTCATGGAACGGCTGCAACTGGCGGCCCCGATCACAGAAAGCCGCGAGGCGGCGGACTGGTGCGCGCGTCTCACCAGGGAGGCGGACTGGATGCTGCCGCCGGGGAGGTATTGCTGATGACCGGAGGTTCCTTGCGCATTCTTGTTGTTCTGCCCATGTACGGCGGTTCTCTGCCCATAGGGCGCTACTGTGCCGAAGCCCTGCGCGATCTGGGGCACAGTGTCCAGATGTTTGACGCGCCCCGGCTCTATCCGGCATTTACAGGACTGAAGGAGCTGGGCCTGCCGCCCCTGAGTACCGGCCCGCTGGAAAACAGCCTGTTGCAGGTGGTGGGGCAGGCCATCTGGGCGCAGGTGGAATGCTGGAGGCCGGATTTCGTGCTGGCGCTGGCGCAGGCGCCCCTGAACCGTCTGCTGCTGCAACGCCTGCGGCGGGCGGGTGTGCGCACGGCCATGTGGTTTGTGGAGGATTACGCTGTCTTCGATTACTGGCGCGCCTACGCGCCCCTGTACGACGTGTTTGCCGTCATCCAGAAAGAACCTTTCGCCACCCTTTTGAGAGAGGCCGGGCAGGCACGCGCGCCCTATCTGCCGCTGGCCGCCCTGCCGTCCTTCCACAGGATGCCGGATCTGACGCCGGAGGAACTGTCATCCTACGGGGCGGACGTGGCCTTCCTTGGCGCGGGCTATCCCAACCGCCGTCAGGCGTTCCGGGCACTGGCCGGGAGGGATTTCAAAATATGGGGATCGGACTGGGAAGGCGAGACGGCGCTGGCCGCCCATATACAGCGCGGCGGCGTGCGCATCCCGCCGGAGGAGAGCGTCAAGATCTACGCCGCTACCGCTGTCAATATCAATCTGCATTCCAGTATTTTCCCCGACAGGCTGGTCAGCGGCGGGGATTTTGTCAATCCGCGCACCTTTGAGCTGGCCTGTATGGGCGCGTTCCAGCTGGTGGACAAGCGGCGGCTGTTGCCGGAGCTTTTTGCCGAAGACGAACTGGCCGTGTTCGATTCCATGCCGGAATGTCTTTCCCTGCTGGATCATTTTCTTGCCCGCCCCGAAGAGCGGGCGGCCTTTGCCCTGCGCGCCCGGGAACGCGTTCTGCGGGATCACACCTATCAACAGCGTATGCGCGAGCTTCTGGACTATACGGCGGCGCGGTGCGGTCCCTGGCCGGAAGGTGACGGCCCCGCAGGTGCGCTGGAAAGCGTACCGGACAGTTTGCGCGCCGCCGTGCCGCCCCTGCTCAGGGAGCTTGGGCTGCCCCCCGACGCCCGTTTTGACGATCTCACGGCCGCCCTGCGCGCCCTTGGCGGCCCCCTGCCGGACACGGGCATCCGTCTGCTGCTGCTGGACGAGTGGCGCAGGCTCCACAACCGCCGTGAAGTCTCCGACGGCGGAGAAAAGCGTTCTGTGCCGCAGGAGCCGTCATCGGCCTAGTTGGCGCGCTGGCTGGATGCCAGGCAAAGTGGCTGTTGGAATCCGCCGGGGCCTGTGCCCGATCCGTCACCGTGTATTCGCGGAGAATTGACAAAACCTGAAAACGCAATGCCTTCTGCTGATGCAACAAGGAGGTTTTCATGAATGTCATTGCCGTCAACGGCAGCCCGCGCAAGCGCGGCAACACCGCCGTTCTTCTGGAATGCGCGCTGGAGGGCGCGGCGGCCGCCGCCCCGTCCGGCCGGAGCGCCGCCTCGAAACTCGTTCATCTGTACGATCTGCGTTACTCCGGCTGCCGCAGCTGTTTCGCCTGCAAGCGGCTTGGCGGCCCGTCCTACGGGCAGTGCGCCATTAAAGACGATCTTGCGTCGTTGCTGGAGGAGATTGCCCATGCCGACGCGCTCATTCTGGGCAGCCCCATTTACTTCGGGGATATTTCCGGCCAGATGCGCTGCTTTCTGGAGCGCCTGTGTTTTCCGTGGATGGTATATGACGGCAACCACAGCAGTATTGCGCCGCGCCGCATGGAAACGGCCGTCCTCTATACCATGAACGTCACAGAGGCGCAGATGGAAGAATGGGGATACGGAAAAATGATGGAAACGCTGGAATCCTTCCTTGGCCATCTGTTTACGCCGCCGAGGAGACTGTGTGTCACGGATACATATCAGTTCAGCGATTATTCCAAGTATAAATGTGACTGTTTTGACGAGGCGGCCAAAAGACGCCGCCGTGATGAACATTTTCCTCTGGACTGTGAAGCGGCCCGGCGGCTGGGCGCAAGCCTGACGGCTGGATCGGCGTCCTAATCCGTATCTTTTCCACTATCATGTTGGGCGGCGAACCACACTGTCTGTCAAAACCGTTGTCAGGGGCGGCCCTTTTCCGGCGTTTCCCGCGCGGGGCCGGCGGCGGTTTCCAGCGGGAGGCACAGCTCCCGTGACAGGCGTTCGGCCAGGCGGGCGTCGCTGAGGGTGGCGTTGCCGCCGCGCGGCAGCAGGATGCCCAGGCGGAGGCGGCTGTCCGCCAGCGCGTTGCGGCGCGAGATGCTGCGCATGGCGTTGGAGCGCGCCCTGTGGGGCGAGGGAACCGTGCGTTCCACCAGCAGGGCGTCGGCCATGAGGACGGCGCTGTCTTCGCCCTGAAGATGGACAGCGCTGTCAAAACCGGCCTGGACGGCCTCGCGGGCGGCGCGGGCGTCGCACGGGCCCGCGGCCACAAGGGTGACATGCAGGATATGGCCCGCCTTGCTGGGATTGTCGACGGACTCGAAACCCGCATCCGTCAGGCGGCGAAGCAGGGCGTCCCGCAGGGTGGGGGCGGGTCCGCGCGCGTCGCGGGCGTCCACATAGACGGTTCTGGAGACGCCTGGGCCGCCCTGGGCCTCCAGCGCGCCCGACCGCAGGATTTCCAGTGGCGGCGGCGTGCGGGAGGGGATGCAGGCGCCGCAGAGGACGCCCAGCAGCAGGAGCGCCCGGCAGAAGGCGTTGCGGAACGGGGTGGACATGGGGATAGGCTCCTTGGGTACAGGCCCCTTTGCGGCGGCGTGCGCGTCGGCCATGCTGGCCGTGACTGGCCTCTGGCGATCTGGTGAAGGACGTTGTGCCCAAGCCAGACCGCCGCAGTATACGCCGTGCCGGCTGGGCTGTCCAGCGGGCCTCCCGCCGCGCCGTCTTGACGCTGGCTTTTTTTGCCGTATGCTTCCCCGCATGGCAAAGCGCGCGGGCGGAGCGGTCCGGCGGAATCTTTGCCGCCATTTTCCGGCGTTTTCGGAGGGCGCGCCCTTGCCGGGGCTTTCCCCCGCGCGGGGACGTCAGCGAGGTCATCATGGGCAACACGGGCAAACAGCTTATTATCGTCGAATCTCCGGCCAAGGTCAAAACCATCAGGAAGTTCCTTGGGCCGCATTATATGGTGCAGGCCAGCGTGGGGCATGTGCGCGATCTGCCCTCCCATTCGCTGGGGGTGGACGAAGCCAACGGCTTTGCGCCGCAATACGAGGTCATCGACGCCAAGAAGAGCGTCGTCAACGAACTTCGGTCGGCGGCGGCCAAGGCGGATACCGTCTACCTTGCGCCGGACCCGGACCGCGAGGGAGAGGCCATCGCCTGGCATGTGGCGGAGCTCATTCGCGACAAGGCGAAGGATGTCAAGCGCATTCAGTTCAACGAGATCACGCCGCGCGCCGTCAAGGAGGCGCTGGAGCATCCGCGCGAGCTGAACGAGAATCTTTTTGACGCGCAGCAGGCCCGGCGGGTGCTGGATCGCCTTGTGGGCTACAAGATCAGCCCGCTGCTCTGGAAGACCGTCAAGCGGGGCATTTCCGCGGGACGCGTACAGTCGGTGGCCCTGCGGCTCATTGTGGAGCGGGAAAAGGAGCGCGAGGCTTTTGTGCCGGAGGAGTACTGGCCGTTCAGGGCGCTGCTGTCGGCGGACGCGCCGCCGCCGTTCAGAGCCGAGCTTGCCCGCGTCAACGGCAAAAAGGCGCACATTGGCAACGCCGGCGAGGCGGACGCGCTGGAGGCATCCCTGGCCGGGCATCCTTTCATGGTGGAGAAGGTGGAGGAAAAGGAGCGCGAGCGCGCCCCGCAGCCGCCCTTCATCACGTCCACCCTGCAGCAGGCGGCCAACCAGCGGCTTTCGTACACGGCCAAGCGCACCATGAATATCGCGCAGCGGCTTTATGAGGGCGTGGACATCGACGGCACGACCACCGCGCTGATTACCTACATGCGCACGGACTCCACCCGCATTGCCGAGGAGGCGCGCAAGGCGGCCCGTGAATTTATTGGGAGCGCCTACGGTGAGGCGTATCTGCCAGCGGGCAAACGGGTTTACAAGGCCAAGGCCAACGCCCAGGACGCCCACGAGGCCATCCGTCCCGTGGATGTGACCGTGACGCCGGAGTCCGTCAGGCCGCACCTGCCCCCGGATCAATATAATCTGTACCGTCTCATCTGGGCGCGCTTTGTGGCCTCGCAGATGGCGGGCGCGCGCTTTCATGACACGGCGGTGACTATCGTTTGCGGATCCACCCAGTGGAAGGCCAGGGGCGAGCGCCTGCTGTTTCCCGGTTTTCTGGCCGTGCTGCCGCGCGGCAAGGACGAGGAGGGCGCGGAGCTGCCCCCGCTGAGCGCCGGGCGGGAACTGCGCCTTGAGGCGCTGGAAAAGGAACAGAAGTTTACCCAGCCCCCGGCCCGCTACAATGAGGCGAGCCTTGTGCGGGAACTGGAGGAACGCGGCATAGGGAGGCCCTCCACCTATGCCAGCATCATTTCCACGTTGCAGGATCGCGAATATGTGAGCCTTGTGGAGCGGCGTTTTGTGCCTACGGATCTGGGACGCGTGGTGTGTGGACAGCTGGTGGAGCATTTTGGCCGCCTCATGGACGTGGGCTTTACGGCCCAGATGGAGGCCTCGCTGGACAGGGTGGCCGAGGGTGAGGAACGCTGGGGAGATCTGATGCGGCGCTTTGCCGGGGATTTCAATCCCACGCTGGAGGCCGCAGCCAAAAATATGCGCAGCGTCAAGGGCGGCTTGGAAACGGGGCTGAACTGCCCCGACTGCGGCAAGCCGCTGGTGATCAAGTTCGGCAAGGCCGGACAGTTTCTCGCGTGCAGCGGGTATCCCGAATGTCGTCACACCAGCAATTTCACCCGTGACGGAGAGGGCCGCATCGTCCCCGTGGCGCCGGAAAAGCGTCAGTTGGAAGTGGTGGGCTCCTGCCCGCGCTGCGGCCGGGATCTGGCCGTCAAGAGGGCGCGGACGGGAAGCCGTTTCATTGCCTGCACAGGGTATCCCGAATGCGATTACGCGGCGCCGTTCTCCACGGGCGTTCCCTGCCCGCGTTGCGGCGAGGGCACGCTGGTGGAAAAGAGCAGCAAACGCGGCAAACTCTTCTTTTCCTGCGATCAGTATCCCAAATGCGATTTCGCCCTGTGGGACAGGCCTGTGGCGGAGACCTGCCCCCGCTGCGGTTCGCCCTATCTTGTGGAAAAAAGAAACCGCGATGGAGAGACGCGTCTTCTCTGCCCCGTCAAGGGCTGCGGGTTTACCAAGGGCGAGGAGGCCAAAGGAGGTGGGGAAGATGCCTGATATGATGGCGGTGAGGGATGCGGCGACCGGAGAAGGTTCGCTGGAGGAACGCGTCGCGGCGCTGTTGCGGGACGGAATCAGGCCCGTGCTGCTGACGGTGCTGCAAAGGGAAGGCGCGGCGCCCGGCGCGCCGGGAACGCGGGCCCTGCTGACGGAGGCGGCTCTGGAAGGGGCCGGAGATGGCGTCTTTGAGGCGGCGGCCCTGGAGACGGCCCGCGACTGCCTGCTGGACGGGCTGACGCGCTTTGTGCGTTGTCCTGTTTTCGGGGAGCCGGACGGCGGGGAGGACGGCGGCCATACGGACGTGCTCTGCGAGGCGCTGCATCCCGCGCAGGAAGCCCTGTTTGCCGTGGCGGCGCGGGCGCTGGAAGACGATGCCCAGGGCGTCTGGCTCATTGATATGAGCGACGGGGACGCGCCGCGCCGTATGCTCTGCCTGGCAGCCATGCCGGAGGGCTTTGCGGCGGCGTCAGAGCCCGATGCCGGCGGCCATGCTGAGGAGCCGCTTTCGCTGGATGCCGCCCAGGGACACGGCGGCGCGCGCCTGCCTGATAATGTCTATGTGGACGGGGCGGCCTGTGCCGCCTATCTGGAGCAGGCCCGGCGCCCCAGCCTTTTTGGGGGTGAGACGCCCCTGTATGTGGAGCCCCTGCGCCCCAGGCCTGTGCTGCTGCTGTGCGGCGGCGGGCCCACGGCGCGGGAGACAGCCGCTCTGGCCCATGCCGTGGGCTTTGCCGTGGACGTGGCGGACTGCCGCGAGGAGGCCGTGACGGAGGCATGCTTCCCACAGGCGCGCAACCGTTTTGTGACGCCGGATTTTGAGGATCTTGTGGCGCGTTGCGGCGTGGGGCGGCGGCATTACGTCCTCATTGGTGCGGATAATCACGTCCATACTCTGACAGCGCTGGCGCAGGCGCTGCGTAGCCACGCCTGGTATATTGGCATGCTGGGCGGCAGGGCCGGACGGCGCGTCCTCTTCGCCGCGCTGCGTGATCAGGGGGTTCCCGACGCCGAGCTGGCCTGCATCCGTTGCCCAGCGGGCCTGCCCATTGGCGCGGAAAGCCCCAGGGAACGCGCCGTGGCCGTTGTCGCGGAACTGCTGGCCGCCCGATCAGGCGTCCTGCAACGCCTGTGCGCCGAGGAGGATCGACCCTAATCCCCCGCCGGGGGCTTTTGTCAACAGCGGGCCCCCGGCCCGCATTCAAGGAGAAACCTATGCTTTATATTGTGTTCGGCATACTGATGCTGACGGTGTTCCTCATCTATTTTGAGGCGCGCCGTCGCGTTTCCAAGCACCAGCAGAATATTGCCGAGGAAAAGAGCGAAATCGCCGATGAAACCAGCATGACGGCCCAGATGGCCGTGTTCGGCTCTTCCGGCGGCGGCGCCTGCATCATCGCCGCTTCGGAGGAGATGGGCGCCTTCTACTACCGCCTGTTGCAGCGCGGCGCCTCAACCGTGCGCGTCAAGCTGAATCTGGCCAACATCTCCGGTGTGGATCTGCTGATCAACGGCAGCGCCCAGACCCTGGAAGTGGAGTCCGCCCAGGCTACGCTCGGCAACCGTGCCAGTGAAATGACGGCCCTGCTGCTGAGCCACTATCCCCCCGATGTGGTGCGCGGCATTTCCTCCATCGATCTGCGCGTCAGCTACAACAGCGAACTTGGCGAACCGCGCACGCTGGATATTCTGGTGCTGGATGGCAAGGATCAGCGCCAGAAGGATTCCCGCATTCAAATTCTGAAAAACAGCCTCTGGTGGTGGCAGTACCTGCGGTTGGCCGTCCGTCAGGCGCGGCGCACCCAGGCCATGATTGACGGCGACGCCGACGAGACCGTATCCTAGCGCATCTTGACGCGGTCTCCTTTTCAAGGTGAAACCGCTCCCGCCGCGCCCGCCCCGGAACGGTTGCGTTTTCGCCACGAAAGCGCACGGTGGGGCCAGATTCGGGGCGGCATTTTTCTGAAAAAAATTTCACCAATAATTCCAACGTGTTGCGAAAAAACTATACGGTCTTGCAACACGTTGGAATTATTCATTTTTTTCGGCGGCTGCGCTTGCCGGGCGGGGTCGGAACCTTTCTTGACGGGCGGCAAGGCTTGATGGTTATACTGCGCTCCCAACATTTCACCAGAGATCTTGTCATGGTTCCGCCGCTGTGCTTCAGGGGAAAATCTTCCTGACGGGACGGCGTGGCGGAAACCATCCTTCCCCGTAACCCCTTCCGTTTTCGGGAGGGGCAATCCGCGCCGCTCCCGCGCAGGGAGACGGCCGCGGAGGCAATATTGTGGAGAGACCGTATGACTGGAAAAAAACGCTTTTTGTTGACCGCCCTCGCGCTTGCCCTGTGCCTGCCGCTGACGGCCTGCTTTGGCGACGGCGACGGCGACGGCGGCGGGAAAGGGCAGGGTGTTCCGGCCCTGCCCGTAGGCATCTTTACGGTGACGGCCAGGGACACGCCCTGGCCCGCCGAGTTTCAGGCCCGCGCCTCGGGATCGCGCGCGGTGGAGGTGCGAGCCCGCGTGCAGGGCATCATTGAGAAACGCCTCTATGAGGAAGGGAGCTTCGTCAAGGCAGGGCAGCTTCTCTTCCAGATCGAGCGCGATCAGTACGAGGCGCAGGTGCAGCAGGCCGAGGCCCAGCTGGACAGCGCCGCCCGCGAATGGAAGCGCGTGCGCCCGCTCTATGAGAAGAACGCCGTTTCCCAGAAGGAGCGGGACAATGCGCGCGCGGCCTATGACAGCGCCCGCGCCGAACTGCGGCAGGCCCGGATCAACCTGGACTACTGTCAGGTCGTGGCCCCGGTTTCGGGGTACAGCAGCAAGGAGAACTATACGGAAGGCAACCTGGTGTCGCAGAACTCCCTGCTGACCCAGGTGAACCAGACGGATCCCATGAACATTGACTTTTCCATCGCCGCCCCCAGCCACATGCGCCGCCATCAGCTGGCGCTGGCGGGCCGTCTGCGCCGTCCCGAAAACAACGCGTACACCGCGCGGCTGCGCCTGCTGGACGGCAGCATGTACGAGGGCGCGGGCGAGGTGAACTTCATTGACAGCCAGGTGCAGGCCGATACCGGCGTCATCAAGGCACGCGCCAGTTTCGCCAACGGCAGAAACGAGATCATGCCCGGCCAGTACGTCCGCATCTATATGGATGGCGACGTGTTGACGGACGCCATGCTCATTCCCCAGAGCGCCGTCATGGTGACGCAGAAGGGGACCTTCGTCATGGTGGTGGGCGAGGGGAATGTGGTGTCGCAGCGCGCCGTGAAGGTGAGCGACAGTATCGGCGACAGCTATCTTGTGGACGAGGGGCTCAAGGACGGCGAGCGCATCGTCAGCACCGGCCTGCTCAAGGCCCGCCCCGGTTCCAAAGTGAGCGAACTGCCCGCCGCCAAAGCCGGGGAAGCCCGGCCCGCGGGCAAAGAAGGGTAGCCTATGGCCGCATCCACAAAACCGAACTTCTTTCTGCGCCGTCCGGTGCTGTCGGCGGTCATCTCCATCCTGATCACGCTGGTGGGGGCGCTGGCCATGAAGGCCCTGCCCATTGCCCAGTATCCGGAGCTGGTGCCGCCTACGGTCAACGTGAGCGCCTCCTATCCCGGCGCCTCGGCGGAAACCATCGCCTCGACGGTGCTCGCCCCGCTGGAAGTGAACATCAACGGCGTGGAAAACATGCTCTACATGACCTCCACGGCGTCTTCCGGATCCGGTTCCGGCTCCATCACCGTGACCTTCGCGCTGGGGACGGACCCCAACATGGCGCTGGTCAACGTCAACAACAAGGTCAATCTGGCGCAGACCCTGCTGCCGGACACAGTGCGCCAGATGGGGGTGAGCGTGGTCAAGCGCTCGCCGTCCATGCTGCAGGTGTTCGGCCTTTATTCGCCCGACGGCCGCTACGACGAGGTGTTTCTGCATAACTACATGCAGGTCAACGTGGTGGACGAGCTCAAGCGCATCGAGGGCGTGGGGGACTGCTCCATTTTCGGCAGCATGGACTATGCCATGCGCGTCTGGCTGCTGCCGGACAAACTGGCCAAGTACGGGATCACCGTCGGCGAGGTGGCCGCCGCCGTGGCCGAGCAGAACAGCCAGTTCGCGCCCGGCCGCCTGGGAGACGCCCCCGCCACGGACGGGACCATGCTCACGTGGCAGATTGATACCCAGGGCCGTTTTTCCTCGCCGGAGGAATTTGGTGAGGTTATCGTCCGCAACGGCCCGGACAGTGCCATGCTGCGTCTGAAGGATGTGGCGCGCATTGAGCTGGGCGGCAAGGATTACAGCGTCAGTTCCGACATGAACGGCATGCGCGCCCGCATGGGGGCCGTCTACCTTCTGCCCGGAGCCAACGCCATTGCCACGGGCGAACGCGTCAAGGCGCGTCTGGAAGAGCTGGCGAAGGATTTCCCCGAAGGCGTGGCCTGCAAGATCGTGGTGGACACCAACGACTTCGTCATGGAGTCCATCAACGAGGTCATCCACACTCTTGTGGAAGCCATGATCCTCGTGTTTATCGTGGTCTATGTCTTCCTTCAGAACTGGCGGGCCACGCTCATTCCCTGCATCGCCGTGCCGGTCTCCATCATCGGCACCTTCGCGGGCATGTACGCGCTGGGCTACACCATCAACACGCTGACGCTCTTCGGCATGGTGCTGGCCATCGGCATCGTGGTGGATGACGCCATCGTCGTGCTGGAGAACGTGGAGCGTATCATGTCCACGGAGCATCTGCCGCCCAGGGAGGCCACGGCCAAGGCCATGAACGAGGTCACAGGGCCTGTCATCGCCATCGTGCTGGTGCTGTGCGCCGTGTTCGTCCCCGTTTCCTTCATGGGTGGTCTTGCGGGGCAGATGTACAAGCAGTTCGCCATCACCATTTCGGTGTCGGTGGTGCTGTCCGGCATCGTGGCCCTGACGCTGACGCCCGCCCTGTGCGCCCTGCTCCTCAAGCCGCACAGGCACGACTACAGGACGCCCAAACCCTTTGCCGTCTTCAACTATCTCTTCGGCAAGACCACGCACCGCTATGTGCGCACGGTGCGTTTTGTCAAGGATCACGGGCTGTTCTCCCTGCTGTGCTTCTGTCTCATGTTGGGGGGCACGGCCTGGCTCTTCAGGGTCGTCCCCGGCGCGCTGGTGCCCAACGAGGATCAGGGGTACTTCCTCGGCATGGCCATTCTTGACGACGGGGCCTCCCGTAACCGGACGGAAAGCGTTTCCAGCATGCTTGTGCGGCATCTGAGGAACGACCCCTCCATCGACGCCGTCATGACGATTAACGGCATCGACATCACCTCCATGTCGGTCAAGAGCAACTACATGACCTTCTTCGCCTCGCTCAAGCCGTGGAGCGAGCGGCCCCTGCCCTCCCAGTCGCCGGATGCGCTTCTTGGCAAGGCGATGGCCCTGACCATGATGCAGCCCGAAGCCTTCGCCCTCGGCTTCACGCCGCCGCCCATCAGCGGCATGAGCACCACAGGCGGTTTCGAGGGCTACATCCAGCAGCGCGGCAACGGCACCATGCGGGATCTGGAGGAGGCCGCCAACAAAGTTGTCGCCGAGGCCACCAGCCGGGACGCCGGGGGCAATCCCAAATATCCGGCCATCGGCGATATCCGCAGCCTTTTCTCCACGGGATCGCCCCAACTCTACGCCAATCTTGATCGTGAGCGCTGCAAGGACATGGGTATTGCCGTGAGCGACGTGTTCACGGCCATGAGCGGCACGTTCGGTTCCTATTATGTCAATGACTTCAACTACCTGGGAAGGACTTTCCAGGTGCGCCTCCAGTCGGACGCGGACTACCGCATGCAGGTGGAATCACTCAACGACGTCTATGTGCGCAGCGCCAAAGGCGAAATGGTGCCGCTGTCCGCGCTCATGACGCTGGAACGCCGCACCGCGCCGCAGACGGTGGAACGGTACAATGTCTTCCCCGCGGCGCACATCATGGGCTCACCCTCGGAGGGCTTTTCCTCCGGGCAGGCGCTGGAAGAGATGGAGCGGGCCGCCGCCGCCGCGCTGGACAGCGGCTACAGCCTTGGCTGGGTAGGTTCCGCCCTTCAGGAAAAGCTGGCCAGCGCCGACACCACCGTCATCTTCGTGCTGGCGCTGGTCATGGTGTTCCTGATTCTGGCGGCGCAGTACGAAAGCTGGTCGCTGCCGCTGGCCGTGCTCACCGCCGTGCCCTTCGGTGTGTTTGGCGCGCTGTTCGCCACATGGGGGCGCGGCCTGTCCAACGACGTGTATTTCCAGGTGGCGCTGGTGACGCTGGTGGGGCTGGCCGCCAAGAACGCCATTCTCATCGTGGAATTCGCGGTGGAATCCTGGCGCGGGGGCCGCAGTCTTGACGTGGCGGCCATGCACGCCGCCCGCCTGCGGTTCCGGCCCATCGTCATGACGTCGCTGGCGTTCATTCTCGGCTGCGTGCCGCTGGCCATCAGCTCCGGAGCGGGGGCCAACAGCCGCCATGCCATCGGCACCGCCGTGGTGGGCGGCATGCTGGCCGCCACCTGCATCGCGACGCTGTTCGTCCCGTTCTTCTTCCGTGCCATCATGGTCATTTCCCTGAAACTGCAAGGCAAGCGCGATCCCAACGAGGGCAAGCGCCGCTTTGACGACGAGGAGGACTACCTATGAGCCTGACCCGTGCGGCAACGGGCGTCCGGCGCGCGGCGCTGATCGCCTCCCTGTGCCTTTTGCTGGGGGGCTGCTCCCTCGCGCCCCGGTACGAACGCCCTGAGATGGACATACCCGCGCAATGGCGCTCGGTGGATCTCGGCGCGGCGCCGCTGCGGACTGACTGGTGGACGCGTTTTGAGGACCCCGTGCTGACGGCCCTCATTGAACAGGCCCTGCGGAAGAATCAGGATCTGGCCCGTTCGCTGGCGGAGATCGACGCGGCGGCCGCCCAGATGGGCGTGGCCACGAGCGCCCTCGCGCCGCTGATCAGTGGAAGCGGGGCCGCCGGATCGCAGGGCGCTTCCGAGGCGACGGCCAACACCGCGCCTTTTTCCAGCAATGGACTGTCACGTTCGCACCTGAACTATCAGTTGCAGGCCAGCGCCAGCTGGGAGTTGGATCTGTGGGGCAGGCTGCGCAATATCCGCAGTATGCAGACCGACGTGCTCATGAACACGGCCCTCAGTCACGAGGCCCTGCGCCTGACCGTGGCCGGGGAGACCGCCAAGGGCTATTTCTCCCTTCTCGCGCTGGATTCGCAGCTGGAGACGGCCCGCCGTACCCTCAGGAGCCGCGAATCCTCCTTTGGCATCTACACCAGCCGCTACCAGCAGGGTGACATCACCGAACTGGACTGGCAGCGCGCCCGTGCCGAGGTGGAGACGGCCCGCGTCCGCATGCACAGCAGCGTCGTGGCTGTGGATCAGGCGGAGGCCGCCCTGGCGGTACTCATCGGGCGTAGTCCGAGAGAGATCATCGCCGAAGCCATGCCGCGCGGGACCAGCATCGAGCGCCTTCCCGCGCCGCCGGCGCTGCCCGCGGGTCTGCCGTCCGATCTGCTCCTGCGGCGTCCTGACGTGCGCGCCGCGGAGTTTCTGATTATGGCTTATAACGCCAATATCGGGGCGGCGCGCGCGGAGTACTTTCCCTCCCTTTCCCTGACGGGAACGCTGGGAACGCTAAGCGCCGAGGCGTACAAGCTCTTTTCCGGACCCGCCGGGGCCTGGAGCTACGGCATTTCCGGCACGGTGCCGCTGCTGGATTTTGGACGCGTCTGGTACAAGGTCAAGGGCGCGGAGGCCCAGAAACAGGCGGCGGAGGCCACCTATCGCAAAGCCGTGCAGACGGCCTTTGAGGATTTGCGTACCAGCCTGACCAGCCAGCGCGAGGCGGGGGCCGTTGTCCAGAGCCAGCTGCGTCAGGTGGAGAGCCTGCGGCGCGCCGTGGAGATTGCCCGCCTTCAATACGACAACGGCTACACCGACTATCTGACCGTGCTGGATGCTGAACGCCAGCTGTTCAGTGCCGAGCTGGAATACGCCGCGGCCCTGCGGGATCGCCTCAACGCCGTGGTGGGCGTCTGCATGGCGCTGGGCGGCGGCTGGCAGGATCCGGACGTCCGGCCGGGCGTTTTCGGGGATACCGCGCCACTTCTGGAGGGACGGAACCCGGCGGCGCGGCCACCTGTTCAGGGTGACGCCGCGCAAAACAGGTAAAGGGACATGCGAAGCGTCCGCTCCGGTATGGGCCGGGAGCGGACGCTTTTTTAGTGTCTGTTGTTTCGTCTTCTATATATGTTGTAGAGTTTACTAAGAAATAAATAAGAAGAAATCAAGACTGTTGTTTGGGCTTACAGCAGGGTGGAATCGTCATAGGCTGGGTGTGCGGAGAGGTCGTGTTACAGGAGAAGAAGGCCACTATCGCCGGAAGTATGGGGTAGGTCGAGGCAGTTGCTTTACAGATGGTGCGTGAGTGGCTACTATATTCACATATGAAGTGGCTCTACTCTCGTTTATGGCGCTTTGTGGAGTGGCGCGCCTTTGCGGAGAGGCGATGTCAGAGAAGCCTCTGCCTCAAGTTCCGTGTGTGTCCTTGGCTATGCGCCAGTCCGTCCTTTCGCCCGCGCCTTCCCGCGCGGGTCGCGGCGGGCCTTCTGCTGGTGGCGCTGGCACTCTGCGCCGCGCCCGCGATTGCCGCGCGCGGCGGGCCCGACAAGCCCGGTCTCCGGCGCCAGCCGCCGCCCGATCCGGCGTCCGGCTGGGCTTTTGGGGTGGACGAGGAACAGGCCGTCCGCTGGAGGCGGGGCATCAGTGGCGCGGATCTGCAACACAAGGCCGTTGCCGGGGCGGCAAAGCCCACCGCTGTGGCGGCCGGCAGGCGCAAGGGGGCGCCCGCATCCATCTCAAGCGTACATGAACGCGGGCACGGGGGACGGGGACACGGGCGCGCGAGGGCGCGCGCCGCGGAACCCGTGCCCGACGGGGACGTATCCGGCGTCGTTTTGAGCTGGGAGCGTGATACCGCCACATGGCACCCCGAAGCTTCCGCCAGAATCCGGCAGGCGGGAGAGGTTTTTTCGCTGCATCAGCGGCATATCGTGCGGGCGCAGGCGCGGGCGGGAGACAGGAACGCCTCTGTCAGCATCGGGCCGGAAGTCATTCTTCGGGACGATAACGACAGATCCGTGGCCAAGGATCCGCACAGCCCGGAATCCGCCGTGGGGTTTGGCATGCGTTTCCATGTCGGTTTCTGAGGAATCCGCCGGGGAGCGGACCCGCCCTTCTACTTGAAAGAAAGCCGTATCTGGGGTAGGAAAAAGGGATCATCGCGAGAATATGCGGCCTTCTTTTGGGGGAGGCCGCCCTGTCTTCCGTCGTCAGGCGGTCCCCTCGCCAGAGGAGGCCGCGGAGAACCATGCTGAAGGAGCGCTTCTGTGGAATACACTGTCGAAGATATTTCCCCTGTGAAGAAAAAGGTCAACATCACTACCGAGCCCAAGGAGGTCGAGGCCGCCATTATGGGTGCCGTGGCTCTGTACAGAACGTCCGTGCAGCTGGACGGCTTCCGCAAAGGCAAGGCGCCCGCCTCGGTGGTGGAGAAGCGCTTCCGCGATCAGATTTATGGCGAAGCCCGTCAGGACCTCATCAACGTGCATATTAACGACGTGATGCAGAAACTGGACGTGACGCCCGTCTCCGGCCTGAATCTCTCCGGCGAGAGCGCTTTTGAGAAGGACAGCCCCTTTACCTACAGCATGGAATTTGAGGTGCTGCCGGCATTTGAGCTGCCCCCCTATGAAGGCATTGAGGTGGAACAGGAAAAGGTTGACATCACTGACGCCGATGTGGATGAGGTGCTTGCCCGCATCCGCCGCGATCATGCCAAGCTGGTTCCCGTGGACGGCGTGGGCCCTGCGGTGGACGGCCAGGTGGTCAACATTGATTTTTCCGCCTTTGAGGACGGCAAGCCCGTGGAGGGCCTTGGCGCTACCGGCTTTGATCTGGCGCTGGGCGAGCGTCAGGCGCTGGAAGACTTTGAGAAGCTCGTCAAGACTGTCCGGCTCAATGAGGAAGGGGAGGGCGAGATTTCCTTTCCCGATGACTTTCTCGCCAGCGATCTTGCTGGCAAGACCCTGACCATGAAAGTCCGCGTCCATGCCATCAAGGCCCGTCAGGAACCCGAACTCAACGACGATCTGGCCAAACTGGCGGGCGCGGAAAGCCTCGAGAAGCTGCGTGAGGGCATTGCCGAAAGCTACCGCAGGAGCCGCGAAAGCCTGAACAAGGGCGCGGCCGAAAAGAAGATTCTCGATCAGCTGCTCAAGCTGGTGGACTTCCCCCTGCCTGACAGCCTGCTGGAAGTGCAGATTCGCAGCCTGCTGGCCGATCTGCGCGTGCGTCTGGAACGTCAGGGCAAGAGCCTTGATTCGCTGGGCAAGAGCGAGGAGGCCCTGCGCGCCGAGGTCCTGCCCCAGGCCACGGAGATTACCCGCAGTCAGGTGCTCCTGCTCGCCATTGCCAAAAAGGAGAATCTCCAGGTCAGCGAACAGGAAGTGACCATGCAGCTCTACCAGCTCTGCCTGCGCACCGGCGAGGATTTCAAGCAGGTGCGCGAGGATTACGAGCGTTCTGGCATGATCTTTACGCTGCGCGATCGCATGCTGGCCGACAAGGCCATGGAGGCCGTGTACGCCCGCGCCAAGGTGACGGAAGTGGAACCCGCCGCCAAGGGCGAAACAAAGGAATAGCGCCGTCTGTTTTTCCCCGCCGGCAGGAAGGGGCGCGCCCGCGCGGCGCGTCCTCCGCCGGCGCTTCCTTTTCGGCGGCCGTTGCCGGAGCGCGGTAAACGGCTTGCGCCTTTTTCTGGCAATGCGTATAGTTTCCGCAACGCGACGGACTCCGATCGGGCCTTGTGCACGGCGCGCTTCGCCGCATGCCCGCCGCGGGCGTTCCGTTGCCGGCGGTTCCCACGCAAGGAGTGACGTTTCCATGTCCCTTGTCCCTATTGTCGTTGAAACCACAGGCCGCGCCGAGCGCTCCTACGATATCTATTCCCGCCTGCTCAAGGACCGCATCGTCCTGCTGGGCACGGAGGTTACCGATAGCGTGGCGTCGCTCATCTGCGCGCAGCTGCTTTTTCTGGAATCACAGGATCCGGAAAAGGAAATCAGCCTTTACATCAATTCTCCCGGCGGTTCCGTGACGGCCGGTCTGGCCATTTACGACACCATGCGCTACATCACCGCGCCCGTCACCACCGTGTGCATGGGGCGGGCAGCCAGCATGGGCGCTTTTCTGCTGGCGGCGGGCGCGCGGGGTATGCGTTTTGCCCTGCCCAACAGCCAGATCATGATTCACCAGCCTTCGGGCGGGTTCCGGGGCCAGGCGACGGATATTGACATCCACGCGCGCGAGGTGCTGCGCCTGAAAGAACGCCTGAATGCCCTTCTTTCCGAAAACACGGGAATGGAGTACGACGCGGTGGTAAAGGCCACCGAACGAGATAATTTCCTTACCCCCGAAGAAGCCAAAGCCTGCGGCATCATTGACCGCGTGCTGGTCTCGCGTCGCGATCTCGGGGAAAAGAGCTAACAGTCATGCCGAAAAAGAACGCCACGCCCCCTCCCCTGCGCTGTTCCTTCTGCGGACGCACCGACAGGGAGGTCCGTAACCTCATTACGGAGGGCAACGCCTGCATTTGCGATATCTGCGTCAGGGCCTGCAATGAAATCATCACCCGCGATCAGCTGGAAAGCCCGGAAAATCAGGAACGCCTGCTTTCCCCGCGGGAAATCAAGGAAAAGCTCGACGAATACGTCATCGGTCAGAACGAGGCCAAGAAGATCCTTTCCGTGGCCGTCCACAACCATTACAAGCGCGTTTTCTATGCCGGCGCGCTGGGCGACGATGTGGAGATTGAGAAGAGCAACATCCTGCTGGTTGGCCCTTCGGGCAGCGGCAAGACCCTGCTGGCCAAGACGCTCGCCAGGGTGCTCCGGGTGCCCTTCGCCATTGCCGACGCCACGACCCTGACCGAGGCGGGCTACGTGGGCGAGGATGTGGAAAATATCCTCGTGCAGCTCCTGCAGAACGCCGATTACGACATTGAGGCCGCCAGCAAGGGGATTATCTATATCGATGAAATCGACAAGATTTCCCGTAAGAGCGACGGCCCCTCCATCACCCGCGACGTGTCCGGGGAGGGGGTGCAGCAGGCGCTGCTCAAGATCGTGGAGGGCACCGAGGCCAACATCCCCCCCAAGGGCGGGCGCAAGCACCCGCAGCAGGAATTCATCCGCATGAACACGTCCAACATCCTGTTCATCGTGGGTGGGGCCTTTGTGGGGCTTGACAAGATCGTCGAGTCCCGGATGAGCGGCGGCAGCATGGGGTTTGGCGCCAAGGTGCGTTCCGCCAAGGAAATGCCGCTGGCGGAACTGCTGGAAAAGGTGCATCCACAGGATTTGGTCAAATTCGGCCTCATCCCCGAATTTGTGGGCCGCATCCCCATCATCACCCATGTGGACGATCTGGACGAGCCGGATCTGGTACGTATCCTGACAGAGCCCAAGAACGCGCTGGTGCGTCAGTACCAGAAACTCTTTGAGCTGGAGCAGGTGCATCTGCGTTTTACCGCCAACGCCCTCAAGGCCATTGCCGCGCGGGCCATTGAACGCAAGACCGGCGCGCGTGGCCTACGCAACGTCATGGAACGCACCATGCTTGATATCATGTACAGGCTGCCGTCCATGCCGGATGTCCGCGAGTGTCTGATCAATCAGGCGGTCATCGACAAGGGCAAGCCTCCGGTGCTGCTCTATGCCGACGGCACGGAGGCCAGCCCGGAAGAACAGGCTTCCTGACGCGGCGGCCTTTCCTCCTTCTTTCCCGGATCTTATTGCGTTGTCGCGGCGGCCTTTCCCGGCCGCCTTTTCGAGGTTACCTATGCCGGATACCGCCACCCAGTCCTTTCTCCCGGTCATGCCCCTGCGGGAAGTGGTCATGTTCCCGCGTTCCATCATGCCGCTCTTTGTGGGGCGCGAGGCCTCCATGAAGGCCATCGAGGCCGCGCAGGCCAGCCCGGCCCGCCTGCTCTATCTGGTGACGCAGAAAGAGCCGGAACTGGAAAAACCCTCGCCTGAGCAGCTCTTCCCTGTGGGGGTGATCTGCCGCGTGCTGCAGGTGCTGCGTCTGCCTGACGGTACCATCAAGGTGCTGTTCGAAGGGGTGCGCCGCGCGCGCTGGACGTCTCTGGAAGAAGACGGCGCCGCCTGCCTCACGGCCCGCGTGGAGGACGTGCCCTGGCACGAAAGCCGTCAGGAGGAGCGTCCCGCGCTGCTGCGCGCCGTGCATGAGGCGCTGGAGGAATACGGCAAGAACAACAGGAAGCTCTCGCAGGACGCCCTGCTCTCCATGCTGGCGCTGGAAGACCCCGGCGCGCTGGCGGACGCCGTGCTGCCCCATCTGAAGGTGGATTACCTCAGGAAGCAACAGGCGCTGGAAATGGAGGACGTTTCCGAAAGGCTGGAGCTGGTGTTCGAGCTGTTGCAGAGCGAGGTCTCGCTGACTACGGTGGAAAAGCGCATCAAGACGCGTGTGCGCCAGCAGATGGAGCGCAACCAGCGGGAATATTACCTGACCGAACAGATCAAGGCCATCAACAAGGAAATGGGCCGGGAGGACGATCCCCAGGCCGAGGTGGACGATCTGGAGCAGAGGCTGCGGGCGTTGAACATGCCCGAGGAGGCCCGCGAGAAGGCCCTTGCCGAGGTGAAGAAACTGCGCGCCATGCCGCCTTCCGCCGCCGAGTATACGGTGGTGCGCAATTATGTGGATTGGTTTCTTGATTTGCCCTGGAACGAACTCAAGGAGATCGACATCGACATAGAGGCGGCCCGGCAGGTGCTGGACGGGGATCACTACGGCCTGGAAAAACCCAAGGAACGCATTCTTGAATATCTTGCCGTACAGAAGCTTTCCAAAGGGCTCAAGGGGCCTATTCTCTGCTTTGTGGGGCCTCCCGGCGTAGGCAAGACGTCGCTGGCCAAATCCGTGGCCAGGGCCACGGGGCGCGACTTTGTGCGCCTTTCCCTTGGGGGGGTGCGTGACGAGGCCGAGATCCGCGGCCATAGGCGTACCTATGTGGGGGCGTTGCCGGGCAAGATTCTGCAGTCGCTCAAGCGCGTCAAGTACAACAACCCGCTTTTCTGCCTTGATGAAATCGACAAGATGACCGCCGATTACCGGGGCGATCCGGCCTCGGCCCTGCTGGAGGTGCTCGATCCTGAACAGAACGACACCTTCATGGATCATTATCTTGACATTGAGTATGATCTTTCAAAGATCTTTTTCATCACCACAGCAAACTCGCTGCACAGCATCCCCATGCCTTTGCTGGATCGCATGGAGATCATTGAGCTGAACAGCTATCTGGAGACGGAAAAGCGCCATATCGCGCGCAATTTCCTCCTGCCGCGCCAGATTGAGGCCCACGGTCTCAAACCGGAGAATATCCGTCTTTCCGAAAACGCCCTGCTGGATATCATCCGCTCCTATACGCGGGAGGCGGGTGTGCGCAATCTGGAACGGGAAATCGGCGCGCTGTGCCGCAAGACGGCCATCCGTCTTGTGGAGGGCGACGATTTGGAAAAGTGTGTCAACATTACCTGCCAGAGCCTGCCGTCCCTGCTCGGCGTCAAGAAATACCGCCATGAGGAACGGGAAAGCGCGCCGCAGGTGGGCGTGTGCGCGGGCATGGCCTACAATCAGCGCGGCGGCGAGATTCTGTTGGTGGAAACCAGCCTCATGAGCGGTTCCGGGCATGTGGTCACCACGGGCCAGCTGGGCGAGGTCATGACGGAATCGGCCAAGGCCGCGCTTTCCTATGTGCGCTCCCGGGCAGAGGTGCTGGGGCTTGATCCGCGTTTTTACCGCAAGGTGGACATCCATGTGCATGTCCCCTCCGGCGCGACGCCCAAGGACGGCCCTTCGGCGGGCATTACGCTGGTCACCTCCATCACCTCGGCCCTGCTGGGTATCCCCGTGCGCAATGACGTGGCCATGACGGGGGAAATCTCCCTGCGCGGGCGGGTGCTGCCCATCGGCGGGCTGCGTGAGAAGCTGCTGGCGGCGCGCCGCAGCGGCATCAAACGCATCCTCATGCCCAGCGACAATGAGAAGGATCTCAAGGATGTGCCGGAGGAAGTCTTGCGTGATCTGGAAATCATCTTTGTGGATCATGTGGACGACGTGCTGCCCCAGGCGCTGGACGCCACGCCGGAGGAAATTTTCTCCGGCCGCGCCACGGCGACGCCGCTCTATCTGGGACTGCGCGCGGGCAAGATGGGCAAGGGCGAGGATTCCAGCCATCAGAACCAGTAGCGGAATCGCGTACCAGCACAGGCATCTGGTTGGCCGGGTCGGCTGTGGCGACTTTCCCTGTCCGCAGGCTGGCCCAGGAAATGTGACGTATGACGGGCGGCTCTTCGGAGCCGCTTTTTCTGTAATTTTTTTACCTCAGGAGGTGCATGCCGCATCTGACAGAATAGTTTTACGGAGTGAGGCTGTGCATCACAAAAAAGATGCGCGGCCTTGTTTTTTTACCTATCGGCCATCAAGGGGCAAACGCCTTCACGGAGGCGGGCGATGCCGCCGTGCAAGGCTTTGAAAAGGCCATGGAAACACTCAGGGAGCTTGCGGGATAGGGAAAAGCGGGAGGCGGTTTTTTCGCCTTGTGCCCGCGCTCAGGCAAAGAGCTGACGCGCGTTGCCCATGAGGGCTTCCATGTGGCTGTCCGTAAGGCCGGATTTCTCCTGAAAGCGGCGCAGTTCTCCTTCCGGCGAGTAGAGGGGCCAGTCCGTACCGAAGAGGAGACGATCCGGGGGAAAGTGGGCGATGAGAGCCCGGAGCAGCTCCGGTGAGGCGTAGGGGCTGGTGCTGGAGGTGTCACACCAGAGGTTTTCGCTGGGAGGAAGACCTTTCAGGGTGTGTTCCCACATACGGTAGCCGCCGAAATGGGCGGCTACGAGGGTGAGACGGGGAAAGGCGGCGGCAAGGCGGGCCACCATGTAGGGGGTGGACGGGCACTGGGGCAGCGGCAGAAGGGAGCCTACGTGCATCAGGAGGACGAAGCGCCCCTGACAGGCGTCGAAGATGGGTGTCAGCGCGGGGTCGTCGAGACGGAAGCCCTGGAAGTCGGGATGGAGCTTGATGCCGCGAATCCCGTTGCGTTCCAGACGATCAAGTTCTTCACCCCAGCGGGCAAAGCCGGGGTGGACTGTGCCGAAGGCCAGTACGCGCTCCGGGTGGGTCCGCTGGAGTTCCAGCGCGTAGTTGTTGGCGGGAATGACCTGCGACGGCGTGGTGGCCGCGCAGAGCAGGGCCATGCGGTCAATGCCTGCGGCGTCTTCCTGTTCCAGGAGGTGGGCGACGGTGCCGTCACCCTCACAGGCGAGATCATAGGCGCTGTTGAGGTGCGCTACGGCCTTGTGGGCGATTTTGGGATGAAAGGCGTGGGTGTGTATGTCCCAGCGCATGGTCAGGCCCTGCCGTTGCTCTTGCCGTAGGGCTTGTTTGTCTTGTCGCTGGCGCTGTCCGCCTTGGCCGGGCCACACGGAACGCCGATCGGGGCGGCCTCCGCCCTGTCCAGCTTTTTGGGGGTGTCCGTCTTGTCCGGGGTATCGGGAGTGGTGACGCCGTTGACGACGTTGACGGGCGTGCCGTCGCGCCAGCGGCGGATATTCTCGGCCATGAGATTGATGACGTTCTGGCGGGAACGGGCGGAGGCCCATGCCATATGTGGCGTGATGATGGTGTTGGGGGCCGTGAACAGCGGGTTGGAAGCCAGCGGCGGTTCCCGCACGAGAACGTCCGTGCCAAGTCCGCCGATGCGGCCGTTTTTCAGGGCTTTGGCCACATCGGCTTCGTTGATCAGGGAACCGCGCGCCGTGTTGAGGAGGAGCACTCCCTGTTTCATGCGGGCGATGGTCTCTTTGTTGATGAGGGTCTGCGTGGCCTCCGTCAGCGGGCAGTGCAGGGAAATGACGTCAGATTTGGCAAGGAGCTGATCCAGCGAGGTGAAGAGGAAATTACGGTAGGGGGGCGGGTTTCGGGGGGTGCGCGTGTGGGCGATGACGGTCATGCCAAAGGCGTGGGCCAGTTCGCCGACGCGGCGTCCTATGGCCCCGAAGCCGACGATGCCGATGGTCAGGCCGGTGAGCTGCACAGGCGCTTTTTCCCAGAAGCACCACTGGCCGCTCGCCTGCCAGCGGCCTTCCCGCACAAGGCGGCTGTGTTCGCTGGTGCGGCGGCAGAGTTCCAGCAGCAGGGCCAGGGTGTGCTGTGCCACGTCGTCCACGCCGTAGGCCACCACGTTGCACACGGGGATGCGGCGTTCGGCGCAGGCGGCCACATCCACCACATCGTAGCCCGTGGCGAGCGTGCCAATGAATTTGACGGAGGGGATGTCCTTCAGGCTGGATTTGCGCAGGGGAACCTTGTTGAGAAGCAGCACCTCCGCGCCGGCCGCGTGGGCGCGAAGTTCGGCGGAGCTTGTCGTGTCGTGGATGACGGTTTCGCCGAGCGAGGAAATGGGCGACCAGTCCACATCGCCGGGGTTGAGAACCTTGCCGTCCAGGATACATATGTTCATGTGGCTGCCTCGTGTTGCGGATGCGGGAATCTTCCTTGTGGTAGCGCAGGAGGCGTCATTTCGCAAGCGATGGGAGAGGGAAAAAGAAAAGGCCGCCCGGCAAGGGGCGGCCCTGTTGAGCCTTGAGGCAAAAAGCCTTACTGGGCAATCACGCGGAAATCGTCGCGGCGGTTCTGGGACCACACGGATTCGCCGGAACCCTGTACGGCGGGGTTTTCCTTGCCGTAGCTGATCATTTCCAGCTGGCTGGGGCTCACGCCGAGGGTCACCATGTATTCATAGGCGGCGCGGGCGCGGCGTTCGCCAAGGGCCAGGTTGTATTCCTGCGTGCCGCGTTCGTCACAGTTGCCCTCAATGCGCACGCGGATGCTGGGATACTGCTTCATCAGGTCGGCCTTGGTCTTCAGCACGTCCTTGTATTCGGGCTGAATGTCGAACTTGTCAAAGGCAAAGAGCACGCGACCGTCCGTAATCTGCTGCACGGCGGCCTGCAGCGCGGGATCGCCCTGATCGACGCCGGGATCGGCGGTAGCGGTTTTCTTGGAGCAGCCGAAACCGGCGGCCAGAGCCAGAACCAGAGTCAGAATAAGAGCGTAGCGTTTCATGGTATTCCTCCTGAGATCTCTCGCGATTGGGGAGCTTGCCCCCCCTGTGAGCGGGGAAACGTCCGCTCACAGGGCGGATGGTATATGTCGTGCCAATTTTGTCAAGATGCGGTAGGGGGCGCAAGGCCGCTTTTGGAGGGGAAAGAGGGCTCTTTTTCATGTTTTCTCTGAAAAAACGCCCCCTTACGACGGTATTATTTTTTTTACGCCTACTGTCCTTCCGGCATTCCCCAGCGGGGGAAGGAGGCGTCGCCGCCGCCTGTGGGCACCTGTTTGGCGTCACCGCCGTGGCGCGTGGTGAGATAGATGCCGCGCGAACCGCCACGGCTGGAGGTGAAGGCGATGAAGTAGCTGTCGCCGCAGAAGGCGGGCTGCTCGTCGCTGCCAGGGCCGAAGGAGATCTGGCGCTCCGCGCCGGTGACCATATCCTGTACAAAAATGCGGTGCCCGTATTCCGTCATGCGGCTGTAGGTCACGAGGGTGCCGTCGGGAGAGAGGTTGGCCTCGGTATTGTAGCCGCCGTTCATGCTCACGCGGGTGACAGCGCCGCTGTTCAGATCCTTGAGGAATATCTGCGGGCCGCCAAGGCGGGAGGAGGTGAAGGCCATCTTGGTACCGGTCTTGTCAAAGGTCGGCGACACGTTGATGGAATGCCCCCCCTCAAGAACGCGTTCTTTCTGGAAGGCGTGGTTCAGCAGGTAGATGACGGGATATTTGCCGTTGGAGAGCGCCACGGCCACCTTGTTGTCGGGCGTGAAGGAGGGACCGATGACCACGTTGCCGGGAAAGCGCACGCGCTGCACGCTGCCCTTTTTGCGATCCCAGACGCCCAGGGAATGCGACTTGGGATCAATATGGGTGAAGACGATGAAGCGTCCGTCGATGGACCATGCCGGAGACATGGCCTCGCCCGCGATGCGGGTGATCTGACGCAGGTCGCGTCCCGTGGGTTTCGCCAGCCACACGTTGGAACTCATGCGGCCCGTTTTCTTGACAAAGGCGAGGGTGGAGCGGAAAAACGCGCCGCTGCCTGTCAGCGTTTCCAGCAGATCCGCGCAGAAGCGGTCGGCCACCTCGGGCAGATCCTTCGCGGCCACGCGGGGGTATTCCTTGCCGAAGAGGCGGCCGCCGGTATTGGTCTCAAAGGCGCGGAGCTGCACGGGGGAGGTCCCCCTGTCGCCGTTGGGCCACCAGGCCGTGACCACGATGTCGCTGCCCGCCAGCTGGAAGCGTTTGAAGTCGAGGTTCGGGGGTTCGTACCCCTCCAGCACCGTGCCGCCGAGAACGGCCCCGGGGTCGGTCAGGCGCATGAAGGGCAGAAAGCCCAGGTTTTCGCGGATCAGTTTCTGGAGTTCCGCGCCCATGCCGGCCGCTTCCTTGCCAGGGGCTGTCAGCGGCGCGGCCAGCGCCAGATTGACGCTGTTCTGTCCCGGGCCGTAAATGTCGACGCGCATAGCGGCGTGGGCGGGAGCGGCCGCCAGCAGGCACAGCCCCAGAACCAGCGGAAGAAAAAGGCGTTTCATCAACAATTCCTCTCTGAGTTGAAAGCGTTTTCCGGAGCATGGGCGGCGCTTTCCGCACGTCTTCCGTCCGCCGCCGGAGCGGTCACGGCTTCGGGGGCGAAACCGCTTTAGCGCGTCAGGGTCAGGGTGACGTTCAGGGCCTCGCCAAGGCCGGCCGGCGGCGGGGGAATGCTGCCGGCGCGCTTGACGCCCTGGCGCACGTATTTGTCGAGGCGTTCGTCGCCGCTGCCGGAAACGATGTCATACTGCTTTATGTTGCCTGCCGTATCCACGTCAAGCCGCACGGTGACGCGGTAGGTGCCTGGCCGGGTCTCCACAGGAATGAAAATGGCGTTGCGCAGTTTCCAGACAACGTTGGAGAAATAGCGCCGGAACTGCGGCCCGTAGGCGTCCTGCGCCATGCCGGACGATGTGGCCGGAACTGCCGCGGGGGACGGGGTGATGCCCTGACGGGCGGAGGCGTCCTGCGTCGCGGCGGCGGGCGGCGCGGTAACGGCGGCGGGCGCCGCCTGTGTCTGCGCCTGCGTCTGGGGCGTGGCCGCGTTCCGGGCGCGGGGCTGCCCCGTCCAGAAGGCGAGATAGACGTCAATGGGCATGCTGTAGGGCGGCGTGCCGTAGCTTTCCTCCGCCTTGACGGCCTCGCAGGCGGAAGTGTCCAGGGCGGGATAGCCTGAGGAGTGCACAGGATCGCAGGCCAGGACGCGCCCGCGTCCGTCCAGGGAGACGCGCACGCGCAGCAGGGCGTTGTTTTTGATGGCCGGGGGCGACCAGCGGTTGCAGACCTTTTCCAGAATGGCGCCGGCGTAGCCGTCCTCCTGATCGGCGGCCACGACGGCGGCGGCGCTGGCGGTGTCCGCCGTGCCCAGCAGGGCGAGGAGTGCCGCCCAGGGGGCAAGGCGCCGCGGGCGGCGGAGAGTGTTCATGACGGTGGGCATACGCGGGCCTCCTTGCTGGGAAGGGCTGGGGGTTGCTGGCTCCGCCCGGAGGCGGAGGGGTCGTATGAGGGGGGGGCGGGCGTCCGTGCGGACGCCGGTAACGGTCATGATTTTTTTTAGCGGCGCGAAAGTTCGTCCAGCCGGAAGACAAGATCCACGTCGCCGTATTCCGGGGAGGGCGGTTTGGGGAAGAGCCCCGCCTTGCCGGTGCGGATGACGGCGTTGACGGCCGAGGCGTCAAACTGGGCGTTGCCCGATCCCCGCGTCACCTGGGCGTCAACAATGCCGCCGTTGTCATCCACCACCACATGGACGACGCAGGCCAGATTGGCGCGGCTGGCCGAGGCAAAGCTCCAGTTGGGCCGCACGGCAAGCATAATCTGCCCCAGATAGACGTCGTTCAGACCGCCGCCGCCAGGGCCGTCGCCCTCGCCGCCACCGCCGCCGCCGTCGCCCCCGGCGTTTTTCCGGGCCTGCGCCAGCGCCTGCTCCACGGCCGCGCCGCGATCGCCGGATTCCACGCGCGAGGATGCCTTGCGGCGCGCGTCGCGCAGGGCCGCCGCCACGGAATCCTTTTCCTTCTCCTTGCGGGCCTCTTCCTTTTTCTTTTGCTCGGCCTTTTTGCGATCGTTTTCTTTCTTTTTCTCTTCGGCCTTCTTGCGCTCTTCCTCTTTTTTCTTCTGTTCGGCCTTTTTGCGTTCTTCTTCCTGCTGTTTCCGCTCGGTCTCGCGGCGTTCTTCCTCTTTCTTTTTCTCCGCCTCTTTTTTCGCGGCGAGGAGGGCGGCGCTGTCGTCCGGCTTGGGGCGTGGCGTTGGCGCGTCCTTGGTGTCGCTTTTCCGGGCCGCGACGTCCTTCGGGGTTTCCCTGGGGGCGCTTTTGATGGGCGCGGCTTCGGGGGTGTTCCGCGCCGGGGCGGCCACATCGGCCTTGGGGGCTGGGGCCGCCAGATCCCTGGGGCCGGAGGAGGGCTGCCCAGCCGCGCCAAGAATGGACGAGGGCGCGCGGTTGCCGCCCGGAGCGCCCTCCACAAGGCTGATCATGACGGGAGGCGCGTCCAGCCTGAGCGGTGGCGATGCCGGCCAGAACCACAGCAGCACCAGGATCAGCGCATGAAGGCAGAAAGAAAGCGTGTAGGAAGCCCAGTTCATCTTCCGCCCTGGCGTTTTCGGGCTGTAGGCTGTGGCGTCTCGTCGGGCTTTTCGGCCACGACGCCGAGTTTTTCGATGCCCGCGGCCTTGATGCGGCCCATCACATCCACGACAATGCCGTAAGGAACGTTCCTGTCAGCCTGGAGAAAGAGCGTCTTGTTTTTTTCCCGCACCAGCGTCTGGAGCTTGTTTTCCAGATCGTCCAGTTCCACGGCGTATTCGTCCAGAAAGATTTTTCCGTCCTGGCGTACTGTCATGACCATGTTTGCCGCATCGGTGGGCAACACTTCCACATGCTGTGTCTGCGGCAGATCCACGTCTATGCCCTGACTCATCATGGGGGTCGCCACCATGAAGATGATCAGCAGCACAAGCATGACGTCCACAAAGGGCGTCACGTTGATTTCGGAAACAAACCGGCCGCCGCCGCCGGCATGGGCGCCCATGACTACATCTCCGTGGCGCCGGTACGCGTTACCGGGCGGTGGGCGTTGAGTTCGCGCTGGACGCGATTGAGGAAGAGACCGGCGAAGTTGACGAGCAGGGTGTCAATTTCGCCAATTTTACCCATGAAGATATTGTAGCCGATGGTGGCGGGCACGGCCACGAGCAGACCGATGGCCGTGGCCACCAGCGCTTCGGAAATGCCGGGCGCCACGGTGGCGAGGGAGGCCGTCTTGAGCATGCCTATGGAATGGAAGGAGTTCATGATGCCCCAGACGGTGCCGAACAGGCCGATGAAGGGGGCCGTGTTGGCCGTGGTGGCCAGCAGGGAGAGCGAATGCTGGAGGCGGGCCATCTCGCTGGCAACGCCCTGCCGCAGCGCGCGGCGCACATTGTCCACCACGACATCGCTGTCGTTGCCCAGTTCCTTGGAACGGTTGAATTCAAGAACCCCCTGATGGGCCACGGAATAGAGAGGCGACGCGGGATCCGCCCCCAGGGACTGCACGGCGTCACGCAGGGTGGCGGCCTTCTCAAAACGGGCCGCGCCGCCGATCGCCTTTTTTTGCGCGGCGCTGAGTGCAAGGGCTTTCTGAATCATGAGGCCCCAGCTGCCGATGGACATGAGCAGCAGAAAGGCCAGGACGCACTGGGCCACAAGGCTTGCCTGCGCAACCATGCTGAAAAAGCTGAATTCCATGCCTGTGTTTCTCCGGTAGAGCATTTTGCGTTTGCGCCGCCCAGAGAATGCCGCGAAGTCAAGACTTTTTCAAGAGTAATTTTGACGGGGAAAGGCGCGCGCAAGCGCATTGCCAAGCCCTCCCTGCCTGTGTATGGTAAAAGGAGTTACGACGTTACCCTGAGCAGAACACTATGAGATTCCGAGCTTTTTTGGGCGGCTGCGCCTGTGTGGCGGCGCTGGCGCTGTGTGTGCCCGCGGATGCCGCCGCACGCGAACCGATCCCCCCCCGGCCGCTGGACATGCGGGCCGCCGTGGAACGGGCCCTGCGCCACAATCCCGGCCTGGGCGCGCAGGAGGCGCAGAGCCGCGCTTCCGAGGAAGGGCGCAAGGCCGCGCGCGGGGCGTTCGGGCCCAAACTCGGCATGACCTACGGCGTGACGAAGCGGGAGAGCCGCCCCGCCTCGGCGCAGCGTCCCGCGGAATATGGCGTGTACCGCTGGGGTGTGGAAGTATCGCAGCCGGTGTTTCGGGGCTTCCAGCTGCTGGCCGCCTATCAGAAGGCGGCCCTGCAGGCTGACAGCGACAGGGCCGCCGTGCGTCAGGCCGAACTGCGGATGACGGAAAAGGTGCAGACGGTCTTTCTCAACTACCTGCGCGCGGAGGAAGACTGTCTGAGCGAAAAGGAAGCGTTGGAACGTCTGCGCGATCAGCTCCGCATCACCCGCGCCTCGTATGAGGCGGGCCTGCGCCCCAGGCTGGACGTGCTCCAGGCCGAGGTGGACGTCAGCGAGGCCGAAAGCGCCGTCATCCAGGCGGAGAACGCGCGGGAGACCCGTCTTGCCGAACTCAACACCCTGCTGGGGCTGCCCGCCACGGCGCGGACATCCTATGCGGGCGCGCTTCGTCCCGTGCCCTTCCGCCTTTCACTGGAGCAGTGCCTCGAACGCGCCTTCCGCCAGCGTCCTGATCTGGAAATGGCCGCCAAGAGCGTCGCAATCGCGGGCATGAGCCAGAAGGAGGCGCAAAGCGCCTATTACCCGCAAATCGAGGCCTACTATAACGTCACGCAGGAAGGCAACACGCCAGATCTGCGCCGGGCCGGGAATCACGGATCGCGCTCCTCCACATGGGAAGTGGGAGCGCGCGCCACGTGGGATGTGTTTCAGTGGGGAACCACCTGGTACGCCGATCAGCAGGCGGGCTGGATCGTCACCCGTATGCGCCGTGAGGAAGAGGATCTCAAGCTCTCCGTGGGGTATGACATCAAGTCAAAGCTGCTGGCCGTGCGCGAGGCGGAGAAGCGCATGGGCGTGGCACGCATGGGCGTGACGCGGGCAAAGGAGGCGTATGCCGTGGCCGCCGCCCGTTATCGTGAGCGGGTGGGCACGAATTTCGAGGTGCTGGACGCCTCCTCCAAACTCAGGACGGCCCGCGCCTCCCTCACTGGCGCGCGGGCGGACTATCTGACGGCGCTGGCGCAGATGTACGCGGCCATGGGGGAATTCCACCCCGACGTGCGCGCTAGCGGGGATGCCCGCCCCGCGCGGGGAATTCCGTCCAGAAATTTTTTGCCGGCAAGGCCGGCGGGCGAGAGACCCTGAACCGAACGGGGGCCGGAACGGCGCGCCCCGGAAACGCCTTTTGTGTAACACGCGCGAAGCAGGGGAGACATGAACGAACCCTATCTGACCATAACCCCCCTGGGGGGCCTGGGCGAAATCGGCCTCAACTGCCAGCTGTGGGAAACCGCCAGCGGCGTCGTCATGATCGATTGCGGCCTCATGTTCCCCGACGACAACCATCTTGGCGTGGATGTGGTGATTCCGCATTTCGCGGCCCTTTCCGCCGTAAAGGAAAAACTCCTCGGCATTGTGCTGACGCACGGGCACGAGGATCATATCGGCGCGCTGCCGTGGGTCGTGCCACAGCTGAAGGGTGTCCATATCTATGGATCCCGCTTCACGCTGGCCCTGGTGGAGCACAAGCTGCGCGAGCACGAACTGCTGGATGCCGTGGAGCTCCGCCCTGTGGACAGCCGCGGGCGGGTGCGCCTGGGCGATCTGCGCTTTCGTTTTTTCCATGTCTGTCATTCCATTCCCGAAGGCTTTGCCCTGGGTGTGGAGACGCCGGTGGGGCGCGTTGTCCACACAGGCGATTTCAAGCTCGATCCCAGCCCGCTCAACGGCCTCCCCACGGATTTGAAGGGCATCGCCGCCTTTGCCGGGCCCGAAGGGGCGCGTCTTCTCATGGCCGATTCCACCAACGTGGAACACGCGGGGCATTCGCTCCCGGAACGTGAGGTCAAGGCGTCGCTGGCCAAAGTCTTCGAGACGGCCAAAGGTCGCATTGTCATCACGCTTTTCTCAAGCCATATACAGCGGATACAGGAAGTTTTCGATCTGGCGCAGGATTACGGCCGCACGGTGGTCATCAGCGGGCGCTCCCTTGCCAACAACATCGAGATGGCCCGCGATCTGGGCATCGCCACCCTGCCGCCCAATTTCTTCAACGCCCACAACGGCGTGCCGGATCTGCCCGGAGAACGGATCGTGCTGGTGGTGACGGGAGCGCAGGGGGAGCCTCTGTCCGCCCTGTCGCGCATGGTCTACGGCGGCCACCGCCAGCTGAGCATTGTCGAGGGCGATACGGTCGTCATGAGTTCGCGCGTCATACCCGGCAACGCCCGGGCCGTGTCGCGCCTCATCAACGAAATGTACCGGCTGGGAGCGGAAGTCTTTTACGAGAACGTGCGTGCCATACACGCTTCCGGCCATGCGCACCGGGAAGAGCTGGTGGAGATGCTGCGCACGGTGCGGCCCGATATCTTCGTGCCCGTCCACGGCGAATACCGCCACCTTGTGAAGCACGGGCGGCTGGCCGTGGCGGAAGGCGTCGCTCCTGAAAAGGCGGTGGTGCTGGAGGACGGCCGCCCCATCACCCTGCTGCCGGACAGCTTCCGTCTGGAAGCGCCGCTGCCTGTGGAATGCACCCTGGTGGATGGCAAGGGAGTGGGCGACGTGGGCACGGCCGTCCTGCGCGAACGGCGCATCCTTGGCGACGAGGGCATGGTCGTGGTCGTGCTGGTGCTGGATGCGGAAACGGGCAGCGTGCTGCACGGGCCGGACATGTTCTCCAAGGGCTTTGTGTTCGAGCAGCGTTACAGCCATGTGCTGGAAGACGCCAAATGCCTTGTTCTCGACGAGCTGGAGTCCGTCTTTCCGGGGCAGCTCACGCGCCTTCAGGACGGCATACGCGCTTCCTTACGCCGTTTTTTCCGGCGGGTGCTGGAGCGCGATCCCGTGGTCGTGCCTGTGGTGGCGGAAATCTAGCGCGAAAGGTCGCGGACCGGGCGTGCGGACAGCGCCGGACAGGGGCTGGACTGGGCCCGTAGGCATTGGGGGCGTCGGGAGGAAATCATGCAATGTTCCGTTATCGTGACGGATGTGACGCCGCTTGGCAAAGGGGATCTGCTGTGCGCGACGGGCATCGATATGGCGACGGGGCGGAACGTCCGTCCCCAGCCGTATTTCAGCGAACGGTCGTGCGTTTCGCGGGGCATTGAGCCCGGCGCCATCCTGGAAATGGAAGGGGATTTTTACGGAGAATCCCCCTTTGTGGAAGATTTTTTCATGGATTGGCTGCGCTCGGTGACGCCTTCCAGCGCCGCCGCGCTGAAAAAGGCGCTGGAGGCCTCCTGCCGGGGGTCGCTGGCGCGGGAGTTTCAGGCGGAGATTGTCGATCACCGCTACATTCCACGGGAACAGGCCGTCCGGTGTTCGCTAGCGACGACGCGCTGTCCGCGTTCCAGACTCAAGATCCTGCCGGACAGGCACTCGGCGGACAGGTTCCTTGTCCATGTTGTTTTCCAGAACGCGAACGCGTGGCTCAACCTGCCGCTTGTGCAGTGGACGTGGTACCGGGCGGGCCTGAAAAACCGGGCGGACGCCATCAATGAACTCCACGCGCGGCTACAGCGCCATGAGGAGTTTTACGTGCGCCTCTGCCTTGGGCGCAGCCCGGAAAACGGGAAATATCTTCTGCAGGTCGGCGGCCTGTACGGCGTCTGAGCCAGACTGACGAACGTGTGTTCCTCTGGGGAGGAAACATCGCCGTTGTGCGGCGTGAAATAAGCATGCCGGATACAGGGGAGTGCGCCACGTCTCTCTATAGCGTCAACCGCTGCCAGGGCGGAGTACGTACACCAGGTGCGTCTTCACGGTGGCACCTGTATCCTGCGGAAATACTCCCGCCCCCTCAGGCGGCGGCTGTCAAGAGGGGATGTAGGTAACCGACATTTCTTTTTCAGAAAGAAAACCTCATAAGGAGGGAAAACCATGCCGCTGTTGCTGTGGGCTGTGCTTGCGCTGGGTTGCGCCCTATGGAATGGCCGCCGGGCGCGGGAGGACAGGGGGCTTGCCGTAATCATGGGGCTGCTGCTGGGGCCTGTGGGCGTCTGGCTTTTTCCGCGACGGGCGTCGGTGCGCTGGAGGCCTGTGATCATTGTGGCGCTGGGTTGCGCCGCCCTGATGCTTCTGGGGCTGCTGCTGACGCTGGCGCGTATGCCCTGAGACGTGCGGACACCCTGAGCGGGCAGCCCAGGCACAGGGAGAAGCGCCGCGCGCACGGCGCGGCTTCTGAAAAAGGAGATGGGGCAACGGTCTATTGCTCCAAAGAAAAACCCCTTACGGGATATATCGCAAGGGGTATCTTCCTTTTATGGCGCGCCCGAAGAGATTCGAACTCCTGGCCTACAGGTTCGTAGCCTGTTGCTCTATCCAGCTGAGCTACGAGCGCGTGAGGATGTATCTAAACGAAAGTCCTCCCCCTGTCAAGCGCGCTGGCCTTATTTCATCACGCGACGGAGAATACGGGCAACCACTACGCCTGTCGCGACTTGCGCGGCAACGTCCCATCGTTCCACAAGAAAAACCGTCCCCCTCTGTGTCCCCCTTCCCCCATCGCGTTACCTCCTTTTTGCTCAGCCTGTACAGGCCACCCGGTTCATCGTCCTCGTCCTTCGCCTTGACGGACACCATGCGCCCGATATGTTGAGAGCGTAGGCTGTCTTTTTGCCCGACCGCGGCGGTTGTTTCCCCAATCTCAGGCCATGAGGTCGTGGAGGGTGTCAAAAAGAACGTGTGCGGGCGTCATCAGAAAATTTGCGGAACTATCTTGTTTCCCCGCAAAAAACGCTTGCCAAGGGCGGGATTTTTGTCTATAAAAACCAAGTCGACACGGAGAGGTGTCCGAGTTGGTCGAAGGAGCACGATTGGAAATCGTGTGTACGTTAATAGCGTACCAAGAGTTCGAATCTCTTCCTCTCCGCCACACAAACTTCTGGAGAAGTTTGAGAAAGTCCGCAAGGCGTTGAGCCAAGCGGACTTTTCCTGTTTTTCAGGGCTTTCACGCAACTTCTCCGTTACATTCTGGCACCGTGTCAGGGGCAAATCTGTCCCGCTCTTTTTTCCTGGAGACAACTTGTCTTGGATTCCGTGGATCCTAGATTTTTTCCTCCAGGAGTAGCAGAGCGCCCAAGCCGTACACCCCCGTCAGCAGAATTACACATGTTTCGAGCCTCCTCCTTGTTGGGATGGTGAGAATTGGCTACAAGAAATTGACATTTGTTTTCCATTGAAACGAAAAAAGTGGGGTGCCATGAACTGTAAGCATGTCTTGTCCGCACTGGGCGCAGCGGCGTCGATCGCCTTTTCCGGCTCCGGCGCATGGGCGCACAGTGCCCTCCTGAACTGTTATGACAATGCCGACGGCACCTTCACCTGCCAGGGCGGCTATTCCGACGGTTCCTCGGCCACAGGCATCCGCATCGTGGTGCGCGACGATGATGGCACGGTGTTGCGGGAAGCCCGGCTGGATTCCAACAGCGAAGTCGTGCTGCAACGTCCCCAAGGGGATTTCACCATCCTTTTTGACGGCGGTTCCGGCCACTCCGTGGAAGTGGATGGGCGTTCCCTGACGCGGTGACACCATAAAGGGCCGCAGGCGTTGCCAGCGGCCCTTTCGCATCGAGAAGCGGAGCGGGCGGCCTTACTTCATGTCGACGGCCTGTACCCAGATGACGGCGTCCTGCGAGAGGGGTTTCCCGTCGTGTTTGGTGTCCGGGCCGACGCCCAGCGCGGCAAAGCCCCACCAGCCCGCCTTGGGCAGGGCGTAGGTGAAGACTCCATTGGCGTCGGTCATGATGGCCTGGGTGACGAGTACGCCGTTGGGATAGTCAACGGAGGCATTCTTGGCCAGACCGTTCTTCTTCAGGTCAGGCTTGTGGCTCATGAATTCCACCTCCACCTCGGCGTTGGCCACAGGTTTGCCCTTGGAAAGCACCTGTCCCTGGAAGACGTTCCCCGTCCACACGCCATAGGGCTTGGCAAGGGGCACAATTTCGCACGGCAGTCCGGCCGGAGAGTTCCAGTTGCCGGGGATGCCACCCACGTTCACCAGAAGCTTGGTAATCTGCTGCATGTAGCAGTCTTCTTCTTTTTCATAATAATAACCGGGCACGAAAACGAACATGTAATCGCCCATGCTGCGCACATCTTTGCGGGAAATCAGCGCCGCGTAGGCCGGCGCGCTGGATTCGGGGTTTTTCCAGGTGATTTCCTTGAGGCTTCCCTTGAGGTCAATCTTTTTGGCCGGGGCGTCACCGCGCTGATACAGGGCATAGAACTCCTTCACGCCGCCCATGTTCATCATGTGTCCGGCTTCGGCCGGGTGGGTGAAGACAAAGCGCATGTCCAGATCCTGCGCCTTTTCCAGCGCGGTTTCCGGGGTGTAGGCCATCATGAAGTGGGCCTGGGCCGGAGCGGCCGTCATCAGTGCCCCGGCAATCCCAAGGGCGGCGAGAAATTTGCTGTTCATAGGGAATCCTCCATATAAAATGAATTTCATATTCCACAAGGAAAAACATGGCCGCGCTGTCACGCAGGCGCGGAGTTTCCTGGCTACTGAACGATATTTTTGCCGTTCAGCTCAATGGAATGACCTTCGCCGCCGTCAAATACCACCTTGTAGTCGCCCGCGGGCTTTTTGAAGGAGGTTTCGCTGTTGGCGTCGAGTTTCAGGGTCTCCAGAGGGGTTCCTTTGCCATCCAGCACTTTGATTGTGACGCCGGACGCCGAGGATCCGTCTGAATAACCGCCCTGGCAGGACACGGTGCCGTCGCCGTTGTCAAAGCAGTCAAAGACGGCGCTGTGCGCATGGGCCATACCGGGAAGTGCCAATACGGCGGCAAGGGTGAGGGGGGCGAAAAATTTGGACATGATTGCGTCTCCTTTAGTTTGTGGTTTTTGTTTCGGGAACCGTTGTGCGCGCACGTTCCGCCCGTTCGGGCACGAAGGCCAACGCCGCAAGTACGCAGAGGCAGAGGGCATAGTAGGCCCACATGGCCTGGTAGCCTGTCAGGCCGAGCAGTGTGCCGCCCGTGAAGACGAGGGTCGCCACCAAGAGCCCGCTGAACATCTGGAAGACAAGGGAAAAGATCATCCATTTGCTGGAACCGGCCTGCGTTTTGACCATGATGGCCGCGGGTACGCACGGAGGATAGAGCGACATGAAGAGCATGAGAGCCAGCGCATGCAGGGGGGTAAAGCCGCTGACAGACGCCATGCCCTCGCCAACCCCCTGACCTTCGAGTCCGTAGATGGCGCCAAGGGTCGCCGCGCTGTTTTCCTTGGCGGCAAGGGCTGAAAGCAGGGCGACGTTGATGCGCCAGCTAAAACCCGCTCCGGCGGTGACGCTTTCCAGCGCCTTGCCCGCGCGTCCGAGAAAGCTGCCTTCGAAGCGTTCCTGCTGCATCTGGCGGCGCAGGTTCTTGCGCTGTCCGTCGATCTTCCGCAGGACAGCGGCCACGTCCTTTCCTTCCTTGCCCTTCCGCAACGCTACGCTGGCATAGGTCGGATTTTCCCTCAACGCTCTTTCGTTTACCTCGTTGGCCGCTGCCTGATCCAGGCCCCGTTTGGCCTCGCGCAGGTTTTCCTGATAGAGCAGGAGGGGCACGATGTCGGCTGTGCCCAGCGTGCCCTTGAAGCTTCCCCTGTCCACGATGGCCATGAACTGAACTTCCAGTTTCTGTTGCTGGCTGGCGTACCACGTCAGCCGATCGTCGGAAAGATTGGGGAAATTGATGAGCGCGAAAACGATGACGGCCACGGCGACGACAACGGATCCGATCTTTTTGAGGAACATCCAGATCCGGTCGACAGTCTGGCGCAGCACGCCATAGGGCGAAGGAAGATGGTAGATGGGCAGTTCAATGATGAATGGGGCGGCCCGTTTGCCGCGCAGCAGCGTCATCGAGAGGAATTTGGCCATAATCAGGCCCATGAGCAGCGTCACCGTTCCCATGAAGAACATGGCCGAACCAGCATGCGCGCTGAAGAAGGCGCCGACCAGCAGCAGATAGAGGGGCACCTTGGCAAGGCAGTTCATCATGGGGACGATGAGGATGGTGGCCATGCGCGCCCTTTCGTCGGGAATGGCGCGTGTGGCGATGACGCCGGGAATGGCGCAGCCCCCCACGTAGACGCCACCCAGGATGAGGGGCAGGGTGGACTGGCCATGCAGGCCGAAGCGGTGAAAGATTCTGTCAAGGATAAAGGCGATACGCGCCATGTAGCCGGAATCTTCCAGAATGGCTACCAGGCTGAACATGATGACAAAAATGGGCAGATAGTTGAGCACGGCCGTCATGCTCTTGACAATCCATGTTCCCAGCGACGTGACGAGCGGATCCTGTAGAAATCCCTGTGCGGGCAGGATGCGGGCGGCCCAGTATTCCAGCTTGCCCCAAACGGGCCAGACCTGCGCCGCAAGGTAGTTCCCCAGCGTCACTGAAGCCTCATAGAAGGTGAAGAGGACGGCAACCAGGATGATCGGGCCGAACAGCCAATGACAGAGGACGGAATCCAGCCGTTCCGTCATGGAGGTCACAAAGGCCTCCCGCCGGGAGCATGCGGCGGCCACCTCTCGCGCACGGGCAAAACGGGCGTTGGCGATGGCGCGGACAGGATCTTCCCCATGCGTCTCCAGATAATCTTCGCGTTCCTCGCGCGCCGCGCGCTCCACAGCGTCAGCCTCCGCCAGGCGTGGCAGCACGGCGGAGGCGGCCGCGTCCTCTTCCAGCAGCTTGATGGCCAGCCACCGTGCGGGATAGCCTTCCACCCCTTCCGCTGGCAGCAGAGCCACAATCCGGGCGATGGAAGATTCAAGATCCCCATAATTGACGGGAGGCTCCGTCACAGTCACGCCCTTTTGCCCGGCAATGGCCTCGCGCAGGGCCTGCCGGCCAATGCCCTTGCTGGCCTGCACCGGCACCACAGGCACACCGAGCGAGGCGGAAAGCGCGCCGGCATCCACATCAATACGGCGTTTGGCGGCCACGTCGAGCATGTTCATGGCGGCCAGGACTGGACGGCCGGTTTCCAGCACCTGCAGGCAAAGATAGAGACTTTTCTCCAGTGTGGACGCGTCCAGGACGGAGATGATGAGATCCGGCTTTTCTTCCAGAATGAACTGTCGCGCGGCCTGCTCCTCAGGCGACCATGACGCGAGGCTGTAGGTACCGGGCAGATCCACCAGCGTCACCCGTATGCCGTCCTGGGTAAAGACACCGCTCTTCTTTTCCACCGTTACGCCAGGATAGTTCGCCACATACTGGCGCGCTCCTGTCAGCATATTGAAGATCGTGGATTTGCCACAGTTGGGTTGCCCGGCCAGGGCTGTCAACATATTCTTCATAACCATAAAACTCCCCTTGCCGCCACATCTTCCCGGCAGTGAGGCGGGATGGTGAACAAATCCGCCGTGCGGCATCATTTCAGAACAGGCGTCACGGAGTCGATTTCTATCTGTCCGGCTTCATACCCACGTAAAGCCACATGGTAGGATCCGATCTGCACATGCACAGGATCGCGCAAGGGCGCGCGCCGCACAAAGAGAACCGTTACTCCGGGGCAAAAACCAAGATCGCTGAGCCGCTGGCCAAGCATCCCCCCGGCGGCGACACGAGCAATCCTGCAGTGCGCGCGCGTCGTGAGATCATTGAGCGTCATGCCATTACCTCCATCCAATATTTTTTATGATATTTAAATTGAAATTCAATGTCAATATGGGATCGCGGAAAATCTCTCCAGAGTTTGTTACGCGCGGTGTGCCTGCAACGCCGAGCAGCTCTGATAGAGGCGTGATTCAACGCCAGAGCGGGGCCGTGCCGGGTTATTTCCCGCGATGTCGGGACAACTGCCATGTGCAGCTGATGACGGAAAGAATGTCGCTGAACAGTGAATGGGGGCGCGGTGGGGTGCTGTCCCGGGGTGGCTTCCCGGAGGGTGGCGGAGGTGCCAGAGGTTCGATGGCGTCAAAGGCGGGCGCGAAGGTGGCGTCTGGAAAAAGCGCGCCTTTCCCCCGATCCTGGGCAGCCTGCGCGGGGGCGTGCGGGGCCAGAGCGTCCTGGGGAAGAGGCGCTGGGGCGTTTTTCGGCAGGGGCGGCACGGAGGGGGGGGCGGGGGCGGGCTGTACGCGGTGCGGGCGGGACGCCGTGGCGGCTCTCCCGCGCGCGGCCCGATGGCGTTCCTCCCAGAGCTGGAAGGCGACGGCTTCCCGCCGGCGATCCTCGGCGGCCCGGCGCAGGCGCTCTTCCCGCTGCACGGCCAGCACGGCCAGTCTGCTCCGTATTTCCCGGCTCAGGGAAAGGGCGCCGTCGCCAAGTTCCCCTTGCAGGTGGTTTTCCAGCCGGGCGATGAGCTCGGCGCTTTCGGCGCGGATATCGTCGTTGCCGCCGTCCACGGCGGAGGCCAGACAGGTCTGCGCCAGCCTGTCCGCCATGAGGGCGTCGCCGGTAATGTCGTAGACGGAGGCCAGCGCCTGGGCGGCCCCTTCCGCGTCGCCCTGACGCAGCAGGCGTTGCGCGGCGGCCAGAACGGGATTGCGCGCCCGGGGATTCTCCTGGAGAAGGCGGACATAGGCGGAACGCGCCCTGTGCCAGCGCCGCGCGCGGGCGAAGGTATCGGCGGCGCGGGCCAGCCATGCCCGGTAACGGGCCGTGTCGCCCTTGCCTTTGTAGGCGGCGGCCATGCCCAGTTCCGCCTCTCCCCTGATGTGTTCCGCCCGCAGGGCCCGCTGAAAGGCGGCAATGGCCGTATTCCATTGCCCGGCCTCAAGACAGCGCAGGGCCGCGTTGAGGTAGTCCTCTGGCGGTCGCTCTGGTTTGAGCAACAGGGCATAGGAGGCCAGCGCCTCGTTGAAGGCGCTGGAACCGGTATTGGCGGCGGCCTGCTGGAGCTGGTGTTCGCAATCGGCATAGGCCGTCAGGGAGAGAAGCTGGCGGCGGAGGGCCTCCACGGAATAGGGGCGGGAAAGCAGGGCGCTGGCGCCGCAGCCCAGCGCGGCCATCTGTTGCGCCTCGGTGTCGTTGGTCATGAGCAACAACACCGGCTGTGATACCAGGCGGGGATGCAGGCGGAGCATGGCGCAGAACTGCTCGCCGTCCATGTCCTCCAGTTCCTGATGGCAGACAATGACATCCGGCGTTTCCGGACGGGAGCCTGGGCGGGCACCCGCTGCCAGTCCGTCCAGCAGCCGCGCGGCCTCGACGCCGGAAGTCATGCTCCATCGGGTGGTCGCGCCGGCCTCGCGCAGGGCGCGTTTATCCACGGCCGCGAGGCGTTCGCTCCTGCTCAGCAGCATGACGGAAATGGGACGGGGCGCGGCCACGGCGGTCTCACATCTTGCGGGAGGTTTCCGGCTCCAGGGTGCGCAGCAGGGTTTCATAGCCGGCAAGGTCGCCGCCGGATTCGCCAAGAGCCTTGCCCCGGGCCAGTTTGTCCGCCAGGCGCGCGGCTTCCCGGCGCGCGCCCGCTTCCCGCAGCATGTCGATGGCCGCGTCGGCGCGCACAGGGCGCGGCCCCTCTTCCCGCGCTTTTTGCAGAACGCGCTCCTCCACGCGGATGCGGACGCCCGTGCGCAGGGCCAGGGCCACGGCGTCCGAAGGGCGGCAGTCCACGCGGATCAGACCTTCGCGGCAACGCAGCAGCAGGACGGCATAGAAGACGCCTTCCCTGAGATCCACGATTTCCACCCCTACCACAGCGCCCTTGAGCGCGCGGACGGTCATGAGCAGCAGATCGTGCGTCAGGGGGCGGGGGAGCTGCCCGCCGTTGAGCATGAGGCTCAGCGACACGGCCTCCATGGGGCCGATGAGCAGCGGAAGCCGGGCGTCGCCCTCCGCGGTGCGCAGGAGAAGCAGCGGCGTTTTGGTTTCCGGTTCCAGCGTCAGGCCGTCTACCTGCATTTCTACCATGACGCCCCCATCTGTCGCCCCAGAAGGCTGTGTTTTTTGGCCTCGGTGAGGCGTACCCGCACCATGCGTCCCGCCGTCATGTCGCCGGAAGCGGCCTCCGCTGGGGTGACATGCACCAGCGCCCCGTAGGGGTCGCGTCCCTGCCAGCGTTTTTCTTCCGTGCCGTTGCGGCGGCTTTCCCCCTCGATGAGAACCTCGGTTTCCTGGCCCACGCGCGCGTCAAGCCAGGCTTGCCCCAGCTCTTCCTGCAGGGTCTGAAGGCGCAGGAGGCGATCCCGCCGCACATCGGGAGGGATTTTGTCGAGAAAGCGCGAGGCCCGCGTTCCCGGACGATCCGAGTAGCAGAAGGAAAAGCTGGACATGAAGGCGCAGCGGCGCATGAGTTCCAGCGTTTGTTGGAAATCCTCCTCGCTCTCTCCGGGAAAGCCCACGATGAGATCCGTGGACAGGGCCATGTCCGGCCGCGCGGCGCGCAGGGCGTCCACCAGTTCCACGAAGCGGGCCGCGTCGTAGCGGCGACCCATACGGGCCAGTACGGCGTCGGAACCGGCCTGTAAGGGCAGGTGGAGGCGCGGACAGAGCGCGGGCAGATCGCCGAACAGGGCCACGTCTTCCGGGCCCATGTCCTTGGGATGCGGCGTCACATAGCGCAGGCGAAGCAGACCGGGCAGGGCCGCCGTCTGGCGCAGCAGATCGGCGAAGCTTACGCCGTCGCCGGTTCCGTCCAGGGAAAAGGCGTTGACGTTCTGCCCCAGCAGGCAGATTTCCCGCGCGCCGCCGTCCAGGGCTCTGCGGCAGTCGTCCAGAATGGCGGCCGCGCGGCGGGATTTCTGGCGGCCGCGCGTAAAGGGGACGATGCAGTAGGCACAGAAATTATCGCAGCCCTGCATGATGTTGACATAGGCGACGGGGCCCGATGGGCCGGGCGCGCCCTCCTCCCGCTCCTCATAGGAGGAGGTGAAATCCAGCAGCGAGAGCTTGCGGCCCGGCTCTTCCAGCAGTTGCTCGATGGCCCGCGGCGCTGCGGCGATGCCGTCGCTTCCGGCCACAAGGCGCACCTGCGGCTGGCGGAAGAGCTTCTCGCCAAGTTGCTGCGCCACGCAGCCCGCCACGGCGACCAGCACGCCGGGATGGCCGCCCGTGGCCTCCCGTATGCGCCCAAGGGCGCTCATGACCTTCTGTTCCGGCTTTTCCCGCACGGAACAGGTGTTGACGATCACGACCTGGGCATCCTCCAGCGGGCCTTCGGCAAAACCCCGGCGTTGCAGCGCCCGCCCCAGCCACTGGGAGTCGTGCACGTTCATCTGGCAGCCGAAGGTGATGATATGGAAACGGCGTTCTTTCATGGCCTATTGCTCGCGCCCAGGGCGGGCGGCAAAGGGCGGCGTTTCGCCGTCTTCCATTTCCAGCGTCGCAATACGCTCTTCCAGCCATTCCAGAACGGCGCGCGCCGTGTCGTAATTCAGGAGCACGCGCGCATGGATGTGGCGCACGATATCGCGCCGGTCAAAGCCTTCCGGCAGGTTTTCCGGCCCGAGGGAACCGTCGGGCGCCACCTGGCATTCCGAAATCTGCGGCAGGGCGTCGCTTTCGTGATAGAAGTTGAGTTCTATTTCCCCCTGGGGGTTGATGCCGCCCCAGACGCCGTGGGCCGTCTGCAGGCGGGCGTCCTTGTCCTGGGTGTAGCGGTAGCGGATTTTTTCGGGATGGCGGAGTGGGTGCATGAAAAAGTCCTTTATGGTCTGAAACCTCTGTTCCCGCCAGCGTGGGCGGCTCCCGAGCCACGTACCGGGAAGACGGGCCGCGGGCTGACGCGGCATTTCCTGCCGCCGTGCTGCCTGTTAGCACACAAACGGCGGAAAGGCAAAATTCCCGCTGTGCCCGCGCTGGGGGGGCAACCGCCCCCGTCTGCCCCCGTTCCCCCTGCGCTCTTGACGTGGACGCGGGCGCGGCTACAATATCCGGCACAGCATCCGGCCCGCCGGACAGCTCCATGAGGGCCATGAAGGCCGGAAACGGGGCGGGGGCCGGAGCAGGACGCCGAATAAGGAGACGAGCGTGAGCGAAACCCGCATTACCAAACATGAGGTTGTGCCTTATTTCGATATGGAAGGCTTTATGGTCATGAGCCAGGAAAGCCGTCTGGGCGGCGCGACGCTGGAGCGCCTCATCAAACGGTGGGGAGAATGGCTGCCCCTGCTCGAGGCGCGGGAAATAACGACCGGCGCCATTTCCTATCTTGCCGTCTGGCTCCCTGAAGAGGTGGAACGGCAGGCGGACGAGGCGTGGGAAAAATCGCCGTCCGACGGCTGGCAGGAGAACAATCTTGCCCAGTTCCTCTGCATGGCGGCCGTGCGCGAGCTGCTGCCGCAGGTGGAGGACGCGGGCTGCGCCCCGGCGCCCCGGCCTACCGAGGCGCTGAAGGCCGCGCTGGACGAATTGGGTCTCCATTATAAGGAAGGTGCGGCGACGCTCGATCGCCGCTTTGCCGTGGTGACGCATTTCCCCTTCCGGGGAGGGTGTGAAATCTGCCACCTGCAGCGTCAGTGCCCCAAGGGGCAGGGGCAGAGCCAGGCCGCCAGCGTCCTGCTGCCCGGCTATGATCGCGACGGCAACGCCTGACGGCCGTCCGCGTTTCCGTTCTCCCGCTCCGCGATGCCTGTCGCGGAGCGTTTTTTTCACAGGCCGGAGAAAAGGGGGGCGGGGCGTTCCCTTTTGTCGCCGAGTATGCTAACGTCCCTCCATGACCAGCGTCCGCCGTTCTCCGTCTGGTGCGAGGACGGCCAGTTCCAGTGTGCGGGCATTGCGGGTCACGTTTTCCACAAGGCAGGTCTGCACCGTGTCCGTGGCGTAATCCCGAACCTCCACGGCGGCGCCCACAGAGGGTGGGGCGTCGGGCGTGACTTCCACGAGATCCGTCGTAGCGGCGTCGAAACCGTCCCAGGCATGGGGTATGGCGGGAAGGCACAGACAGGCGGCCACGGCTGAACAGGCAAACAGGTACTTCATCAAGACTTCCTTGGTGGTCTGAAACCTCCCCTTCAGGGAGAGGGACGCCGCACGGCAAGGCGGGCAGCGCTGGCCGCCGGCAGCGGATGGGGCGACAGCGGACGGGAACAACCATGGCGACTTCTGTAAATCCATTCTCTTCTCTTGGCAACACCGCGCCGGCGGATCCGTTGCGCGACGCCTACGGGCGCAGCGTGCGGTATCTGCGGCTCTCCGTGACGGATCGCTGCAATCTCCGCTGCCTCTACTGCCGCAGCGTGGAGCCGCGCGCCTTCATTCCGCACGATCATATTCTGCGCTATGAGGAAATGGCCCGCGTGGTGCGCATCGCGCACGGCATGGGCGTGCGCAAGGTGCGCCTCACCGGCGGCGAGCCCTTCGCGCGCAAGGGGTTTGACGGCTTTCTGGCCCTGCTGCACAAAAGGCACGGAGATCTGGATCTGCGCCTGACGACCAACGCCACCCTCATCGGGCCGCACATACCCCTGCTGCGCCGCGCGGGCGTGAACGTGGTCAACATCTCGCTGGACAGCTTTGATCGGGCCACCTTTGCCCGCGTGACGGGGCGCGATCTCCTGCCCGCCGTGCTGGAGGCGGTGGACGGCCTGCTGGGGGCGGGCCTCCGGGTGAAAATCAACGCCGTGGCCCTGCGCGGCGTCAACGACGGCCAGCTGGACGATTTTGTCCACGCGGCGCGCACCCTGCCTGTGGATGTCCGCTTTATTGAATTCATGCCCATGGGCAGCGGTACTCGCTGGGATGAGAGGCAGTTCTGGCCCGCTGGCGAGATTCTCGCGGAAGCCGGGCGTCTTGCGCGGCTGGAGGCCGACGGCGCAGGCGGCGAGACCAGCGGCCCGGCGCGCATGTTTCGCGTGGTGGGTGGCAGGGGTCGCCTGGGGGTCATCTCGCCGCTGAGCAACCATTTCTGCGCCGCTTGCAACCGCTTGCGTCTGACCAGCGACGGCAACGTGCGCGCCTGTCTTTTTGCCGATACGGAATACCCTCTGCGGGAGCTGCTGCGCACGCCGGGCACGGACGATGTCCGCATCGCGCGGGTCATCGGCGAGGCCTGCCGCCGCAAACCTGTGGGCGCGGAACTGCTGGCCGCCCGACGGGGCACGGCTGTGGCCGACAGGCATATGGTCGGCATTGGCGGCTGAACCTTCCCGGCCTGGGCGGGCCAGAGCCGGATCGGAAAGGCCTGCCGCGTCCATTTCCTGACGGTGTTTTTCTGGAACGGGATTTGCATATTTGGGGGAAACAATCCCGCGGCGCGGAAAAAACAGCCGCCCGTCCAAAGCAGAAAAACACGTGCCGCACGGCGTTGCCGGAGGGCAGGGGAGGAAGCATGATAGTTGTTGACGGTCGCGCCTGCGACAGGCCCGTTTCCGACTTCGCGAATCTGGAAGAAATCCTGAAAATGATTCTTGATTCCGAGGAGATGAAAGACCGCGTCATTACGGATGTGCTGGTAAACGGCGAACCTTTTTCCGAAATCTACCCCCATCAGGCGGAAGACATGGACAGCGCGTCCTTCGAGTCCGTGGAGGTGCGTTCCGTGCCCGCAAGCCAGATGGCTACGGACATTGCCGGAGAGATGGAAAAGGTTGCCCGTATGATGGCGGAGGCCTCCCGTGAGGTCGCCCGGCTCTTCCGCGAGGCGTCGGACAGTGAGGCGCTGGAGCTCTTTCAGGATTTGCTGGACGTGACGCGTGACTTCCTCAACATGGTGGACGTGCTGTGCAAGGAACATGCGCGGAAGCTTCCCGAAGGCTACAAGGCGAAGACGGAAAAACTTTCCGACATGCTCTCCGAAATGACGGACGTTCTCGGCAATGAGGACTGGATTCTGCTGGCCGACATGCTGGAATACGATTTTCAGGCCCTGTGCGAGGAATGGCAGGGCATCTGTCAGGAATTGCATGCGGAACTGGCCGCCGGCGCAAAGTAGGGGAGGGTGTTGTCATGACGGCTCAGGCTCTGGAATTGTTGGATCGCGCGCTCGAAACCGCGCGCGGAGAGGAACGCGCCCTTACCGCGGGGAACTACGATCTTGCCGGGGAACTCTATGAGCAGCGCGTCCAGATGACGCGGGACGCCTGGAACCTGCGCATGGACGTGCCCGTAGCACTCTACAGAAACAAACTCAGCGAACTGTCCGAACTTCAGAAAGGCATCATGCGTATAGCCCGCGATGCCTGCGAGACCGCGCGGGCCAGCCTGCAGCATACGCACCGTCAGCAGAAGCGTCTGACAGCCTATCACAAATGCGTCCGGATGGGTTTCTGATCGCCATGATGTGAAACCCCCTTTCCTTCCGGAGCCCTCCCGTCCTTCACGTTCTTCCTTTCTCGCGTGAAGGGCGGACTCTCCGGGACAGCGCGGCGCAACGCCGCAACACCGAAAGCGCCCTGCTCCCATCCTGTGTGGGAACAGGGCGCTTTCGTCTTGTCTTCCCTTAAAAAAACATATACGATTCTATATCGTATAACAAGCACTTTGGGGCGCCCGCTTCCAGCGGGGGCGGCGCGCGCCTGCCAACTGGAAAGAGGGAGGATTGTTCCGTGAAATTCGTATCCGTCAAACTTCGCGTGCTGCTGGGCATTGTCATTCCCCTGCTCATCATGGCCGGGGGGGTGGCCGGGGTTGCCGTCTGGAAGATGCGGGCCACCGCCGTCCAGGATTTTACCGCGAAATCGCAGCAGGAGCTGAACCTGTTCGGGCTCTATATTTCCCAGATGCTCCGCACGGGACGGGATACGGCCCAAGCCGTGGCCAGCGACATGGACATCAGAAACGGGCTGGGCAAATTCCCACTGTTCAGCACGTCCACGCGGGAGACACGCTACCGGCATGAGGATCTGCCGCCCGAAACCCGCGCCGTTGCCGAACGCCTGCGGAACATGCAGGCGTCCCACAGGCAGTTTCTGGAAGTGTTCGCCGGATTCCGGGACGGCAGCTACGCCACCTCCTTTCAGGATTCCGTCGTTCCCGCGGGAACGGACATGTCCACCCGTTCCTGGTACCGGGAATGCGCCGCCTCCCCCGGAGGCAGCGCCCTGAGCGCCGTCTACCAGACGATCCAGAATGTTCCGGCGGTCTCGCTGACGCATCGCATCAAGGGGCCCGGCGGCGAGATGGTGGGCGTGGTGGGCGTGGACATATCGCTGGCCGGGCTGCGGGACATTGTCCGGGATTTCCGGCTGGATACGTCCGGGCGCTTTGTCATCATCGAGAAGGACGGCCGCCTCATCTGTTCGCCCAAGACGCCGGAACTGGAAGGCAGGATCATCGGCAGGGACTTCAGGCACGCCATCCTCGAATATATCTTTGCCCAGCCCGACGGCACCCACGACTTCCATCTGGACGGCGTGGACGGCATGGCCACGTCCATTGCCACCGATTTCGGGTGGAAGCTCATCTTTGTGGAGGACGAGAGCGAAATTTTCGCCTCCACCAACGAGGCCCTGAAAACCATCCTGCTGGTTGTCGCGGGCATTACGCTTGTCATGGTTCTTCTGGGGACGCTGCTTGCGCGTTCCATTGCCCGTCCGCTGGATATTCTTGTGCGGTACGCCGATGATGTGGCCGGGGGCGATCTTGAGGCCCGCGTGGGCGGCGACGCCTTTTTTGGCGAATTTGCGCGCCTGCATCAGGCGCTGACCCACATGCTCGACAGTCTGAGAAACTTTATCGCTGAATCCAGGGAACAGGCGGAAGAGGCCCGCAAACAGACAGGGATCGCCCACAAGGCCGTCGCCGCCGCCGAGGAGGCCCGCGTCCGGGCTGAAAGCGCCCAGCGCGAGGGCATGCTCCATGCCGCCAACCAGCTGGCCGCGTCCGTGGGCGTCATTTCCGACGCCTCGACGCGGTTGGCGCAACAGGTGGAGGACTCCTCCCGCGCCGCCGGACAGCAGGCCGTCCGCGCCACGGAGACCGCCACGGCCATGAACGAGATGAACGCCGCCGTTCTCGACGTGGCCCGCAACGCCGGAACTACCGCCAAGGCGTCCGGCGATATGCGCGACTGTGCCGGGGAGGGGGCGAGGATCGTGCGGCAGGTCGTCGCCTCCATCGAGGAGGTGCGGCGGATTTACGACATCCTCCGGCAGGACATGGGCACACTTGGCGACAACGCCCGTTCCATCACCCAGATTATGGGCGTCATTTCCGACATCGCCGATCAGACCAACCTGCTGGCCCTCAACGCCGCCATCGAGGCCGCCCGCGCGGGTGATGCCGGGCGCGGCTTCGCCGTGGTGGCCGACGAGGTGCGCAAGCTGGCTGAAAAGACCATGGCGTCCACCAACGAGGTCGCCAGCGCCGTCAACGCCATCAATGCCAGCACGGAAAAATCCGTCCGTCAGGTGAACGCGGCCGCCGAGAGCATTTCCCGCGCCACGGATCTTTCCTCCCGTTCCGGGCAGGCTTTGGAGCGGATCGTGGCCATGGCCGAAGAGTCCGCCGGAGACGTGCGGGCCATCGCCGCGGCGAGCGAGGAACAGTCCGCCACCAGTGAGAAAATCAACGACGCCGTCACGGAAATCAATACTATCGCCGGCAGCACGTCGCGGGCCATGCGGGAGGCTTCGCAGGCCATCGCCGATCTGGCCCGCCAGGCCAGCCATCTCAACGACGTGGTGGAGGGTATAAAGAATGCCTGACAAACCCCTTGCCTCCCCGCGGCAAACTGTTTAGAAGCCATTGCAGACTGCGGGCAAAGGCCGGGATCGGATCCGGTATCCGGGAAGGTCTTTGCCCGCGTGATTCCGGGCGCGTGCGCCGGGCGTCGTCCCGCGTCCCCGGCAGCGCCCTTTCTGGAGTTGCCGTTATGGAGCTGTTTTCTGTTCTGGGGCTGGCGGACGGGCCTGTGCTGCTGGCCGTAATCTCGCTGGGGGCCGCGCTGCTTCTTTCGCTCACCGAGCTTGCCCGTCAGGGAAGGGGGCGCTAGATGCTGGCGGACATTCTCATCTGGGTCGGGTACATCGCCCTTTTCATCTGGCTTTCCCGCAAGGGCAGCGGCCATGACGTCATGGCTTCCGGGCGCGTGGGCTTCGCCATCCAGGCCTTTGCCTATGTGGCCACATATATTTCCGCCGTGGCCCTGGTGGGTTTTGGCGGGCTGGCCTATACCTACGGTATGCAGATGCTGCTGGTGGCCGCGGGCAACGTCTGGCTGGGCACGTGGATCGTCTACCGCTATCTTGCCTGGCCCACCCGCGTCTGCCAGCGCAACCTTCAGGCGCGCACGCCCGTGCAGCTGCTGGCCAACGGCCACCGCAGCCCCCTGCTGGGGCGGTGTCTGGCGCTGATTTTCGCCGTCTTTCTGGGTGTCTACGCCTCCGCCGTCATCAAGGGGGCGGCGCTGCTGCTGGCCCAGATCATGCCCGTGCCCGTCTGGCTGCTCATCTGGGCCGTGGCCCTGCTGGTGGCCGCCGCCGTCTACATGGGCGGCCTGCGCGGTGTGCTGTACACCGAGGCCATGCAGGGCTTTGTCATGCTGGCGGGCATCTGTATGCTCGTCGTGGCGGTCTTCAACAAGGTGGGCGGCCCGCTGGAGGGGATGGCCCAGCTGGCCGGCCTTGCCCCCACGGCGGCGGCCAATGCCGGTTTTGTCTCGCTGGCGGACGGCGGTCAGGGCTGGTTCATCATTTCGCTGGTCATTGTCACGTCCGTGGCCGTCTGGGCACAGCCCCAGATGATCCAGCGGCATTTTGCCCTCACGTCCGCCCGGCAGGTCAGCCGCATCACGCCGCTGGCCATGCTGGTACTCACCGTGCTGGTGGGCGGGGCGTACTACGCGGCCTGCCTGGCGCGTCTTTTCATGCCTGACGTGAGTTCTCCGGACGAGGTGATGCCCGCGCTGGTCAAGATGCTGCTGCCGGAAACCGGCCTGCAGATCTTCGTGCTGGCCATCGTGTCCGCGTCCCTGTCCACGGCGACGGCCATCTTCCATATCGCGGTGGCGGCCATGGCCGAGGATTTGCCGGGGCGCAGGGCCTCCCGCGGCATGTGGCTCGGGGGGATTGCCTTCTGCGTGCTGCTGAGCGGCGGCTGCGCCCAGATCAAGGGGCAGATTATCGCCATGCTCTGCACGACAAGCTGGAGCATCGTGGGTTCCACGGTGCTGGTCAGCTATGTGGCGCTGGTGCGCTTTGGCAAGCGCAGCCGTCTGGCGGCGTGGTGCAGCTGCACGGCGGGTTTTGCGGGCTGTATGCTCTGGTACCTGACGGCGCACCCGCAGTTTGCCATTCTGCCGCTGGACTGGCCGCCGCTGACCGCGACGCCGCCCTTCTTCGTGGGCTTTGCCCTGTCGCTGGGGGGTTGGCTGCTGGGCTGGCGTCTGGACGGCGAAGGCCGCAGGCGATCCGGTTTCTGGCCGGAGGGCGTGCGGCCCGGCGTCTAGCGTCCGCCCTCTGTCTTCTGTGCGACAGGGCTTCCCTGTGTGGGGACGCGGGAGGGGCGGTTCGGCGTCTCTCTGTTCCGCCGTACCGGCAGACGTTCCGCCAGCAACAGGCTCTCATAGCCGGGGAGGTCCTTGCTCTCCTCCCGCGCGGCAGGGAGGGGGCTGTTGCGCGGAACGTCGCGATTGATGTCGCGTCCGTAGAAAACGCGCCACTGCCGGGGGGGCAGACGCTCCAGCCGTTCCCGGAGCGCCGCCTCCTCCGCCGCGCCGCCGGGATGCCCCGTATAGCAGTGCAGGCACAGGCAGCCGCGCGGGGCCAGCCGTTCCAGCGCGGCCTCCGCGGCCCGCAGGCTCGTCTCCGCCCGCGTGACGCGGCTCTTGTCGCCGCCGGGCAGCCAGCCGAAATTGAAAACCGCCGCCATGAGCGGCAGAGCCGCCTCCTCCGGAGGCAGATCCCGCAGCGTCTCTCCCAGCAGCTCGTGTCCCCTGGGCAGGCAGCGCCAGCGCGCCCGCCGGCCCTGTGCCCGCGCCGCCTCAAGGCGTGCGGCTGTCGCCGCAAGTGCCTGGGGCTGCACGTCGAAAAGCAGCAGAAGCGCGCCGTGGGGAGCGGTCTCCGCCAGAAAGAGCGCGTCGTGCCCGTTGCCCGCCGTGCCGTCCACGCACAGGGGGGGTGTGCCGAGTTCTTCCGCCGCCGCCAGCGCCCGCGCCAGCGCCGCATGGGCCAGATGATCCAGCAGCGAGGGCCGCGCGGGCCGCACGGGCTGCACGTTGTTCTCCCTGTCCGTGTTCTTCGACATGGCGTTTCCTCAGAGGGGTTTCGGGGGTTGCCTTCATGCAGTCCGTATATATAGGGCTATTCCATGCGTGGAGCAAGCTGGACATTCCTCCCTTCGTCAGCGTGACGCGTTCGCCCTCCGGCGGCGCGAAAAATAGGATCCGAAAAGGCTCGACCCTGCTTCCAAAGCATGATATGACTTGTATCAACTTTCCGTATTTTTTTGGAGAGCAAGCCTGCGCGGCAGGCCGGCGCCCTGCTTTTCCCCGTGCCAGCGGCGTCATGATCGCGCTGCGTTTCCCTTGACCTCCCGCCGTCCGCCTGTCGTTTGCGCCGGGCGCGCCCGGCGGGGATCAGCTCTTTACATGTCAGGAGGAAAACATGGAGTTTCTCAATTCGCTGGTCGGTGACATTAACAGTGTCCTGTGGGGTGTCTTTGTCCTTATCCCGCTGCTGTGCGGTACGGGCATTTTCTATTCCTTCAAACTGCGCTTTCCCCAGGTGCGCCATTTCGGTTTCGCCGCCCGCTACATGTTCGGCGGGGCCACCCTCTTCGGCAAGAAGGCCGACAAGACCGGCATGAGCTCCTTCCAGGCGCTGGCCACCGCCGTGGCCGCCCAGGTGGGCACGGGGAACGTGGCCGGAACCGCCACCGCCCTGGTTTCCGGCGGTCCGGGAGCCCTGTTCTGGCTCTGGGTGGCGGCCTTTTTCGGCATGGCCACCATCTTTGCCGAAGCCGTGTTGGCGCAGACCTTCAAGACCACGGATGAACACGGGCATGTGGTCGGCGGCCCGGCCTACTACATCACCAGAGGCATGGGCCCCAAATTCAAACCGCTGGCCGCGTTCTTCTCCATCGCCATCATCATCGCCCTGGGCTGCATCGGCAACATGGTGCAGTCCAACTCCATCTCCAAGGGCATGCATACCGCCTTTGATATTCCGCTTCTCGTGAGCGGCATCGTCACCGCCATTCTGGCGGGACTCGTCTTTTTTGGCGGCGTGCGGCGTCTTGCCAGCGTGACGGAAAAGCTTGTGCCCATCATGGCGGCCATCTACCTGCTGGGCGGCACCTACGTCATTCTCTGCCATATCGATCTTGTCGGATCGGCCTTTGAGCTCATCTTCACCGCCGCTTTCAACCCGCAGGCCATGGCGGGTGGCGCGTTGGGACTTACCGTGGCCAAGGCCATGCAGTTCGGTGTGGCGCGCGGCCTGTTCTCCAATGAGGCCGGCATGGGCTCCACGCCCCACGCCCACGCCATCGCCAAGGTGGAACATCCCGCCGAGCAGGGCCTTGTGGCCATCTTCGGCGTGTTCACCACCGTCCTGGTCGTGACCTTCACCGGCATCGTCATCCTGGTGACGGGCGTGCTGGACTATCAGGTCACCGGCATCGAACTCACCCAGAAGGCCTATAACCTCGGCCTCGGCAGCCTTGGTATGGCCTTTGTGGCCATCTGCCTGTTCTTCTTCGCCTATTCCACCATCATCGGCTGGTACTTCTTTGGCGAGCAGAACGTGCGCTTCCTCTTTGGCAGCGGCGGCCTCCTGCCGTACCGCATCGTCGTCTGCGGCTTCATCGTGGTGGGCGCGACGCTCAAGGTTGATCTCGTCTGGGCGCTGGCCGACCTGTTCAACGGCCTCATGGTCATCCCCAACCTGATAGCCCTTCTTGTGCTGCACAAGGTGGTGAGCGATTCGCTTCGGGACTTTGAGCGGAAGCTGGCCCAAAGCGGGCAGTAGGCGCTCCGTTTCCCCGGGCAACCGCCCCCCTTGCGTATCGGCCCCCGGGCGTTGTGCCTGGGGGCTTCTTTTCGTTTGGTCGAAAAAAATTTTTTTTCGTAAAAACAGGGGGATTGGGAAAAAAGGAACAACACGGTGACACGGCGGAATCATTGCCCTTCCGGGGGGAGGGCACAGCCGCTGGAGAAAAAAGGCGCAATGATGACTGAAAGCTCAAACAGCGTTCCGGCGCTTGACGCGTCCGGCCAAAGGGGCTACGCCGCTAGAATGGCGGGTATGTCCCCCCTATTTGAGAGACAGCGTTCAGCTGATGAGAGAAGGAGCGAAACATGTCACAGGAGCGCCTCACCACCTTGTTGACGGAACAGCGCAGCTACCTCCCCCCCCAGCACGGCAAATCGTCCGCCTGGGTCTGCGGCAGCGACGAAGCCGAAGCCCTGTACCGGGCCGCCCTGGATGATCCCAATGATTTCTGGGCCGCGCGGGCCTCGCAGCTGCTGCACTGGTTCAAGCGCTGGGACAAGGTTCTGGAGGTGGACGATGAGCGGCACAAGTACCGCTGGTTCACCGGCGCCAAGCTCAACGCCTCGTTCAACTGCATTGACAGGCACCTGTTTTCCGGCCGCCGCAACAAGGCGGCGCTCATCTGGCAGGGCGAGAAGGAAATGGACGTGCGCTGCTTCACCTATCAGATGCTCTATACCGAGGTCTGCCGCGTGGCGCACGCGCTGAGTTCCCTGCGCATCCGGAAGGGAGATCGGGTGGCGCTCTACATGCCCATGATTCCCGAACTTGTCATCGCCATGCTGGCCTGCGCGCGCATCGGGGCCATCCATACCACCATTTTTTCCGGTTATGCCGAAGGCGGCGTGCGCAGCCGTATCCAGGGGGCCAAGGCCAAGGTCGTCATCACGGCGGACGCCGCCGTGCGCGCGGGCAAGCTCAAGCCTCTCAAGGCCAATCTCGATCCCATTATTGAGAGGTGCCCCTCCGTGGCCCATGTGGTGGTGGTCAATCACGCCGATCTCTACGACGTGAAGATGACGCCCAACCGCGATATCTGGTGGCACGATCTCATTGAGGACTTCACCCTTGACGTGGACTTCCCCTGCGAAAGCATGGACGCCAATGACCCGCTCTTCCTGCTCCATACCAGCGGCAGCACGGGCAAACCCACGGGCATCATGCATTCCACCGGCGGCTATCTGACATACGCCGCCCACACGGCGCAATGGATCTTTGACATGCGCGATGACGACGTGCACTGGTGCACCGCCGACATCGGCTGGATTACCGGTCACACCTACGGCGTGTACGGACCGCTGGCGCTGGGCGCGACGACCATGATGTTCGAGGGCGTGCCCAACTGGCCAAAGCCCGACCGCTACTGGCGCATGGTGGAGAAATTCCGCGTCAATATCCTCTATACCGCGCCCACGGTCATCCGCTCGCTTATGCGTATGGGCGAGGCCTGGACGGAACGCTATGATCTCGGCACGCTGCGCATTCTTGGCAGCGTGGGCGAACCCATGAACCCTGAGGCCTGGCACTGGTATCACCGCAACATCGGCGGCGGCGAACTGCCCATTGTGGACACATGGTGGCAGACCGAGACCGGCGGGGCCATGATTTCGCCCTTCCCCTACGCCACCAAGCTCAAGCCCGGCTCCGTCACCAAGCCGCTTCCCGGCGTGGATGCCGCCGTGCTGCGCGACGGCCAGACCCCGGACATGGACACCAGCGAAGGGCGGCGCTCAGGGCATCTTGTCATCCGTAAGCCCTGGCCCGGCATGATGCTCGGCGTCTACAACGACGAGGAGAAATACCAGTCCTATTTCCAGCGTTTCGGCTGCTATGAGTCGGGAGACGGCGCGGAGGTGGATGAGGACGGCTATTTCTGGATTCTGGGCCGTATTGACGATTCCATCAACGTTTCCGGCCACCGGCTGTCCACGGCGGAAATCGAGGCCGTGCTGGCCTCCTGCCCTGAGGTGGCCGAGGCCGCCGTGGTGCCCATGCCCCATCCGCTCAAGGGCGAGGGCATCTACGCCTATGTGGTCACCCGCGACGAGGTGCCGTGGAGCGACGACGTGCGCAAGAGGCTGCGCGACGCCGTGCGCCGGGACATCGGCGCACTGGCATCGCCCGAATACATCCAGTTCGCCGAGGCCCTGCCCAAGACCTGCTCCGGCAAGATCATTCGGCGTATGCTGCGCAAGATTGCGGGCGGCACCTACGACGACCTTGGCGATACCACGGCGCTGGCCAAGCCCGACGTCCTCAAGCCGCTGATCATCAGTCACCAGAACCTGCTGCTGGGACAGCACGAGACCGCATCCGCGGCGGCGGAGGAGCATCCCAGCGGGCAGGGAAGCCATGCCGTCGCGGAGAAGCGGGATCAGTAAGGCGTTTTTTCCTGTTGCCGGGCGCGTGCCGGATGTTCCTCCCGATGCGGTACGCGCCCGCGCCCTGTGGCGGCGATGCCGCCGCGACGGCCGACGGGGGAAGGGTATGCCTAGGCAAGGCCCTTCCCCCGCTTTTTTGCGCGTTTTTTTATCTCTTCGGGGCGGGATCGTTTTTCTGGTGCGCCAGTTGTGCCTCAAAGTAGGCGATGGTCTTTGTCAGTCCCTCGCGCAGGGTGACGGCCGGTTCCCAGCCCAGGCGATCGCGGGCCAGCGTGATGTCGGGGCGGCGCTGTTTGGGATCGTCGCCCGGCAGCGGCTCGAAGTGGATGCGCGAGGCGCTGTTGGTCAGTTCCACCACAAGTTCCGCCAGCTGGAGGATGGTGAATTCTCCGGGGTTGCCCATGTTCATGGGGCCGGTGAATTCGGCGGGGGTGTCCATGAAGCGCACCATGCACTCGATCAAATCGTCCACGTAGCAGAAGGAGCGCGTCTGGCTGCCGTCGCCGTAGATGGTGAGTTCCTCGCCGCGCAGGGCCTGCATGATGAAGTTGGAGACCACGCGCCCGTCGTTGGGATGCATGCGCGGGCCGTAGGTGTTGAAGATGCGTCCTACCTTGACGGGCAGGCCGTGCTGCCGGTGATAGGCGAAGAAGAGGGATTCGGCGCAGCGTTTGCCTTCGTCGTAGCAGGAGCGGATGCCGTTGGGGTTCACATGGCCCCAGTAGCCTTCCGTCTGCGGGTGCTGTTCGGGATCGCCGTAGACTTCCGAGGTGGACGCCTGGAAGATGCGCGCGCCCGTGCGCTTGGCAAGGCCCAGCATGTTGATGGCCCCGTGCACGCAGGTCTTGATGGTCTGCACGGGATCATGCTGGTAGTGGATGGGTGAGGCCGGGCAGGCGAGGTTGTAGATCTCGTCGATTTCCACAAAGAGCGGAAACGTCACGTCGTGCCGCAGCAGCTCGAAGCGCTTGTTGTCCATGAGATGCCAGACGTTTTCCCGCGCGCTGCTGAAAAAGTTGTCAAGACACAGAACCTCGTGCCCCTGCTCCAGCAGGCGTTCACAGAGATGGGAACCCAGAAATCCGGATCCGCCCGTTACCAGAATCCGTTTACGCAAGTGCATGGCGTTCTCTCTTTGCCGCCGCGCCGGGGCGGCGTTGTGTGGTATGCTGCCCCGGAAGGCGTTCGGAGGGGCCGTGCAGCATTTTTACCACGGGCGCAATGTCCTTGCAACGCAGGCTCCCGCCCGTCTCCCCGCCCGGTGAGGACGCCTGCCGCCGTGGCGCGGGCGGGCCGGCCGATCCCTTCATCCGTCCGGGGGCCTTTTTGTCCTCTCAGATTGTCCGCAGACGCCAGCCGCCGGGCGTCCATGACAGGGCGGGCGGCTGGAAGGGCGGCGCGGCGAGCAGATCCCCCCAGCGCCGGAGCAGGAGCGGCGCGCCTGTGGGCGGCGCGGGCCGGGCTGAAAGCGTGTCCAGCGGCAGGATCACGGAGCGCAGCCCCTGACCCGTCCACGCCCGGAAACAGAGATCGGCGTCGGCCCAGAGTCCGGCGCGGGTATCAAAGCCGTCGAGATTTTCCAGAAGATCGCGGCGGCAGCAGAGGCCGTCAAGGCGCGCGGCGGGCGCGGCATGGGGGAGGTTGATCCAGTTGAAATAGCCGCCGGACTGCCGGTGCAAGCCCGCATAGGCGGGGCAGAGCAGGGGGCCGTCAGTGCCACCGGGGCCGCCGGGGCCGCTGGGCGCGTGCCGGTAGCCCACGGCATAGCCCGCATGGTGGAAAAAGCCGCGCGGCGACAGCGAACGGCCCCCCACGGCGGCCACGCCAAGCCGCAGCAGCGCGCCGCAGGCCATCGCCGTCCAGTCCGGCGTCAGGGGCGCGCCGTCGAGGAACTGAAAGTACAGAACGCCCCCCACCGCCGCCCGCAGGGCCGCGTTGGCCAGTGTAAAGGGATCGCCAGAAGGGGCGGCCGCCAGCCGGGCGTTCAGGCGTTCGGCCAGCGGGGAAAAGGCCGTCTGATGGGCGGCGGGGCAGGCGAGGAGAACGTCATGGGCCAGGCCGCAGCGCTCCAGCCACTGGGGCCAGCGTTCACAGAGCGCGGCGTCGGGCGCGCCGTTTCCGGCCAGCAGCGCGACGGTGACCAGCGGAGGCCGCCGGGGCGGAAAAAAGCGCGTGTGGGCGTGGGTGGAGTTTTCCGGCACGGGAAAGGCCGCGCGCAGGCCCGTGACGGCGGCAAAGGCCGCGCGGGCGCGCCGGGCGCTGTCGCGCACATAGGGCTTGGCGGCCCACCCGGCAGACGTACTGCCCTCGTGACGCCTCCAGTGGTAGAGAACGCGGGGAATGTGGACAAAGGCCCCCGCGCCGTGACGGGCCAGCACCCGCAGGACGAGATCATAATCCTGCGAACCCTCCCGCCCGGGCTGGAAGCCGTTCAGGGCGCGCAGGGTGTCCGTGCGGTAGACCCCCAGATGGTTGACGCAGTTGCAGGACAGCAGCAGGTCGGGATCGAAGCCGGGCTTGAAGAGCGGATGGACGTACTCGCGCTTCCCGTCCGTTTCCACAACCTGATCCTCATCGGAAAAGATGACGCGCGCCTCAGGATGGGCGTTGGCGGCGGCGGCCACGGCGGCCAGCGCGTCCGGCGACAGCAGATCGTCCTGATCGAGCAGGGCGCACCAGCTTCCCGTCGCCAGCGCGAGGGCGCTGTTGGAGGCGGCGCAGATATGGCCGTTTTCCGGCCGGAAGATGGGGCGCACGCGGGCGTCGCGCCGGGCATAGGACGCAAGCAGGGGGCGCGTGTCCTCCCGTGTGGAGGCGTCGTCGGCTACGCGGAGTTCCCAGTCTGTCCACGTCTGGGCAAGGACGGAGTCCAGCGCGGCGCGCAGGTGTTCCGGGCGGGGATTGTACACGGGCATGATCACGGAAATGCGCGGTCCGCTCTCCGGGATCGGGGGGGGCGGCACGGCATCGGCCAGACGCCGCCACGACGTATACGCTTCGCCGGAAAGGGGCGGCCTGTCAAATATGCCGCACGCAAAGAGCGCGCGCAGAAAGTCCAGCGCGGCCTCCGGGCCCTCGTCACGCGCCAGCGCATCGGCCAGCGCAAGGCTCCGTTGCCGCAGATCGCGGCGTTCTCCCTCCGTGTTCGCGGCCTCCACAAGCGCCATGGCGCGGGCGTTCATGCGTCTCTCTCCATCCTTCGTTCTGTACCCTCCGCCTCCCGCAAAAGCAATGCGAAAACATCGGGCGTCACTGTCTTCGGGCACGGCGCGAAAGGCCGCGCCCGACCCTTGCGATCTGGCGGGGGTGTGCGTACTATTGCCGGAACACACTTTTTTGGGAGTCTCGTCTTATGTCGCATATCGTTCTTCTGGAGAAAACGAAACACGCCGGGCTCAATTACCGCAGCCTGACGGATTTTTCCTTTGCCCGCAACCAGCGTCTCGTGCCCCTGCTGCCCGGCGAGGTGGCCGAGGCGTCCCGGTGTTTCCCCATAGTGTTCGCGCGGCCCGGATCGGCGCAGCCCTTTGCCCTGCTGGGGCTTGGGGATGTCAATGTCTTCGTGGGCTCCAAGGGCCGCTGGACGGCCCCCTATCTGCCCCTGCTGCTGGAGAACTATCCGTTTTCGCTGGCCGAGGTGCGCCGTTCCGGCGAAGGGGAGGAGGCCGGGGACGGCGGCCGGGACGCGGCAACGGCCATGGAGATGGCCATCGCCATCGATGAGGACGCTCCCCACTTCCGGGGGCGCGGCGGCAAACCCCTGTACACGCCGGAGGGCGACCCCTCCGAGGTTCTGCAACGGGTGATCGCCGCGCTGGGCAGGCAGTTCGGCAACTATCAGGCCATGCGGGAACGGCTGGCCGAACTGGCCCTCTCGCCCGTGCTGGAAGAGCGCCATATCGTGCTCTCCTTTGGCGGCAGGGAACACGCCGTTTCCGGCCTGCGTGTGGCCAACCGGGAAAAGCTGATGGCCTACAAGGACGAAACCCTTGCCGCATGGGTACGCAACGGCGTTATGGAACTGCTCTATGCGCACTGGGATTCCCTGCGCCACCTGCGTACCCTCATGGAACATCCCTCCTGCCCGGCCGATGCCAAGGCCCCGGTACAGTAGCGCCCGTTGCCCCCGGAGGGAGAAGAGACCATGCGCGGACGCGGAACGGGCCTTTTTTTTGACAAGCAGGACAGGGATATTCTGACGCTGGTGAACCATATTCTGGAAGCGCCGCGCCTGCGATCCGACGACAGTCTGTTCAATCCCAACCTCCATCCGCACGGCGTCAAGGAGCTGGTCACGTCGCCGGTGTCGCGCATGGCCTATGCCGTCATCAACCTGCTGCGCAATCTGGAAAGCGGCGGATCCCGCGCGCGGGAACGGCTGCTGGCCCTGCAGGCCCTCTACGACGAGGTGCTCAGCAGTGCCCATTCCACCCTGCGCCGCAATACCGCCCGCGTGCTCATGCAGATTATGAAAAGCATGGTGCGCGCCCACGGCAACGTGGAGGCGCAGCTGCGGCTGGCGCACGACTTTCGGGCCGCCGCCCTCGGCACGCCAAGGGTGGTGCGCCGCCTGCTGGCCACCTACCATCTGCCGGAAATGCCGGAGGAATGGAATCAGCTGGCCTTTGACGATCATGTCTATGACATGAACACGCAGGGCCGCAAGACGCCGACGCACCTCATCATGGACGCCTGGATCAAGGGCCTTCGCACCATTACCGTGCTCTATGACAACTGCGTGGAAATGGAGGCCGCCGACGAAATCGTGCAGGCGGCGGACATCGTGGGCATCACCGTGCGCGTGGGGCTGGAATTCCAGGCGCCGTTCTACGGGCGCTTTGTGGACATGCTCTGGGTACCGCGCGGCTTCAGCTCCGGCCGCGACTTCATCGAGTTTCTGCAGAGCCCGCAGATGGCCGGCCTGAGCGAACTGGGCAGGGAGGTGCTGCACTGGAGGCGGGACAGGGCGCTGCTGACGCTGGAAGTCTGGAACGAGACCCAGCGTCCGGCCCTGGCCGAACGCTGGGGCGTCAACGTGCCGCCCGCCAGTCTCGAGGCCTTTCTTGACCACATGGGGCGGGGGCATACCTCCCTGCGCCGCCTGGCCGAGTACCTGCAGCTGCATGTGAGGCCCGCCCTGCTTGAGCGCATGGCGGCCATCCGCCCGCGGGCCGAGGCCGGGTGCGCGGAAGCCACGGCGGAACTGGACGCCCTTGCCTCGTTCGGCGCCAATGATATTCTGGAACACTGGCTTTCGCGCAAGGAACATCCCGAACTGCCCGATCTTGAGCATCCCTCGGCCAATCCTGGGGATATGCCCCGGCTGCTGCGCAAGAGTCCCGGCGATCTCATGCGCGAGCTGGATCGCATTCCCACGGGCTACCGCATGACGCTGTGCATCAGCGGTCTTACCGTGGAGGACGTGACGGAGATTCTCTGGGACTGCGAAGGCATGATTTCCCATCTTGAGATATTCAACCTCAAGGGCTGGAAGGAAGGCCGCCTGAAACACCTGCGCGAAATCAGCGAGTTGCAGAAGGCGCTCAACTGCGGTCTCGGTCCCAGCATCAAGCAGAAGCTCCATCAGATGATCCGCCGCGTGGAGCAGAGCGGCGACGCCGCCCGGCTGGCGAAATTCCAGGACATGCTGCGGCACATGCCCCGCCTCTGGGAGGTCTACAGCCACAACCCCCTCGGCACGCGCGCGGGGGCCAACTCCTCAAGCCCCATGCGCAGCTACGGCATGGGCCTTGTGGTGACGGAGACGCTGCCCCGGCGCGCCGTGACTGCCCTGCGCCAGAACTCGCAGAACGTGCGCATCCCGCTCCGCATGGCCGTGACGGAACATGTCACCTATTCCGAACCGGAGTACCCCGGCGCGTTGCAGCGCTTTCTGCGCCCCTTTCGCCGTCTGCCCGGCTGCGGCCGCCTGGGCATGGAAAAACAGCGCCACTGGACGGCCAGTTCCGAACATTCGCAAGTCTGCGACAGCGAGGAGAGCAACGTCACCAACCTTGGCGGGCTTTACGTGGCCGACGAGAGCGCCCATCCGGCCGGCGGTTCCGGCGGCCGCCGCGGCATGCGCTACCTCAACAGCGCCGCCAGTAACTGGCTGAAGGTCCTTGCCGGTTTTGTGCCGGCCTTCGGCTCCTTTATCTATACGCAGGACTGGTGGGTGCTGGCCTGGTTCGGCACCTTCATCTGGTTCGGCATCACCGGTGTGCGCAACGTGGTGCAGATGGTCATGGCCGCGCGCGGCGCGACGCGCGGCACGCTGACCCACTGGAAGGAGCATGTCAGCGTCAACCGTATCTGCGATTCCCTGCTCTATACCGGTATCTCCGTGCTGCTGCTTGAGGTGATGGTGCGCGTCTGGCTGCTGCAGGATGGCTTTGGCATCAGTGTGGAGCAACAGCCGGGCATCGTCTTTGCCGTCATCAACATCGTCAACGGCTTCTATATCTTCGCGCACAACATCTACCGGGGCTTTCCCCGCCAGGCCGCCATCGGCAACCTGTTCCGCAGCCTGCTGGCCTACCCGGTGTCGTTGCTCTACAACTGGCTGCTCTTCCTCCTGCTGCCCCTTATCGGCATTGCGGATCCCTTCCTCTATCTGGTGCCCAGCGCCGCCGTCATCTCCAAGATGGCCTCTGATACCGTGGCCGCCATCATTGAGGGCTATGCCGACAGCCAGGTCAACATGCGTATGCGCCGCTGGGACTACGACAGCAAGATCAAGAACCTCTTTGCCTGCGCCACCCGTCTGGAAATGCTCTTTCCCCGTGAGGACGCCCTGCTGCAACTAGCCCGCACCGGCGGCCTGAAGGGGCGCGGCGGCGTGGAGGCCCATACCCTTGAGCGATCCCTGGTGATCGGGGCGCTCGACATGATGTATTTCTGGTTCTACCAGCCGCGCGCGCAGGAGGTCCTCCGCGCCTGGGTCCGCACCATGTCCGACGTGGAACGCGCCGTCTTCGCCCGGACGCAGCTCGTACTGCTCCGCGAGCGCGAGGTCAGCCAGATGCTTGTGGACGGCCTGCTCGGGCGCCATTTCTCCCGCCCGCTGGCCTTCTATCTTGACAGGCGCAAGGAATACCTGCGCGCCGTGCTGCGCCTCTGCCGCGCCGCCCGCCTCCGGGAGGTGGCCGCCGTCTAGAGCGTCCTGGAACGGACATGGGAAGTTTTTTGTAACCCGCTGTTTTTACAGCGGGTTATTTTTTTAATTTTGCCTTCTTTTTCACAAGGCTTCCGTGGCGCGGCCCGGACGGAGGACATATCGCCCCCGGGGCCGGAAAGCATATCCGAAAACGTCTTGCGTGAAAAGCAAAAAGCGCCTGTGCCTGCGAAAAAAGCGAGAGCGCCGCCTTGCGAACGGTCAAAGCCGGGGTGGTATGCCTCTCCAACGCCGCTCCGCGGAAGCGGGGAAAAACTCTCTTTGAGGCGCGATTTTTTCTATTTGTGTGATTTTCAAGGAAAATAATATTGGTTGTGCGCACGGTGAACTGCGGAAGGGCTGCGAAAGACGCGTTGCCGCGTGTCTGATCGTCTGATCAGGAATCCGGCTAAGCCCGCAGGGTAACAGGATTTTTCCAAAGGCAAAATATCACAACTCTATCATCGTAAAAAATTGTTGCCATAAAAATCTGGATGCCGTACAGTCTCATTACTACATCCACATTGTAACGGAGATGCAAGAGCGCATTCTTCCACAACAAGGAGCCGATGAAATGAGCACGGATGTCAAGAACATGCACATGGGTCAGATCACCTCGTTCTTCATTCCCACTGTGACGCTGGTGGGCGCGAACTGTTCTTCCCAGATTCCCGATCGCCTTGCGAGCCTTGGCGCGAAGAAACCCCTCATCGTGACGGACAAGGGCATCGTGGCCGTCGGCATCCTGAAGCAGATCACCGATATTCTGGACGCCGCCAAACTCTCGTATGAAGTGTTTGACGAAACCGTCCCCAACCCCACGGACAAGAATGTGGCCGCCGCCACCGACGCCTACACCAAGGGCGGCTGCGACAGCCTCATCACCCTGGGCGGCGGCAGCTCCCACGACTGTGGCAAGGGCGTCGGCTTTGTGGTGAGCAACGGCGGCAAGATTCACGACTACGAAGGCGTGGACAAGTCCTCCAAGCCCTTCCCCCCCTATGTGGCCGTGAACACCACTGCGGGCACCGCCTCTGAAATGACCCGTTTCTGCATCATCACCGACACCAGCCGCAAGGTGAAGATGGCCATTGTGGACTGGCGCTGCACGCCCAGCGTGGCCATTGACGACCCGGTGCTCATGATGGGCATGCCCCCGGCCCTGACCGCCGCCACCGGCATGGACGCCCTGACCCACGCCGTGGAAGCCTATGTCTCCACCGCCGCCACGCCCATGACCGACGCCTGCGCGGAAAAGGCCATGGAATTCATCAACCGCTACCTGCGCCGCGCCGTTGCCAACGGTCAGGACAAGGAAGCCCGCGAAGGCATGTGCTACGCCCAGTATCTGGCCGGTATGGCGTTCAACAACGCCAGCCTGGGCCACGTGCACGCCATGGCGCATCAGCTGGGCGGCTTCTATGATCTGCCCCACGGCGAATGCAACGCCATTCTGCTGCCGCACGTGTGCCAGTACAACCTTATTTCCAGCCGCCGCCGCTTTGGCCGTATCGCCAAGCTGCTGGGCGAACGCACCGACGGCCTTTCCGCCACGGACGCCTCGCAGGCCGCCATCAAGGCCATCAACATCATCTCCAGGGACGTGGGCATCCCCGAAGGCCTCATCGCCCTTGGCAAGCGCTATGGCAAGGAAGTGCGCGAGGAGGACATCCCCGTCATGACCGCCAACGCCCAGAAGGACGCCTGCGGCCTCACCAACCCGCGCATCATGTCCGACGCCGCCGTGGCCGCCATCTACAAGGCCGCGCTGTAGGAAGAGACATCGCCGCGCCGTACTGAAAAAAAGAGAGGGGCCCCGGAAAGGGGCCCCTTTTTTGTTGCTGGCTGTGGCTCTGGCTTTGGCGTGTACGTCTTTACCGGTATCAGGCGGGGCTGGATCAGGGAAGGTGTCCCTTCGTCGTTCCTTTCGTCCCGTGGTGTGTCTCCCTGGGGAGGATATACAGAAGGCCCCCCGCGTTGGCAGGGGGCCTTGATGTCTGTTGGGGTGTGGCGCGCCAGAGGCGTCTTCCCTAGAGGCTGTCAAGGGTCGTGATGCAGTCCGCCGTCAGGTAGCCGGGAGCCAGCGCGCCCGTTCCGCTGCGGACAGTCCCCAGCAGCACCACCAGGTCGTCGTTGGCGCTGCCCGCGTCCTTGCCGCCCCTGATGTACCAGAGGTGCAGCGCGTTCGCGTCGTGATCGGATTTTGTCACGAGAACGACTTCCGCATCCCTGGCAAGGAAGGCATAGCCCGAGCTGGGGTTGCTGTGGAAACAGCTCCTGACCAGATCGATGGTATCAATGTGCGCCATGCTGTGCAGGTTGACCGTGTCCTCCACGAGCGTGCCTTTGCCGTTCTGCTGTGCCACCGCCCCCGGCCTCAGACCGCTCAAAAAGCCGTCGTGCGTGGCAAAGGCCAGCTTGTCGCCCGCCCGTGCCGTTGGAAAACGGCGTGAAGTCCCTGATGGCGGCGGCGCTTTTGTTGTTGGTATTGCGATAGAAGCCGTTGGATTGCGTCAGATCCGCGCCGTCCCCCACCACTACGGTCTCGCTGGCGGCTCCGAGATAGATGGAGTCCGGGCCGCCCTTGCCGTTGAGAAGAATGGTGTCCTCCGCCCTGGAAAACTGCGCGTTGAGGGTGTCCTCTTCCGGCCCACCTTCCATGACGGCCACCGAGGCCCCCGTCTGCCGGATCCCCGCGGACGGATCGAGGTAGATCTGGTTCTTTCCCTCGCCGCCGGAAATCCTGTCAAACGTCCCGCCAAGGATGCGGATATGATCGTTGCCGCCGCCCCCCTCGAGAACGCCGCCGGTGACGCGGCTTTGCGCGTCGACGGTCACACAGTCGTCGCCGTCGGAGCCGGTGAAGTTGAGCCTTCCGGCGAAGCCGTCGAAGATGTCGAGGTTCATGCGTGTGGTTGCCGTGCCCACAGCGTCGGAGGCGAAGAAATTGATTTCCCGCACGCCGTCCCGCAGGGCGATGGACGCGCCGTCCACAAGGCCGAAGCTTTGCAGGCCAAAGGCGTCCACGCTCACCGCGCCGC
>CAKTDV010000016.1 GCA_934546745.1 uncultured Desulfovibrio sp. | reverse complement strand
CCTGTCGTAACACGATGAAAACCTTACCTAACCTGACTTCCCCCTTTTCGTGAAGAGGGTTTGCAGACACACCCTAGTCAAGAGCCATTGCTGTATAGACTCTCCCGTTTCTCTTCAGCAGACCCAAAACAGCTATTTTTCCGGCAGATCTCCGCCCCCGTTTACCTTTTCTTACTCCTCCAAAGTAACTTTCATCAGCTTCTATCTCACCGAACAGGCGATAACTGGGGAGATGAGAAGCAATAAGACGGCGCAAGCGTATGGATGAGGAACAGGTGACGGACCTCCATGTCTTCGGAGACTGGCGGCCCCTGCACCGGGAAGCCGTCCTGCTGGCTAGAGTCCGGGGCATCCGGGTCTGGGCCTATGAGGAAGGTTATCTGCGCCCGGACTACATCACAATGGAGCAAGGCGGTGTAAACGGCCTTTCCTCCCTGCCGAACACCAGAGAAGGCATGGCGGAACTTGCCGCCCACTGTCCGGACGTTCCCGAAGCCCGGAAAGGCGGCAATCCGCAAACCGTCAAGACATGGCGGGCCATCGCCCATTATGCGGGAACCATCTTTCTCTGGGTTTTTAAACCCACCGTCCGCAGAGCGCCAGCCGCGAGGTCTGGGGCTGGTTTCTGCGCGTGCTGAGCCGTTCCGTCCGGCGGAAGCGTTCCGCTCAGGCCCTTCGGGCCGCGTCCCGCGCCCATGCGTCGTACTTTCTCTTTCCCCTCCAGTTTGACGCCGATTCCCAGGTACGCCGCTATTCACCCTACAGCGGCATGAAGGAAGCCATTGCCTGTGTGCTGACTTCCTTTGCTCGAAGCGCCCCGGCGGATACCCATCTCATTATCCGCAATCACCCGCTGGATAACGGCCTGATCGACTATGCGGGCTTCATTGCTTCCTTTGCTGCGGCCTGCGGCATCAGTGACCGGGTGCACTTCATTGAGGGCGGCAAGGCACACCAGATGATGGACAAAAGCCTCGGCGTGGTGGTGCTGAATTCCACTATAGGGATTTCGGCTCTTCGTCAGGCCAAGCCGGTCTACTGCGTGGGAACGTCCATCTACGCCAAGCCCGGCCTCGCGGTGACCAGCGCGGAAATGCCGCTGGACGCCTTCTGGAGCCATCCGCGTGGACCGGAAACGGCTGCGATTGCGGATTTCGAGCGTGTGCTCAAGACTCATGCCCTGGTCAACGGGAATTTCTATACCCGGGAGGGCATCAGCACGGCCATTGACGGGATTCTGCAAAGGCTGGGAAGGCATTAGGGGAAACACCTGTCACGCCCGTGGGGAAGACTCATAGAGAAAAAGCACCCCGATTCCTGCTACGAACAGAAATCGGGACTGACGCGGCACGTTACGCGCCCCGCACGGTTGCCATGGTCTTTTTTTTCACAGCCCTGGCCCATTGCTACAAATGGGCCGGGGCATTCTGTTATCTGGTGTTCGATACCAGCAACATTAACCATACATCTTATTGATTTCTTTTTCTATTTTTTGTAAAATTTGAAAAGTATATAAATTGGCCACTGCCCGGCCTGATTTCTCCATGCTACACAAGATTCAATCCCTTTGAGTCTGTTTTAGCCATTAGCGAGGAGAAGTTATGTTGGAGCTCTTGACCAGGAAAGAACAAGATGTCGTCAATCTGCTGATGAAAGGTATAACTCCAAAAAAAAATTGCCCGTGAACTACGTACATCGCGTAGGCTCATACATCTGCATCTTTCCCGTATCCGCAAAAAATTTTCCGTACACACAACGATAGAGATTATGCGTTGTATCGGGGAGATGATGGATTGTTCCAAGCACAGCATAAAACTTACACCTCGCGGAGCGGAAGTCTTTCGACTGTCCCTCGACGGATTCAGCACCACAAGAATCGCCCGATGTCTGAAAATCACTCGAAGCGGCGTCCGACGCCACAGAGAAAAAATGCTCATGGTAAACGGATGTAATTCCATATTGGAATTGGTTGCAAAGTATTACGGGACATACGCAGAGTAATATTCTCAAGGAGTTTTCATGGAAACTGACGGACGTACCATCATCATTTCCACGCCGGAAGAACTGTTTCCCCTTATCACGGAAGCCGTGCGACTCGCCGGTTATGAGAATGCCCGAAATACTTCTGACTGCCCGAACCAGAAGTTGCTTGCTCCCAAAGATGTGGAAAGAGAGTTCGGCATCCGCCAGAAGACTCTCGCTTACTGGCGTCAGGAATGTATCGGCCCGGCATATACGAGTTTCGGCAGGCGCGTTTTCTATGAACGCTCCGTATTGGAAGAATACATCGCCTCCGGACGCATCCAAACCTTGGACACAATCAAATGATGGATTTATCAGGCAAGCATATCCCCGATAATCGAGAGCTTTTCGCTTTCCTGGCCGGGGAACAAATGGGCATACCGCATGGTCATGGTGATGTTCTTATGGCGCATGAGCTTTTGCAGTTCCATGAGTGTGACCTTGCCGGACTGTGCCAGCCAGGATGCGAACGTATGCCGCATGGTATGCAATGTGACCATATACAGACTGTCGCAGTTTTCTGGCTCCAGACCGAGTTTTCTGACGGCGGTTTTGAAGCACGCGGGAGTTTTAGTGAAGGCCGTCTTCTTGCGGGGCTGCTGGAAGATGGGTTCCGCAGGTTTGCGCTTATACGCCTGGAGCATCCGGACATGTCCTCAGGTACTCGGACGAAAACACGCTTGCCGCCTTTCTGAATGATATAAAGACCGCAGGCGTTAGCATCCACGTCCTGTCCACGCAGCTTGAAAATTTCCGTGGGCCGGAGGCCGGTTCGCAGGGAGAGCAGAGCCATGTCATGCAACTGGGGATGACGCTTTTCAAGGTCGTCCAGAAGGGCCTTGGCTTCCTCTCTGGTCAGGAAACGCAACCTTTCATTGTTGGCCGTCACCATTTTCCATGTACCGCCCTTGGTGGACAGCGGGTTGACTCCGCTCCACATACTCGTGGCGATAGCATGGTTTATGGCAGATCGCATGAACGAAAAGATATTGTTCACGGTCTGCCCGGCCAGCGTTTTCCGTTTCCCTGTTCTGGCTTTGGACTTGCCTGTGCTCTTTTTGGCCTTCGTATTCCCGGTAGGTGTCTTCAGAAGCTGAGCTTTGAGGGTGGAAAGAAGATTGGGCGTCAGTTCGACCACAGGCAGGGAGTGAATTTTATCCTTGAGATGCGCCTGATATTGACTATAGTGCTGGCTGACGGACTTTCCTTCTCTTTTGCCCCATGCAAGATAGGCGTCCACCAGGTCTCCGATGGTGACTTTTTCCCGTTCGACGGGGTTGACGCCGGTGACGGCAATCTCCGCAAGGAATTTTGCGCGTTCTTTTTGAACCAGAGTCGGACGGATGCCCTTACTGTGTCTGCCGACAGCTTTCCAGTGGCCTTTGCCCTGGGTGTCCGTGAAACAAAAACAGTAGATACAATCCGGCTCACCGGTTCGCGGGTCACGTTTGGCGGACTGGCGGTAGAAAACGCCCTCAAACTTGGTCTTTATGTATTTTCGGCTGGTTACGTCGCTCATGAAGAGATAATAACGACGAATTACTCAAATTGGAAGATGATTATCCATTCGTTATCCAAAATGTATTTTCCTGAAAATTTTTCTAACGATAACACATTTGATTTACTTATTATTTTAGCAATAATACTGGCAACATGTGAGGGACAGAGAGAGAGTTCCTCCGATCCGTGGATGGCGGTACGGATTCTGGCCTATACCGCCCTGTTATGGCAGGATCTGATCAAGTCCGGGGCGGTACGCGAGGGCGAGGCATTGCCGCCTGTGTTCCCGATGGTTATCTACAATGGAAGAACGCCGTGGACAGCCGCGCGGGACGTGGTGGAACTGCTGGCGCCGGTAAGCGGCCCGCTGGAACGCTATCAGCCCCGGCAGCACTATTTTCTTCTGGATGAGAGTCAGGTATCGGAAGAACTGCTGCACAGCGGCGGTCTGGTCGCGCAGCTGGTGCGGCTGGAACGGGCACGGGAACCGGAAGAGGTGCGGCAGGTGGTGAAGGAGCTGACAGCCCGCCTTCATGGGCCGGAATACGCGCGCTTGCGCCGCGCGTTTACGGTGTGGCTGGGGCGGGTTGTGTTGAAGCGATCCGGGATAACGGAAGACATTTCCGAACTGCATGATTTGCGGGAGGTGGACGCCATGCTGGAAGAACGTGCCGCCCAGTGGAAGGATGACTACATCAGGCAAGGGGTACTGATGGGGCTGGCCGAAGGACGGATGGAAGGGTTGGCCGAAGGAGAGGCCAGAGGAAGAGTTGAAGGAAAGGCTGAAGGCTTTGGGCTGGCGTTACAGGATTTTCTGGAAACGCGTTTTGGCCATCTCCCTCCGTCCGTCATTTCCTCCATTGCGGCCTTCTCCGATGCGGACACACTGCGGGGCCTGACGCTCTCCGCCTACCGGGCGGAATCGTTGGAGGCCTTTCTGGAGCAGCTCAAAAAGAGCGCTTCCCACTTGCGGTAGCGGCGTCCGCGTTTCTCCTGGGCACGTAAAAAACATCCTGCTGGCGGCATCGCGTTGATGCGGCCAGCATTTTTTACCCTTCAGCGAGATCGCCCTCTGTCCCCCACGTCCCTGCATCAAATCTCATGGGCGTCAACACCAGCCGCAACCTTACCCCGCTACGCCTGACTTTCGGATTCCGTGCGCCGTCTCCCCCATGCTTTTGAACCTCATCAGCGGCCAAGAAGGAGATTCAGGGGGAGGTTTGCCTTCTGGGCAAGGTCACAACGCTGTTGTTGAAGCCGAGGGCATAGCTGTACTCCAGCCGCGCGCCCAGAGTCCGTATGAGCGGGATTCCGCCCCCGGCGCTCTCCGCGCCCCGTTCCGACGTGTATTCCAGCGGGTTGAAGGGGCGCCCCGTGTCGCGAAAGGCAATGCGCACGTCCTCGTCCCGCACGTGCAGCCGCACGTCCAGCATGCCGCTGCCGGGGGCCACGCCACCGTGGCGCACGGTATTGACGGCCATTTCCTCCACAATGATGCCCGCCCGCAGGGCGAGCGTCCCGTCGAGACCCTGTTCCCGGCAGAATGCCGTCACCCTGGCGGAGAGCCCCACGGCCGCCTCCAGCGTATTGCTGAGAGAGACATCCAGGCTGGCTGTCTGGGCGCTGTCCGGCGGCAGCATGAGCAGGCCGGCAACCGCGCCTTTCGCGCGCGCGGCCACACCGCGCGTGAGCGCCAGCAGGGCCAGCGCCGTGAGCGCGCCCGCGACGCTGAAGGACAGCCAGATGCCGTCAAGGCCCCACCAGCGGGAGAAGAGCCAGGCACAGGGGAGGAGTATGACCACGCTCTGCAGGACAGCGGCGGTCACGGCGACCATCTGGCGCTGTATGGTCTGTGCGTAATACATCATCAGCATGGCAAAGGCGTCGCCCAGCAGGCTGGGGGCAAAGAGGCGCACGGCCCGCTCGCCCAGCGCCATATCGCCGCCGCTGATGCCGAAGAGGGCAAGCAGCTCGCGGGGGAAAAGCATGAGTACGGCGATAAGCCCCGCGGTGCCGCACAGCAGCACGGTCAGCGCCCGACGGAAGACGATGCGCATGCCCGTGTGGTCGCCTTCGCCGTACAGGACGCCCATGATGGGCATCATGGTCTGCGATGCGCCGGAAATGAACATGGAGGCCAGGGAAAGACAGGCCAGACAGACGGAAAAGGCCACCATTCCGCTCTTGCCCGCCACAGACAGGACCAGCATGTTGAGGCAGAACAGTTTGAGAAATTGCAGGCCGATGTTCAGGCCGCCGGGAAGACCGGAGCGCAGGACGCCGCCAAGGCGGGCGGACAGGGGGCCGCCCGTGAGCGTGAAGCGCAGGACGCGGCGCGGCGCGGCCAGATAGAAGGCAAGCGGCCCAAGGGCTACGCCATAGCCTGTGACAGTGGCCCAGGCCGCCCCGGCAATGTCGTCAAGCCAGTAAATGAACAGCACGTCGCAGATGAGATTGGCCACATTGGCCGTGATCAGTATGGCCGAGGCCAGGCCGGGCCGGCCGTCCGTGCGCACAAAATAGCTCAGGCCAGGCGTCACGATGAGCAGGGGAGCTCCCCAGACAAGGGGTTCCAGATAGCGGCGCAGAGGCTCCGCAAGGGCTGTTCCACCGCTCAACAGGATCGCCAGCGTCTCCATAAAGGCGGTTCCGGCGGTCGCGCAGACGAGGCCACAGGCCAGCAGGCACGCGGCCGCCACGGTGAAGACCGTCCCCGCCGCCGCCAGCTCATGCCGCCCCATGTGCCAGGCCGCCAGCACGGCCCCACCCATGCCGAAAAAGACAAAGAGGGCCGCGTAGCCCTGCATGAGCGGCAAGCCCAGGTTCACGGCGGCCAACGCTTCCGGCCCCAGCATGTTGCCCACAATGATGCCATCCACCACAATGCTCATGGACAAAGCCACGCTCATGAGGATGGTGGGGAAGAAATAGCTGCCAAAACGCTTGAGCAGCAGCGTGCCGTTTCTTTCAAACATGGCCTGTACCTATCAGTCAAAATCCTTGATGAAGACGCGCAATTTGCCGCTTTTCCCGCGCAGAGGAGGCGCGTCCGCCATGTGGAGACGGACATTGGCGGCACGGTTTTCCCGAAAGATGCGCCGCGTTTCAGCCAGCAGGGCGGCCAGAACGGCGTGTCTGTCCGCATGGGTCAGAATTTCGCAGCGCACTTCCAGATCTTCGGGCGATCGCTGGATGAACTGGCTTGTCACGCACCCCCGCACATGCAGGCTGGCAATCATCAGCACAGGTGGCGAGAGAAAGAACGGGCCGTCCTCGCCCGCGAATTCCAGTGTGTCCTCCTTGCGGCCTTCCATTTCCAGAATGGGGAAGGGCGAACCGCAGGGACAGGGATCATACCGCAGCATGGCCCTGTCCGAGATACGGTAGCGGATGACGGGCTGTACCAGATTGGCCAGATTTGTCAGCAGGATGCCGTCGCTCAGGCCCTCATGCACGGGCCTGTTGTGAGCGTCCACAGGTTCCATGACAACCCAGTCGCTGTTGACGTGCAGATGGTTGGCCGAGCAGAGCATGGCGGCCTCGCCCCCTTCGGTGGAACAGTAATTGTCCATGACAGGGCACTGAAAGACCTCCTCCAGCAGAGCCAGCACCGCGGGAGCAAGATACTCGGCGGAACTGCACAGGGCCAGAGGACGGATGGCAAGCTGTTTCGCCTGCTGGGCGCGGGCCAGGATCTGCAGAACGGAGGGGTAGGTGCCCACAATTTCCGGTTGCAGGGCATTGAGCCCCTCCACAAGCCTGGGGATGGGCGTTTCAACGGGGTAAAAGGCCACGCGTCCGCCAAGGCCCCGCTCCTCATAGGCGCGGGCCATGCGCAGAAAGGAGAGATAGGAGGAGTGATGCCCTCCTCCCGCCGTGATGGCGCAGGCGCGCGGCCAGGGGTGTTTGAGGCCTTCCACAGCGCCCAGTTTGCTGCCGCCCCAAAAGCGGCTTTGCATGAGCGCGGCATGAATCAGGTTGTGGCGGGCATCGCGCACCAGCCGCAAGGGGGCCGCTGTGGAACCGGAGGTGCTGAGCACCCGGTAGCGGCCCAGAAAGTCCCCGCCCATACTCTCCGGTGTGGCGAGAAACGCGTCCAACCCCCGGCTTGTGACTTCCCTGTCGCACATCCAGGCGTCAAAGTTGGCCGCGCCCTCGGCGCGCTCCAGTACGGGAATGTCCCGCAAGGCGGGCTTTTCCGGAAGGTGGCGGTATTTTTCGCGCAGCAGGGGCGAATGGGCGCGGGCGTATGCCAGAAGCGCATGCAGACGCTCCTCCCGCAGACGGGCAAGGCTTGCCCTGTCCATGTCTTGCGCTTTGCGTACCAGTCGCAGTGCCAGTTCCGGGGTCATGGTGAGAGACGTATCGTGCATGGCCGTTCCTTGGGGATGTTTCGCGGTCGTCTGTTCAGAACCCGATCCGTAAACCGCTCCGTGCGGATGGGGTTACAGGCATACGGGAATCACTGTGGCCGGGGGCGCGCCGCCATACAGGCAGAGGGCCAGACTGTATCCCGGCAACTGGCGGTACAGGTGAAAGCCTATGTCCGGACGCTCCGCCAGCCGCGCTCCCTGACCGTCCAGAGCGAGGGCAAAGGAGGCGGGGTCTTCCGCAAGGCCCGTTCCCCGCAGTTTGAGGTAGCTTTCCTTGAGCGTCCAGAGCTCAAAGAAGGTCCGCGCATCGGGGCGGCGGGCATAGAGGAGGCGTTCCGCCGGGTGCAGGGCCAGGGTCGCCAGCGCCGCGCAGTCCTCATCTGCGCGCACCCGCTCCACATCGACGCCTACGGGCGTCGGAGCCACGGCCAGCACGGCATACCGCCCGGAATGCGACAGGCTGAAGTAGGGCCCGCCGGGCAGAAAGGGTTTGCCGTACCGCCCATAGCGCAGGCGCGCGCCCGTCTCCGGCCCCAGAAACCGCCGCATGAGCAGCCAGCCCGCCAGACAGCGCAGTTTGTCCCGCGGGCGCAGCAGGGAGCGCAGAATCCGTGCGCGGCGGCGCGGCATATCTTCCGGCGGCGTTGTGGGGAGCGGCGGCAGCGCGGTGATGTCCAGGCTGTAACAGCACGCTCCTTGCCGCCTTTCCCGCCAGGGTTCGGCCATATCCGTCCGTCCGCCTGTGTCTACATGTCGAAAAAGCCCATGCCCGCAAGGCCCCGGATGAAGGTGCGCAGATACGCGCCGCCCGTTTCCGGCCAGTGCCAGCCGTGACGCAGAAGGGCCTGGGCCGTATAGGCGCTTTCGGCGGCCAGGGGGACGGCGGTCTTGCCGCCGGCCATATTGCCGTAGGCCACAAGGCTTATGAGCCGTTCGGCCCTGCGGCCGTCGCGGCGGGCTTCCTCCAATGCCCGCGCGAATTCCCCGTCCTCCATGAGGGGGATGTCCAAGCCCTCTTGCCGCATGGCCTCCACAATGTCGCCCATGAACAGGCTATGGTTGTTGAAGGGATGGAAGATGCGGCATTCCCGCGGCGCGGTAGCCAGCAGCAGCACGGCCCGGGCGGTGCTGTCAATGGGGGCCAGCTCCGTACGGTGCAGGAAAGAGGCGTAGGGAAAGCCCCCGACAGCATGCCATGCCCGCAGGCGTCCGATAAAACTGTTGGCGCGCGGATTGATCTGGAATTCGCCGTCACGGTTGCGGGCCATGAGATTGCCCACGCGCATGATTTTGGCGTCCAGTCCGCGCGGCACGGCCTCCAGAATGGCGTGTTCGGCCAGGAATTTGCTGCGCACATAGGCATTTTCCAGGCTCTGACCCACGAAAAGATGGCGCTCGTCGAGGCGCGTTTCCGGCGGCGGCGTACCGTCAATGGAAAAACCGGCCACGCTGGCGGTGGAGATCTGCACAAGGCGCGCCTCAAGACGCAGGGCCAGATCCACCAGATGGCGCACACCGCCCAGGTTCACATCGCTGATGGCGCTGCCTACGGCAAAGTGCGACACGTTGGCCGCGCAGTTGATGATGGTGTCTGGCCGGAAATGGGGCGGACGTGCCACACGGGCCAGAGTGGCGGCGTCCGTGATGTCGCCTTCCAGCGCAAAGAGGCGCTGGCCGAAGAGCCCGTCAAAGGTGTCCTCAAAATAATAGTAGAGAATCTGCTTGAGGCGTTTTTCCACCGAGTCATAGCGCCCGCGCCGCAGCAGGCAGCACACGGTGTCCTTTCCATGCGTCAGAAGACTGTGCAGCATGTGCGCCCCCAGAAAGCCCGTGGCCCCGGTAAGCAGCACATGCCCCAGAGGCCGGCTTGGCCCCGCGCGGAAAGCTTCCAGCGTGTTGCGCGCCAGCAGGTCATGGATGGCCGCATAGTTCCACCGCTTTTCCGCCGGGGCGGCGGGCGCGGACCCCGCGTGTCCGTGCTGGCGGGCTTCCAGACAGGCGGCCAGGGCGCGCGGCGTGGGATGGGCAAAAACATCCGCATAGGCCATGTCCCGCACATGCAGGCGATCGGCCTCACTGAGCACACGGGCCACCGCCAGGGATGAGCCGCCCAGATCAAAGAAGCTGTCCGTGGCGCCCACGCGATCCCTCTCCAGCACGGTGGCGAAAATGGCACAGATCTGGCGTTCCAGCGCCGAGACCGGAGGCACATAGTCCCGCGCTGCAGGAGATTCCGGGTCGGGGAGGGCGCGGGTGTCGATCTTGCCGTTGGGCAGGGTGGGCAGGCGTGTCAGGCGCATCCAGGCCGTGGGCGTCATATACTGGGGCAGCACGGCGGCCAGTTGCCTGCGCAAAGGCTGTGGGTCCGCCTCGCCGCCCATATACCAGGCGCAGAGGTGTTCCGTGCCGTTGATCGTGCGGATGCCCGCAACGCAGGCGGCGACGCCGGGCAGAGCCTCCAGGGCGTTTTCCACCTCGCCCAGTTCAATGCGCAGGCCGCGCAGCTTCACCTGATTGTCATTGCGGCCCAGGATGGCGATTTCCCCGTCGCTGGTCCAGCGGGCATAGTCACCCGTGCGGTAGACGCGCCGGCCCCCAAGCATGACAAAACGCGCGGCCGTCTGTTCCGGCAGATTGTTGTAGCCGAGCGCCACACCCATACCGCCCACAAGCAGCTCGCCAATCATGCCGCAGGGCAGGACATTGTTGTCCGCGTCCACAACATATTCCTGGACATTGAGCAGGGGGGCGCCCACGGTCACCTTGCCATCGCCGGCCAACTCCTTGGCGTTGCAGGATACGGTGATTTCCGTGGGGCCGTAGGTGTTGAACAGGCGGGCCTGTCCCCGGCGCAGCGTTTTGAACAGGGCGTCGGGATATTTTTCCGCCCCGGCCATGAGCACCCGGCAGCTGAGAAGCGCCTTGAGCAGGGGCGGATGGGCCGCGTACTCCAGCAGGCGCGAAGGGGTAGCGTTGAAGGCGTCGGCCCCTGTGCGGGCAAAGAGTCCGGCAAGGCGCACAGGATCGCGGGCCTCCCCGTCATCGGCCAGCACCAGGGTCAGACCGTTGCACAGAGCGGTCATACTCTCTTTCAGGAACATGTCAAAGGCCACGGTGGTCACCGAGAGCATGGCGTGCGCGTCGGCCGCCAGAGCGGCCACGTGCCGGTTGCGTTCGTGGGCCGTCACATAGTTGGCGATGCCCGCATGGCGCAGCATGACGCCCTTGGGCCTGCCGGTGGAACCGGAGGTGTAGATGAGGTAGGCCAGGTGCTCAGGGCTTACGGGCACATCAGGATTGTGCTCCTCCCGCCCCGCGCGTACCGCGTCCATATCCAGAAGGCCGGGCATACCCGCAAGGCGCGCGGTGACATCCGCGCCGCTGTCCATGAGGATAAAACGCGCACCGCTGTCTTCCAGCACATGGGCGATGCGTTCCGCCGGATAGTGCGGATCCAGGGGAATATAGGCGCAGCCCGCCTTGAGGATGCCCAGCATGGCAATGACAATGCGTCCCGTGCGGGGCAGCACAAAGACCACCCTGTCTTCCGGCTGTACGCCCAGAGCCAGCAGACCGTGGGCCAGACGGTTGGCCTCGGCATTGAGCCGGGCATACGTATAGCCGCCTTCGGAGGCCACAAGGGCCGTATGGCCGGGACGGCGGGCGGCCACGGCCTCAAAGATGCGGTGCAGCACGGCTTCGGGCAGGGGGGCGGCGGTCTGGTTGAAACGGTCCAGCAGGGCCGCCTGCTCCGGGGATATGAGGGAAAGGCCGCGCAGGGGTTCCAGCGGCCCGGCCAGGATGCCTGAAAGCGCCGTGACAAGGGTATCGGCAAAGCGTTCCATGAGCCACGCCGAATAGCGGGCGCTGTCATACTGTACGGCAAAAACGGGACCGCCCCCGCGTTCCTCCACATGGACGGAGAGAGGGAACTTGGGTTCCGGCATGGTCAGGGGCCTGAGAGTGACGGGCTGCCCGTCCAGCCGGAGTTCGCCAGTGACGCCCAGCTCGCAGGCGTACATGATATGGGGCGTAAAGCCGTACTCCTCGCAGACGCGCGTATAGGGATAGCCCTCATGTCTGACGGCCCCGCCCAGGGCGGCATGGGCCGCGCGGACGTAGTCAAGCCGGCTCAGGCCCTCGCCCAGCGCCACGCGCAGGGGCACGGTGCGCACGAACATGCCTACGGTATGGCTCAGGCGCACGTCGTCCCTGCCGCTGCTGATGGCCGAGAGCCAGCTCTCCTGTCCCTGTGTCCAGCGGCATACGGCGTAGCTGACGGCAGCCAGACAGAGCGCCGCCGGAGTGAGGCCGTGCGTCCGGCGGAAGGTTTCCATGGCCGGGCCGTCCAGGGCCCGCGCCACCTCAGCCAGCGCGCCCGCGTTCTCCACCGGCGGCATATCGGAAGGTATCTGGCTGGCGCCCTCAAAGTCCTGGAACATCCTGTCAAGCCAGGCTTTGTCCTCCCGCCACTGCGGGCCGTCCTCACGCGCCGCCTCGTCCCGCGCCCAGTCCCGCACGGCACGTTTTTCCCGCAGGGAGGGAGGCAGCCGCCCTTCCCTGTAGGCCGCGTCAAGAGAGCGCAGCAGAATGTCCAGCGAAGCGCCGTCAAAGACCAGATGGTGCGCGTCCCAGAGGAGGCTGACGCCGCCGGGCGTGGCAATGACCTCCGCCCGCCAGAGAGGCCCGGCAAAGAGGTCGAAGGGGCGCGCAAAGGCGGCGGCGCGGGTTGCGAGCGCGGCCTCGTCCATAGGCAGGCAGGGGACATCCGCCTGTATGGGCAAAGGCACGGCGAGGACGCGCCCATCCCGGACTTCCAGCCGCACATGCAGGGCGGCATGGGCCGTGACCACGGCCGAGACAGCCCCGGCAAGGCGCGCGGCATCCACGCCCGCCGGCATGTCCAGCCGCAGGGGAACGTTGTAGGCCAGGGTGTCCGGGCGTTTTACGCAGTCAAAATAGACGCCCAACTGGTTGTGGGCCAGGGGCCAGGGGGCGTTCGCGTCTTCCTCCCCCGCCCCGGCGGCGTGTCCGGCTCCGGCAAGAGGCGCCCGCGCTTCTTCCCCCCGCTGGAGCAGGGCGCGGGTGAGCGCGTTTTCCACCCCCAGCGGGCTGGGGTCGGCCAGAATGTCCCGCACGGCGGGGGCCGCTCCCAGACGGCCGTCCAGCAGCGCGGCCAGCCTGATGGCGGAAAGGGAGGTAAGCCCGGCGCGCAGCAAATTGGATGTGCGGTGGAACTGTCCGTGCCCAAGGACCTGTGCCAGCGCCTCCCGCACCGTGGCTGTGAGCAGGCTTTCCGTCTGTACGGCGGCATTGGCTGTCCGATCCGGCACCGTCGCGGCAAAGTCCGGCGACGGCAGCTTTTTGCGATCCACCTTGCCGTTGGGAGTGAGAGGAACGGCCTCAACGGCCAGTATGGCCGCCGGAACCATATAGGGCGGCAGCTGTTCCCCAATAAAGGCGTTCAGCTTCTCCTCATCAAGGTTTTTGCCATCGCGCATGACCACATAGGCAACGGCGCATTTGCCGCCGCCGGGCGCGTCCAGCGCCACGACCGCCGCGTCGGCCACATCCGCGTACTGGCGCAGGCGTCCCTCTATTTCCGTCAGTTCCACGCGGAAGCCGCGTATCTTGACCTGAAAATCCCGCCGCCCCACAAAATCCAGCGTACCGTCAGGCAACCAGCGTATCATGTCGCCAGTGTGGTAGAGACGTTCATAGCCGGGCAGGCGGCTGAAGGGATTGGGAGTGAATTTCTCCACCGTGAGATCCGGGCGGTTGAGATAGCCCGGAGCCACCTGCCGGCCCGCCACGCAGAGTTCCCCCGCCGTGCCCACAGGGGCCAGCCGTCCGCGCCCGTCCAGTATGTAGAGGCGCGTATTGTCCAGCGGCCTGCCCAGAGGCACACGGTCATAACGCCGCTCCATGCGGAAGACGCTGGTGAAGACGGTGCACTCCGTGGGGCCGTAAGCATGGTCGAAGGCATAGCCCCGAGGCGGATCCAGAGGCACCAGACTCTCGCCGCCCACCGTCAGGACGCGCAGGCTTTTGCAGGACATGCTTTCGGCGAACTGGCGGCCCAGCTGCGTGGTCATGAAGGCCAGCGTGACGCCATATTTCTCAAAACAGGCATTGAGGCCGGGCAGGTCAAGGCGCAGTTCCTCAGGAACAATCTGTACGCAGGCCCCGCGTGTCAGGGCCGGAAACATATCCATCAGACAGGCGTCAAAGCCGAAGCTGGCATAGGCGGCCACGACGTCGGAAGGGCCAAGCGCATAGTGCCGCGCATACCAGCGGCAGAAACTGTCCAGATTGGCGTGGGAAAGCATGACGCCCTTGGGCTTGCCCGTGGTGCCGGATGTGTAGATGAGGGTCAGCAAATCTTCCGGTCGCGGCGCGGGCGGCAGCGCCGTTCCGGCTGGCGGGGCGTCGCGCGGCGTCAGGATGTCCTCCGTTCCCAGCACCTGCCCGCTGAAGCCGGGGACGTTTTCTTCCAGCCCTTCCCCGGCTATGAGCAGGGCCGCGCCGGAGTCGGCCAGCATGTATTCCAGCCGTTCCGGAGGATAGGTGGGGTCAAGGGGCAGGTAGGCCGCGCCGCACTTGAGCGCCCCCAGAGCCCCCACGGGCATCATCAGGCCGCGTTTGACCAGTATGCCCACCACGCCGCCACGGCCAAGGCCTCTGGCGGCCAGCAGGCGGGCCAGACGATCGGTGAGGGCATCCAGCTCCCCATAGCTTATGGACGTATCGCCCAAGGCGGCGGCGCGTCGTTCCGGGTACAGGCGGGCCTGGGCGCGGAAGGCGTCCACCACGGTCTGGCCGGAGGCGGAATCGGTGTCCCCCCCGGAAAAATCCTCCAGAAGCTGGCGGCGCTGGGCCTCGCCCAGTTCCGCCGCCTCAACGAGGGGCATGTCTTCTCCGGCGCGGATGCGTTCAAGCACCGTGCCATAATGCTCCAGAATGCCCTCAATGATTTCAGGCTGATACAGGGATGTTGCATAGAGCAGATCCATGTGCAGACAGCCCTGGCGGCGGCGCAGTTCCAGGGTGAGATCCATGGGCAGAGCCTGGGTGGGGAGAGGGAAGGCGGCAAGGCGGAGGCCCGCCGCCGTCATATCCGGGAGTTCAGGTTCTTCCAGATAGTTGAGCAGCACGTCAAACAGGGGCGCGCGGGCGGCGCTGCGTTCCGGCGACAGCAGGGGAACGAGCGTGGAGAAGGGGCAGGCGCTGTGGGCGCGCACGTCTTCCAGCAGCGCGCCCGTCCGCCGGACATACTCATGCAGAGAGAGGTCGCCCACGGGACGCAGACGCACGGGCAGGCTATTGACGAACATCCCGGCCATGTTGGCCGTTTCCACCAAAGGACGGCAGTTCATGGCAATGCCCAGCGTCACATCCTCACTGCCGCAATATTTGGCCAGTGTGATTCCCAACGCCGCCGTCAGGATGGCGTAGGGCGTGACGCCAAGGCGACGGGCCGCCCGCTCCACCTGCGCAAAGGGCAGGGTGCGCGTGCCCGTGGCATCAGGGAGGGGCAGCGTCTCCGGCCTCATGGGGCGGGTGGGCATGTCGTTTTCCGGCAGGCCACCGGCGAACATATGGCTGAAGAACGCCGTGTCCGGCACGGGTTCCCGCGTCTGGCGCACGGCAAAATCCAGATAATCCGGCCGGATGGCCTTTGCCTCTTGTGGCGGAAGATCGCGGGCATAGGCATCCCACAGGGTTTCCAGCAGCGGGCGGACGCTTAAGCCGTCCACGATGATGTGGTGAAAGGTGAGGTGCAGAATGTGGCTTTCCGGCCCCACACTGAAGAGCGTGGCGCGGAAGAGCGGCGGGCGGGCCAGATCAAAAGGCGTGTTGCGTTCCGCCACGCGCCGGGGCACATCCGCCTCAGCGCAAGATTCCCGCTCCAGCGGCACAGTCATTTCCGGTATGTCCGGTGTCAGACAGCGGACATGGCCGTCGGAGCGCAGGGGGTAGAAAGAACGCAGGACACGGTGGCGGCGCGCCATGACCGTCAGGGCGCGCTCAAGGCGGACGGCATCCAGCGGACCGTCCACCCGTACGGCCAAATTGACATTATAGGCGACGGAGTCCGGGGACAGCGCCTGTTCGGCGGCCATCTGGCGTTCGGTGAAGGTCAGGGGCCACTCCTTTCTGGCATCGGCCAGCCGCAGCGGCGCGGGAAGCTGTCCGCCGTTCTCCAGACAGCGGGCCAGGGCGCGCGGTGTGCGTTCACGCAGGAGCATGGCGGCGCACAGCCCCGTGTGCGGCAGCAGGGCCTGCAGACGCATGGCGCTGACGGAGTCTCCGCCCAGATGCAGGAAGTCATCATCCAGACCGACGCGTTCCAGCCCCAGAACCTTGGCAAAGGCATGGCAGAGAGCCTTTTCCAGATCCGTTTCTGGCGCGGCAAAAGCCGCGCGCAGACGCGCCACATCCGGCGGAGCAAGGCGGTTGCGGTCAATCTTCCCGTTGGCGTTGAGAGGCAGAGCCTCCACCTGTTCCATGAAGGCAGGCAGCATGTAGTCGGGCAGAGTCTGGGCCAGCGAGGCCCGCAGGCTCTCCGCATCTACCGGGGCGGCGGCTGTGTAGCAGGCATAAAGGCGGGTCTGGCCTGAGGCGTCCTCAAAGCCCGTGACCACGGCCCTGTCCAGCGGCGCGGCACGCAGCATGGCCGTCTCTATCTCGCCGGGATCCACGCGAAAGCCCCGGACTTTGAGCATCCAGTCCTTGCGCTGCACATACTCCAACAGCCCGTCAGGACGCAGACGCCCCAGATCGCCCGTGCGGAAAAGGGGGTTTTCATTTCCCGTGATCCCAGGCGCGGGGGCAAACCGTTCCGCCGTCAGCTCCGGCAGGTGCAGATAGCCGATCGCAATCTGGCCCTGCACACAGATTTCGCCCACTTCTCCCGGAGGCACGGGGCGTCCGTCCGCATCCAGCAGGAAAATGCGGCTGCCCGCATAGGCCTTGCCCAGGGGGGTATTCTCATACGAGCGATCAATCGGAAAACAGGCCACCGGGCCGCAGGTTTCGCTGGCTCCATAGAGACAGACAATGGCGGTGCGCGTGCTCCAGAGCCGCCGCACCCGTTCCGATCCCGTGAGCAGGCAGCGCAGGCTGCCATCGGCCATGCTCAGAAAGGGCGCGGCCATCTGTGGCGGAATGGAGGAGACGCTGATGTTCCGCTGGCGGATGTAGTCCGCCACCAGACGCACGTCCTTGCGTATATGATCAGGGGCAATATGCACCGTGGCCCCCAGAGCCAGCGGCGCTATGAGTTCCAGCATGATGGCGATAAAGGCCTGGGATGCCGTGGCAAGTACCGTGTCATCCTCGCGCAACAGGGTCATATTGCCCTGAACGGCAAGGCTGAGCGCTCTGTGTGGCAGGAGCACCCCCTTGGGTTGCCCTGTGGAGCCGGAGGTAAAGACGGCCAGCGCCGGATCTTCCGGCGCGGGAACCGGCAATGGGGCGGTGTCCGCCGCCGCGGGCCGGGCGCGCAGCCGGTCGAGCAGCGCCTCGTCCAGCAACAGATCTGTGCCGCACTGCTCACGGATGGCCGCCTGCCGTTTTGGCGGATAGGCCGCATCCAGGACGCAGGCCGTCAGCCCGGCCTTCCAGATGGCAAGCAGGGCCACGGCCACGTCACAGCCGCGCGGCAGCAGCACAGGCAGAATGGGAGACGCCTCCGATCCCAGTTCGCGCAGCCCCAGGGCAAGGCGGTTGGAATCGTTCTCCAGTTGGGCGAAGCTCATGGTGCGGCTGCCGCAGACAAGGGCGGTTTTTTCCGGCAGACGGACGGCGGTGCGTGAAATCATGGCCGCGCAATGGCTCATACGCTCTCCTTGGCAGTGTCGTTTGTTCCCGCGGCGATTCCCGCTCGCGTATCTGTCATTTCCGCGGTATCCGCGCGAAGGATCAGGGTCAGCACATTTTTCCCGTCACGGCGGGCATAGCGCAGCTCACTGCTCCCCTGTCCGGCCAGAAAAATGCCCAAGCCCCCCGGCGGGCGATCGCCGGCGGGCAGGGTGATGTCCGGAACAGGGCTCTCCAGAGGGTTGAAGGCCCGGCCGCTGTCCGTAAGGCGCAGGCGCAGGGTTGAGGGGGACGCCGTCAGCGTCAGAGAGACGTCCACCTGCCCATCGCTTTCCCCCTCTTCATAGGCGTAGGAGGCGATGTTGGCAAAGACTTCCTCCGCAGCCACGGCAAAGCGCCCGCGCTGGCGTTCCGTAAACGATCCGGCGGCCAGTCCCTCTTCCAGCGAAGCCATAAAGTCCGGCAGGAAGGAGATGCGTGCCGGAAAGGTCCGTTCCCATCTGATGAGGGGGGGAGTCTGTCCGTTCCCAGCGTTTCCGGGCATGATGTCTGTCTCCGTTCTGTCAGGGGTCCAGGACAGGGCCAGCATGGTGATGTCGTCACTCTGTCGCGCGCCTTGGGTGAAATGGCGCAGCCTGCCCATGAGAGCGTCGATGAAGCCGGACACATCGTGAGGCAAGCGGGGCGCGCAGGCGGCCAGCGCTTCTTCCAGCCCGTTTGCGCCCCAGAAGGCCCCGGACGGATTGGCGGCCTCGGTCACACCGTCAGTATAGAGGAAAAGGCTTGCCCCGCGCTCAAGCGTGAGGCTGTGGGACGGGAAACGCGTGTCTTCCATGACGGCCAGGGGCAGGGCGGGCGCGAGGGGCACGCGCCGGAAACCGGCGTCCCGTTTCAGGACGTAGAAGGGGGTATGTCCGGCATTGGCATAGCGGAAGCCGCCTGAGCGCAGATCCAGTACCCCCATGAAAGCGGTGACGAACATGCCCGTGTTGTTGTTCTCACACAGCTGGACGTTGGCGGCGGCCAGGGCCGCGCCGGGATCCGTGTGGCTCAGGGCGCTGTTGCGGAGGTGTGTTTTGGCAATGGCCATGAACAACGCGGCGGGCACGCCCTTGTCGGACACGTCGGCCATGACCACGGCGAGGCGGTTGTCATCCACAAAGAAAAAGTCATAGAAATCGCCGCCCACTTCCTTGGCGGGATGCATGAGGGCGTACAGGTTGCCGTCATGCCGTTCTGGAAAGGGGGGGAAGATGGAGGGCAGCATGGCGGCCTGAATATCTCTGGCGATATGCAGCTCTGTGGCAATACGCTCTTTTTCCGCCGTAATGTCCTCGATGCGCGCAATGTGCTTTTTCAGATTGCCGGTCATGACGGCAAAGGCCTGTGCCAGCGTGCCAAGTTCGTCACGGGAGGAGACAGGGAACGCCGTATCCAGGTTGCCCGCGCCCACCTGGACGGCGGCCCCGCAAAGCCGGGCCACGGGCTTGCTGATGAAACGGTTGAGCAGGATCCAGGTCAGTACCGTGGCGGCCAGCAGGGCAACAAGCAGGGTGAGCAGGGCCAGGCGCAGGCTTTGATTGATCTCGTGGAAGAGTTCGTCTTCCGGCACGTTGACCGTTACGCTCATGCCGTTGTCAAATTTTCGGGTAAAGGAAAGATAGCGCACACCGTTGTGCGGCAGCGTGCGCTCTGGCGGCGCGTCCTCCTCAAACCAGGACAGGGAACGCGGCGATTCGCCTGTGATGTCACGGAGCTGGGTCGGATCATGGAGGCTGAGGATGACATCGTGCGCGGCATCGGCAAAGAGCGCAAGGCTGTTGGGCGTGGGCCGGATGGACGCGATGTGCCGGGCGATGTCCTCCATGCGCCAGTCCACAGTGGCCAGCCCCAGAAAGACGCCGTCCGCGCCGTACATGCCCGCGCTTACCGTGCTCATGAGCGCGTGGGTGCCCGCGGCGTCCACATAGGGGCGGCTCCAGACCGTCTCACGGCGTACCCCGGCTCCGTTGGCCGCCAGCGTTTGGGCGGCGTCGCGGTACCAGCGCTGACGGGGATAGTGGTAGTCCTGACTGGCAAAGCTGGGATCAACAATGGCGGATCCATCTTTCCTGTACGCGTAAAAGCAGACGAGTTCGCGTTTCCTGTCCGCCAGATAGGGGGCGTACCAGATGCCGCCGCCCACAGCGGCCCTGTTGATCTGGAAATTGCGCCGAACCGCCCGCGGCCCCAGGCTGTCCAGCCGGTGGGAACCGCCCTGCAGAAGCAGCTCTCCCATGAGGGCCAGTTCCCGCACATTGACCTGGAGCCCCTGGATCGTATTGGCCACCCTGGCGGTTTCTTCCACCACCAGGGCGCGGCATTGGGAAATTTGCAGGGTTTTGTACTTGGCATACAGGCCCTTGCCTGCCAGGAGCAATGCCAGACTGAGCAGTGCCGCGAGAGCCAGTATGACGCAGAGCATCTTGAATCGGATGGTGGCGGGCGGCATGGTCGGGAAGGGGAAGACAGTCTATTCTTCCATGGAGAGGAAGGAGGTGAACCCCGTCATCTCCAGAATGTCCCGTACGCCGGGTTGGACATGGAGCAGCAGAAGCCGCCCGCCCGACGCCGCCATGCGTTTGTGCAAAAGCAGCAGGAGGCGCAGTCCCGCGCTGGACACATAGTCAAGGGACGCCATGTCCAGAGTGCAGGATGCGCAGTTTGCCAGAGGCTCCTCAAGAGCCTCGCTTACCCGCGGCGCCGTGACCGTATCCAGACGGCCTTGAAGGCTGACCATAAGGGTTTGGCCGTCCTGGCGTGTGCTGATGTTTATCATCATGCCTACCCGTTGGTTATAAACTGCGACTGTCCGGGGTAGGTAGCCCAAATACCGGAGGAACGCAAGAGGATGGCTGTACGGGCAACGGCGCGTCACGGATCCGGATCAGCGCGGCCGCGCTGACAGCCTGAGGCCGTTTGAGAGCATGCGTTGCTTTTGAACGCCGCCAGGTTCAAAAGCGGTGCCGCCCGTAGCGGGGAAAACACGGTTTTCCGCTGGGCGCGGCGTCCGACGGAGCGGCCGCATTCGCCATGCGAAGCCCTCTAGAACGGCAGACGGACGAGACGGACGGTACGTGGCTCGATAAGCAGCAGGCGGCCGGTAGCTATCCTGGCGGGATCGGTGGCAAATTCCACGCGATGGACGTTCAGAATGGCTTCGGCGTCATGGCTGCAGTCAAAAAGATGCAGCACACTGTCATTGATGCGATCGGCCACGGTCCAGTGGCGGTTCAGGGCGGGCCCGGCGGGCGTCATATGCCGCAGAAAACGGAAGATGGCGGCGCGTTTGCCGCCGCCGTCGAGCCAGGCCCGGCAGGTGGTCCAGAACTCGTTTTCATCGGGATGCGCGCCGTCCTCCCACGGGGCGTGCACTTCCAGCGGAAACTTGCGCGCCTGGGCCCGCAGGATGCCGTCCACCAGCTGAAGGTAGTCGGTTTCCTGCGTCAGCACGGCGCGCAGCGCGCCGGGATTGGCGGCCAGCGCCATCAGCGTCTCGTTGAGAATGTCGCGCGCCTTGAGCGTGCGGATGCCGTGGGTCAGGCGCAGGGCGTTCAGGACGGCATAGATGGCGCAGAAGGTGTCGAGTTTTCCTTGATAAAAAGGTTTGAGCATGGAAGACGCCTTGTTATTTCATCAGCTCCGGCCACCGTTCGGCGGCCATTTCACGAAGACGGAATTTCTGGATTTTGCCGCTCGCCGTCAGGGGAAAGGCCTTTACCACGGCGATATGGCGGGGGATCTTGTACCAGGCGATTTGTCCGCGGCAGAAGGCGCGGACATCCTCCGGGGCGACGGCGGCGTCCCCGCGGGGAAGGATGAATGCCGCGACCTCTTCGCCGTATTTGCGGCTGGGGACGGCCACCACCTGCACGTCCATGACGCCGGGCATGCCCATGAGGAATTCCTCCACTTCCCGCGGATAGACGTTCTCCCCTCCCCTGATGATCATGTCCTTGATGCGGCCTGTCACGCGAACGTAGCCTCTCTCGTCCATGACGCCCAGATCGCCGGAGTGCAGCCAGCCGTCGGGAGTGACGGCGCGGGCTGTTTCCTCGGGCATCCGGTAGTAGCCTTTCATGACGTTGTAGCCACGGCAGAGGATTTCCCCCGTCTGTCCGCGCGGCAGTTCCTCGCAGGTATCGGGATCGGCGATGCGTACCTCGATGCCTGGCATGGGGCAGCCCACGGTTTCGCAGCGAAGGGGCAGGGGGTCGTCCACATCCGACTGTGTTATGACAGGCGAGCCTTCCGTCAGGCCGTAACATATGGTGATGTCCTTCATGTTCATTTCCTCCACCACGCGCCGCATGAGCGGTTCGGGGCAGACGGAACCGGCCATGATGCCGGTACGCAGGCTGGAGACGTTGAAACGCTTGAAGAGCCTGTGTTCCAGTTCCGCAAGAAACATGGTGGGGACACCGTGCAACGCCGTGCAGCGTTCGCTGTCCACGGCGGCCAGAACGGCAAGAGGATTGAACTTTTCGACAATGACCATGCAGGCGCCGTGATTGACGCAGGCCATGACGCCCAGCACGCAGCCGAAACAGTGGAACAGGGGCACGCAGAGGCAAAGACGATCCTTCTCGGTAAAGCCCATATTGCGCCCGATCCAGTAGCCGTTGAGCCCTACGCCCACGTGGGTAAGCATGACGCCCTTGGGAAAGCCCGTCGTGCCGGAGGTATACTGCATGTTGACCACGTCCCAGGGATCAAGCGCGGCCTGACGGGCGCGGTAGGCCTCGTCGCTGATCATGACGGCCAGAGAGAGGATTTCCGGGACGGAGTACATGCCGCGGAATTTTTCCGCCCCAAGATAGCACACGCGCCTGAGATGGGGCAGGGCGGCGCAGCGCAGGCGGCCGCGCCCCTGCCGCCGCAGCTCCGGCGCGATGGCGTAGAGCGTATCGACAAAGACATGATCGCGCAGGGTGTCAATCAGAAAAATCGTTTCGCATTCCGAATGGTTGAGCAGGTAGCGCAGCTCGTGTTCGCGGTAATTGGTGTTGACCGTGATCAGGATGGCCCCGATCTTGGCTGTGGCAAACTGCAGGGCGACCCAGTAGGGGACGTTGGTCGCCCAGACGGCGACCTTTTCTCCCCTGGAGACCCCCAGGGCCATGAGGCCTTTGGCAAAGGCGTCCACGGTAGCGGCAAATTCCCGCCATGTCTGGCGATAGCCCCGGTCGGCATAGACGAGGGCGTCATGATCCGGCACGCGGGCCACCGTTTCGTCAAGAATCTGGCCGAGCGTTTTTTCCCGCAATTCGAACAGGGCCTGGCGATGCCGAACTTTTTCGTCCATGAGCGCCTCTCATCAGGGATTGTAGGTGACGGCAAGAATGCATACGGGCTTGCCGCCGCCGGCAAAGACGGAATGCGGTACGATGGAGTTGTAATAAATGGTGTCGCCCGGGTGCAGCTCATAGCGCTCCGGGCCGTACTCCACGATGAGCAGGCCTTCCAGAACGTAGATGAATTCCTCTCCCTGATGCGAGGACGGTTTGCGTTCCCTGTCGGGCGGGGGCGGCTGGATGGTGATGAGCAGCGGTTCCATATTGCGATCGCTTTTGCCTTTGCCCAGCGCGTGATAGCTGTAGCTCGGCGCGGGCATGCGGCCGCGATGCAGGGCAGGGTCGCCGCCGGGGTGGCGATCGGCGCGGGTGACAACGGGATCGCTGCTGACCTGATCGTCGAGAAAGGTTCCGAGGCGCAGATCCAGGGATCGGGCCAGTTTGTGCAGAGGGCCGATGGCAGGGTAGACCCCATCATTTTCCAGGCTGATCAGGAACTCTTCCGTCAGGCCGGCGGCCTGCGCGAGATCCGCCGGAGAAAGACCGCGAGCCGTCCGAAACGCGCGGATACGGCTGCCGATGGTCTGATCTGAAGGCATGGCGTTCTCCCTTTGTTGTATCTCCGATGCTGTCAGGACGTGCCGTTGCGCCATCTCGCCTGAAACGGTAGGCTTCAGGGTACCAGAAGGCGCGCGCTCCGGCAAGGGAGGCCATGGCCGGGAAGGCCGCGGCGTCACACAGCTTCAGGATCGGGAGGAACAATGTGGGAAGAAGATCGGACGGTGCGCCGTCTGCTGACAGTCGTGGGACAGGTTCAGGGCGTGGGCTTTCGCCCTTTTGTCTATCGCCTCGCCCGGGAAGAAGGGCTGGGCGGCGGTGTGGGCAATACGTCCGACGGGGTGCGCATTGATGTTCAGGGGAGCGCCGCCGCCGTAGCGCGTTTCGAGTCGCGCCTGTGCGGCGAATTGCCTCCGCTGGCGCGTGTGACGGGGCTCTCCGGGGAAGAGGCGGCGCCGGAAAGCGGCCGTGCGGATTTCCGTATTTTTCCGAGTCGCGGCCATGCGGGGCACAGCGTTCTGGTAAGCCCCGATGTTGGCATCTGTGACGACTGTGCCGGCGAGATGGCCGATCCGGAGAATCTCCGCTATGCCTATCCCTTTATCAATTGTACCAATTGCGGCCCGCGCTATACCATCACCCGCTCCATCCCCTACGACAGGGCGACGACCAGCATGGCCTGTTTCCCGCTGTGTCCCACCTGTGCCGCCGAATATGCGGATCCCGGCAACCGGCGTTTCCATGCGCAGCCGGTGGCCTGCCCCCGGTGCGGGCCGCATGTCTGGTTCGTGGATGCCGCCGTGGAAGGGAAACGCGCGGCGGGCCCGGAGGGCGCGCCGCGCACGCCGGAACGCGAACGGAAGGCGCTGGAACGGGCCGCCCGCGCCCTGAGCGGGGGGCGGGTGCTGGCGCTCAAGGGCCTTGGGGGATTTCAGCTGGCGTGCCTCGCCGGTGACGCCGGGGCTGTGGCGCGTTTGCGTGAGCGCAAACACCGGCCGCACAAGGCCTTTGCCCTGATGGCGGCCTCTCTGGACGACGTGCGCCGTTGCTGTGCGCTGACGCCGGAGCACGAGGCCCTGCTGCTGTCTCCTGAAAAGCCCATAGTGCTGTGTCCCCGCCGTCCGTCTGGCACCGCCGTCGAGGTGGCCGCCAATGTGGCGCCCGATGTGGACTCTCTGGGATTCATGCTTCCGTATACGCCGCTGCATCTCGCGCTGTTCCGGGAGCTGGCCCGCGTGTGCGGCGGCGCGTCGCCCCTTCTCGTCATGACATCGGCCAATACGGGAGGCGAGCCCCTGTGTCTTGGCAATCGCGAGGCGCTGCGGCGTCTCGCGGGCATAGCGGACGCATGGCTGCTGTATGATCGGGATATTCTCGTGCGCGTGGATGACAGCGTCGCCGGTATCATGCCCCATCCCTCGGAGGAGGCTGGGGCTTCCGCGCGCGGGGCCGCGCCGTTTTTCCACCGCCGCGCGCGCGGCTATGTGCCCCGTCCCGTCTTTCTCCGGGATAGCGTCACGCCGCCCATCCTGGGGTGCGGCGGCGAACTCAAGGCGACCCTGTGCCTGACGCGCGGCAACGAGGCCTTTGTGAGCCAGCACATCGGGGATCTGAAAAATCCCGCCGTGCTGGCCAGTTACGAGGAATGCGCCGCGCATCTTGAACGGCTTCTCGAAGCGCGGCCGCGAGCGCTTGTCTGCGATCTGCATCCTGATTTTCTGTCGGCACACTACGCCGAGACCCGGGCCGCCCGCGAAGGTGTGCGGCTCTGGCGTCTGCAGCATCATGCGGCCCATGCCGCCGCCGTGCTGGCCGAACACGGGCATTTTTCTCCGGCGCTGGCGCTCTGTCTTGACGGAGCGGGCCTCGGCGACGACGGCGGCATCTGGGGCGGCGAACTGCTGCTTATGGATTTGTCCGTGCCCCGATGGGAGCGTCTGGGGCGTCTGTCGCCTTTTCCCCTGCCCGGCGGCGACGCCGCCGTGCGCGCGCCGTGGCGCATTGCCTTTGCCCTGCGCCGCCATCTTTGCGGCGATGCCGCCCGCGTACCGTCCGCCTGCCCCCGGGAAGAACGGCAGTCCGTGGAGCTGTTGTCGCAGATGCTGGAACGGGGCGTGTGTTGTCCGGAGACGTCCAGTTGCGGGCGTCTTTTCGATGCCGTTTCCGCCGAATTGGAATTGTGCGGGCTCATTACGTACGAGGGACAGGCCGCCGTGCGGCTGGAGCGCCATGCGGGCCGCTGGAGGATGGCGCATGAAGGCGATTGCCTCCGTGCGGAAACCGGGCTGCCGGAACTGCCGGACGGGCTGCTTGCACGGACGCCCTCCGGATTGCTGGAACTCTCCGTGCCTGAGATATTCCAGGGTGTGCGTGAAGACGCCCGGCGGGATACCGCCTTTGCGGCCTGGCGTTTGCATGAGACACTGGCGGGCGCTTTTGCCCGTATGGCCGCCCTTGCGGCGCGCGAGCGGGGCATATCCCATGTGGCCCTTTCCGGCGGCGTGCTCAATAACATGCTGCTGGCCCACCGCCTGCCGCATTGTTTGCGCGCCTGCGGTCTGACGCCGCTGATGCAGGAAGAAGTGCCGCCCGGCGACGGCGGGCTTTCTCTGGGGCAGGCCGCCTGGGGGCGCGCGCTCTGGCGCGCCGGGCGGAACTGAGGAAGGGCGTCGCGGCGCGGTTGTCAGGAGTCGTTTCTGGAGAGTTCTTCCAGCGCATCGGCCGCCAGCCGCGTCTGAACGCTTCTTATGGCCGCCTCCATGTCTCCGGGGAAGATGGTGACCTCGTGATCCTTTGCCAGACATTCAAAAAGATTGTCGGGAAAGGTCAGGAAATAGTGGCGGTATATGTCCCAGGAGCAGTCGTCATGCAGCGGGGGAACCACGTTGATGCCCTGTTCCCGGCGGATCCAGAGAGAGTTGACGACGATATGCGCCGCACAGGCTTCGAGGCCACGTTCCCGGTAAGGATGATTTTCAATCATTTCGCTGTTGAATCCGGAAAAACGGTAGGCCTCATAGTCCTTGAATTCCGTTACGGCCACAATGGGACGATTTTCTCCCGTGATGCCGTGGGCATGGTACAGCAGGAAGAGGCGGCGTCCGCTGGAGAGTATCTGCGGCGTGGGTGTGCAGACGTCCCAGAGCGGCGACCAGGCAATGGGCATGACGGTTTCCTCGCCGCGTTCCAGCAGAAGCTGACGCCGCGTCTGCTGAATCTGGCCGAACAGTTTGGCCATGGCGTCCAGGGAGTCGCCGCGCTTGTGTGACGAAAGCATGGCCCGCAGGCGCTGTTCCAGTTGTTCCAGTTTGGTGACATAGTCGGTAGGCATACGTATCTCGCGGGTATCGTTCGTTGTTACTGTGGGAGAATGGAGAGCTTCCGCGCCGCGCGCAGCGGGTACTATCCGCTGTGTTTGCCCTGGAGCCAGAGTTGCCAGACAAGCAGGTTCCAGAGCGGTCTGCGCAGATCGGCCTCACCGGAAAGGTGGCGGCGCATGAGGGTCTGGACGGCGCGGGGATTGAAAATTTCCTGACGCTGGAGGCGTCCGGCGGAGAGCATGTCCTCCATGAGGGGACGGAGACGGCCCCGCAGCCAGGCGGCCACAGGGATTTGAAAGCCGCGTTTGCCACGGCGCAGGATTTCCTGAGGCAGAAGATCGGCAAAGGCTTTCTTGAGCAGGTACTTGCGGCGGAAGCCGTGCAGGCGTGTCCGCACAGGCAGGCGCGCGGTGAATTCGGCAAGCGCCGTATCGAGGAAGGGGGCCCGTACTTCCAGGGAGTGAAGCATGGAACAGCGATCCACCTTGACGAGGATGTCGTCGAGCATGAATCCGTGAACGTAGACATAGAAAGCGCGGGCCAGCGGACTTGCGGGTTCGGGCCAGTGGCTGTAATGGCGCAGCGTGGGCGCGAAGAGCTGTTCCGGCCGGAGCAGTCCGGGATCGGGATGGGCCAGTATACGGGCCTGGAGATCAGGCATGAGCGACGCCAGCATGATTTGGATGCGCTGCCATGCCGGGCTGCGTGCTCCGTGAAGGAAAGTCTGTACGGCCAGGCGGGGATTGATGTAGCCCGCGCTTGTGGGCAGGAGGCGGCACAGGGGTTCGATGACGCCGTGCCGCAGCCAGACGGGCAGGCGGTTGTAGCGTTCGGCGAGATCAAAGCCGATGTAGTGTTCGTATCCGGCCCAGAGTTCATCCGCGCCGTCGCCGCCGAGAGCCACGGTCACATGACGGCGGGTAAGGCGGGCAAGCAGCCAGGTGGGCGCCGCTGAGGGATCGGCCAGAGGCACGTCCATGCGGCTGATGATATCGGGCAGGATGTCGGCGCAGTCCCCGGCCGCGAGGATCTGCTCGTGATGTGTCGTGCCGAATTTTTCCGCCACAATACGGGCAAAGCGGCTTTCGTCGTAGCTGGCCTCGCGAAAACCGATGGAAAAGGTCTCGATGGGGCGGCTGGACTGACGGGCCATGCAACCCGCGACAATGCTGCTGTCAATGCCGCCGGACAGGAACACACCAAGAGGCACGTCGCTGATCATGCGCCGTTCCACGGCCTTGTACATGAGTGCGCGCAGACGTTCGCACAACTCGTCTTCGGATCGGCGATCCGTCTCGTCCGGCATGGGCAGATCCCAGTAACACGCCGTGCGTGGCTCGCCCCCCTCCAGCAGCAGCGCGTGCGCGGGAGGAAGGGAACGGGCTTCAGCATAGGGTGTTTCCGGCGTGGGAACATAGTCGTAGGCCATGAAGCGGGGCAACGCGTCCGGGGAGAGGGTCAGGCACAGCGAGGGGACGCGGGCCAGGGCGTGCAGTTCTGAGGCGAAGAGGAAAAGGTCGCGGGTTTGCGCGTAGAAAAAAGGTTTCTTGCCGAAGCGGTCACGGGCGCAGAACAGGCGGCGGCGCTGCGCGTCCCAGAGCGCGAAGGCGAACATGCCGTCGAGTCGGGAAAGGCAGTCCGTACCCCAGCGAGCATAGGCGGCCAGCAGGACTTCGGTATCGGAAGCCGTGCGGAAGCGGAAGCCTTCCTCTTCCAGGAGGGCGCGCAATTCCCGGTAATTGTAGATTTCTCCATTGAATGTCAGAACATGGCGGCCATTATCCATAGGTTGCGCGCCGCCGGCCAGGTCGATGATGGACAGGCGGCGGTGGCCGAGACAGACCGGGCCGTTGCAGTGAATGCCCTGGCCGTCCGGGCCGCGGTAGGCCATGCTGTCAAGCATGGCGCGGACATGGGCGGCGGCATCGTCGGGCAGACGCGCTCCGTCGCTGGGGGAAAGCAGGACAAGACCGGCTATGCCACACATGATGGCGTTCCTTGGGGCGCTGGGCGGTCGCCGGCATGGAGAAAGAGATCGGCCAGACGGCGGGCATTGGCGTCAGGGGAGAACATGTCGCGGGCGAGACGGAAACCGGCGGAGGCCAGACGGCGGGCTTCGTCGGGCGACGCCAGGAGGCGTTGCACGGCGTCGGCCAAGGCCTCGGGATCTCCCGGAGGCACGGCCAGTCCTGTCTCTTCGTGGCGCACGATTTCCGGCAGCGCATTGACCGTGGTGGCGATGACGGGCAGCCCGAAGGACAGGGCCTCGATGACGGTGTTGGGAATGCCGTCGCGCATACCTGTTGCGGCATCGATGACGCAGGGCGCGAGAAAGATGTCCTGGGCGCGGAGCAGATCGGGCAAGGCGTCGTGGGAGACAAGGCCCGGCATGGTGACGAGCGTTTCCAGCCCCAGATCCCTGCGCAGGATATGCAGTCTGTCGCCCATGCCGCCGAGGCCGAGGGCCTTGCCGCCGCCGCCCGCCAGCGTAAGCCGGAAAGAGACGCCCCTGTCGCGCAGCAGGGCGCAGGCGCGCAGCAGCACGTCGAATCCTTTGGTAACGTCGAAGCGCCCAATGGCAAAGAGGCGTGGCGGCGTATGAAAGGAGGTGAAGGCGGGCGCGACGGCGGAGGGCAGTGTCAGGCTGTTGTAGACAAGGTGGGTTTTTCCCGTTGCGCGGGCGCCGGGCAGGGCTTCGATGCGCGCTTTGTCGGCGGCGTTGTTGGCGCGAATGAAGCTGGCCCCGCGGAGTTTGAAGGCCAGATCCGGATCCGCGGGTTCGAGATTGTCGCCGCGCGCGGAAGTGGCGAAGGGGATGCCGCTGAAGGCGGAGGCCACAAGGGCGGCCGTTGCCGTGCCGCGCGGCCAGGGCGCATAGATGAAGTCCATGCCGTCTTCGCGGAAGCGATAGGCCAGATGGCATCCCGCGAAAAAGGCCCAGAGATTTTCGCCAAAAACTTCCCACGAGGGCCAGCGCCGGCAGAGGCAGCGCCGGAAAAGCCGGAAGAAACGGCGCGGGGAACGGAAACACTGGCGCGCGGCATCCCGCAGCAGCAGTGGCAGGGCGCGCGGGCCGAGCCTTTTTGTCCGTGGCGCCGCCGCCAGCATGGCCGAGGAGCAGCAGCGCAGATGCCTGCCGTAGAGACTGTGGACAGCGATCGGCAGATGGGCGCGCAGCCCTTCCACCTCCTGAAAAATGAAGGGTTGGGTAAAGAGCGGGTACCACAGCAGGATGCAGGCCACATGGGGGCGGTTCTGTGGCAGGGGGGTCAGTGCCATGTCCAGTCTCCTGCGAAAGGGGGCGCTGGCTGGGGCGGGCAGTGGGCGGCAATGTCGCGCATGGGGAGGTAGGTGACGGCGTAGCGGGATTCCAGCCAGTCCAGCCAGCGGGAGATTTTGTCAAGCAGGCGGCGCGCGGCGGCTTCGTCGGGGATATGGGGAGCGCCGCCGGGCATCATTTCCGAAGAGTGCCAGGTCAGGGAGAGGAGGCGCGCGCCGTGCGGGAGCAGGGCGCGCGTCACGAGACGCATGAGCGGCAGCGGGTGCTCCACCGGCAACAGGGCCAGCGCGCCCCACCGGTGAAAATGCGCCTGGGCGCGGCGGCGCAGCGGGCTGGGCAGGGAACGGATCAGGGCCGGCAGTCCGGGCAGCAGCGGTACGGCGGAAAGGGGAACTTCCAACAGCGATCCCCAGGGCGTGACAATGGTATAGGGCTGGAAAGGGGCATTGAAGTGATCTGGGCTCAGGGCAAGGCCGTTGGCGGCGAGGCGTTTGCCGTGCAGGGGACGCACGGAGGCGTCGATCCGTATCCCCTCGCGGGCCAGCAGCGGCCAGAGCTGGGGGTGGGCGTCCCAGCGGCCCATGCGAAAACTGACCACGGGATCGGAGGACAGATCGCGGGCGGCCGTCAGCAGCGTGTGCAGCTTGTCCGCCAGCAGGGCGGGGGAGAGGGTCGAGGCGGGGACGCTAGGCAGGCTGTCCGGTGTGCCGTCGGGTAGCGGCGGCGTGTTCCAGTGGTGCAGGTGCGCGCCGATTTCCGCGCCGGCATCCCGCATGAGGGCAAGATGTTCCCGCGATGCCTCACCGGCAAGGACGCTGTGGGCGCAGAAGAGCGTCGGCCGCACACCGCGTTCCATAAGGGGGAGCAGGCGTCGCAGACAGGCCGTATTGCGGACGGACGGATGGCGGCAGTCATAGCGGCCGCCAAAGAGGCCTTCCTCTTCCACGTCGAGGCTGATGGCGATAAACAGGGGTTCAGGCATTCCGGGAAGACTCCCTGCGGGCATGGGCGCAACTGTCGCGGTAGAGGTGCAGGAGTTGCCGTGTATTGGCGTCGCTGTCGAACATACGCAGTACCAGAGCGTGCCCCCGTTCGGCCATGCGCAGGGCCGCATCCCGATCTTCCAGCAGGCGGCGCACGGCGTTGGCCAGCGCGCGGGCATCGCGCTGGGGCACAAGCAGACCGGTTTCCCCATCGCGGATGACCTCGCCGATGCCGCAGACGCCGGTAGCGACGACGGGCATACGACAGGACAGCGCCTCTATGATGACGTTGGGGATACCGTCCCGATCGCCGCTGGCTGTCTTGACGCTGGGCATGAGAAAAACGTCGTGGCTGCGCATGAGCGCTTCGACCCTGTCGTGTGGCAGGAAGCCGGGCATGTCCACCATATCCGTGATGCCGAGACGGCGGCACTGGCGTTTCAGCGCCATGCGCAGGCGTCCGTCACCCACCAGCGTCAGGCGCACGGGCACACGCTCCCGCCGGAGGCGCGCCAGGGCCGTGAGCAAATCGGAAAAACCCTTTTTGGGGACGAAGCGCCCGATGGACAGCAGCCGGTATACCGGTAGGAAGGGGAGAAGGCTGGGAGCGTGGTGTCCGAGGGTCAGCCCGTTGTAGACGGTACGGACCTTGTCCCGCTGGCCGGGCGGACAGAAGTCACGCAGGTAGGCTTCATTGGCCTTGTTGTTGGTACGGATAAACAGGGCGTCGCGGGCTTTGAGGGAGAGAGTGCCGTCCTGGGGATAGATGTCGCTGGCGCGGCCTGTAAAGGAAAAGGGGATGCCCGTCAGGCGGGACGCCACCCATGCGGCCGTGGCCGGGCCGTTGCCCCATGCGGCGTGCAGCAGCTCCACGCCGTCGCGCCGGGCCTCCTCGGCCAGCAAAAATCCGTAGAGGAAACAGATAAGGGCTTCCAGCCGCGTTTCCCAGGTGCGCATGGGGTGGCAAAGGGCATCGCGCGCGATACGGAGGGTCAGCCGTGTCCGGGAGAAGAGCGCGCGCAGAAAAGCCCCGAACGCGCGGCCCGCCGCACGGATGCCGAAATGCCGTATGGGCAGACGCGTTGCGCGCATGGTGTCGCTGTATCCCGCAAGACGGGAGGCGTACATGGTGTAGACACGCACGGGCAGCCCCATTTCCGCAAGGCGGCGCACCTCATGAAAGACAAAGGTTTCCGAGGCGACGGGAAACCAGAGCAGCACATAGCCGGTAAGCGGCGGAGACGCATCCGGAGAGGGGGAGAAGGGCGAAGACGGCCGGGCGTCGCTGTCGGGCATCGGCTGTTCCTTTGGGATGAAAGCATGTCCACGGAAAAGGCGGGGCGGCCTCCGGAAAGGGGGTCATGCTCCCGGTCCGGCCGGGAACATGACGGGAGATGCGTCCGTTATTCCACGTCGTCCTGATGGCTGCCGCGGTAGTCGTCCACGATTTTCTGGGCATGGGGAATTTCCTCGACAACAGCGTCCAGGGCGCGGCGGATATGATCTTCGGTGTGGGACGCCGAGAGGAAAAAGCGCAGACGCGCCTGCCCTTCCTTGACGGCGGGGAAGGTGATGGGCATGACGTAGATGCCGCGCCGGAAAAGGGCGTTGGCCAGAAAGCCCGCGACCATGGAATCGCCCACCATGACCGGGACGATGGCGTACCCCTGGGCCGCGCCGGTGTCCAGCCCCCTGCTCTGGGCATACTGGAGGAAGAACTGGCTGATACGCTGGATTTTTTGGACGCGTTCAGGTTCACGCAGCAGGAGTTCGAGCGCCTTGGAGCAGGCGGCGGCCACGATGGGCGGCATGCCGACGCTGAAGACAAAACCCGGCGATCCGTATTTGAGGAACTCCACAAGATCGTGGCGGCCGGCAATGAAGCCCCCGCAGCCGCAGAGCGTTTTGCTCAGGGTGCTCATCCACATGTCCACATCGTCGGGATTGACGCCGAAATATTCGCGCACGCCGCGTCCGGTGGCGCCGAGGACGCCGATGGAATGGGCCTCGTCCACCATGAGCATGCAGTCGAATTCCTTTTTGAGGCGGATCAGCCGGGGCAGATCGGGGATATTGCCGTCCATGCTGAACAGGCCCTCGGTGACGATAATGGCCCGGCGATGACGGGCGCGGTGCTCGCACAGCATTTTCTCAAGGGCGTCGCAGTCGTTGTGGGCATAGGAGTAGCGTTCCGCGCCGGAGAGCCGCGCCCCCTGCATGAGGGAGTTGTGCGCCAGCCCGTCGTAGAAAATGGCGTCGCGCGTACCGAACAGAAATCCGAGGGTGGAGACGTTGGTGGCGTGTCCGCTGACATACACGATGGCGTCTTCCACGTCGTAAAAATCGGCGATGGCGCGTTCCAGAATGCGGTGTGGCGGCCGCTCGCCGCCGACAAGGCGGCTGGCTCCGGCGGAGGTCCCGTAGCGCAGGGCGGCGTCGTTCACGGCTGCGGTGATCTCTGGGTGCGTATTGAGATCAAGATAGTCGTACGTGGAGAAATTGACGTATTCCTTGCCGTTGATCCGGGTCGTAGCCTTGGCCGCGCCGTCGTGGCACAAAAAAAGCGGGTTTTCCATGCCCATTTTCGCGCCCATTTCCACAAGCCGTTCAAACGACAGTTTGGAGCGCATGCGGAGGAAGCCCCGCGCGCCTTGTCCGGCGGCCACATGCTCCGCAGCCGCCGCGTTCATCGCGGCCTGTCCGGAAGGGTTTTTCTTCATGCCAACCTCGCGAAAGATGATGGAAAAACACGACGCGCCCACGCACCGGCAGCCGCAGGATGCCGGGCGGCGGGAACGTCATGTTTTTGTAACAAGTAAAGATAGCAGAGGCCGTTGGCTATGGCAAGCGTGCCTCCGGCATGCCGCTCCACGCTGGACAAGAGAAAAGCGCTTGGGTAGAATAGACAGCCTTTGCCAGTTTTTGGGGGGATGTCTTCCGGCATCCTTTTTTTGTATTTTCTTGCCCGGGGCGCACGACGCGCTTCGCTAGGGACAGGACAGCATGCGGGAAATTCGCGATCCTCTGTTTTCTTCCTCCTTCGTGGCCGATCCTGCGCCGCTGGACGGCGACGCCCCCGATGCCGTTGTGGCGGCGGGACTGGCCGCCGCCCAGAGGCATATGCCCGGCGGCCGGCCGGCCGTCTGGCTGTGCGAAGGCTCGCCGGAGGACTGGCGGGACGCCGTGACGCGCGCCGGTCTTGGCATGCCTTTGTCCGTGCCGCGCGACTGGGCCGCCGTGGCCGGGCACGCGGCGCGTCTGTCCGGGGAATGCGCCCTCCTTCTGGACGGAGGAACGACGCCGCCCCGCTGCTGGCTGCTGCGTTCGCGCGCGCCTGAGGGCGGGGACGGGGCGGAGGAAATCTGCCTTGACGGCGTGCGCTATGCCGATGTGCCCCATGTGGGGGAAATCTGGCGTCTGGGCGCTACGGATCCCCTCTGGCGGCAGCATCTGCCACCGCTGGGACGCGCGCCGTCCCCCGAGGCGCTGGAAGAGCTTGCCGGACGCGGCGTCTGGCTGGCTCCCGCGTCCCAGGTATCCCGCCTGGCGGTCATGTGCTGCGGTCAGGGCAGTGTCTGGCCGGGCATGGGACGGGAACTGTATGATGCCTTTCCCGCCGCGCGTGCCGCCATGGATCGCATCGCCGCTGTGGCCGACTGGGACGTGCTTTCGCTGATGGATGAGAGCGACGTGGAAAAGATCGGCCTGACGCGCTGGCAGCAGCCCTATCTTTTTCTGCTGGAGTATGCCCAGTGGAGCGTTTTTGCCTCGCTGGGCCTGCAACCCTCCCTGATGTGCGGGCACAGCCTTGGGGAGCTCATGGCCCTGTGTTTCGCGGGCGTCTACGCGCCGGAAGTGGCCTGGTACATTCTTGATACGCGCGCCACCCACATGGCCGAGCTGGAAGCCCGCGCCACGCGGGAGACGGGCATGATGGCCGTGCATGCCGGGGTCGATGTCATCGAGGAGGCCCGCGCCCAGTGGCCTTCGCTTTACGTCTCCAATTACAATACGCCGCGCCAGTTCATTGTCAGCGGTCCGCGCGACATGCTGCTCGAGGCCCGGAAAAGCCTGCGCAAGCGCCGCATTCCCGCCATACTGCTCAATGTGACGATGGCATTTCATCATCCCAGTATGCGGATCTTGCGTGATCTTTCCCTGCGCCGTCTCAACGCGCTGGAAATGCGGCCCCCCCGTCTGCCACTGCTGAGCTGCATCACCACGGGATTCTATCCCGGGGAGCAGCCGCGTATCTGTGAGTACATCGCCGATCTTGATGAAAATTCCGTGCGCTGGTCGGAATGCGTGGAGCGGATGCGCTCGCGTGACGGCGTGACCCATTTTCTGGAGCTGGGGCCGCAGGACACCCTGTGCGGCCTGACGCAGGACTGCGATCCGCGCGCCGTGTGCATCCCCGCGGCGCGCAAGGGCCATGAGCTGGAAAGCATGCGGCAGGCGTGCGCCCGCCTGTATGCGCTGGGGCATCTGCCGCGCGCCGCCCTTTGCCGTGCCGCCGCCGCGCGTGGGGACGGAGACGGGGAACAGGCCTCGTCGCCGGCTGTACCCACCGCGCCTGCCGCGCCGGGTGTGTCCGGCGCGTCCGATTTGGGGCCGCACGGCGGGATTGTGCTGGAGCTGCTGGCCGAAGCCAGCGGGCGTCCTGTGGCTTCCCTGCGTCCGGATATGGATTTGCGTTACGATCTTGCCCTGCGCTCCAGCCGTTTCCCGCTGCTCATCCAGCGGGCGGAGGAGCGTCTTGGGCGGAACGTCGATTTCGACGCCCTCATGCATGTGGCGACGGTGGGCGATCTGTCGCGGGTTCTGGCGGGATTGCCGCCCGCGGGCGGGACGGCTCCCAGCGGCGGGGGGGTGTCCGCCGGGAGGCAGGCACGCGAGCCGCTGTTGCGCTACGCGCCCGAACATCTTCTGGAAGAAGCGGCCGCGCTGTCCGTTGATCCCTGCGGCACGGGGCTGGACATGCGTCCCGGTCAGACGCTGATGCTGCTGTCGGCCGGTTGCCCCGACGGGGCGGGTACGGCGCACGCCCTTGACGCCGTGGCGGGCCTGGCGCCGCTGCGGCCCCGTCTGGTGCTGCCGCCCTTTCTTGCGGAGGCCGCGCCGTCGCTGCGGTGTCTGGGGGCGGCGGACGTACTGGTATCGGAAGACGCCGCGGTCGCGCTGGCGGACGCCGTGGCGGCGCGGCGGCTTGTCGGGGCTGCGGGCGCGCCAGAGGGCCTTCTCATCATGGCGTCGCGGGCGGATATGGCGGATCTGCCAGGTCTGGAGACGCTGCTTTCGCCCGCGCCGCATTATGTCTGCCTGCTGCGTCACGCGCTGTCCCGGGGCGACGCGGCGGACGACGCCCCGGTGGAGCGCTGTCTTGCCGCGCAGGCCGGGAGGAGCGGCGTGCCTTTCCGTTTGCTGCGCCTCTGGGACGGCGGCACGCCGCCCGCTCCCAGGGAACTTGGCGATCTGCTCGCCCGTGAACTGACCTGCGGCGCGCGGGAACGCATCTGCTGGGCGCGGCCTTCCGTGGCGTCTCCCGCATCGCCGCCCCCACCCTTTGCGGTCGATCGGTCGGAGCGATTCCCTCTGGTATTCTGTCAGGCCGGAGACGGGGAAACAGACCGTGCGTCCGGGTTGCGCGGCCACTGCCATTTTTCCCGCTTTGCGGATCCGGCGCTGTCGCGGCACGGCGACGCCGGGGACGGAATCCCGTGGCTGCCTCTGGGCCGCGCCCTGCAGGCGTTGCTGGAGGCCGGATCGCTTTTTCTGCCCTGGCTTTCGCCCATAGGGCTCTCAGATGTCCGTTTTGCGCCGCCGCCGTCGCTCCCGCCCGGCGTCACGCGCGAAGCGCGTGTCGATGTGCGCGCCGGACAGTGGTTGCGGCACGACGGGGCCATGGCGCGTGTCTGCCCCGCGTCGCTGTCCGTATGGGACATTTCCGCCAACGGACGGCGGCGCGATCAGAGCTCTCCCGTGGCGCGGGCCGTTCTGCTCATGGGTGCAGGGGCCGGTACCCTGCCGCCCCTGTGGGCGGCGGAGACGGCCGCGGGAAACGACGGCGCCCTGCCAGACGCCTTTTACCAACGGCGCGGCTATGGCGGCGACTGGCGGCTGCTGGATTCCTTCGCCGCCGTGGATGAGAGTGTCTTTGACGCACGCATGAGCGAAGCGGCTTCGGCGCTGGCGGTTTCCGGCGGTGTGGGATATACCGGTCGTGCCGTCATGTTTGAGGCGATGGCACAGGCCGCGGCAGTGTCTCTGGGGCTGCTTCCTTCCGGAGGGCGGCGCGGGAATGCGGAACCGCTCCCTGGCGACATCGAGACCCCTCGCGGCCTGTGGCGGATCAGCGCCGTGGGTTTTCTGCGCTTTGCCCTTCCTTCGGCGGCGCACGGCCCCGTGACGTTGCGCGTACGCCGCTGCTGGATGGATGAACGTCTTGTGCGGTACGATGCGCAGGCGATTGATGCCGGAGGCGGTATCCTGGCGACGGTCAATCATCTTCAGTTTGACGCCGTGACGGACTGACCATTCGCCTTTTCGGAGCCCTGCGGAAAAGGGATTATGTTCCGGCGTACAAGGCGCTGGACGGGAAAGGGGAGACTATGAAGACAAGAGAGAAAAAACGCCTGATGCGCGTTGCGGCGGCGGCGCTTGCCTGTGCCCTGCTGGGCGGTGCGGGGTGCGCGTCCACCAAGGCGGGGATGGATTCCCCCCAGTTGCCCGCGAAGCACTGGCTGGACGAGGCTCCCGGCGTGCCGGTATCGCAGAAGGAGAAGCTGGAGGCGGCCATTCCCAATCTTTATGACCCCTCCAAGACGTTCCGCTTTGAGGATTGCGTCTTTCTGACCATACAGCAGTCGCCTCTGCTGGTGAACAGCGCCGTGGAACTGGAAATACGGCGGCTGGCGCGTACTGACGCGGCATGGAAGTACCTGCCGGAACCGCGCATGACCATCACCGTCTCCAACAATCTGACGCGCTATAACACCAATGAGCCTGACAAGCCCAAGCGCTATGGGCAGACGAGCTATGAGGTCGGTTTCTACACGTCGTTTCCCAATCCGCTCCGCACCTATTTTGAGCATTCGGCACAGGATCTGATGACAAATCTGGCGCTGGCATCGCACCGCAAGGCCGTGGGGCAGGCCATTTACAAGATTGCGTCCGCCTATACGGAGCTTGACGCCCGGCGGCGCATCAACAACGTCATGCGGGCCCTGCCGGATCAGAGCAGGACCTCGCTGGAATACTGGCAGCAGGTGGAGACCGTGGACGGCCGCCAGGGGGTGCAGCGCAACGTGGCCGAACAACAGCTGAAGGAGGCCGAACTGGCGCTGGAAAAGGGCAGGATGCAGGAAACCATGCTCCTGACGCAGCTCAAGATTCTGGCGGGCGTCGATCCCCGTCAGCGTCTGGCCGTGGATTCCGGCAGCGTGCGCCCCCTGATCCGGCAGTTTGACGGCCACCGTCTCAACTGGGAGGACCGCTGGAGCCTGACGGAGGATCAGTACCTCCTGCGGGGACAGATCAAGCTGGCCGATTACAATATCATGGTCGCCTGGGCTGAATATGTGCCCAACATGACCCTGCAGATGAATCACAATCCTCCCGCCGGGCAGTACCAGCCCGCCAACGGGGAGAGGGATACGTTCCTGCATCTGTATTTTGACTTTCCCCTCATTGACTGGGGACGCCGCTACAGAGGCGTGCAGACGGCCCGCATGAAGAAGGCGCAGGCCTTTCACAAGCAGGCCAACGCCCGTACCGACTATTCCAACCAATGGCTGCAGGCGGAACAGAAGCTCTCCCTTGCCGAAACCAACGTGCGCCTGATCAAGGTACAGTTCGAGACGGCGGAAATGCGCTTCAAGGAAGCCGGGATTGCCTTCAACGAGGGGCTGACACCCCTGCCTGCCGTAACCAGCGCCCACGAAGCCATGATCAATGCCCAGGTGGCTCTGATAGAAGCCGAAAAGGAAGTGGAGCTGGCCAAGCTGCAATGGATGTTTGTTTCCGGGATGTTGCAGGAATATTTCCTCGGGCAGCCCGCCAAGGAGGTGTAAAGGTATGGCCACGCAGATTTTTTGCCGTCTGACGGGCGTCGCCGTTCTGATCTGCCTGCTGCTGACGGCGGTTCCCGCGGCGGCGGCGGAGGTTTCCCGCGCCACGGGCAAGGTGGTGGCCACGGTCACGCGCCAGGCCTCCATGCCCTTTAACGGGGTTGTGGACGAAGTGCTGGCGCATCCCGGCGATCGCGTTGAGAAAGGCGCGCCCCTGCTGCGCTACCACCTTGAGATTGCCGACGAGCGCCAGCTGGCGCAGGAACTGAGCATGGGCGGCAACAACGACGGTATCAGAAGCAGTCTGCTGCAATTGCAGTCCAGCCTTGCGGAGACCGTCGCCCAGCGCAATAAGGCCCGGCAGCTGGCGGCCAGCGGCCTTGGTTCCCGGCAGGCCCTGAGCCGTCTGGAGCAGGATGTGACCTCGCTCCAGGAGCGCATTGAGCTTCTGCGCGTCACCATGCGCAAGAACGACGCCAATTTCCAGCGCCGTCTGGCGGAAATCCAGGAGTCCTTTGAGGAACCGCTGAAGCCCGGCGCGTCACTCCCCTCCCAACTGGTGCTGACGGCCCCCATCAGCGGGCATGTGCTTTCCGTGGATGGCGCCGTCAGCGAGGGCGCCCTGTTGCCGCGCGGCGCGCAGGTTGTCATGGTGGGACGGCTGGATCCCGTAATCATCCAGGTGCCCGTCTATGAGGGGGAACTGTCACATCTTGCCGTGGGGGATCAGGCGGAAGTCTCCATCGCATCCCTACGGGACAAGGTGTTTGCCGCCACGATTTCGGAAATTTCCTGGACGGCCAGCGACATGAACGTGGCCAATCCTTCCTATTATACGGTGGAACTGAGCGTGCCCAATCACAATTTTGAGCTCAAGCCCGGCTACAAGGCCGTGGTGCGCTTTGCCGTCAAGCAGTAGAGCCCCCATGAAGCTGAAAAGCATTCCGCGACGCCTCGGCTACATCCTTGGGGCGCAGTGGACGCGCGACCTCTCGTGGACCCTGTTCACCATCCTGCTGTCGCGCAACGATCCGTTTCTGCTGGGCCAGATTATGCTGGCCCTCGGTTACGGCTATCTGGTGAAGACGGCGGCGGATGCCGGGCTGAACGACTTTCTGCTGTCGTCCTTCTCCCGCCGGGACGCCCGCCCCACGGTTCTGCTTGGCGAAGTCCTGTGGCTGAAGTGCGCGCTTCTGTTCGTCGCCCTTGGCGCAACCTGGCTCATCGTTGCCGCCAAGGCCAACTATTCCCCGGAACTGCGGCTGATTGTCCTCTGCATTGCCGCGGGTTTTGGTATCGATGGCATCAGCGATACCTTCTTTGCCCTGTGTCAGGCGCGGGGACGGCAGGATGTGGAGATGCGCATACGCATTCCCGCCGCCGTTCTGGGTATCGGCTTTGGCGTCGCCGCCTTTCTTCTGGGAGCGCCGCCGCTGGTGGTGGCGCTCTACAAGGCTGTGGAATCTTCCCTCTGCTTCGCCTTTGCCGTGCGGGCCATCGGGCGCAACCCCTTTTCCCGCTTTGGCTGGGGACAGTTCCTCGATCTGGCGCGGCGTATGCGCAGCGGCCTCATCTTCACCTGCATGGCCGCCTGCGCCATGCTCTATAACAAACTGAACCTGTTCTTCCTCAAGGACTACGGCGGGGACGACGCCGTCGCGGCCTATGGCGTCGCCTGGGAAATGGTGGAGGGACTGTCCATGATGATCTCCAGCGCGCTGCTGGGCAAGGTCATCTTTCCCATGCTTTCCCGGCTCTGGAAGGAGAACCGCGACGCTTTCCGGGAACTGGCCGGGCAGACGGCCCGTTCCCTCTGGGCAGTGGCCCTGCCCATGATCTATCTGCTCTGCGTGGAGAACGATCGGATTTTTCCGCTTATCTACGGGGAACACCTCAAACATGCCGTCACGGCCCAGAAAATGTTGACGCCCTGCCTGGCGACGGCTTTTCTGCACAATCTGGCGGCCTATGCCATGATAAGTATGCGGCGGCATACGCTCCTGCTCTGTTTCTATCTGAGCGGGCTGATCGTGAACGTGGCCTGCTGCTGGTGGCTCATTCCCCGCATGCCTCTGGAAGGCGCGGCCCTTGCCCTGACCATCACCAAAATCTGGGTGGCCATCCTGACGGTGAGCTTCTTTCAGTGGGCGGCGCGACCCATGACGGCGGCGCAGTGGGCGCTCATGCTTGGCGTCATTGCCGCCGCGATGGGGCTCTGGTACGGCCTTGGCCTTGTGGCCCCCCGCGAAGTTGCCGAAGTTGCCGGCCTCCTGCCGCCGCTGGCCCTTCTCTGGCGCTGGCGTCCGCCGTCGGCCTTTGAGCCTTCCGGCAGCGGCGGGTAATCCGGAGCGGCTCTATGGTCTGAACATGGAGGCGGAAGCATGAATCCTGGACGTCGCGCCGCGTTGCGCGTGTTTGCTGGAGGCGGGCTGCTGGCTGCCGCGCCTCTGTCCGCCGCAACCACGGCTCCGGCGGCGTGTGTGACGCCGCCGGAAGAGGCCCGCGCCGTTGTCATTGACGTGGACGCATGCGGCGGTTGCGGCGCGTGCGTTGCCGCCTGCCGCGCGGCGAACGGCGACCGGATGCCTGTGCCCGTCCAGCCGATCCCTCGATCGATCTGGTCCTGGGTACGGACGGGTGACTGGTCTTCGCGCAGGGATGTGCGCTGGAGGTTGACGCCCTACACCTGGATGTATGTGCAGCAATGCAGCCTCGTCTGGCAGGGGCGGCGGAGAGCCGTCTTTCTGCCGCGCCGCTGTTTTCACTGCCTCAATCCCCCGTGCGTCAGTCTCTGCCCTACCGGGGCCCTGCGTCAGGAACGCACCGGCGCCGTCCATGCCTCCCGCCGCCTTTGCCTCGGCGCGGGGCGCTGTCCGCGTGCCTGCCCGTGGTTCTTCCCCATGATACAGGCTGGCGTCGGTCCCTATCTGAACATGGCGCCGCGCCTTCTGGGCGGCGGCATGGCCTTCAAATGCGATTTTTGCTGGGAGCGCCTGCGTGACGGCGGCATTCCCGTCTGTGTGGGGGCGTGTCCCCGCAAGGCGCAGTATTTCGGCTCCTGGCGGGACATGGCCCGCCTTGCGGAGACGCTGGCCGGAGAACGCGACGGCGAGGTGTTCGGCAGGCGGGAGAACGGTGGAACGTCCCTTTTCTATGTCTCTTCCATCCCCTTCCGCCATATCGAGGCCGCTTTGCTGACGCAGAACGGCATCGGCCCGGGCATGCCCAGTCTGCGGCCCGCGGGGATCAGCATGGCGCGTGAGAATTCCCTGGTGCGCCTGCTTTTTGGCGCGCCCCTTGTGGGTGCGGGGCTGGCCGTGCTGCGTCTCTGGCGGGACGGAAGGAGGGAACGCCCATGAGACGGCGACGCTGGCTTTTTTCCACGTTTTTCCGTTGGCTGTGGTTCTTTGCCGTTCTTTGCTCTCTGGTCACAGGGCTGGCGCATCTGCCGCTGGGCTGGCATTCCTCCGGTCCTGTCGCCCTTGTCTTCCCGCGTCCGCTGCTGGACAGGCCCGCGCTGTGCCATTACTGGGCCGGCGCGCTGCTGCTCTTTCTGCTGGCCTATGCCGCCGTTGTCTGGATGGTTGCCGGACGGAAGGAATACCGCCTGACGGTATTCGGTTATAGCCGTCTTGCGCTGCTCTTTCTCCTCTGTCTTTCCGGCCTGCTCCTGATGCTGCACAATCTTGCGGACTTTTCCCTCTATGGCGCGTTGTATCCCTGCGTCAAGCTGCTGCACCTTGCCGCCGCGCTCTGTTTTTTGCCGCTGGTTCTTGTGCGTCTTGCGCGCCAGGGAAAATGGTTGCGCCGCCGTGCTGGCGGCGGGGAATTTTCCCCATACGGCGGTATGCGGGTTATGCCCAGGTAGCGCGGGAAACGGAACTGGGACGCTCCGGGGAAGCGGGAGAGATGAAAAGCCGCCGCCTTCTGTGAGAAGACGGCGGCTTTTGTCGTTGCAGGAAGGGGGCGCGTTGCCGCTCCCCCGGTATGTCTGTGGTCCGGGATGGTTGGCTAGTAGGCGTGATCGTCCAGATGTTCGGCCGTCAGCTCATGGGAGAAGAGCCGGTAGACCCAGACCTGATAGAGCAGCACGATGGGCACCATGACGAGGGCCACCGTGAGCATGATCTGAAGGGTCTTCTCGGACGAGGAGGCGTTGAAGGCCGTCAGGGTGGCGGCGGGATCCATCGAGGAGATGATCATGCCGGGGAACATGCCCATGACGCCAAAGAAGGTGACGCCGATGATGAAGAGCGAGCTGCACGCCCAGGCGAGCCAGAGCTTGCCCTTGCCAAGCATGAGGCGCGCGCCCAGCAGCCCGGCAAGCGCCACGACCGGCAGAAGCAGCAGGGCCGGGGCGGACAGGTAGTTGTCAAGCAGGTTGGTGTAGAAGGCCGTCAGCACGAGGAAGGCCAGCAGCAGAATCAGCACGATGGGCCAGAACAGGCAGGACGCGGTGATGGCGCGCTGCTTGAGGGCCCCGGTGCTCTTGATGGCCAGCCACAGCGAACCGTGCAGGCAGAAGATGCACAGGAAGAAGATGCCCCCGGCCAGCCCGTAGGGATTGAGCAGGGCCACAAGGCTGCCGTGATAGACACCCTTGGCGTCCACCGGGATGCCCATGAAGAGATTGGCGAAGGCCACGCCCAGCAGCAGACAGGGCGTCAGGTTGGAGACGAAATGCACGAGATCCCACAGGCCGCGCCAGGCTGGGCTGTCCACCTTGTTGCGGAACTCAAAGGAGACCGCCCGGAAGATCAGCGCGAAAAGCAGGGCCAGCAGGGGCGCGTACAGCGCGCTGAACATGACGGCATAGACCTTGGGGAAGGCCGCGAATGTCACGCCGCCGGCGGAAATCAGCCAGACTTCGTTGCCGTCCCAGAAAGGCCCGGCGGCGTTGTACATGAAGCGCCGTTCCTCTTCGTTGTCGGCCATGAAGGGCAGCAGGGAACCGATGCCCAGATCGAAGCCGTCAAGAACGAAATAGACGGCCCAGAGCAGCGCCCAGAGAATGAACCAGATGATTTGCAGTGCTTCCATGTTACGCCTCCGTACCTTCGGGACCCTTGCAGGCGTATTTGCGCAGCAGGAAGATGTCGAGCAGGCCGAGAACGCCGTACACCACGATGAAGGCGATCAGCGAGACCATGACGTTGCCCGCGGGCACGGGCGATACGGCATCGCTGGTGCGCATGAGGTTATAGACAATCCAGGGCTGGCGGCCCATTTCGGCCACAAGCCAGCCGAGGGCGATGGTGACATAGGGCAGGGGAATGGCCCATACCAGCGCCTTCATGAGGCCGCCGCAGGGCATGTCCCGTTTGCGCTGCAACCAGGCGGAAGCGGCCAGCACGATGAAGACGCCGCCCAGGGCCACCATGATGCGGAAAGCCCAGAACACGGGCGTCACCGGCGGGCGATCTTCCTTGGGGAAGTCCTTGAGGCCCTTGATTTCGGCGTTGCTGTCACCGTAGGCGATCCAGCTCATGAGGCCGGGCAGGGTCAGGGCTTCCACCTTGTTGGTCTCATTGGCCTCATCGGGCACGAGCAGCAGGGGGAAGCCCACATTGGAGGAGGTTTCCCAGTGCGCTTCCATGGCGGCGAGCTTGGCGGGCTGCAGCGTGGCCACGTTCTTGCCCTGGATGTCGCCGGAAAGCGCCAGCGCCAGCGCCAGCGCCAGGCTGATGGGGGCGGCCATGCGGAACGAGCGGCGGAAGAAGTCCACGTGGTTCCCGCGCAGCAGGTGCCACGAGGAGACGCCCAGCACGAAGAAGCAGGAAAGCAGCCACGCGGAAATCAGCGTGTGCGCGTACATGCCCCAGGCGTAGGGATTGGCGACAACCGCAAGGAAGTTGTCCAGCTCGGCGCGGCCGTTGCGGATGACGTAGCCAAGGGGGTTCTGCATGAAGCCGTTGGCGAGGATGATCCAGAGGGCGGAGAGGTTGCCCGCGAGGACCACCAGCCAGATGCTCAGCAGATGGACTTTTTTGCCCACGCGGTTCCAGCCGAAGTGCCATACGGCAAGGAAGGTGGATTCCAGAAAGAAGGCCACGGTGGCCTCAATGGCCAGCAGGGATCCGAAGATGTCGCCCACATACTCGGAATAGCGCGACCAGTTGGTACCGAACTGGAATTCCAGCGTGATACCGGTCACGACGCCCAGTGTGAAGTTGATGAGAAAGAGCTTGCCCCAGAATTTGGCGTGCCTGCGCCAGGTCTCGTCGCCCGTCATGACGTAGCGCGTTTCCATCAGCGCGATGAGCAGCGACAGGCCCAGCGTCAGCGGAACAAAGATGAAATGGAAAAACACGGCTACGGCGAATTGCAGCCGCGAAAGCATGATGACATCCATAATGCCGTCCTCCTTCTCGCCTCTTAACGATAACGCTTTCAAAAAGTCAACCCCTTAAAAAACAGGATCTTGACAACGCAATAGGAATAGTTATCTGTAATAACTACCTGTTTTGAGGAGGTTTTTCATGTCTGGAAGCGAACGGCGCGAATTTCGCGCCGAAGTGCGAAAGGTGCTGAATATTCTCACGAACTCTCTGTATACCAACAGGGAGATTTTTTTGCGCGAACTCATTTCCAACGCCTCGGACGCGCTGGACAAGCTGCGTTACCGCGCCAATCGCGGCGAAACGCCCCGCCTGCCGGAGACGCCGCTGGAAATACGCATCACCCTGGACAAGGACGCCAAAACCCTGACCATCGCCGATACGGGCGTGGGCATGACGCCTGGGGAGCTGGCGGACAATCTCGGCACCATCGCCAAATCCGGTTCCGAGGAATTTCTTGCCAACCTCCCGCGAGAAGGAGAGGGCGGGGAGGGTGAACCCGCCGACGCCTCCAACATCATCGGGCGGTTCGGCGTGGGGTTCTATTCCGTGTTCATGGTGGCGGAAAAGGTGGAGGTCACGTCGCGTCCCGCCTTTGGCGACGCTGAACCCGCCGCCTGGCGCTGGAGCAGCGACGGCCTCGGCACGTTCACCGTCGAGGAATGCGCGGACGCCGAACCGGCGCGCGGCACGGTCATTGTCGCGCACCTCAAGGAGGATGCGTCGGAATTTCTGGAGCCTTACCGGGTGCAGGCGGTCATCCGCAAACATTCGGCCTTTGTGCCCTTCCCCGTGCTGGTGGACGGCGAGCGCGTCAACACCCAGCCCGCGTTGTGGCGCGAACCCAGAACCAGCATCACGCAGGAAGACTACAACGCCTTTTACCGGCATCTGACCTATGACAACGCCGATCCGCTGGACGTGCTGCATATCAGCGTGGACGCGCCCGTGCAGTTCAACGCGCTGCTGTACATTCCGGCGTCGGCACAGGATTTCTTCGGGGCGGATCGGGATTTCTGGGGGCTGGATCTGTACGCCCGCCGCGTGCTCATCCAGCATCGCAACAAGGATGTCATCCCCGACTGGCTGGCCTTTCTCAAGGGCGTTGTCGATACCGAGGATCTGCCCCTCAACATCTCGCGCGAGACCCTTCAGGAAAACCGCGTGCTGATGAAAATCAGCCAGACCATCACAAAGCAGATGCTGGGACATCTGGAAAAGATGGCCGGAGATCGTCCCGACGTTTACGAACGCTTCTGGAAGCTGCACGGCAAGGTCTTCAAGCTGGCCTATCAGGACTTTGCGCAGCGGGAGCGTGTGGCGGCGCTCATGCGCTTCAATTCCTCCCAGCTGGACGGTGGCGACGCCCTGACCGGCCTTGACGCCTACATGGGCCGCGCCCCCGAAGGCCAGAAGACCTTCTGGTATCTTTCCGCCCCCAACCGCGAGGCCGCGCTCCTGAGTCCGCATCTGGAACGCTTCCGCCGGAAGGGCCTTGAGGTGCTGTTCCTGTACGAGCCTATGGACGAATTCGTCATGGAAGGGCTGGGGACGTATAAGGAATGGAATTTCAAGGCGGTGGAGAACGCGGCCGACGACGCCCTTGACGCCTTTGCCGACAAGGAGAACGAGACGCCCGCCACGCCGCCCCTTTCCGAGGACGACAGCCGCACCTTTGACGATCTGCTGGAACGCATCAAGGAGATTCTGGGCGATCGGGTCGCCGGGGTGCGCGTGTCACACCGGCTGGCGGACAGCCCCGCCGTGCTGGTGGCGGCGGACAACGGCATGACGTCCAGCATGGAGAAGCTGTTCCGGGCCATGAACAAGGACACTTCCGTGCCGGTCAAGACGCTGGAACTGAACCGGGATCATCCGCTGTTGCGCAACCTGCTGCGCATCTTCAAGGCCGATCCCCAGGACAAGGCCCTTGCCAGCATGGCGGAACTGCTCTTTGAGGGGTGCCTGCTGCGCGAGGGTTACGTGAAGGATCCGCAGCTGCTTGCGGGACACGCCAACGCGCTCATGGAACAGGCCGCGGCCTGGTATGCCGAGATCAGAAAGCTCTAACGCGGCGCGCCGTAACGGCGGCCTGTGACGATGACAACGGCGGCGGCCGCCCAGGGCGGTCGCCGTTTTTCCGTTCCCTTTCCGGGCGTTTCCGGCTATACTGATATGTCATCCTTTTTCAGGGAGAACGCCCCATGACCTTTCAGGACATTCTTGCCAAGTATCGCGCCGTTTCCTTTTCCGAACGCGACAAGGGCGACCGTTTCGAGCGGCTCATGCAGGCTTTTCTGCAAACCGTGCCGTGGTATGCGGGGACGTTCCGGCATGTCTGGCTCTGGCGGGAATTTCCGTACAAACGGAACCTCGGCGGCAATGATACGGGTATTGATTTGGTTGCCCACAACGACTGGGCCGAGGAACAGGGCAAACCGAGGTACATCCTCGATTTGCTTTTGAGCGTGATTTCCGTTAGCGTGAAGACGGTGCATATCGTGAAGGGGTTGCCGTAGCTCCATTGTTGCGGCAGGGTCCAGCTGACGCTGAAGGAAACTTGCACGTTGTGGAAAGCTGAAGCTCTTCTTCAACTTTTTTGAACCAATCTGGTGTAAAACTATGTCGAGTACGTTGCCCATTGTTGAAACATGCCACTTCCCTATATGAGGAATGGCTATTGTCATAGATAATAACAGCATTGAATACGGCTATTGCTTTTGCCAAATTTGCAATGCTGCGTTCATATCTACGCCGAATATCGTCATCGGGAACACTATGTCCTCCCGCCATGAATCTGCTTTGCACACGCGAAACCGCCAAATCCGCACTTTGCAAACCTACATAGATCAGACTTGTTGTAAAACCCACCACCCTTGCCTTGTCAGCAACGGAAAAATCAAACCTTGAGGTTAACGTGGATTCTTTGATAAACGAATGACGCTTCGCAATAAGGTTCTTAACCTGAACAGAAACTTCCCTGCCTGCTTCTATGGGCGTAAGATTCTTTTCTTTTGCAATTCTGTCAGGATCAATAAAGAAGTAATCCTTTCCACAGGATAGCGTTGCGTATGTGAGAGTGCTTTTCCCCGCTCCATTACAGCCACATACGAAAATCAACTCTGGTCTTTTCAAGGCCATTTCCCATTTCACAAATTTTTCTGCACATATTCAATAGAACCATCAGGATTTTTTTGAAACAGACGACCATGCTGATCCTGCATGACAAGGGGAATGCCTTTCTTCAACTGTTCATCCAAAATTGCCTTTTGGCCTTTCAATCCATTTCTCAAAATTTCTCCCAACAGGCTGTCTTCCTGAACAAGAGGGTTGTCCAGTGTTGTGGGCATGGCGAATCTCCTTTTTTCGCTATTTGGCATCCTCCCACGCCTAATGTCGGGGGATTCCTATCGGTAGCGGCTCTAACGAGCCGTGCCATAGGCGGGTTCCTGCTTCAACGCGGGCGCTTGAGCCCTTCCCGCTCCACAGGCTGACACGGCATGCCCTGCCGCCAGAATGTTCAACGCCGCATTGTAGTCAGCATTGCATTCAAATCCACAGGCTGTACACGTGAATCTTGCCTGTGATGGTCTATTTTTCTTGTCCACACAGCCGCAACGACTGCATGTCTGACTGCTGTATTGGGAAGGAATGGCAAGCAATGTGCCGCCAAGCCACGCCAGCTTGTAGGCACGTTGCCGCCGGAACTCAAACCAGCCCTGATCCAGTATGGACTTATTCAAACCGGGCTTTCCGATACGAAGCTCTTTCACCTTTAAAATCCGCAACTGTTCCTCAAGAATGGAAACAGGGTCTGTTGACACATCCTTGATATACGACAACTCCTCTTCAAACATCGTATCACGGGTTATTTTTTCATATGCGCCATGTTTCAAGGCGTTTTTACTACCTTTTGGAGCGCCGTTTGAAGCTCCGCCATGAATCCTGCAAACCTTTTTCCCCTCGCTGCAAAAACGTTTGCACCTCTCTCCCGTCCTTTTTGATCGTGCGGTACATTGTCCCATAAAGCCCTCTTTCTTTTTTTGCAGAAGTATGTTATAAGAAACAAAATCAAAGGAGGTGCGATGAAAGCCCTGTCAGTCAAACAGCCGTGGGCATCACTGCTCGCGACGGGGACGAAAACTGTGGAATGCCGGACATGGAAAGTCTCTTACAGAGGGCCATTGCTTATCTGCTCCAGCAAGGGAGACCTTGAGTTCGAAGACGGCGACGACCCCTTGGTTCTGCCGGGCGGCAGAACTCTTGGCGTCGTCGAGCTGGTAGACGTACGCCCCATGACGCAAGACGATCTCGCGGCGGCCTACCTTCCTGAAGAATGGCACGCAGAGGCGCTCAAAGGCTTCGCCTGGCACGTGTCACCCCTCTATGGTGTCACCACGCAACCCATCAAAGGCAAACTCAATCTCTTCAATGTGGACGAGGCCTCCATCGAAAAAATCCCGGAGGAGTTTCTTGATCACTGGGAGTACCTGCGCTTTCTCCAGAAACTGCCCTACCAGACACGCTAGACGCCCAGAGTTCCCGCAATCACACGGCCATTCACAAAACTTTCCCAAACCGGGACGCCCAAAGTTTTGAGAATGGCCTTTTTCTGCGTCTCGTTCTCATAGACGACGGTAAATTGGTTTTCTTCTGAAATGTGCAAGCCAATGCCTCTGTCCGCCGTTATGCCATTCAAGACACACTGTTTGTGATTTCCTTTGGCAGAGTTCATCGACAGGTATCGTTTCAGGAGATACTCCTCAGTTATCTGTAGCGGGAGATACTCGTTCGGAGCATCCTTTCTTTCGACGCGGAATTTTGAGACATTCCCCCTGTTGCCGGCGCCCCACGCTGGGCGGGGTGGGGCGCCGGCAACAGGAACAGCGGTGAGGGCTACTCCGCTTCCGGCGTCACGGAAAAAATGCGTACTGTGAGCGGTTGCGGGTTATTCTTCGCCATGGCGGAAACCACGTACTGATAGGTACGGCTCTGCCCCGGCTGCGGGCAGGGGCCCTGATAGTGCCGCGTCAGCGCGCCCTCAGGAATGATACCCGATCCGTCGTTACGCCAGCTGCCGCCGCCGCAGAAACGCTCCTGTGTCTCCGCCTCGATAAGGCGCACGACAAAGGTCTCCGTACCGGCGGGGATGTTTTGCACGGTAATTTCCGGAGACACACGCGAGCAGCGGTGCATCCTGTCGCTGTATTTGACTTCAATGCTCATGTCGCTTTGCGATTCCGCCGCCCCGGCGGCGTCTCCGGAACCAGGCAGGGAGCAGCCGGCAAGCAAGGCCGCGCCCGCGACGCACAGGGACAGGGAAAACAAGGCATGGCGGCAAGGTACGAACGGCGGACGGTACTGCATGGGGAGCCTCCAAAGCGATTTGCAATTTGTGTCCTTCCCAAGCTATAGACGAGAGTCACACGTAAGACAACACCCGCGGGCGGAAGCCGCTTTGGGCGGGCAGGTCTGTCACCACGCGGAAAAAAGGAGTCACTATGTCCATTCTTGCCGGCAGCGTTGCCGGATATTTGCAAAATGCGTCATGGATTCGGCGCATGTTTGAGGCGGGCGGGCAGCTCAAGGCCCGCTACGGCGCGGACAAGGTCTATGATTTCAGCATCGGCAATCCCGATCTCCCGCCGCCCCCGGCTGTCGCCGAGGGGTTGCGAACCTTCGCGCGGCATGCCGGAGAACCCTTTGCCTTCGGCTACATGCCCAACGGTGGTTTTCCCTGGGCGCGGGAAAAACTCGCGGCCCATCTGAGCGGGGAACAGGGGGTCTCGCTCGATGCCGGTCATGTGCTGCTTTCCTGCGGCGCCGCGGGCGGCTTCAACGCCTTTCTGCGCGCGATCCTCAATCCGGGTGAGGAGGTTCTGACGTTTGCGCCCTATTTTGTGGAATACGGTTTCTATGTGGCCAATCATGGCGGCGTCTTCCGAACCGTCATGAGCCACCCCGACACCTTTGAGCCGGATCTGGAGGCGCTGGAAAAGAACATTGGCGCGGCAACCCGTGTTGTCCTGTACAATTCGCCCCACAACCCCACCGGCGTCATCTACAGCCGCGACACCGTCGCCCGCCTTGCCGCGCTGCTGGAACGCAAGAGCCGCGAATTCGGCAAACCCATCTGGCTGGTGGCCGACGAGCCCTATCGTTTCCTTGCCTATGACGGCGCGGAAGTGCCTTCCGTCCTTGGGGCCTATCCTTACGGCGTCGCCGTCAGCTCCTTCTCCAAGAGCATGTCCCTGCCGGGCGAGCGTATCGGCTATGTGGTCATTTCCCCCCTGCTCGCCAAGGCGGAACAGGAGGAACTCATGGCGGCGCTGACGCTGACCAACCGCATTCTGGGTTTTGTCAACCCGCCTGTCGTGGGACAGCACATCATGGTCGCGGCACTGGGGAGCCAGGTCGATCTCAGCATCTATGCGGCCCGGCGCAAGGCCATGGCCGAAGTTCTGGACGCCGGCGGCTATGACTATGTGATGCCGCGCGGCGCGTTCTACTTCTTCCCCAAGGCTCCCGGCGGCGGCGACGTGCGCTTTGTCAACGAGCTGCTCAAGGAGCGCGTCCTGGCCGTCCCCGGATCCGGCTTTGGCTGCCCCGGCTACTTCCGGCTAGCCTTCTGCGTGAACGAAACCGTCATCCGCAATGCGGCGGAAGGCTTCGCCAAGGCGCGCAAGGTCTTTTCCTGACAGTCAGAGAGCGGTTTCACATACACAAGGTGAAACCGCTCCAGGGCACGCCTTCAGCGCAAGCCAAGACCGAAATGCCGGTACGCCTTGGCCGTGGCCATGCGGCCGCGGGGAGTCCGCTTGAGAAAACCGCTCTGAATCAGATAGGGTTCGTAAATATCTTCCAGCGTGCGCACATCTTCCCCGCAGGCCACGGCCAGCGTGCGCACACCAACGGGGCCGCCGTCATAATTCTCAATCAGCACGCCGAGAATCTTTCTGTCCATGAGATCCAGACCGGACGTATCCACGTCCATGCGCCGCAAGGCAGCCTCGGCCTGTTCCGCGCAAATCTCGCCGTTGCCATGCACAAGGGCAAAATCCCGGACACGACGCAACAGCCGGTTGGCAATGCGCGGCGTTCCCCGGGAACGGCGGCCAATCTCCAGCGCGCCTGCGGCGCTGATGGACACGCCAAGGATGCGGGCCGTCCGCTCAACAATACGGGCAAGATCTTCCGGCGCGTAATATTCCAGCCGGGCCACAATGCCAAAGCGATCGCGCAACGGCGAGGAAATGAGCCCCATGCGCGTTGTCGCCCCCACCAGCGTGAAGGGCTCTATGTCTATCTTGACGGTTCGCGCCGCCGGTCCCTGACCGATGACAAGATCGAGTTTGAAATCCTCCATGGCCGGATAGAGCACTTCCTCCACAACCACGGGCATGCGATGAATTTCATCAACAAACAGCAGATCATGAGACGACAGATTGGTCAGAATGGCCGCAAGATCGCCGCTGCGCTCCAGAACCGGGCCCGACGTGCAAATCACGTTGACGCCAAGCTCCACCGCCATAATCTGGGCCAGCGTCGTTTTGCCCAATCCCGGATTCCCATAGAACAGCGTATGATCCAGCGCCTTGCCGCGCTCTCTGGCCGCCTCAAGATACACGCGCAGATTGGCGCGCAACTCATCCTGCCCGATAAAATCGTCCAGACGGCGGGGACGCACGCTGTCCTCAGCGGGGGCGCGGCTGTCGGGAGCGGGAGAGAAGAACGCTTCCGCTGTGGGAAAATCCGGCATCACACCCTCCCTTTCCCCAGCGCCTTGAGGGCGGCACGCAACGCTTCACTCACGCCAAGATCCGCCCGCTCCCGCAGCAGCTCCCGCACAAGAAGCGCGCATTCCTCCTCGGGATAGCCAAGATTCGCCAGTCCATCCACGACATCGCGGAACACCGATGGGGGATGCCCCGAGGGCGGGGAAGACGGCGCGCCGGCCGCCTTGAGTTTGTATTTCAGCTCAAGAAAAATATGCTGTGCCGTTTTCTTGCCGATACCCGGCACCCGCGTCAGCGCCGCCACATTCTCCTCCGCCACCACGGCCCGCAGATCGCCGGGGCGGTAGCGGGAAAGAATGGCCAGCGCCGTGCGCGCACCCACCTTGGCGATGGAAAGCAGCACGCGAAATGTCTGCCGCTCCTCAAAGGTCTCGAAGCCGTACAGCTCCTGCGCGTCCTCACGGACGACATGGCTTATATAAAAAACCACGGGCTGTCCGCGCCCGGGCAGCGCCGCGCACGTATGGGACGGCAGGCCGACCTCGTAACCCACGCCGCTTTCCGTCACCAGCAGACAGGCGTCATCCCCTATTTCCGCAAGCCTTCCCTCAAGATATGCAATCATAACCCGCTTCGCCCTCTGTTCGTTCCGTTCCTCCGCCACAGTGTAACGGTGAACGTCCGAAAAGCCTACCCCCATCGCGATGAAAAACCCCGGACGGAAACCGCCCGGGGCAGAAAAAACAACGGCGCGTCAGCGCGGCCGCGTTGCCAACATGCAACCGCGCCGAAGGCTTCCGCGCTAGAAGCTGTAGTTCAGCTCCTCAAAATACGCCTGGGGATGCGCACAGGCGGGGCATACGTCGGGAGCGTGCGTTCCCTCCACCAGACAGCCGCAGTTGCGGCAACGCCAGATGACGGGCTTTTCACGCAGGAACATGCGCCCTTCCTTGATATCCCTGGCCAGCGCCAGAAAACGCCGTTCATGGTAGGCTTCGGCTACCGCGATATTGCGCATGACGGCGGCAACCTCGGCAAAACCTTCTTTTTCGGCCGTCGCGGCAAAGGAAGGATACATTTCCGTGTGCTCATGATTTTCACCGGCCGCGGACGCAATCAGATTGGCGTGGCTGCCGGCAATGACGCCGGCGGGAAAGGCCGCGGCAATTTCCACATCGCCGCCCTCAAGGAATTTGAACAGCCTCTTGGCATGTTCCTTTTCCTGCGACGCCGTTTCCATAAAAATATCGCTTACCAGCGCGAAGCCTTCCTTTTTGGCGGCCCCGGCGAAAAAATCGTAGCGATTGCGCGCCTGAGACTCTCCCGCAAAAGCGGTGAGAATATTCTTTTCCGTCTGCGTCCCTTTCAGAGATTTCATGGGATATCCTTTGGCGTTGACGCCGGTTGGGAGGGTTGTTCCGGCTATTTTATAGTAACAATTCCTAATAGGTCAACTCTTTTTTCTGACGGACGCCCGGGCCCGCGTGCGGGGAAAAACAGCGTATTGACGCCGTGCGCGGGCAGCGCCATTTTTGCTATTGAGAAATTTCACACGCAACTTGCCCACACACGGGCGCGCCGTGGCAAGGGCAGGCGTTATCCGTTATGAGACAAAAAAGAGGCGTGCCACGGCAAAGGCACGCCTCTTTGGGGAGGGGAAGGAGACGCCGCCACGGCAACAGCGGCATCCCCCGATGGAAAAGATGTAAAAAACCGCGCTAGCCCAGCTGGGCCTGCAAGGCAGCAAGCTGTGCCTGCAAGGCGGCAATCTCCCCGGTATTGTTCTCACCGGATACCTGCATCAGCGAGGCAATCTGGCTTCGCAGGCTCTGGATCTGATTCTGAATCTGGCTGTTGTCGCTTCCGCTGCCGCCTGTTCCCCCCTGAGCCGGGGTGGCCGCGTTTTCTTGCGCGGCGGCGCTCTGTTGCGCGTACAGCTGGCGCGCTTCCCCGGAGATGGTCACGCTGTCTCCATCCCGCGACAGCAGTGCCGTACCCCGCATCTCTTTTTCCGTTGCATTTGCGTAAACGGAATCCGTACCAAAAAGATCAAGCGCCGACAGAGAGGAGTCATTGGTAATCTGCATGGTTCTGTCCTTTGGAGCCGTCACATCAACGTTGCGGCCCTGAAAAAAGTTCCGTGTTCTCTCGTCGCGCCTTATAAAGCAAAAAAAGATCCAACAACGAAACGCTCCCGGCGAAAACGGCGGACACCGCTCTTTTTTTCCTGTCCGCCGGGCTGTTCCCGCCGTGTTCGAAAACTATAACAAGCTGTTTTTATTAAAAAGGATGGCACGCAATGAAAAAAACGGCACGGCTGTTTTTCTGGCGTCGCCCGCGCGCCCCACGATGAGGCCGAAGGGAGGGAAAGGGACGAATCTGCCGGCATACGGCATCGCGCGTCCTCCTCCCCCGGCAAAATTTGCCGCGTGCCGCCTCCACCCCCTTCCATGGACAGGCCCGGTGCGCCGTCAGCGCAGAGCGCAATTGCCATCCTCGCAACCGGCCGACGGAATGACAGGGGTCGCCTGAAACAGGACGACCTGCTGCCGTCCGCCGTTATCCCCAAGCACCAGGGTATAGCGCATCAACCCTTCGGGAAGCGGCGGATCGCTGACGCCCCGCATGAGGCCATTCCCGGTCACGACAAGGGTCTTGCCGGCCATGGAGGCGCGAACGTTACGGATACGCAACGTTTTGACGGCCAGCTTCCCGGTCTTGATGGCGGCGATAAAATGTTCCTTGTCCTGAATATGGCCGTTGGAGCTGATATGCCAGTAGTTGGGCGCAAGAAGCCGCTCCAGCGCGGCCGCGTCCGCGGTGCGCACGGCTTCGGCATACAGTTCCACCAGATCGGGCCGCGCCTGCGCGCCGCCCGCCGCAACAACAAGCATCAGAGCGCACCCCGCCGCGGCAAACAGCAATCTCATTTTCCCCTCCTTGCGAGCAGTGTCGCTCTTTTCTGCATGCCCTGCGCACGGCGCTTCGTCAAGCCGGTTCGTCAAGGCATGGCGCAACAGGCAGGATTGCCAATACGGATAAAATCGCCTACGTAGGTATCTGGTACATCGCTTCGCGTCTCCGCGCACAGCGCCTTGCGCATTGCAAAACGCCGCGGCGCATTTCTCCATTAACACCATTGCGAGGGTGCCATGCTCACGACCCTACTCCAAAGCATCGGACGTACGCCCCTGTTGCGTCTTTCCCGCCTTGCGGCCGGTTTGCCGGGCGTTCTGCTTCTCAAGCTCGAAAATCAGAATCCCGGAGGCTCCGTCAAGGATCGCGCGGCGTTCCACATTCTGGATCGCGCCATGCAACGCGGTGAACTGACCGCGGGCGGCTCCGTCGTGGAGGCCACCAGCGGCAACATGGGCATCGGGCTGGCCATGACCTGCGCCGTGCGCGGACTGCGCTGCGTTCTGACCATGCCGGAATCCATGAGCGTCGAACGCCGCCAGCTGCTTGCCTCCCTTGGCGCGGAACTGATACTTACCCCCGCGGAAAAAGGGATGGGCGGCGCCGTGGAGATGGCGGAACAACTCGCGGCGGAACGCCTGGCGTTCCGCCCCTGCCAGTTCACCAATGCCGACGCCATTGAAGCCCACTACACGTCGACGGGGCCGGAAATTCTGCATGACAGCAACGGAACCGTCGATGCCCTGGTGAGCGGCGTCGGCTCCGGCGCGACCCTCTCCGGTACGGGGCTATATCTCAAGGGTCTGCTGCCGGAGTGCCGCATTATCGCCGTGGAGCCTGCCGAATCGCCCGTGCTTTCCGGCGGCAAGGCCGGTCCCCACGGTATCCAGGGCATCGGCGCGGGTTTTGTCCCCAAAAATCTGAACCGGGACATTGTGGATGAAATCCTCACGGTCACCACGGAAGAAGCCCGCGAAACCGCCCGCAGGCTCATGGCCGCGGAAGGCGTCTGCGCTGGCATCTCCACAGGGGCCAATCTCGCGGCGGCCCTGCGTCTCGCGGCACGCCCGGAAATGAACGGCAGACACATTGTCACCTTTGCCTGCGATACCGGAGAACGCTATCTGTCCACCGGTCTCTTCGCGGAGACAAAATGAGTTGTTCCTCGAAGGAAGCGGCGCCCCCGCGTAAAGATTTCCCGCATATGGCCGAAAAGCCTGTATCCCGGTATCCGGTGGAGACCGGCTGTACGGAGCGTCCGCAAAAAGGAACGTCGATTCCGTTCCGATCACCAGACGCGCGGCGCCGTTTTTCCTGAAAATGAGGCATACAGCCGGTGTTTTGCCTTTCCGTCTTTTATGTGCTAACAGGTGACGTGACGGGCGCGCAGGATGCCGTATCCACGATCCGGCTGTGTCCGCGCCGGGCAGACCCCGCGGGAGAGCATACAGGGCGCATCCCGAAGAGGCGCGCCTGCGCACGGAGGGACAGGCCGCCTTCTGAGAGCGCCCCAGTATCCCTAGAAAATATGTTCTGGACATTACGCCCGGCGCGCTTTCGCCGCCACCGGCTTTTGGAGACAGTATGTCGCAAACCAATATCCTGCTGGAAACCGGCACAAACGAGCTGGAAATTGTGGAATTCTACGTCAATCAGGACGACTATGAGGGACACTACGGGCTCAATGTGGCCAAGGTAGTGGAAATCATCCGTCGCCAACCCATTACGGCCATGCCGGAAATGCGACATCCGGCCGTGCTCGGCGCTTTCTCCCACCGCAACGGGCGCATCGTACCGATGATTGACATGGCAAAGTATCTTGGCAGCACCCCCATTACCAACGAGGATGCCAAGGTCATCGTCACGGAATTCAATACCGTCTACACCGGCTTTCTCGTCTCCGGCGTCAACCGCATCTACCGCCTGAGCTGGACGGATGTGGAAGCCCCCGGCAATTTTCTGCAAAACATCAGCCAGAGCTCCATTACAGGCGTCGTGCGGCTGGAAGACCGCGTCATTTTCCTGCTGGATCTGGAAGCCATTGTCGCCGAACTCAACCCGAGCATGGCCATCCGCTATCCCGATGAGGATCAGATTGTCAAGGAAGACTGCCCGCGGGAAATCCTCCATGTGGACGATTCCTCCAGTATCCGCAGCCTTGTGGCGCACCTGCTCGCCCAGGAAGGCCGCTTCACCCTGACGCAGAAAGTCAACGGGGAAGAAGCCTGGCACTATCTGCTGGAACTCAAGCGACAGTGCGAAGAAACCGGAGAACCCATCTCCAACTATTGCGCGGGCATTATCTCCGACATCGAAATGCCCTCCATGGACGGGCTGGCCCTGTGCAAGCACATCAAGGAGGATCCGGTGCTCAAGCGTATTCCCGTGGCCATTTTCTCATCCATGATCAATGATCCGCTGGCGCGCAAGTGTGCCTCCGTCGGCGCGGACGCCCAGTTCACCAAGCCCGATCTGAAGGCGCTGTCCGACAAGCTGAACACGCTGATCAAGGAAACCTGGGGCCAACCCATGCCCCCCGCCAAGGCGCAGCAGAACCATACGACGAGCCCCTTCACGGCAAGTCCGTTCACCTCCTGAGACAGAGATGCCGCGTTTCCCCAGGGGAAACGCGGCATATTCCGTTCATCCCCTTCGCCCCGATCCCGGACGCGCGCGATGTCACACGGACAATGCCCGCGCTACGCGCCCGGGGAAATGGTCGCCCGCACCAGCGCGCGATCGAGATCCTCCAGCTCTTCCGCATCAAAATCCGCTGCCCGCGGTATGGTCAACGGCTGATTCTGCGGCAGTGCCAGCATATTGCCGGTGTTCTCAAACAGATTGCGCAAAATGGCGTTGGAAACCAGCATGCCTTTGCGCGTCAGGCGCAGATAGCCGTCGCGCATGCGCACAAGGCCATTGTCATACAGGGCTTGAATCATCCGCTGGTTATCCTTGACGAAATCGCGGCCGGTCAACATCCTGTACGCCTTGAGACGCAGACCGCGCGCCGTTCGCAAGCGCAGCATGATCAGCTCAAGCACGCGCACACGGGGGGTCAGCAGCTCCGGCTCCTGTCCCAGCGTCCCGTCGCGCACCTGCGCATCCCACGCCTGCTGGCTGGCGGGATTTGTCCAGCGGGTATGGAGCATGGTCGAGGTCGCCGAGGGCCCCAGGCCAAGATAGTCCCGCCCCTCCCAGTACCCCAGGTTATGACGGCACTGGAAACCCATACGCGCATAATTGGAAATTTCATAATGCAGGTAGCCCTGCGACTCCAGCAGGGCCGATCCCTCCATATACATCAGGCTCTGATCCCGCTCCGGCGGCAGGGCAAGCCGCCCCTTGGAGCAGTCCTGCTCCAGCGGCGTCCCCGGCTCCAGCGTCAAACCGTATGAGGAAATATGATCCGGCCCTATCCGGCATATGTCCTTGAGCGTCCGCAGCCACTGACGCACACTCTGCCCAGGAAGGCCCCACATCACATCGACGCTGATATTGGCGCAGCCCGCTTCGCGGGCGTTAAACACCGTCCGCAGACTGTCCGCCGCCTTGTGGGATCGCCCCAGCATATGCAGCACGCTGTCATCCAGGCTTTGCAGGCCGATGGACAAACGATTCACCCCCGCCGCCAGAAAATCCGCGGCATCCTGCTGCCGCCGCAGAGATTCGGGATTGGCTTCCAGCGTGATTTCCGCTTTCGGGTCCAGAGCAAAATACCGCCCGATACGATCAAGCACGGCATGTATAAAGGAGGGAGACAACAGGCTCGGCGTCCCTCCTCCGAAAAAGACGGACTCCACCGGCATCCCGCCGAAACGATCGCCCCAGTGGGCCAGCTCCATCAGCAGCGTATCGGCATACGCCCGCAAATGATCGGACATGCGGGGATTGCCACCGCGCCCAAGGGGCAGGGAATAAAAGGCACAGTAACGACACCGCCGGCGGCAAAAGGGAACATGGATATAGATCAGCATGGCGCACCTTGATGACAGAAAAGTGACTCTCTGGTCAGCGTTCCTCACCATGCAAAAAAAGAACCAACGGCAAAAACACGCCTCGCCACCTCGCGTATCCGGCATGGCAACGCCCCCGCGGCGCCTCCGGGCGCGCCTTGGCAAAAAAGGACGCCTTGCGTATATTGCCCTTCTCACAAGCGGTTTCCCGCAGACAGGAGTCATGTATGGATATACGTTTTCAATGTAACGGCCCCGCCCACTGGAAGGCCGATGTCATGGTGGTATTGTTCTGCAAAGGCGAACGCCTGCCCGGTACCGTGCCCTGCGTGGATGCCGCGGCCCCCTGGCTCGCCATTGCCCCGGCCCTGCGTGACGCGCACGGCAAGAAGGACGAGCTGACCATGCTGTACGGGCACCCTGAACTCGCTATCCCCCGTGTGCTGGCCGTGGGTCTTGGCGATCGGGAAAACGTGGATGTCCACGACGTGCGCAAGGCCCTTGGAGCGGCCCTGCGCCGCTGCCGGGCAGCGGGCGCAACCAGCGTCCTCATTCCCGAACCCCTGCTGGCAACCCTGCCCGGCGGTCGGGAACGCCTTGTGGAAGAAGCCGTCTACGCCTCCCTGCTGGGTCTCTACCGTCTCCGCGGGTTGAAAAAACCGGATCAGGAAGAAGACAGGGATCCGGAGTGGCTGGCTATCGGTTTTGAGGGAGATTTTGTGCCGGATGGCGGCCAGGCCGCCGCACGGCGCGGCGAACGCGCCGCCGAAGCCGTCGCCCTTGCCCGGACGCTGGCCAATACGCCGTCCAATCTTCTGGGCCCTGCCGATTTGGGCGAAAAAGCCCGGACGCTGGCTGCCGGATGCGGGCTTGCCTGCACTGTTCTGAATGAGGACGATCTGCGTGAACAGGGCATGAACTGCCTGCTGGCCGTGGGGCAGGGGTCCGTCAGCCCCCCGCGCCTTGTCGTGCTGGAACATGCCCCGAAAGGGCATGAACAGGAGAAACCGCTGATTCTGGTGGGCAAGGGGATCACCTTTGACAGCGGCGGCATCAGCCTCAAGCCCGGCGCAAACATGCACACCATGAAATGCGACATGACGGGCGCGGCCATCGTTCTCTCCGTGCTGGCCGCCGCCGCCGGAGAGGGTATACCCCGCCGCGTCATCGGCATCATGGCCTGCGCCGAAAACATGCCGGACGGACGCGCCACGCGCCCGGGCGACGTGCTTGTGGCCGCCAACGGCGACAGTGTGGAAATCCAGAACACCGATGCCGAGGGGCGTCTCGTTCTGTGCGACGCCCTGGCCTATGCCCAGAAACAGTGGACACCCGCCGCCATTGTGGATATTGCCACGCTGACAGGCGCCTGCGCCGTGGCCCTCGGTCAGGAAGTGGCCGGTCTCTTCTGCGATGACGACGCCCTGCGCGAACGCCTGCAAGCCTCCGGCACCCTGGGAGGCGAGGCCTTCTGGCCTCTGCCGCTCTGGAAAAACTACAAGGAAAACATGAAAAGCGACGTGGCCGATATCTGCCACATCGGCCCCCGCGAAGGCGGGGCCATCCATGCCGCCCTGTTCCTGCAGCACTTCATTCAGGACGGCGTGCGCTGGGCGCATCTTGATATCGCCGGTGTGGACTGGGCATCCAAAGCCGCGCCCCTGACCGTCGCCGGAGGAACGGCCTTCGGTACGCGAACCCTGCTGGAACTGGTTCGAGGAGGTGTGTAGCCATGAAAGTCTATCTTATCGGCGCGGGTCCGGGTGATGCCGGTCTGCTTACCCTCAAGGGACGCGACGCCCTGGCTTCCGCCGGCACCGTCATCTATGACGCACTGGCCAACGAGGCGCTGCTCGCCCATGCCCATCCCGACGCCGAACGTATCTATGTGGGCAAGGTGGCGGGAAACCATGCCCTGCCGCAGGAGGAAATAAACGCCCTGCTGATCCGCAAGGCAAAGGAGGGGGGGATCGTGGCCCGCCTCAAAGGCGGCGACCCCTACATTTTCGGACGCGGCGGCGAAGAGGCCGAGGCATTGCGCGCCGCGGGCGTGCCCTTTGAGGAAATTCCCGGCATCAGCTCCACCGTCGCCGCGCCGGCCTATGCGGGCATCCCGCTCACGCACCGCGACTACGCCTCCTCCGTGACCATCATCACAGGGCACGAAAGCCCGGACAAACCCGGCTCCGTCCACAACTGGCTGGCGCTGGCATCCAGCGCGTCCACGCTGGTCTTTGTCATGGGCATGAAAAACCTGCCCGACATCGCCCGCAACCTCATTGAGGCGGGCATGGACGCCGCCACACCGGCGGCCCTCGTCTACCGTGGCACCACGCCGTACCAGCGCAGCCTCGTCGCGCCGCTGGGGCAACTGCCGCGCGCCGCCGCCGACGCCGGATTCTCCAACCCATCGGTGATTGTCGTCGGCAAGGTCTGCGCCCTGCGGGAAACCCTTGGCTGGTTCGAGCAGCGCCCCCTGTACGGAAAAACCGTCGTCGTCACCCGCGCGCGGGAACAGGCCAGCGGGCTTGCCGCCCGGCTGGAGGAACTCGGAGCGCGCGTCATTCAGTGCCCCACCATCGAAATCAGACCCCTGGACGACTATTCATCTCTGGACAGGGCGCTTGCCGCGCCTGGCGAGTATCAATGGGTGATCTTCACCTCCGTCAATGGCGTCAAACACTTCTGGCGGCGTCTGGAACAGGCCGGGCGCGACACGCGCGCCCTGGGGCCATGCAAGGTGGCCGCTATCGGCCCCGCCACGGCGGAAGCCCTGCGTACACGCGGCATAGAACCCGATCTTGTACCTGAGAAATATATGGCCGAAGGCGTCGTTGCCGATTTGCTGGCACAGGGGCCGGTAAGCGGTATGCGCATACTCCTGCCCCGCGCCGCCAAGGCGCGCGACGTTCTCCCCGACGAACTCCGCAAGGCCGGGGCCACGGTGGATGTCATCCCCGTCTACGAAACCATTCCCGCCGCTGATCGCAAGGAGGAGGTACTGACCGGCCTGCGCGAAAGAAGCATCGACTGCGTGACCTTCGGTTCCTCATCCACCGTGGAAAATTTTCTCTCCCTCTTCTCCGCGGAGACGCTGGCAACCTCCGGCGCGCGCATTGCCGCCATCGGCCCCATTACCGCGGCCACGCTCGCCAAGCGGGGCATTCCCTGCCACATTCAACCCGACGAATACACCATCCCGGCCCTTGTGGCCGCCGTTTCCGCGGCCCTGAAGCGCTGATGCCGGAAACCGGAAAGAGAAACAACGGAGAGAATACCATGCCCCTGAGCATCGCCATTCTGGCTTCCGGCAGCGGTACCAACGCCCAATCCCTGATTGACAAGGCCGCCGCCGGCCTTCTGGACGCGGACATCCGTCTTATTGCGGGCAACAGGCCGAACGCGAAGGTCTTTGACAGAGCCCGAGCCGCAGGTATCCCGCATCTGGCGCTCGATCACACCGCCTTTGAAAGCCGCGAGGCCTTTGACGCCGCCATGGTCGCGGCCATCCGCCAGTCCGGCGCGGAATATGTCGTACTGGCGGGCTATATGCGCCTGCTCTCCAGCGTGTTCCTCTCCGCCTTTGCCGGAAAAATCGTCAATATCCATCCCGCCCTCCTGCCAAGCTTCCCCGGCATTCACGGTGGAGCGGACGCGCTGGCCTACGGCGTCAAGCTCTCAGGATGTACGGTGCATTTTGTGGAGGAAGTCATGGACAGCGGCCCTGTCATCATTCAGGCGGCCGTCCCCGTCAACGCCGGGGAAAGCGACGACGATCTTATGGGCCGCATCCATCCGCTGGAACACCGCATTTATCCGCAGGCCGTCCAGTGGCTGGCCCAGAGACGCCTCCGCGTCGAGGGCCGACAGGTTCACCTGACCCCGTCGGGGGCGCGCCGCGCCCGGCGCGCCCCCGATGACGACTGGTTTGTCTGGCCGCCTCTGGAAGAGGGGTTTTAATCCGGAAGAGACTGGCCCGCGCCGGGTCCGCCTTTCACCAGAAATGCCCCTCCCGTGACCAGAAGACAGCAGGCAAGCGCCACAAGCAGCGCCTTTTCCAGACCGTAACCATGCGACAGAAAGCCCAGCAGCGGGGGAAAAAACAGCAACCCACTGTAGGCCAGAAGAGAGACGATGGCGCTTGCCCTGCTGGGGTTGATGCCGGGGTGACTGCCCGCGCGGCTGAAAAGAAGGGGGACGATGGGAGAAAGCCCGAGCCCCATGAGAGCGTATCCGGCAAGGCACACGGCGGCATGAGGGGAGTACAGGACGATCGCCATGCCGCCCGCCGCAAGCGCGCCGCCGCCAAGCATCAGGACAAAATCTCCAAGGAGGCTCCGCAGCCGGTCACCAAACAGACGGCAGACGACCGTCACACCAGAAAACACGGCGAACACGGACGCCGCCGTCGATTCCCCGGCTCCCTTCACACTGAAAAGCAGCAGGCTCCCCCACTCCGCCACAGAGCCCTCCGCCGCATAAACCATCATGGCCATGACGCCGCACAGGACGACAAAACGGGGGTAGTTGCCGAGCGAAGCGCCACGGCGGCGTTTTTCCGCCTTTGAAGGACTGTCCGGCAGGAGCCTGGGCACGGCCCAGGAACGGAAACAGACGAACAGGCCGAGGGCGCAGGCGGCGTTGACGGCGGGGCTCAAGCCCAGCCCGGCAAAAACAACGCCTGTCACCGCCCCCAGGACACCGCCAAGGCTGTAGGCGGCATGCAGGAACGACATACAGGAAACAGCATAGCGGTGTTCCACACGTATCCCCTGCGTGTTCATGGCGACCTCCATCAGCCCCAAGCTGAAACCGGTCAGTATGCAGGCCGCCCCCAGCAGCAGGGGCGACGGGGCCAGCCCGCAGGCGATAATGGCGGCGGGAAGCACAAGAGAGCCCACCCGCAGAACGGATCGGCTTCCCCAGCGATCCAGGATCCATCCGCTGGCGGCAAGGGCCATAAGGCTTGCTCCCCCCAGACAGAGAAGGGCCAGTCCAATCTGCGCGTCGTCCGCGCCTGTCCGCCCTTTCAACGCGGGAAGGCGTGAGGTAAGGATTCCGTAACTCAAGCCGGGACAAACAAAAAAATACGCGCACGCCGCGCGGGCGGTCGCCAATTCGGACAAAGCCATGTTCTTTTCTCCTTGCGTGTGTTCGCGGCGGCCCGCGGACCACCGCTTCCGGCCGGCACATTCCCGATGAAACGGCCCGGCCTTTCACGATAAACTACGGGGTAACACAAGGGTCAAGAAAAAAAATGGAGAAAAAACACCTTCTCAAAACAGGGGAGTTTGCCCGGCTCTGCCGCACGACGAAGGAAACCCTGCTGCACTATGACAGAAAGGGCCTGCTCAAACCGCGCTACGTTGCCGACAACGGCTATCGCTGGTACGGAGCCGAACAGTTTTTTCACTTTGATCTGATTTCCCTTCTCAAGGAAAGCGGCTGCTCTCTTGAGGAAATCCGGCGGAGCCGCAACCTCCGCGAGAGGCACAGGTATCCCCAATTCCTCCGGGAGCGTATCGCACTTCTGGAAGAGGAACAGCGCCGGCTTGCGCGTCGCCTTTCCATGCTGCGGGGATTTGCCGCCCTGACCAGAGAAGCGACAACGCGATCCTTTGACACGCTTTTCTTTGAGGAGCGGGAAGCGGAACGGGGTTCTCTTCTATCCCGTAGATCCGGAAAAAATGACCGCCTTCACAACGCTGGCGGAATGCTATTCCCTCTGCCTCCGGGACAGTCCGCCGCATGGGAACACCGCCGGTGTGCCGCTCGGAAGCGTTATTCCCCAGGATCATGCCGTCAGAAAGGAATTCAGGCTCTGCTACCTGTTCCGCCATATCTCCAACAAGGACGACGGAGACATACGGCAAATGCCCTCCGGCAACTACGCCTGTCTGCTGCATGAGGGCGACATCACAAGCCACATGGACGCATTCCAGTCTCTGATGGATGCCGTCAACGGCATGGGCGGGGAGATCGCAAGCGATGTCTATATCTATGATCAAATGAGTTATCTCTTATCAGATCTGAACAGCGAGACCTATGTCGCCAAATATGCTGTCAGAGTGGATAAACACAGCTAAGGGGGAAAACAGCATTGTTCCACAATGCGCGGGCGCCCGCTCTGCACACAGACGGGCTTTTTTGTAAAAAAAGCAAAGCCGCGCATCTTTTTTTGTGATGCGCGGCCCGATTTATGCTCTCTCTCTCTGTCCCTCACATGTTTCCAGCATTATTGCTAAAATAGTGAGTAAATCAAGCAAGTTATGGCTTGAAAAAGTTTCAGGAAAATGCCTTTTGGATAACAAATGGATAATCCTCTTCCAATTTGGGTAATTCGCCGGTATTGTCTCTTCATGAGCGACGTAACCAGCCGAAAATACATAAAAACCAAGTTCGAGGGCGTTTTCTACCGCCAGTCCGCCAAACGTGATCCAAGAACCGGCTTGCCGGATCGTATTTACTGTTTCTGCTACAAGGACACCCAGGGCAAAGGCCATTGGAAAACTGTCGGCAGACACAGCAAGGGCATCCGTCCGGCACTGGTACAAAAAGAGCGGGCCAAATTCCTTGCGGAAATTGCCGTTACCGGCGTCACTCCTGTGGAGCGCGAAAAAGTGACCACAGAGAACCTCGTGGATGCCTACCTTGCCTGGGGCAGAAGCGAGGGGAAATACGTTGATCAGCATTATAGCCAATACGCGGCGCATCTCAAGGATAAAATTCATTGTCTGCCCGTGGTGGAGCTGACTCCGAATCTGCTCTCCAGCCTCAAGGCACAGCTCCTGAAAACGCCCACAGGGAATACAAAACCCAAAAAGACCACCGGAAGGCCCACGAGAAGAGGAAGGCGGAAAACTCTGGCCGGGCAGACCGTGAACAACATCTTTTCTTTCATGCGCTCCGCCATAAACCGTGCCATTGCCACTGGCATGTGGAGTGGCACCAATCCTCTGTCCACCAGAGGCGGCACATGGGCAATGGTCAAAGCCAACAACGAACGGCTGCGCTTCCTGACCAGAGAGGAAGCCAGGGCCCTTCTGGATGACCTTGAAAAACGGCATCCGCAATTGCATGACATGGCCCTGCTCTCGTTGCGAACCGGCCTCCGCCCCACGGAGATTTTCAAGCTGCGTGGACAGGATGTGGACGCCAATGCCTGCGGCCTCTACATCATTCAGAAAGGGGGAAAACGAGTTTTCGTCCGGGTACCGGAAGATATGATTCAGATGCTTCAGGCGTACAGACGCAAGCCTGCGGAACCAATCTTCCAGCAGCCCCGGAAGAAGACGGCCTTCACCAAGACGCCCGCCTGCTTCCAGACCGCCGTCAGAAAACTCGGACTGGCCCCGGAAGACGGCGACAGCCTGTATGCCGTCACCCTGCACACCATGCGGCATACCTTCGCATCCTGGCTGGCGCAGTCCGGTAAGGTCTCGCTCATGGAACTGCAAAAACTCATGCGGCACAAGAATATCTCCATGACTATGCGCTATGCCCACCTGTTCCCCGGGCAGGAAAGCGAAAAGCTCTCGATCATCGGCGAGATACTGGCTTGAGACGTTCCTCATTTGACAGACTCCGCAGTATGGATACGCCCGGAAACAATATAGGCTTCCAGTACGGCACGCTCATAAAAGATACGTCTGCCGAAAGTTGTATAGGTCGGGCCAACGCTTTCCTGACGCCAATAGGCGAGGGTTCGTTGAGGAATGCCAAATTCTCTTTCCACATCCTTGGGAGCGAGTAATTTTTTGATCGGGCCGCCGGAACCATCGGACGTCTGGCCGTATCCGGCGGCGCGAACGGCTTCGGTAATGAGAGGCAAGAGTTCTTCTGGCGTGGAAAGTATGATGGTACGACCTTCAATCTCCATAAGGCGTTTCCTGATACTGTTTTGCGTATGTTCCGTAATACTTCGCAATCAGTTCAATCATGGATTCACATCCATTTTCCTGAATCATTTTTTCTCTATGATGCCGGACACCACTCCGAGAGATGCCTAGGTGATGCGCTATTTGGTTGATATTGAGTCCATCAAGAATGAGTAAAAAGACTTCTTTTCCACGAGGAGTCACTTTTATATCTTGTGGAGGAAATTTCATCTCCCTGCAAATATGTAACATAATTTCAATTGTACTGTGTACAGAAAGTTTTTTTCGGATATGGGAAAGGTGTAGATGTACGATTCTATGCGATAGATGAAGTTCATCCGCTATTTTTTTTAGGCACGCTACTCTGCGTTAAAAGATAGATAATCTTCATTTCCTTTTTCGTAAGCTGCTCAAACATGACTTCTCCTGACAGGTTGATGAGGCACTCAAAACGGGATGCGTGTTGTGTACCACGGAGAAATCGTGTGGGACAGTGGCCAAATTATATACTTTTCCACCTTTTGGGGAAAATTCGGGCAGAGCTGCCCTGTACGGGGAGTCGGCGAGGAAAAGCGCGGACTCCGCACAGGGCAGGAAGATTATGTCAATGTGAATGCCGCCAGGCAGGAAGCGGCGATGACGCAAGCTGCCGCTACAAGAGAAAGCCTACGCCAGCCTTTCCGCGAAACTTTTGCGGCCAGAGCGCCGGAAAATTTTTCGCGGCAGGTGCAGATTGCAGCGAGAAGAATGCCTACCGGCATCCGTAGCCGTGAGCCTGAATCTTTTCGGCTCCAAGAGCGAAGCCAGTCCACAGGAAGGTTTCATAAAGAAGCAGCAAAAAAGAGTAGAGGTTCCCCATGCCAACCATGTGGAGACATGTCTTTTCAGAGATTGAAAAATTCATCGGCTGCATTGACCATATTCATAAATTATCCCTGTCAACTGCTCTACAGCGCAGCATATCGTTTTCATGCTGATGGTGAGGCTTGCAGGTATCGGGATTCGATGCATCGCTTTCGAGCAGAAGCACCCGTTTTCCATCGTCGAGCAGATAGTCAACCAGGGCGAACGTCAGTGTGCTCTTTCCGACGCTGTCGTTGCTTCCTCAGACATAAAAAATAGAGGTAGTCATGTTACAGCTCCTCGTCTGAGGCGTCAGGAATACTAAAAGAGTTTTTTTCCTTTTCGTTCATTTTCATAGATCTTTTTTCCTTTTTTGCGGGGATGGAAATATTCTCATTTTCCGTGAAAAATTGTTTTATGAGATACGCGGGAACAATAATTCCCTCATTTTTGAGAATTTGTCTCAATTCCTTTGGAGTGTAGCCTTTCTTTTTTGCTTTTTGGAAATCCTTCTCCAGAATTTTTGCTGCTTCCTGGCGTGTTTTTGCGTCATCTTTTTCCGGCAAACTTTGAAGTAGTTTTTTTGCCCGCGCTATCTGTGCAGGACGGATTTTTGCACTCTGGCCCATATCAGTACCTCCTTCTTGGTAGCTGACAGGAAGCATACACAAAATTTTTCCATATATGCAATTTTGCCACTTCACGACAGGGGTTTTTCGAGGCAGGATGGTAGTTGTGCTACGCACAACTACCATCCTGCCAAAGGGCGTGCGCCCTCTGGACT
>CAKTDV010000015.1 GCA_934546745.1 uncultured Desulfovibrio sp. | reverse complement strand
GCATCAGAGATGTCATGGCGGCGTTGAGGATTCGTCATAAGCACATCCTTGCAGAATTGATGCGCTTTGCATAACATAAATCTCGTGTAAACACTACCTAAAAAGTCATCAATGCCGTGAATATTCCGACCTCAGGGCGCGGAGGTTGTCTTTTTTTCACACGGCAGCCAGATCGCCGGCGGGGCGGAAGATGCCGGAGCGGACACACTTCCCATCAGAAAACGCCCTACGGCCGAAGAAAAAAGTCCCGCATGCGCTCAGGGTCGCAGCCGCTGAACCACGCCGCCCACGGGGCGTCCCCCAGGGCTTCCGCCATGATCGCCGGTTCGTGACGCAGGCCGGTCAGACGCCGTTCCAGCGCCTCTACGCCGGATGCGGAAAAAAAGTCGCCATGCACGCGGGCATCTGTGATGAGGCCCTTGCGCACGTCAAGGCGCACATCCACGCTCCCCCAGGGAAAACGCTCTTTCCTGCGGAAGGTGAAGGCCGGCGAAGCGCCGTAATTCCATGCCCATGTGCGGTACTTGGCGCAAGCCAGCGCCTCGGCCTGGCGGCAGACGTCCGGATCCGGCGCTGTCCGCCGGTGGGCGCACGTCTGTACAAGGGCCTGACGCAGGTCGTCCATCAGGCTGTCTCGCGGACAGAACTCCGCGATATTGGCCACTCGGGCGCGCACCGAGGCCACGCCCTTGGAGAGGTATTTTTCCGGATCCACGCGCAGCGCTTCCACCATGTCGGCAAAATGCAGCGAGACCAGCAGGGTTCCGTGATGGAGAACCTTGCCGTCCCGCAGGCGTTGGGCGCTGCCGGAGATCTTGCGGCCCATGACCTCAAGATCGTTGCGTCCGGAAATCCGCGCCTCCACGCCCAGCGTCCGCAATGCCGCGCGGATGGGCGTCAGATAGCGGACAAAGTCAACCTTGCCATCGCCTTCCGCATGCTCGATAAAGGAAAAGTTCAGATTGCCGAGATCGTGATAGACGGCGCCGCCGCCCGTGTTGCGCCGCACCACGGGAATGCCCCGCCGTGCCACAAAATCCGCGTTGATTTCTTCTCCGGTACATTGATGCCGCCCCACAATAATGGACGGCGCGTTGCGCCACAGGAGAAACACCCCTTCCTCGCCAGCGCCGAGGCTGTCAAAGAGCGTTTCTTCCAGCGCCAGATTGTACGCCGGGTCTGTTGTGTCCACGACAAGCGCACGCATCGCGGCTCCTTGAAAAAGCGCCTTCCGGCATTTTCTGAGGCGGCGGACCCGAAAAATACCGGAAGCGCTTTCCTTTCCATAGATAGTGTTACCTGAAAAAATGCCAGAACGACCGCGTTTTCAACGTGAGCCCGCGCTAATGACAACGGATGCCGGTAAGCAGGTGTTCCATTTTTTCTTTCTTGGTGCGGAGGTAGGCTTCGTTGTCGGGGCAGCTTTCGACTTCTATGGGAACGCGCTCCACAATCTCGATACCGTAGCCGGAGAGCCCGACAATTTTCTTGGGATTATTCGTCAGCAAACGAATCTTGTGGATGCCGAGATCCACAAGAATCTGCGCGCCGGTGCCGTAGTCGCGCAAATCGTCGGGGAAGCCGAGCTTTCGGTTTGCCTCGACGGTATCGTATCCCTGATCCTGAAGGGCATAGGCGCGTATTTTATTGGCAAGGCCGATACCGCGCCCCTCCTGACGCATATAGATGAGCGCGCCGCGTCCGGCCTGCTCGATCTGACGCAGAGCCGCGCCCAGTTGCCCACGGCAGTCGCAGCGCAGGGAGCCGAGGGCATCGCCGGTGAGGCACTGGCTGTGCACACGCACAAGCACCGGTTCGGGACCTGTGATGTCACCCTTGACAATGGCAAGATGCGTGCCGGGTTCGCGATCGCTTTCGTAGGCATAGACTGTGAAATCACCGAACATGCTGGGCAAATGCGCCTTGGCGTCGCAGCGGACGGAAACCTGCCCCCGGTTGAGACGATAGCGGATAATGTCTTTGACGGCGGCAATCTTGAGGCCGTGCTCAGCGGCGAATCGTTCCAGATCGGGCATGCGGGCCATGGAGCCGTCGTCCTTCATGATTTCGCAGATGACGGCGGCGGGTGTAAGCCCGGCAAGACGGACAAGATCAACACTTCCTTCGGTTTGCCCAGCGCGGGAAAGCACGCCGTCAGGCCGGGCGCGCAGGGGGAATATATGCCCCGGGGTCACGATATCCTCCGGGCGCGCGCCGTCGGCTACGGCCGTGCGGATGGTGTGGGCGCGATCGGCGGCGGAAATACCCGTGGTGATGCCTTCGCGCGCTTCGATGGAGACGGTGAAGTTGGTGCCAAAACGGGATCCGTTGCGCTGCGTCATGAGCGGCAGATTCAGATTGTCGGCCAGTTCGGGGGCCAGGGGCAGACAGATGAGTCCACGTCCGAATTTTGCCATGAAGTTGATGGCTTCCGGCGTGGCGAATTCCGCGGCCATGGTCAGATCGCCTTCGTTCTCACGATCTTCATCATCCACAAGAATGATCATTTTGCCTTGCCTGAGTTCGGCAACGGCTTCTTCAACTGAGCAGAGGGGCATATGACGTATCCTTTCCTGCCGCGGCGCGGCAGATGTCTTTTTGCCAAGGGTAGGGAGGCGAGAGGCGGCTGTCAACCTTGGCGGCTTCCCAGTGTGAACATACAACCGCGGCGAAACAGGCTCTCATGGAGCGCGGCGCACACAGGCCCTTTCCGTGCCTACGGCGCAACGGCCGCGCCGCCGGAGGCGAAAAAAGGGTCTTCCACGAGCAACCCGCCCTGTTCCATGCGGGCGTACCGGTTAAGGCAGGCGGGCCCCTCGTCCGCCTCATGCGAAACGTAGACGAGATGGAGGCCGCCGCCGGCCAGTTTGTCCAGCAGAGAGAGATAGTGCGCGCGTCCGAGCGGATCGAGTCCTGAGCAGGGTTCGTCCAACAGCAGCACATCGGGGCGTCCGGTCAGCGCACGGGCAAGGAAAACACGGCGCAGCTGCCCCGTGGAAAGCCGCCGGATAGAGATGTCCGCCAGATCCGCGGCGTCCAGTTCCTCCATGACGCACATGGCTTCGGCGATTTCGCCGGCGCTGAAGTCGCGATAGACGCCCACGCTGTTGTCAAAACCGGAACAGACCAGCTCCAGCGCCGTAAGGCCGTAGCCGTAGCGGGCCTGGGAGAGATCGGAGACCAGACGAATGCCCTTGCGGATGTCCCGCAACAGGGAGGTTTCACCGCCATTGCCGGGCAGACAGCGTGTGATAGCGCCGCCCGCGGCCACAAACTCATCTCCTGCCAGCACGCGCAGAAAGGTGGATTTCCCGGAGCCGTTGTCGCCGTCGATACGCCAGTGTTCTCCGCGACGCAGGGTCCAGGTAATGTCATGCAGCACTTCTTTTCCATCGACGAACACGGTGGCGTGCCTCACGCGCACCAGCGGCGGCGCAGCCAGAGCGGAGGCTGGGGGCGCGGTACGGCGCACAGGGCGGGATACCCGCTCCGGGGATGACATTGCCGCCTCCGCGTCAAAAGGCGGCGGCGCGCCTTCGGGCAGAAGGCATCCGGCATCGATCCAGCGTCGCCGCGCGCACCATTCCGGTACCTGATCCCCGCGATGGCTGCTCATGATGACGGTCATGTCCGGGCCAGCCGCCCGCGTCATGGTTTCCAGCGTGGCAAAGAAGCGGCGGCGGTGTTCTCTGTCCAGGCCGTCCACACATTCGTCAAGCAAAAGCAGCGCCGGACGGCGCAACAGCGCCCGTCCAAGCAACAGAAGACGCAACTGCCCCTGTGACAGTTCCGGCAACGGCCGATCCAGCAGAGAAAGGGCGTCCAGCCGGCCCGCGATGTCCAGCACGGCTCGCTCCTGCGCCTCCGTGGCCGTCGCGTACAGCAGCGGCGTATCCTCAAACCCCGTGAGCAGCAGTTCCCGGCCCGTAATATACCAGCCTTGCCGCTGATAGCGCTCCTGCTGCGCTGGAGAGACCAGCGCGGATATGGATTTGCCAACGATGGGCGAACTCTCCGGCCCCTCCGGGCCGTACCACAGGATGCGGCCATCGGACGGCCACAGCTGGCCGTGCAGCAGCGACAGCAGGGTTGTCTTGCCCGCGCCGTTGACGCCCATCAGGGCGCAATGTTCTCCACGGCGGATGATCCAGCAAATATCGCGCAGCGCCTCTTCATGCGCCGCGTTGCCGGGGAGAGTGAGGTGAAGATGGTCAATGACCGCAAGCGGCTGTGTCATGGCGCACGTCTGCCTGGAAGTACGGGGAAAAAACTGGAAAGAGGTCGAGGAGGAAAGGTTTTCGTAACAAACATTTCCTCCTCAAAACAGGGGATTACCGTGCGGCCTCAATCTCGGCGGCGGCCTTTTCCACATCATCCCGCATGGCGCCGCGCGCGGCGTGAATGCGGCTGGCCAGATCGGGATCCCGCAGGGCCAGTATCTGGGCGGCCATCCAGGCGGCGTTGCGCGCGCCGGCCTTGTCCAGGGCCACGGTGCCCACGGGGAATCCAGGGGGCATCTGGACGGTGGAGAGCAGGGCGTCGAGGCCGCCCATGACACCGCCGGAAACAGGAATGCCGATGACAGGTTTGATGGTTCGGGCCGCGACGGCTCCGGCAAGATGCGCGGCCATGCCCGCCGCGCAGATGAAGACCTCGGCGCCTTTGGCTTCCTCTTCCCTGACGATGCGCTCGGTGCGTTCAGGAGTGCGGTGGGCGGAACTGACGGTGAAGACATAGCTGATACCGAGCCGCTTCAGAATACCGGCGCAGGGCGCGACTTTTTCCTCATCGGATTTTGAACCCATCATGATGACGACATGAGCCATGAACAATCCTCGTATGTCAAGAGAATGCGGAGCGTGTCAGGGTGAAAAAGGCCCAGGCACACGTTGTTTTTTCCAAAAACCGGACGGGAAAAGCGTTTTTCCTTACCTCTGCCGCAGGCGGCGGATGCCCTTGTTCCCAATGTCTGAACGATGGAACGCGTCGGCCATGCGGATTTTTGCCACAGCCGCATAGGCTTTTTCCTGGGCGTCCCCAAGATCGTTACCAAGGGCGGTGACACAGAGGACGCGACCGCCATTGGCCCTGCAGACGCCGTTTTCCACAACGGTGCCGCTGTGGAAGACCTTGACGCCGCCGGCCTCGGCATCTTCCAGGCCTTCGATGACCATCCCCTTGGGATAGGACTGGGGATAGCCCTTGGCGCAGATGACGACGCCGAGGGCGCTTTCGTCCTTCTGGCGCACGGGAACGGCGGAAAGATCGCCGCTCAGGGCCGCCTGTATGATTTCCACGAGGTCGCTGTCAAGGCGCATCAACAGAGGCTGACATTCCGGATCGCCGAAGCGGGTATTGTACTCCAGAACCCTGGGGCCGTCGCCTGTCATCATCAGACCGGCATACAGCACGCCGACAAAGGGGTGTCCGTCCCTGGCGAGTTCACGCAGAATGGGGCGGGCCACGAGATCAGCCATGCGTTCGGCATCGTCATCGGGCAGGATGGGTGCGGGGCTGTACGCGCCCATGCCGCCAGTGTTGGGCCCTCTGTCGCCGTCGTAAACGGCTTTGTGATCCTGCGCTGAGGGCAGGGGCACGGCGCGCACACCGTCGCAGAGACAGAGGAAAGAGGCTTCCTCGCCGGCAAGGCATTCCTCGATGACGACCCGGGAGCCTGCCGCGCCAAAGGTCTTGCGGCCCATGATGTCTTCGAGGGCCGCGATCGCTTCTTCCGTACTCCGGGCTACGACAACCCCCTTGCCCGCGGCCAGACCGTCAGCCTTGACGACCAGCGGCGCGCCCGATGCCAGCACATGGGCACGGGCGGCGTCAAGATCGTCAAAAACAGCGCACGCCGCCGTGGGTACGCCCGCCCGCCGCATGACATCTTTGGCAAAGGCCTTGCTCCCCTCAAGGCGGGCGCAATAGGCGTCAGGGCCAAAACAGGGAATGCCCGCGTCCTTCATGGCGTCGGTAATGCCGAGCGTCAGGGTCAGTTCCGGGCCGGGAACAACAAGACCGATGTCCTCGCGCCGGGCGAAGGTGACGAGCCCGTCTATATCATCGGGCCCGATATTGATATTGACGGCCCCTTCCCGTGCCGTGCCGCCGTTGCCGGGGGCTGCGTAGATTTCGTCCACAAGAGGGCTTTGCTTCAGCTTCCAGACAAGGGCGTGTTCACGTCCGCCGGAACCGATGACCAGAACGCGCATACAGCCTCCATACAGGGGCGCGGAATTTTTCACGCGGCTAAAAGGGGAAACGGCGCGGCGGCGCATGGGCTCATGCCGGAGCGCCGCCGCTTTTTATGGACGCGGCGTTTTCGCGCGTCCCGAGACTAGTTTGGATTGACTTCGAAGTCGCTCAGATCCGCCGGCGTATTGGGATCTGTCCGGGAGAGATCCAGCGGATAGGCCGTGATCATGCTCTGGCGGCTGCCGATGCCCAGATCTGTGGAGGTGTTGATGCCTACGACAAGATCAAGCACGCCGTCGTTGTTGACATCGGCGAGATCGATTTCCGCCACGGATCCGCGGATGCGCCGTGTCTTCCACTTGAGACCGAGGCCCACGCCGTCCCAGTAGAGGGCGTGGACTTCGCCCTGCGGGAAGTAGCGGTAGCGGTCAAAGAGCTGGGCCGCCGTGGAAATGGGCTTGTTGATAAGCAGCGTATACTCGCCGGTATGACCGATGTCGGCCACGATGAGGCGCATGGGCGCAAAAAATTTGCTGGGGAGCTGGTAGGTCTTGTTCACACCGAGGCCGGGCATGCTCTTGTAGAAATCCATGCCTGTGGAAGAACCGGAATAGCGTTCCATGGTGGTGTGGATCAGGCTCTGGCCCGCGCCCTGAAAGACTTTCAGCTTTTCGTCGTCAGTCAGCATGATGAGCTGTTCGCTGGGATTGCGGCGGCTCGACGGTATCCAGACGCAGTTGAAGACCGTGGCTCCCGAAGGCAGCGAGATGCGCCCCCCCAGCTCGTAGGCATTGCCCTTTTTGATCATGACATGGACGCCGGGGGCAAAGAGTTTGATGGAGTCCCAGCGCTGGCCTACCAGCGTGGGAGCATAGCTGGGAGGAAGGCGCATGACGCTGGCGAAATAGGCCGCGCGTTCGGCAATTTCCTTGAACTTGTTGCCCTTGAAGCTGATGAAGTACGTGTAGGGGCGGTTGTTGTCCGGATCAAAGGTGGCGACCACGAGATCGTCCGCGCGGTCGCGGTTCAGATCCATGGCGCGCATGGAATAGCTGTCGTTGGAGCTTGGCAGGCGCATCTTTCCCAGAGGCTGGAGCCCATTGCGATCATTCCACGTGAAGATCATGAGCTCATGATCCGTGAGAACGGCCACTTCGTTCTTTCCGTCGCCGTTGAAGTCGCCTACGGCCATATCCACCATCTTTTCCTTGATGCGCTGGGTGCGCAGGCGGGAGCCGTCGGATTCGCTGGCGCCCTGATAGCGGAACTGCGGATTCAGGTAGGTCTGGGACTGCCTGTTGCCCGTTTCATTCATGATGATGTCGCTGCCGCGCGCCGCCGTCCGGGAAGCGCCACCGATGCCAAGGACTTCCTCGCCCAGGGCGCCGCTGAGACTGGAAATGATCCCCGTGAGCATACTTACCTGGGCGGACTGGCTCTTGCTCCAGGTTTTGCCGCTCTTGTCCACGCTGTTGAGAGTGACGGTGCATTCCGTGCCGGTGACGGCGATGGATCCCCAGATGGCATAGTCCGCGCCGCCCAGCTGACCACGGGCCTGGGCGGAAGAGGTGGCCACGGTGGAACCCACACGCCCTTCCGTCTGGCCGGGACGGGTCAGTTTGGCCTGCAGGGTCGCTGGCAGCGCCTTGCCAAGATAGGCGTAGCTCTGCGGCGCGTTTACCTGAAACGGCAGCACCACAAAGCTCTTGGCCGCCTGGGCCGCGCCGGCCTGCAATGCCAGAAACAGCATGAAGCATACCGCAACGGTCAGTCGCATTGTTCCTTTCATCAAAAATTCCTTTTCAGTTTGACCCCCTTGCAGGGGGAAACATGTTGCGGATTGAACGTCCCCGTTTTTTCCTTTGGCTCGTCCCTGCGGCGTGGCGGAGAGGGACGCTTCCGCACTATAGCGACACTTCCCGCCCCGCGCAACTTTCGCGGGGCTTGCGGCCTGCCGCGCTTGCGGCTATGCACAGGGCATGACATGTGAGAACAGCGCTTTTCCCGTCGCCCCCGCCGGGCGATCCTTCCGTCTGGTATGTCCCGCCCACCGCATTCCGCGGGTGGAGGCCCTGCTGCGCGCCCAGGGCTATGCGTTTGAACCGGAGCCCTTCTCCCTGTGGTGCCGCCGTCTCTGTGTGGAACCACGCCCGCTTGGCGCGTCGCTGGCCGCCTTTTTCGGCTATATCTACATCCAGGATCGTTCCTCCATGTTGCCGCCGCTGGCGCTTGCGCCCTCGACGGGGGCGGCCGTACTGGATATGTGCGCCAGCCCCGGCAGCAAGACGGGCTTTCTTGCCCAGCTGGTGGGAACAGAAGGCTTCGTCCTCGGCAATGAGCCTTCCAGCGCCAGGCTGGCGACGCTGCGCGCCAACCTTCATACGTGCAACTGGCCTCATGCCGCAACCTGTTCGTATGAGGGACAGGCCCTGCCGCTCACGCCAGAAAGCTGGGACTGGATTCTGCTTGATCCGCCCTGTTCCGGCTGGGGAACGGCGGGAAAAAACCCACGGGTACTGACCCTCTGGCAGGGGGACAAAGTGAAGACGCTGACAGGGCTGCAACAGCTGCTGCTGGCCCGTGCCGCCCGGCTGTTACGCCCTGGGGGGAGGCTGGTCTACTCCACCTGCACGACCAACGACGAGGAAAATGAGGCGCAGGTACGCTACGCCGAGGATACGCTGGGGCTGCGGCGCGTCCCCATCTCCCCTTTTGAAGGCTTTGTGTGGCAACGCCGCCCCGGCGGCGAGGGCACCTTGCGTGTGGACGGGGAAAAATCCGGCGCGCAGGGCTTCTATGTGGCGCTGTTTACCAAGGACACGGCCACAATGCCCGCCGGAGAAGGCTCGGAGGAAAGCGCGCGCGCGTCCGGCTGGCATACCGCCGGGCGACACGTTGCCCGCGAGCGTTTGCTGGGGCCCTGTTTTGATCCCGGCTTGCTGCCGCCCGGCGACATCATGCTGTTTGGGGAGCAGGTGCGCTTTGTGCCGCGACAGGCCGAAGGCATCCCCCCGGCCTGCCGCTGGCAGGGGGGCCTGCTCGGCCGCCTGGGCAAACGCGGATTTGTGCCCGCCCCGCGACTGCGGCTTTGTCTGCCCGGATCGGACGGCAACGCCCCCGCCGGAGAGGCGGCCCTTGTGCTTGAGGATGTGTGTGAGATTGAGGCCCTGCTCACGGGCCAGAGCAGACATACCGGGCTCGCGGGCACGGAAGCCGCCCTGTGGTGGCGCGATCTGCCTCTTGGCCGGGTATCTCTCAAGCAGGGGCGCGTGCTGGCCGCCTTCGGCTAGCACGCTGCCCGCGCATTGTGGAAAAAATGTTGTTTTTCCCTGTTCCAGGACACAAGAGTCCGCTCTAGACACCATTGATGGTGACGGTCGCATCAGTCAGAGCACCGGATCCCACGCCGGTGACGGTCATGACAGGATCCGCCTCGGACAGGGCGGCGGTGGTTGTGTACGTATCGCCATTGAGCACATAAAACCTGAGAGAACCGCCGTTGGCCGCCTCGTTGAGGACAAGGACGGCGGACGCGCCCGCGGCGACGCCGATGGTTCCGGCCGTGCCGTAGGAGCCAATTTGCAGTGTGGAAAAATCGTTTCCGGAAAGAAAACAGATGCTGTTGTCAAGGAGCGTCGTACCTGTTCCGCTGAGGACATCCCAATTATCGAAGCGTTCTTTCTGGGACGTCAGATCGACGCCGGCAAAGGCGTTGGCCGCGATATTGAGTGTGTCATCATCTGCCGAGAAATTGTGCAGGTTGATGGTGGAAGACGTATTTCGCCCAAGTGTCAACGTATCTTCCGTGGCGGAAGAGGAGAGGACGACCTGCCGCAGGGACGCCGCCTCTGAGGCGTCGAGATTCAGGCTGACGCCATCACCGGCGGTCAGGGATTGCAGGGCCGTATCGGCCGTCAGGGAAAGCGCCGTAACCGCATCGCCGGAAGGCGCGGCGATGCGGACGTTCTCAATGCCGGTCAGGGCACGCCCCAGCGTTGCCGTTGCCGCCGACGTCAGGGTCAGGAGCAGGGTGTCCGCGCCCGCGCCCATGTCTATTTTCAGGGAGAAATCTTCCGCGGAGGCCGTCTGCCCGTCCAGTGTCAGATGCAGCGTGTCGTTGTTGCCGCCGAAGGAATAACGGACGGCGTTGGTTTCGCTGAGGGAAGCCTGACCGGTGACGGAGGCATTCACAAAGGCTTTGCCTGTCATGGCCGAGGCGTCAAAGATACGGACATCCTCCATACCGTAATGGGCGCTGTCACCGAGAATGAGATTCCCCTTGTCGGCATCGCCGGAACCGATGATCCCGTCGCCATCAAGATCCGCGTTGGAGACGGAAACGGCGTACAGCGAGGCGTTGCCCGCCTCCAGACGGGACACCCAGGAACCCTGATCGACGGTGATGTTGTACTTCTGCATTCCAGCCACGGACACAGGCCCCGCGCTGCCGCCGAAGAGCTGGCTGTTGCCGGGAATGTCCTCCAGGGCATTCCAGTCCATGCGTCCCGCGCCGTCCAGCGCGATGGAGGTGCTGATCAGGCCGGGGTAGACCTCTCCGGCGAGGCTCTCCATTTCCGTCCAGCATGTGTTGCCGCTGGGAATGCCTCCCGCGGTGAGCCAGGTATTGCCCTGAATATCGCCGGATGCCGCCGTCAGAATGATTTCCCGGCCGGAGACGGCGGCTCCGGTCGCGGAATCCGTCGTCCGGAAGGTATCGCCCAGTTTTGCGGTGATATCGGTATAGCCGAAGGTGGAAAGCGCCCCGTTGATGGCGTCGAGCAAATTCTGATAGCTGGCGTTGGGGCCGCTGATCGTGCCAAAATACAGCCTCACGGTTTCTGCCTGCCCATTGTCCGTATGGGTGAAGGTGACGCCCGTAAAGGGGTTCTGCAGGAGCGGCTGCCCGGAAAGCGCACCGTGGGTGTCAACAAGACGGAGTACCAGACTTCCGCCGGTGCTGATGTCCTCTGTTTTCAGCGCCGTATCGGCAAAGGTGGCGTTCAGCGTCATGCCGGGCATGGCGTCGCGGAAAAGAAGCGTGGTCTGGGTGGAGGCGTGATTGATGCTGGAGAGGGTGAGATTGCCGGTACCGGAGACGGAACCGGCAATCAGCTGGCGGCCGTCCGTCAGAGAAACGTTTTCAAGGGAAACGTCCGCGCTGCCGTTGGCGCTGTTTACGGTGAACAGCAGATTTTCCACATCGCGGAGTGTGGGATTCAGGGGCGTGTCGGTATTGGCCGCGCTGAGCTCGGCTTTCAGGGTATCGTTACCCTCGCCGCCGTCCAGCAGATCCCGCGATTGCAGTGTTCCGGCCTGGGCGTGGAACAGATCGTTCGCATCACCGCCCACGAACGTATCCTGCGAGGGTGTCAGGATAAACGTCTGTCCGGTGACGTCCGGTATTTCCGGGAGGGGAGCCGGATCCGGCGTGTAGTTGAGCAGCTCGTAGCGGCCAAACAGCACATAATGCTCAATGGGGTTGAGTCCGGCGAGGCGCAGGGCATCCTGCAGTTGCGTAAGCGTGTACGCGGGATCGCCCACACGCATCTGTTGCAGCTTGGCCTGCATGTAGGCGGCCGTGCTGAAGTAGGCGGAGGGATCCACGCCTTCCGCCGCGCCGTAGGCTCCGTAATGATCCCAGTAGCTGAGGTTGGCGTCCGCAAAGGCCTGTTCCAGTTGCGCGGCGGTGTAGCCAGAATTTTCCCGCTGCATCTGGGCCAGCTTGGATGCCTTGTACCAGGCAACGTCGAACCAGCCGTTGGGACTGATGTTTTCCGCGTTGCCGTATTCCTGAAAATGGCGGAATATGTCGTCGGCCCGCGAGGTGTTGAAACCGGCGGCGGAAAAGGCCTCATACATCTTCGTGGCGGTCCATGCGCCCGCGGGATCGCTCTGTTGCAGTTGAATCAGCTTATTTTGCAGATAGGTATCTCTGTCGAACCATGCTGGCGTAGACATGTCTTCTCCTGATGCGGATGGGGAGCGCTACGACCGGGGCGGGAAGTCCTCGGACGTTTTTCAGAGGCGCGTTTTCTGAGGGTGTGATGGCGCGCCTGAGGCGGCCACCGTTGCCGTGCGGAGGCGGGAAGGGAAAGGGAGTTCAGCGACGTTCAAACAACCGTATGGCGTCGGGGGTCAAAGGGACAAGGCTCTGGAAAATTTTTTCCGCGCCGAGTTTTCGGGGATCCTGGCTGACGATGACAAGCATGAGATCGGCATTGGCGCGCACGCGGGTCAACGCTTCTCCGCGGGAAATCTTGCTGCGCGGTTCGCCGGAGAAGCTCCAGAAGCCGTCCTTTTCGGCAACGGCGCTTGTGTGATCCTGGAATTGCGCAAGCTGTCCGGCGATGTCTCTGGCGCTTTGTTTTTTTTCATTGGGCAAAATGAAGACGGTCAACTGCGCCTCAATGGTCTTTTCGCCTTTCTTGCCAAGGGAGAGCATATATTCCTCTTTCCTGCCTGTGCTGAAGCCGGATTGATCCTCGCCGGTCCAGCCCCGCGGCAGGACGGCGCTGAAGCGTTCAAAGACCCTGGCCGGGACGGGCTGTTCCGCGGACGTCTGCCGGGCGGCATCCTTTCCGGAGGAGATGCCCGGCGCGGCGAGGCAGAGAAACAGGAGCAGACAGAGAAGCGGAAGGCTTTTCATAGGCGGATTCCTTCAAAGCGGTAACGTTGACAACGGGAAACCGTTCTAGAACCTGTAGAGCAGTCCCGCGCCGAGAGAAAGCTTGACGGCGTTTTCGACCATGGGGCTATCGTAGATTTCCTGATTGAGAAATTCAAGATTGCCGTTGGCGAAGAGACTCCAGTTCTCACTCAGGCTCACGCGGGCGGCAAGGCCCGCATTGGGCGACAGGGCGCTGCCGGGATGGTATTCAGAAAGGCCGCTGGCGCGGGATTCATCGCTTTGTATGCCGTAGTAATACCTGTTATATTCGCAACTTGTCCAGGTGAGACCAGCTGAGGGCAGGAGCGTCACGCGGCCCAGGGTCAACGGGTAACTGTAGGAGGCCCGCGCGATGACACCGTTGCTGTAGCCGAGGATGTCGGCGGAAACAGTGGCCTGGAGGATGCCATACGGCGAAAGGAAGCGGTAATTGAGACCCGCCAGCATGGACGAATACCGATCGTCAAGCTGTTTCATGGCCTCGTCGCCGCTCCAGCTCGCCAGATAGCGCTGCGGAAGATAGGAAAGCTGCGCGTTGATTTCGTGCCTGTCGTTCCTGAACAGATGCAGGCCGCCGCTGATGCCGCGCAGATAGAAGCGATCGCCTTCGTACCCCAGCAGGGGGAGCGTCGCTCCCGCGGCATAGACGTCTTTATATTCGGAGGAGGTAACGGAACCGCCCAGGCCGAGATCGAAGCCCCAGCGTTCTCCGGCATGGAGCGGCGGTGAAAAAAAAGCAAGAACGGCCACACAGCAGAGCGATGCCAGCGGTATGAGGAGCTTCATCAAAAATTCCTTCGAGGTCTGAAACCTCCCCTCTTTTTGGGGGAAGCAACGTTCCTGCAACTCAGGGTGAGGCGTGCCATCCGGAGACGGCGCCGCCCGGGGAATCGAAGGAAAATAGGAAGCAAAAATTTTTTCGTCAAGCGTGGAAACCATGCGCGGGAGAAAGGGAGGGCGGCTGTGGATTGAAATCCGGAAAAGCGCAAAGGGGGAGGAAACAACGCTTTTCCTCCCCCTTTGACAAACGCGGAAAAAGAGCGGTTATGCCGCCGCGTCGCGGGCGCGGGCACGGAAGTAGAGCAGCGTCAGCACCATGACAAGAAGCCCCGCGCCAAAGCTGATGGGCAGGCTCTGGCTGAAGCCCGCCGCGATGTAGCCCACGAGACTGCTGGCGGCGACAACACAGGCATAGGGCATCTGCGTGGCAACATGCTCAATATGCGTACAGGCCGCCCCGGCGCTGGACAGAATGGTCGTGTCTGAAATGGGCGAGCAGTGATCGCCAAAGACGCTGCCCGCCAGTGTGGCAGACAGGGAAATCAGCACCAGGCTGCCGTTGGGATCGACAACCTGCGCTACGGGAACGACAATGGGGATCAGGATGCCAAAAGTCCCCCAGGCGGTACCGGTGGAGAAACTCAGAAAGCCCGCCAGAATAAAGATGACGGCGGGCAGCAGGCCGCCGGTAAGGCCGCCGTCGCCTTCGACAAGCGACTTGACGAAGACGGGTGTCTGCAGCAGATCGCGACAGACACCGCTGATGGCCCAGGCCAGCACCAGAATGGTATTGGCGGGCATCATGGCCTTCATGCCCTGCATACAGCCGTCCATGAACGTCTTGAGGGAAAGGATGCCGCGAGGGACAAACTGGAGAAAGGCCACAAGCAGGGCGGCGAAGGAAGCGAGAGACAGCGCCGGCGCGGCGGAGCAATTGCCAAAGGCCGCGGCAAGACTGTGATAGGCGGGATCGCCGCCCCAGTAGCCGCCGTTGAACAGCAGCGCCATGACCGCAAAGGCGATAAGGGCGACAATGGGGATCAGCATATCGAGAACATGGCCGCGCGCGCCGCTTTCGGGCTGTCTGCGGTTGTCGTCATTTTTTTCGATGCCACCCACGTCGCCGCTCTGGGCGCGCAGTTCGGCCTTGCGCATGGGGCCGAAGTCGAAGTTGCAGGCGCTGATCAACACCACCATGATGATGGAGAGCAGGGCGTAGAAGTTCCAGGGTATGGTCGCCACAAAGGCCGCCAGATCGCTTTCAAAGGCGCCCGTGGCCTTCAGGTTGCTGCCGACGGCGGCGGCCCAGCTGGAAATGGGGGCGATGATGCAGATGGGTGCGGCGGTGGCGTCAATGATGTAGGCCAGCTTGGCGCGGGAAATCCTGTAGCTGTCCGTGACCGGGCGCATGACAGTGCCCACGGTAAGGCAGTTGAAATAGTCGTCAATGAAAATGAACGCGCCAAGGGCGCTGGTGGAGAGGAGGGCGCTGGTTTTCCCCTTGATGCGCCGGGTTGCCCACGCGCCATAGGCGCGGGTGCCACCGGCCAGCGAGATGACGTAGACCAGCGACCCCAGCAGGGAACAGAAGATGATGATATTGAAATCGACCTTTTTGACCATGACGGCAAACGCCGTTTCAATGGTGCGGACGATAACGAAGTCCTGTCCCATACCGACGGTATAGATGAGCGATCCGCTCAGAATGCCGATCATGAGGGAGGAAAAAACTTCCTTTGTCCAGAGGGCCAGCGTGATGGCGATAATGGGCGGCAGCAGGGAAAGCGCGCCCGCATTGAACGGATCCATAGGAACGACTCCGGCAAGGGGTGACGGTCGTGTGCAAAATCTAGGCGCACGACGGAAAAAGTTGCGGCCATGCTAGCATGGAAAGCGCCGTGCGGCAAGGCGCGCTGGGGCAAAAAAGTCCGCCCCCGTATCCTCTCCTGGCACAGTCCCCTCCGGCTTTTTGCTGGGAGCCTCCCGCGCGGAGGGCGCCCGTTTCTCTTTCATCTTATACTACATGTCGTTTCTTATATTCTTCACCCCATGCCCACAGAATATCCAGCACAGGTTTCAAACTGTACCCCAGTTCTGTCAGGGTATATTCCACGCGTGGCGGCACTTCGGCGTATACCTTGCGGATCAGCAGCCCGCTTTCTTCCATCTGCCGCAGCTGGGTTGTCAGGACTTTTTGCGTCACATGGCCGATTGACTTTTTTAACTCCCCGAACCGTTTTGTTCCCGGCATCAGATCACGGAGAATGAGCACTTTCCATTTGTTGCTGATGAGGGTCAGCGTAGTTTCCACAGGGCAGGCAGGAAGCTTTTTGGGCAGCGTAGTTTCCACGTGAATCTCCAACAGTATCCTTAGTGTAACTAAGGCACAAGAGTGTGCTTACTTTACGAAATATATGCACGGCATTATTCTGACATCAATGAAAAGAAGGGACAACCCTTTCTTCAACATGCAAATGGGAGGAATCCTCATGAACAAGGTCGTGGAATTTCTGAAGGCAAACCCTGTGCAGTATCTGGCCACTGTCGGCCGTGATGGCAAGGCCAAGTGCCGCCCCTTCATGTTCTCTGGCGAGCTGGATGGAAAACTGTGGTTCTGCACCAATAACACCAAGGAGGTCTATCAGGATATGCGGCGGAATCCGGAAGTCGAAATTTCTGTCTCCAGCCCGGAATACGCATGGATTCGCCTGCACGGAAAGGCTGTTTTTGAGAACAATATGGCGGCAAAGGAAATGTGCCTCGCAAATCCTATTGTCAAGAGCCTGTACGGGGATGCCTCCAATCCCCTGTTTGAGGTATTCTATCTGGAGGATGCCCATGGCGTGATTGCGGACTTCTCCGGAGATCCTCCTTACGAGTTCTGAAAACGAACGACAAAGGCCCTCGCGGAGGTATTCCCGCGAGGGCCTTATGTTCCCGCCTATCTTGCCGGGATATGCTGGGGAGAGGAACGCCGCATGGCCCGCGCCGGATGTGGCATCGGCCAACGGATGGGGGCTGGGTGAAGCAGAGCCGGAGAGAACAAAAAAGCCATAGATTTTCAAACCTATGGCGTGGAAACAGGGAAGGGGCCCCTTTCGTCCGGGAGCTTTCGTGGCGCGCGGAGACGGGGATGGTCTAGCCGGTCTGTGCTGTCGCGGGATTCTGGGTAAGGATGAGCTCCACTTCGTCGACGCTCAGGCCGGCGTTACGGGCAATCTGCCGTGCGGAAAGCCCCTTCTTGCGCCCGTTGAGGATGATTTCACGCAGAAACTGGGGCGAACGCATGATACCTTCGGCCTGTTCCAGCAGACGGCGCAGCTCGCCGCTGCGTTCTTCCAGTTTTTCTTCCAGATTCTGGAGTTCGGCCTGCCGCTGGGCAAAGGTGGCGACGATTTCTTTTTCAAGGCGGGCGTTCATCTCAATACGCCCGAGCAACGCCTGCTGGTTTGCCTGCAGAAGGCTGACAAGGCGTTCCGAACGGCGCAGACGCATGTAGAAAAAGAAGATGACGCCGAGGATGACCAGCTCCAGCAGGAAAAAACCAAGGGCTATCAGGGTAACGTTGTTCATATTTTCAGGTTCAGTAAGTTGCCTACAAGGGGAGAGGCGGAAGGTCGGGCCTCATCATCTTCTGGTGCGGGCTGAAAGGGGCGGCGGCGTTTACGGCGGTTGCCGAACATCTGTCCGTTGTTCTGTCGCTGCGCGTCAGGGCTGACCTTGGCGTCTTCGGTCTGGGGTTCAGCCTTGTTGACCTGCTGCTGCTCCTGCCGGGCCATTTCCGCGGCCAGCATCCGGGACATGGCGGCCGCGGCCTGCGGGCCGGTCGTCGCCGCATTGACGAGGGGCGCGGCGAGACCGGTCTGGGCATACAGGATCGCTATGGTGGATTCGATGCTCATTCCTTCTCCCGCGTTCCTCAAAGCCAGGGCTATTGCCCGATGTAACTCTCAAAGAGAATATCTTTTGCCTTGTAGCGCGTCAGATAGTTGTTGATGGTATACACAAGGTCCTTTTTCATGGTTTCCGCCTGTTTGGCGTCAAGGATCGCTTCAAAGGTCTTCTGGCGCAGATAGAAATAGATGGCATCGCGGATGACGAGCAGATGCTGGTCTATTTCCTGCTCCGCCTGAACATTGTCGCAGACGATGGAGAAAATACAGATCAGAAAATGGGAGTGCCCATCGACATCCTTGTTTTCCACCCAGAAGGGATCAAGCGCCTTCACACTTTCCGTGGACGGAGGCGGCGCGGTCTGGGTAGGCACAGTGATGATCTGCGGCTGCGGGGCATTGGCGGGAGGCGGAGGCGGCGCGGCGGGCTCACGCAGGAGGAACCACCAGACGGCGGCCGCGCCAAGCAGCAGGAGAACGCCCGCCGCGGCGGCCGCGATGAGTATTTTCCGCTTTCTGGATTTGCCGGCATCAGGAGCGGCTTCGGCCTGTTTGGCCGGCGGTTGGCTGGCGGCGCGCGCCGGGGGCTCCTTGCGCGGCTCCTCTTCCTTTTGCAGGAAGGGCGCATCATCAAGATCCAGCTCGACCTTTTTGTTGTCAGTGGGGGGCACAACCTCCATCTGAAGGGTGCCTTCCGCTGTTTTCGTTTTGGTATCAGCCATTCTCCGAGCCTGCCGGGACGCCGTCAACGGTGTCCGCAAAAGGTTTTGTCAGGACGTTACCGGGAGCCTGCGTTATTGCCGGATTGATGTGGAAATACCGAAAGTGCCGTTTCACTCGCCCGCTGCCGGGCAACCGGCGAATGAAACGGTTTTCAGCGCCCGTAACGGCACCGCCCGGCCAGCAATGGGAAAACGATGGTTTCGGACATGACGGGATGAACCGCGCGGCAGCCCATCCCGGATGCCCGTCTAGCCGAAAATCTTGTCAATTTTCTGCTTCATCGTATCCGTTGTAAAGGGTTTGACAATGTAGTTGGAAACTTTGGCCTGCACGGCTTCAATGATGTTTTCCTGCTGCGCTTCCGCCGTCACCATCAGAAAAGGAAGGTGTGCGAACTGTTCGCTGGCACGAACTTTCCGCAGCAGTTCGATACCGGTCATGTTGGGCATATTCCAGTCAGAGACAATGAAGTCAATCTTTTCCCGATTGAGGATGTCCCATGCCGTCGTACCGTCGTCAGCCTCGACAACGTTGTTAAGATTGAGCTGGCGCAGGATGTTGCGCACAATGCGCCTCATCGTGGAAAAATCGTCCACAATGAGGACGCGCATATTAGGATCGTAAGGCATGTTTCCCTCCTGAATGTCGTGAGACGTCTGCCGTATGTTATGAGAGTGCCGTAGCGTCGTCTCCGTATAACCTGATGAATTCCTTGCGAAGGCGCTTGAGAGCCTGGGAGTGCAGCTGGGAAACGCGACCTTCGGTGATGCCCATAATTTCGGCAGTTTCCCGCATATTCAGTTCATCGGTATAATAGAGAGAGAGTACCAGCTTTTCCCGGGGTGTCAATCTGTCTATGAGGGGCGCCAGCCTCTCTACCAGTTCCCGTTGCGCCGTGCGGCCATAAGGTTCGTCACCCGATGCCGTCGTTTCGGGAGAAAGCGTATCCTGAATGGCATCCAGCGAAAGCCAGAGCTGATTCTGCAATGCCTCAAGGCCCTGGCGAATATCGCGTAAATCCAGTCCCGTAGCCGCCTGCAGGTCTTCTTCCGTAGCCTGCCGTCCCTGCTCATGCTCAATCCTGCGCATGGCCTCATCCAGCAGGCGGATGCGCTGGCGCAGCGAGCGGGGCAGCCAGTCCAGACGGCGCAATTCGTCGAGCATGGCCCCGCGGATACGATTTTCCGCATAGGTTTCAAAACGGATGCCCAGCTGGGGGCGGAATTTACCCAGAGCTTCCATGAGGCCCAGTGTGCCGGAGCTTATCATTTCGCTCAATTTCACATTGCGCGGAAGCTTGGATTTCAGGCGCAACGCGAGAAAGCGGATTTTTGGCGCGTAGTGGCGCACCACCAGTTCCTGCTCCATCGGGGAAAAATCTTCCCATGCCCGTGAGCCCATTTCAAGATCGTCCCACGGGCCCTGCGCCTGCGCGTATGCTGTGGCGTTTTTCATAAAAATAGGACGGCGGAAAGGCGCTGTATGACCTGCATACGAGACCCCCGCCTCTAACGGAACAGCAGTTTTTTCCAGAAGAATTTAATGTTGCCGTCCAGTTCGCGGGGCGGTTCCCATGTGTCGATGACCGATGCCATGTCCGCAACGGCACGCGCAGCAGGAGCGCCGGGCGCGGCAATGCAGAACGGCTTCTGCTGCACCACGCTGGCGCGCACACTGGGATCGCGCGGCACAAAGCCAAGAAAATCCAGCGATACGCCGTCAAGAAAGTGATCGCAGGCCTGATAGAGGCGTTTGAACATTTCCTTTGCCATGGCGGCGTCCTTGCTCATATTGACACAAATCTTGAAGTGCTCCACGCCGTGCGCCATTTTGAGCACCTTGATCAGCGCGTAGGCATCCGTCAGGGAGGTCGGTTCAGGCGTGAGTACCACGAGACGCTGCTGCGCCGCCAGGTTGAAGTAGAGAACGTTTTCGTTAATACCCGCTCCGGTATCCACAACCAAGCAGTCGACACCGCTTTCCAAATCGTCCATCGCCTCCAGCAGTTCCAGCTTCTGGCCTGTGGAAAGCGTGAGTATTTCACTCATGCCTGAACTGGCGGGAAGAATGGAGAAACCGTAGGGCGTTGGGAAGAGAATATCCTTGATCGCCGCGCCCTCGTGGAACAGATGAAAAAGATTTCGCGGCGGCGTCAGGCCCAGCAGCACGTCCACATTGGCCAGGCCGAGATCCGCGTCGACGAGGACGACGCGCTTACCCTTTTTGGCGAGCTCCAGCGCCAGGTTGACGGACAGATTGGTTTTACCGACGCCCCCTTTGCCGGATGTGACGGAAAAAACCAGGGGAAAGGTATCTCTCATGCCGGGTGCTCCATGCTGCGTACCAGAAAAGGACGAGGCTGTCATTTACGAACTTGGTCGCCGGATTGAATGGGCAGCTGACGCTTGAAGATGAGCCGCCATATCAGGGGTTCGGTCGCCGGGCTGAGGCTTTGCTTCAGCTCTGGGCCGTAAGAGATGGCCGAAATGGGCAGACGCGCCTCGTAAGCGACGTTGACGAGAGCGCCGTAGCACACGGATTCGTCCAGCTTTGTCCATACGAGGCTGGCGTCGCCGTTTACGGCATAGCGGTGCAGCAGCGCCTGCATCTGCACGCCGTCATAAAAAGGGCACATCACAAGATGCGTCGCATGAGGCTGCCCGTCAATGCCCATTTCGTGCCGCCACTGGGCAAGATTCATTTCCTGCGTCATGCCGGGCGTATCGATAAAAACGGCGTCGGCTTCGGCCGTCAGGGCCAGCGCCTTGCGCATACCTTCGGGGTCGGCGGCTTCCAGATAACCGAAGTCCGAGAGTTCGGCCCAATGCCGCAGGGTCAGGCGGCCGTTGCCGCGCAGACAGTCCGCATTGATGAAGGCTATCTGGGTTTCCGGTTTTTCCGCGCGCAGGTGCAGGGCGCAGCGCAACGCCGCCGTTGTCTTGCCGTTGCCATAGGGGCCGGCAAACAAATGGACACGCTGCGGCCAGGTTGCGCCGCCCCAGGAACGAATGGGCACCATGCTGGCGAGGCTCTCCAGCACGGACGCGCCCGGACGGGCCGCCAGCATGTTATACAGAGCGATGGACACGCCGTCGGACACGCCTTCCCGCTGCAGATACTCCAGAGCCACACGCTGGCGCGGAGTCAGGCGATCCATGCGGACAGCGGGCTTCATCAGCAGAAAAAGCTGCTCCCGGACGCGCAGCCAGTCCTTGTGCCATTCACTCCAGCCCACACCGGACGATGGCAGGGGCGCCGCGCCCGCGGGAAGCTGCGCTCCCGATCCCCCCTGTGCCGCGCGTTCGACGCCCGCCATGATTTCATGGCACAGCACACCGTTTTTGCGGTAGGTACGATTGGAGAGGATCACCGCGTCGGCGCCCAGCTCCCTCTTGATTTGCGCGAGCACTTCCTGTGAACTGGCGCCTGAGAATGTTTTGACCTGCATCGTCTGCTTCCTTGGAGTGCGAACCCGCCGGGCGCGAATAGCCTGTGCGTCAATTATTCGTAACGAATGTCGGTTTCCTGAAAAAATGCAAGATGCAGGCCAAGACGGAAAAGCCGCCTGCGCCAGCGGAGCCGCGCTTCCCCCTTTTCGGGGAACAGGACGCGAAGCCGATCCATGATAAAGCGAAGCCGTCTTTTTTGCAAATCATGACATAGCGGGCGCTGTGGAGCGCAAAAAGACACGTCTTGAGAGAAAAAAACAAGCGGCATGCCGCTGGAGAACAACATGCCGCTGATGACGGAAGAAAGCCGCCGGTGTATCTTTTTTCCACAGAGGATTTCCCGATCCCGACCCATGCCGGGATCGGGAAATCTGTGGGGAGGGGAAAGTTCTGAATATATGCGGAGCCGCCGGACCCGCAGCGTTTTTTACCTCGGAAAAACCTGGGACGCCCACTCCCGCGTCCTCTGGCGGATTTTCCTTTTAGCGCTTTTCAGTTTCACAAGCGACGCCGCCCACGCGCCGTGCTTTTCCCTGACGCCTGGGCGCGGCCGTCAGCTCCCGTGTCCGCCAGAGCGGTCACATGCTCGTTGCGAAACCGCTCTGACAGGCAACGGATCTAGGCCGCTACGGTATCGAACATTTCTTTGGCGCCCACGTTTTCGGGGTTGGAGCCCAGCACGATTTCGAGATGACGGCGGGCTTCGTCGTTACGGCCCAGATACATGAAACAACCTGCCAGTGCCACGCGCACGGCTTCCGTCTGCTCGGTGCTGTCAAGGGCGGCTTCCAGATAGGGGAGGAGCTCTTCCACCCGCTGGAGTTGATAGCCAGTGCGCACGAGGCAGTTCAGCGCGACCATATTGCTGGGAAGCCTCTTCAGGGTTTCGGCAAAGCTGTCAAAAGCCTCTTCATTGTGGCCGAGCTGCATCTGGACAAGACCGATGCCGCAATGCGCCTTGGCGTTGTTTTCTTTGGCAAGGGCCTTTTTGTACAGGGTCAGGGCGTTGTCATATTCTCCGTTCTGAATGGCGATGGTCGCCAGACCCATGTAGGGGGCCGCGCCGCAATCGGGCGCGGAGGCAGCCTTGCGGTAGCAGTCGGCGGCCTTGTCGTAGTCGCCCATGAACAGATAGCATTCGCCCATTTCGTTGTTGATTTCGTAGTCGATAGTCTTTTCCATGGTAATCCTCCCCAGAGGCTTATGCGGGTATCCCGCGTTTGCCTTTCCTACTGCACCTCTCATGCCAAGTCAGGCATAAAAATAAAAACCATTTAATTACAACAAGTTATGCTTTTGCATAAAAATCCGTGCGGCAATTTTTTCCTTCAGGCAGGATTTTTTGATGCAAAAAAGGGGCCCGTCGCCTTGGCGAACGGGCCCCTGATGTGGCGGGCTGGGCAAATTTTGCCGCGTTCAAGCGCGGCGCGGGCTCTTTCTCTCTCTGATATGCCGCAGGATGACGTCCCGCACGCCGGCGATATCCAGGTGTGACGTATCAATAATGACGGCGTCCGCCGCCGGGCGCAGCGGGGCAGTGGCACGGTTGCGATCAAGAGCGTCCCTCTGGCGAATCTGTTCCGCAAGCCCGTTGACGTCCATCTCCTGGCCGCGCTGCCGCAGTTCACGCAGACGTCGTTGCGCCCGCACTTCCGGAGCGGCATCCAGAAAAAACTTATAGCGTGCCTGTGGAAAAACCTCGGTACCCATGTCGCGTCCCTCGGCCACAAGCGGCCCCTCGGCGGCCAGCGCGCGCTGCGCCTCCAGAAGGACGCCGCGAACGGCGGGAACGGCGGCAATGCGCGAGGCCAGCATCCCCACGTCCTCCGTGCGTATTTCTTCGCCTATGGCGTCGCCATTGCAAAGCAGGCGGGTGTTTCCTCCCCGTCCCTCAAGGCTGAAGACGCACCGGCGGCAGGCATCCCGCAGGCTTTCTGCGGAACGCAGATCCGCGCCGGGGCCAAGACGCAGGGCGAGCGTGCGGAACATGGCTCCCGTATCCATATAGAACACGCCGAGAGCTTCGGCCACATTACGGGCAAGGGTCGTCTTGCCGACACCGGCCGGGCCGTCCAGCGTGACAATCTCCGTGGAAGGCTGTCTTTTATCCGAAGGCATGGGACGTCCTTTACTGACAGGAGGGGAGGGCTTCATCATGTGCCCGCGTGCTCCGTTCGCGCGAGACATCCACCAGCGCGGCGAGGAAGGCGGTGTTTTCCCACTCCGTGCCGATGCTGACGCGCAGGTAGTCCGGCAAGCTGTAGCTGTCCAGCGGACGAACGATAAACCCTCTCCTGAGCAGGGCCTCGCAGCAGGAAGCGGCGTCCGGGGCGCCCTCTCCGGGGCGGCAGAGCAGGAAGTTCGCCTGGCTGGGCCAGACGGAAAAACCCATGTCGCGCAGGCGCTGGCTCAGGCGCTGGCGCTCCGTGCGGACAAGGGAAAGCGTGGCTTCGCGGAAGGCCGTGTCGCGCAGTGCCGCCAGCGCGGCTTCCTCGGCAAGGATGTTGACGGAGAAGGGCAGACGGGCTCGCCAATAGTACTGGGCGAGCGTCTCGGGAAGCACGGCATAGCCGACGCGCAGCCCCGCCAGACCGTAGCTTTTGGAAAATGTGCGGCACACGGCGGCATTCTCCGGCAGCTCACCGCTTGCCAGCAGGGAAAAACGGCTTTCCCCGGCGGCATCATCGCCGGCGAAATCCATATAGGCCTCATCAATGACCAGCAGGGCCTGGGGGGCCCTGGCCGCAAGGCGTTCCGCCAGGCTGAGGACGGTGGAACGCGGAGGACAGTAGCCGGAAGGATTGTCCGGCGTGGTAATGAAGACAAGTCGCGTCCTGTCGGTCACCTTGTCCAGCAGCGCGTCGAAATTGAAGCTGAAGTCGTCGTTGAGCGGCTGCCTGCGGATTTCCACCCCGCAGATACGGCTCTGGATGGGATAGATGCTGAAGCAGGGAAGAAAGCAGACGACATTGTCCTGTCCCGGCACGGCCATCATACGAATCAGCATGTCGAGAATTTCATCGGATCCGTTGCCGATGGCAATACGCCCGGCATCGACGCCGTGCAGTTCGGCCAGGGCGGCCGCCAGACGCGGGTTACCGGACTGGGGATAGCGGAAAGAGGCGGCGGCGCAGCGGCGAATGGCTTCCACGGCCAGCGGCGGCGTACCAAGGGGATTTTCATTGCTGGCCAGTTTGACGACCTCGTCAAGGCCGTACCGCAGGCGGATTTCCTCAATGGACTTGCCCGGCACATAGGGCTTGAGGGCCGCAATTTCCGGGCGGACAGGGAAGGAGGGCATAGACGTCTCTCAAAAAAGGCCGCCTCCCTGATGATCCGGGGAGGCGGCGACGGAGGCTTCGCTCCGGTTCAAAGGCAAACGGGAAGGAAAGGAGGAACAAACGACGGCTTCAAAAGCGGCGCCGCCGGCGCATGGAGGAAAAAACGTCTTTTTTGCGCCCGGGGCAGCGGAAATTCGTCCCGCATCCGCCAGAAACGGACGTTTTTTCAAAAAGAACGCGCCCTAGTTTTTCTCCCCTTCCGAAGGACGCACGGTAAACACCGGCATGGTGGCGTTTTTGACGACCTTTTCGGCCACAGAACCAAAGAGAATACGGTCGATACCCTTGCGCCCGTGCGTTCCCATAACGATGATATCGACGTTTTCCTCGTTGGCGCGATTGAGAATTTCCTCAGCGGCATATCCGATGAGCACCTGACCCTTGGCCTCCACATCGGGAAAGTTTTCGGCGACAAAGGCATCCATGGATTTTTCAGCGCCGGTCACGATTTCGCCCACAAAATTCTCAATGGTGTTGGGCGGCACGTGAAAACCGACATACTGGCTCAGAGAGGGAGCCGTGTACACGACGACAACGCTGGCGTGCAGCGCCTTTGCCAGTAAGGTGGCGTATTCGGCCACGGACTTGCTGTGATCGGAGAGGTCGACGGCGCACAGAATTTTTTTGATCTCCTTCATGAGAATGCCTCCGGGGGAACACAGGTTTTGTCATGGGCGTTCTGAAGCCCGTAGCAGAACGGTTTCACAGGGAGAATGTCACCGCTCTGGCGGCCGCGCAAACAGATTGGTTCCTGTGAATATACGGCGTTTGTCCGGGATAGACAAGCGCTTTTCGACAGGCTATGTGTGTAATCCACAGCCCCTGTCCCCAAGGCAGAGGCCGGAACGCGCTCTCCGGGAAGAACGGAGCGTTCCCGCCCTGTTGGGGCGGAGGGTGGGCAAGCTTTTCCCGTGCGGGAATTCTCTGCTTCCTGCGGGCAAAATCTGCCGCGACATCCTCGCAAAAAATCATGGAAAAACGCCAGGATAGGGATTTTCTCATTCGGCACGATTTTTGCTTATCACCGGATAAACGCCAACCCTGGAGGCGAAGATGAAGATTCGCAATGATCAAAATCCGTCGCTGGACGCGCTGCTTGGTTTGCAGGAAAGCGGCGCTTCTCCCGCGGAAGGGGACGCCCAGGCCTTTCAGGCCGCTTTGAGCGAACGTCTGGAGGCTGGAACCGCGCAGGCGGAAAAGGGCACTCCGTCCATGCCGGGGGGTGCGCAGACCGAACTTATCAGCCAGATTCTTCTCGGTGCTGGAGAGGACGGCGGCGAATCAGCCATGGCCGCCGCAACGGCGCGGGCCGCCTTCCACGAGGCGTCGGGCGCGCTGGACATGTGGGACGACTATGTACGGACGCTGGGATCCGGCCGTCAGGAATCCCTTCGCGACGCCTATGCTCTTCTGGACGGTATCAGCGGCAAGCTCGGCGAGCTTAAGCGCAACGCGGCTGTCGCGGAGGCGCAGATGCCCGGCTTTGGCGATATTGTGAACCGTCTGGACGTACTGGCCGCGAGCGAGAGGTTCAAGTTCAATCGCGGCGATTACGTATAGCGCCGCCGGGGCATGGGAGGCCGGAAAGTCCGAAATGCTGTTGGAGCCTTGAACCACGGAGTTTCCGTGTCGGCGTGCTCCGGCGCGCCCGCCTGGGCGTGACGTTTACGCACAGGCCGGGCCGGGAAGAAGGGAGGCCGTCTTCCCTAAAAAGAAAGACGGCCTCCCTTCTTCCCGGCCCGTTCTCCATCCCCAGAGTGTGTCGCTTCTGAGTTCCTCCGGGAGAACGTTTTTTTTACTTGATATCAGCGCTTTTCAGCCATCACAAGAAAGACGGGATTCAACGCGGCCAGGTGGCAGTCCGCGCCGAGGGGACGGGCTTCGGCAGCGGAGATCTGAAGCAGAACAGGCGGCGCGGACGCCAGCGCGCGCAGCGCCTGCCTGCAGGCGCCAAGACTGTCCATCAGGACGCAGGCGGCCACAAGACGCCCTCCGGACGCGAGCCGGGCGTACAGACCCTCCAGAAGCGGCACGGCCCCCCCCCCTGAGAGGCCGCCACCTACGAAAATGGCGTGGGGCACGGGCAGGGAAGCAAGGCAGCCGGGCGCCTCGCCGAGGATGACGTGGAGGTTGGCCGCACCGCACCGGCGGCGGTTCTCCTGAATATCAAGGGCACGGCGGGGGAGACGCTCTATGGCATACACGCGGCCTTCCGGCAGAAGAGAGGCGGCCTCAATGGACAGCGCGCCGGAGCCTGCGCCGGCATCCCAGAAAATAGCGTCGGGGTTGAGACGCAGGAGCGAAAGGGCCGCCGCCCGCACGGGAGGCTTTGTCATCAAGCCGTTGTCGGAAACAAGCGCGGCGGCGTCCAGTCCGAGACACGGGCGCCGGGGAACGCCTTCAGGCAGCAGGAGGAGGGTACAGGCCGGGCCAAAACGGTGGCGGGCGGCCTCGGTCAGCGATCCTTGCCAGAAGTTTTCATGCGGAAAGCCGAGATCCTCGAACGCATGGAGGCGGAAATGCCCAATCCCGCGATCCAGCAGCGCGCGGGCGAGGACATCGGGCGTCGATCGGGCATCTGTCAGGACGCCGAAAGGACGGCAACGCAGCGCCGCCGACAGAAAGGGATGGAGGGCGTCGCGCCCGTGCAGGGACACGGCGGGCACGTCGTGCCACGGCAGGCCAATGCGGGCGCACGCCAGTTGCAGGCAGGAAGGCGCGGGATGGATACGCACGGCGCGGGCACCCCAGCGGCGAACGAGGGTCGCGCCGATACCGAAGAAGAGCGGATCGCCATCGGCCAGCACAACAAGGCATTCCTCCCGCAATCGCGCTCTGTCAAGAAGGGTGAGAGAGCGTTCCAGCGGCGAGGCAAGCGGCAGGAGACGCGCCCGCGGAAAGGCGGGCGCAAGACCGTCCAGTAACCTGCGTCCACCGCAGACGCAATGCGCCTCCCGCAGCAGGGCCAGCATCGCCGGGGGCAGGGCGTCGGGAGAAAAGGGCGGGGCAAGGCCCAACACGTGAACAGGATTTGGGAACGCGGGAGGCATCAGGCTTTCCTTTGCGAAGCGCATCATGCGGAAGCGAGTTCAGATCCACCGTCTCCGCCGTCAACAAAAATATGGACGCGGACAGGCCGTCCGGCAAAACGGGCGGCCGTGAACGCCGCCTCGCGGGCGACGGCGGCAAGGACGCGGCGCCCGGGGGAACCCGCCGCCAGCAGGAGTTCCAGCGCCTGGGCCGCGGTATTGCAGGAGCTCACGGCGGCGGCATGCGCGACGCCGCAGGTGGCGGCCAGTCCGGCAAGGCGCGTCATGTCAAGGACGGCGTCTCTGGCATGGGTGGAGGCGTGGCCCTGCGCCAGTTTGACAGCCTTGCCGAAAAAGCAGCCCCACGCGAGGATCGGCAGCGATGATCGTCCCGCGTGCTCCAGAGAAAAAGCGGCGAAATCGGCAACCTGTACAAAAGATTGGGCGGGCCATCCGGGATAGCGGGTCATAAGGAGACGCTCGGATCGCCGTCCGGTACTCATGCCAAGACCGGGGCAGCGCGTGGCCCCGGCAACGGAAATGCCCTGTATGATGGAAGCCTGCCAGGCCGCATGGCTGAAAGGACGGACGGTTCCCTGCGTACCGAGAATGGAAATGCCACCCACAATGCCAAGACGGGGATTGAAGGTATGGGCGGCAATGGCGCGGCCTTCGGGCACGGAGAGCGTGATCAGCACCCCCGCGGCGGAGGGCGGCGGAGGCACGGCCGCCAGCAGTTCCCGCACGGCCGCGCAAAGCTGCTCGCGGGGCGAGGGGTTGACGGCGGGCTGGCCCACGGGTACGGGGAGTCCGGGCAGCGTCACACGCCCGACGCCGAAGCCCCCCTCAAGAAACAGGGGCAGGGGCGAAGCCTCAAGAAACACGGCGGCGCGGGGAGGCTCCGCTTTGGGGAGCAACGCGACGGTCGCGTAGATGACGGCGTTGTGCGTGGCATCGGGATCGTCGCCTCCATCCTTGATGACGCCGGCATGGGCCACGCCTCCCGGCAAGGCGGCGGGGCCTTCCGCCGGATCTTCGGGAACGCCGGGCGCGGGGCCCGCGGCGCAGGCCGCTATGGGAATGCGTAACGGCGTCCGCAGTTCAGCGCGGGGCGGCGGCAACACGACGACGCTCTCCGGGTGCTCGCCGCGCAGCAGGCAGCGCAGCGCGGCTACAGCGGCAGCCGTCGCGGCACTGCCGGTGGTAAAGCCCTCCCGGAGAGACTGTGCGCGAGTCATGCGCCGGGGCGGAATGAGCCGCCAGCGAAGCCGTCGCCGTCGGGAAACCAGACGCGCCCCCGCGCCACAAGAAACACGTCGCCGCCCACTTCGGCGACCAGAGCGCCACCTTCCTCCGCCATTTCCACTTCCAGAAGCCCGCCGCTCGGTTGCAGGAGGGAGAAATGGCGCCGGGGTTCCTGATCATGAAGCGCCAGAGCCAGGGCCAGCGCGCCGGAACCGCACGCGCCTTCCAGAACATCCGTCCCGGCGTCGCGCACATGCACCACAGGCAGCATTTCCAGTTGCCGCCGCCCGCGCCGCCACCAGATGACGCCGCAGGCGGCTTCGCTCTCCAGATTATGGTCGCGGCGCAGCATGGCGGCTGCCGCAAGGCAGTTTTCAGGCTGTGTGTGCGCTGTTCCGTCCAGAAGCAGGTGGACAATGCCAGGCAGGCGCACCAGCGTCACGCCGGGGGCGGGGCGGCTGACGGGGCAGGCGGGCAGGGTCAGGCGGGCGGACACATGCCATTTCGGGCCACATCCGCGCGCGCGGATGCCCACCCGCGACGGCCATCCCGATACGGCGATATCGCACCGGAAATCCTCCGCTCCATTCGCGCCGCTTTCCTCAAGGGCCAGCTGCGCGCCGAAAGCTCTTGCGGCATTGACACAGAACTCCCCCCCCGCCATGCGCAGCGATCGGGCCCGCCTATCCGCGAAGCCCGCCTGCTCGCCGCCGAGACAGGCCGGATCCAGGGCCTCCGCCGCCAGGCGCGCCTGCCGGGCCGCGTCAAGCCCATGCGCGGGGAAGAGCAGAGTCGTATTGCCGCAGGGGCTCCATTTGCAGAATGTCAACACCGCCATCATGTTCTCCTTGGCACTGGCCTTGATTCCAGTATGCCCAAGGTGAAAAGAAGTGTCCAGAAGGCGGGGAGGGCGGGGCTTTCCCGCTTGCACTCAGGCTTGAAAAAGGCTAGAAAAAGCTTATAGCGTACGTCATCTTCATCCAAGTGGATGAAGCGTACAGTCAACTGCCGCACAGAGCGGCGCATTTCCCGGGAGGAAATATGAAGTCTCTTCGTCTGTTGGCGCTCGCCGCCGCGCTGGTGCTGAGCTATGCGGTCGCCGCCGCGGCCGCCCCTGTCAATTGCCCCAAAAAGGTGGAAAGCTTCGACTTCGTCGTGGACTACTCCGGCTCCATGATGATGAAGAACAGCAAGTTGAAGCTCGACAAAATCGCCATTGCCAAGACCGCGCTGACCCGTGTGAACGCCTCCATCCCGGCGCAGAGCATGAACGCCGGCCTGCATACCATCTCGCCGAACGGCGCGCTGGTGGAGCAGGGCCCTTGGAACCGTGACGGCATGGCCGCCGCCATCGGGAAGCTGCGTTCCGATTTCCAGATTTTCGGCCGTATGACCACGATGGGCGACGGCCTGCACACCTATGAGCCTTTCCTCTCCAGCATGAAGCGCGACGCCGCCATCATTCTTGTTACCGACGGTGACAACAACCGTGGCGCGGGCATTGTGGACGTGGCCCGTCAGGTGTACGCCAGCCAGCGCAATCTTGTCATCCATATCATCTCTCTGGCCGACACCCCCAACGGCGAAAACACCATCAGGGAACTTGCCGCGCTGAATCCCGCTACCGTGGTGGTGCGCGGCGAGGATCTCGCCACCAGCGACGCCGCCGTGGAACGCTTCGTCCTCGCCGTCTTCTGCGGTCAGGAAGAAGTCATCGTCCTGCGCGGCGTGAACTTTGCCTTTGACTCCTACGCCCTCGACGGCAAGGCCATGGGCATCCTCAACGAAGCCGCCGCCATCATCAAGGCCCAGACCAACAAGCGCGTCATTCTGACCGGCTGGACCGACGCCAAGGGTACCGACGCGTACAACCAGAAGCTTTCCCAGAACCGCGCCAATGCCGTCAAGGATTACCTCGGCCAGCAGGGCATCCCCGCCAGCCGCGTGACCGCCATCGGCAAGGGCAAGTCCTTCAAGTATGACAACAGCACCGACGACGGCCGCTATCTGAACCGCCGTACGGAAATTTCCTTCGACTAACAGTCGTCGCAACAAACCCAGAGTGAGAGGGGCCCGGCACGGCAGTGCCGGGCCCTTTTTTCTTCCAGATACCTTGTTTTTTCAGTATCGCTTGTGGAGGTGAAATATTTCAAGCGCAAAAGACTCCTGATGGTTTTAGCATGATGCGGCCACAGCGCGCAGAGCCGCGTGTCACACAAAAATATTAATAAAATCTAGAAGGTATGGATCGCAAAAACGCATTGCGGAACACTTGACAAGCGTGCGTCCGAAGGCTAGGCAAGGGCGAACATCCACGCCGGTCAGTTTTTGACCGTATGCAAACAGGCGTTCCGGGCGGTTCGGAAGCCGGTGGCTCCGCCGCTCTTTCATTCTGTCTTCCCGAAGGGAAGCGCAAAAAACAGAGGAAATATGATGAAAAAGAGACTGGTATGCGTCATGGTTCTCGGTCTTGGTCTGAGCGGTTGTTCTCTTTTTGGTTCCGATGAAAGCGCCGGTGCTCTGGAAACGGCACAGGATCCCGCCGTTACAAAAACGGCCGCGGTACGGGAGGAGGCGGCGGGCAGCGTCAAGACCGCCCGATCCGCAAACAGGATAGAGGCGGATCTTGAGGCCACAGGCCGCCAGCTTGTGGCACAGGCCGCCCGCACCGTACAGCCCTCCAAACAGGCCAAACAGGTGCGTAAAACCGGCAACGCCTACGTGGCGACATATACCGAGGTGGATCCGTCCAGCATGACGACCAGCGTCAGTGTCAGCCCTACCGGTAATCATGTGGGCTTTGTGCGCTATCAGGAGGTTGTCTACGAATGCCGCGGCAAGAGCAAGTCCGCCGCCCTGTCCGCCTCCTGCGAGGCCGTCAAGACGCGCCGCGTCAGTGAAATGCTCAGCCACAATGGCAAGAAATGGCTGTATTAGAACGGGTTCATAGTGACAGTGCGACCGCGCTGGCGGACGAGGACGGTATCTCTGTTGAAACCGTCTCCGTTCAAAAGCGGAAACTCCCGTGAATGCGCGTTGCCACAAGACCACTCCCGAAAAACGTCCGCCCTTCCCGCGGACGTTTTTCGTTTCCCAGGGTGTTTTCCGGTGGCTGTGGCATGGAAGGCCGCGCAATCCCGAAGGCTTGCCAACGGGAGACGCTGGGGCTATGATGCTAGAATACGCATGTCGCCTCCATGCGCGCCTGTGAAGGCGCCTGACGGAATATTTTCACGGAATATTTTCAAGGATCACTCCCATGTCGTGCAGGATTCTCCGTTTTCCCGCGTTGCGCGCTCCCTTGCCGGGTGAGAGGAAGGCAGCATTCCCCTGGGCCGTACGGCTGTGGCCGGGATTGCCGGCAAGCTATGGCGATCTGACCGCGATGCCGCGGGTACGCGGTCTCCCGCCTGTGGAAATACCCGCGCCCAGCGGCCCGTGGTGGCATCCTGAAACATATCCGTGGACGGAAGCGGAGGCGGCCCGCCGCCTTGAGGAACTGCGCGGGCTGGACAGCGCGGCGCTGGCGGGTTGCCCTGTGGAAAGCCTGAGCGTGGAGCAGATCCGGAATGCCCGCCTTCAGGATGAGGCACGGCTGCGTGACGCCTTTGCCCGCGGCGGCGAAGAGCCGTCGCTGGCGGCCGCCGATGCCGCAGGGCGAGAACGCGAGACGCGACAGGCGCAACGCTTACTGCTCTGGTGCTGGCTTCAGGAAGAACGCGTGGCGGAACTGGCGGCCCTGAGCGCGGCCTGTACGAGGGCCGGCGGCGCCATCGGCGCGGCCCTTGGACTGGATACCAGCGAGGAACTGGACGGCCTGCCGCCAGAAATGCGCGCGCCGCTGGCTGTGGATACCAGCCTGCTGCCCGACTGGCGGCGAGTCCTTCAGGCGGCCGTTCCTTTTCTGCCCGAGGGCGTCACCTTGCTGGCGGAAGGGGCCATGCGTGACGATCTGCGCGATGCCTTCGATACGGAGATTCACCCTCTGGAAAAGGCCGGCGCGCCGGGAGCGAGGATACTGCGCGACACCGTGGGCGAGGATGCGGCGCGCCTTGGGCTGTTGCGCCAACCCCTGTGGCGGCTGGCGGGAGGGCCGCGCGCCCGGCAAGGTCTCCCGCCGTGGTCATGGGAAGCGGATGTGCTGCTGCCTCTGCCTGAGTAGTGTCATGGCCAGTGTTTCACCTTTGTTTCCCGACGGGCTGCGCGGCGTGATTTTTGACTGCGACGGCGTGCTTATCAATTCCCGCGAAGCCAACAACGAATTCTATAACCGCGTACTGGCCTATTTCGGCCTGCCACCCATGACACGGGAGCAGGAAGACTATGTCTTCATGGCGACAGGTATGCAGTCGCTCCGGCATATCCTGCCGGAAGCCCTTCACGGACGGATTGATCACGTCGTCCGCGATGTGGTCGTCTACGATCGCGATATTGTCCCGCTGCTGCGCCCGCAACCCGGACTGAGGGATTTTCTGGACATGCTGCGGGACAAGAGGCTGCGGCTGGCCGTGCAGACAAACAGAACCCGCGCGGGCATGCAAAGGGTTCTGGACATTTTTGATTTGCACTCCTATTTTCATCCGGTAATCACCGTCACGGACGCCGCTCCCAAACCTTCGCCGGAAGGCGCGCGCCACATCCTCGACATGTGGCATGCCGGGCCGCGGCAGGCACTCTTTGTCGGCGACAGCCGCCATGACAGGGATGCCGCATGTGCCGCTGGCATGGTCTTTGCGGCCTTTAATGGCGGCGGCCTCACAGGGGACATCACCGCCGCGGACTACCCCGCGCTGGCCGGCGCTTTGCGCGAAACGCTGGAGAATCTATGATCGTCCTTTCCAACGCCCTGCAGGCTGTGGCCATTATCGTCAGTGGCCTGCTGACGCTGTATTTCTGGGTCATCATCATTGCGACAGTGCTGACGTGGGTACGGCCTGATCCCTACAACCCCATTGTCCGTGTGCTGCGCCAGCTGACGGAACCTGTTTTTTACCGTGTCCGTAAATGGCTGCCCTTCACCTATACCAGCGGACTGGATTTTTCGCCTGTGGTGGTGCTGCTCGCCATTGAGCTTTTCAACCGCATTGTGATCAAGTCGATCCTGGAATACGCCACCACACTGCACACCGTTTCCTTCTAGGGGCATTCCGCCACCCCTCAAAAAGGACGGGTGGGCGGGCGCGCCTGTGAAAGGTTTTTTGTCCGCGGCGAAAAGGCACAGCCTACAGCGCCGCAGGGCTTTCCCAAGCGCTTCGCGCTCAACATCTAACGTAGGAGATTTCTTATGGATCAGCATGACATTGAACTTATTGAAAAGCTGTTACCTTCTGATCCGGAGCTGAAATCCCTGTGGGAAGACCACATGCTTTACAGCAAGCAGGTGGAAAAGCTGGAAAACAAGACCTTCCGCACCCCTACGGAAGAACAGACCCTGAAGCAGCTTAAAAAACAGAAGCTTGAAGGCAAGACCCAGCTCATGGCCTTGCTCGACAAACACCGCGCCGCGCGGTAGCGGCGGGAGCAGGAGTCCGCATACATGGAACGCACAGGTGCACAGATTCTTTTGGAATCCCTGAAAAGGGAAGGCGTGGACGTGCTGTTTGGCTATCCCGGCGGCGCGATCATTGATATCTATGATGAACTGCCGCGACACCCTGAGCTGAAGCATGTGCTTGTACGGCACGAACAGGGGGCTGTGCATGCGGCCGACGGCTATGCGCGGGCTTCCGGTAAGGTCGGCGTCTGCCTCGTCACTTCGGGGCCCGGCGCCACCAACACGGTGACCGGCATCGCCACGGCCTACTGTGATTCCATCCCGCTGGTGGTGCTTACGGGGCAGGTGCCTACCAACCTTATCGGCAACGACGCTTTTCAGGAAGTCGATATCGTCGGTATCACCCGCCCCTGCACCAAGCACAATTTTCTGGTCAAGGACATTACCAGGCTGGCGCAGACCCTGCGCGAAGCCTTCTACCTTGCCCGCAGCGGACGCCCAGGTCCCGTGCTTGTGGATCTGCCCAAGGACGTCATGCAGGCCTCCACGGAATTCCTCTGGCCTGACGGCGTTTCCATGCGCAGCTACAACCCCACCTATAAGCCGAATCTGAACCAGTTGCGCCGCAGCGCGGAGGAAATCTCCAAAGCCAGACGCCCCATGCTGCTGGCCGGAGGCGGCGTGATTCTCTCCAATGGGTCGCGGGCCCTGCGCGAACTGGCCCAGACGCTGCACCTGCCCGTCGCCTATACGCTCATGGGTCTTGGCGCTTTTCCGGCCACCGATCCCCTGAGCCTCGGCATGGTAGGCATGCACGGCACCTACGCGGCCAATATGAGCATCAACCATACGGATTTGCTTATCTGTGTGGGCGCACGTTTTGACGACCGCGTCACCGGCAAGCTGGATGCCTTCGCCCCTTCCGCGCGCATCATCCATATTGACATTGATCCTACCTCCATCCGCAAGAATGTGGAGGTGGACGTTCCCGTCGTGGGCGACTGCCGCTTGGCTCTTGAAGGCATTCTCGATATCTGCCGGGCCAAACTGGGCGGCCGCAACTGGGAGGAAGAGCATAGTGAATGGCTCAGCACCGTTGCGGCCTGGAAAACGGATCACCCCCTCCGCTATGGCGACGAAGGCACGGCCATCAAGCCCCAGAAGGTGGTGGAGACACTCTTTGAACTGACCAGGGGCGACGCCATCCTGACGACCGAGGTGGGGCAGAACCAGATGTGGACGGCCCAGTTCTACAACTTCACCGAACCGCGCACCCTGCTCACCAGCGGCGGCCTCGGCACTATGGGCTACGGCTTTCCGGCCGCCATCGGCGCGCAGATGGCCTTCCCCCACAAGAAAGTCATCTCTGTGGCGGGCGACGGTTCGTTGCAGATGAATATTCAGGAACTGGCGACCGTCGTGCAGCAGCGTCTGCCCATCAAGGTCGTCATTCTCAACAACGGCTATCTGGGCATGGTGCGCCAGTGGCAGGAGCTGTTCTTCAACCACAACTACAGCTCCACCGTCATGGAAGCCCAGCCTGACTTCGTGAAGCTGGCCGAAGCCTACGGCGCGGAGGGCTACCGCATCACAGAACGGCGGGATTTGCTGCCCATGCTGAAAACCGCGCTGGCCTCGCCCAACCCCGCCGTCATCGACGTGCGGGTGGAGCGTGAAGAAAACGTCTATCCCATGGTGCCCGCCGGCGCGGCCCTGGATGAAATGCTCTTGATCTAGGGGGCCGCCATGCAACGTCACGTGCTTTCCGTTCTTGTGGAAAACGAGCCCGGCGTGCTCAGCCGCGTAGCCGGGTTGTTCAGCGGCCGGGGATTCAATATCCATTCACTCAATGTGGCTCCGGCGCTGGAGGAAGGCGTCTCACACATGACCATCACCACCTACGGCGACAGCCAGATTCTTGAGCAGATCATGAAGCATCTGCACAAGATCGTCACTGTCATCAAGGTGACCGATTTTGCGGACGGCCCCGCCGTGGAACGCGAAATGATGTTCGTCAAGGTACAGGCGGAAGGCCCCATGCGCGGCGAAATCCTCCGCACTGTGGAGATCTTCCGTTGCAAGGTCATTGATGTCAGCGCCACGGAAATGACCATTGAAGCGACAGGCGACCATTCCAAACTCGAAGCCATCCTCAGCCTCATGCACCGCTTCGGTATCAAGGAAGTGGCCCGCACCGGTTCCGTCGCCATGCGGCGCTCCAAAAAACAGTCCGAAATGTAACGGAAAAGGGAGAGCGCCGCTCTCCCTTTTCCGTGATAGCGTTGACCTACCCCATGCAGGAAACAGCCGCAAGCCTTTTCAGTGTCAGCCTCCAGCTCTTTGCGCTGATGACGCCGCCCGCCGTCCTGAGCGCCTTCATCAGCGGTACGGCGGGTCTGACCGCGCGGGAAAAACGTCGCGTCGCCTGCAAGACCAGTCTGGCGGCCTTCTTGATCGGCCTCGTTCTCTATCTCTTCGGGGCGCGTATTTTTTCCCTGTTCGGCTTTACGCTCGACGCCTTCCGCATCGGCGCGGGCGTTCTGCTCTTTCTTTCCGCCGTCTCGCTCATGCGGGATGACAGCGCCGCCGGAAAACACCGGACGGAAGACGAGGATATCAGCATTGTGCCGCTGGCCATTCCCCTTTGCATGGGGCCAGCCTCCATCGGCATGGTGATGGTCATGGGGGCTTCCTCCACGACGCTTGAGGAAACCGCGTGCGGCGCGCTCTCCCTGTTTCTCGCCGCCTTTGGTATTTTTTCTCTTCTCTGGGTAGCCGACAGCGCCGGGAAGCTCCTGCGCCACACAGGTCTTGCCGTCATGGCAAAACTGACGGGCCTGCTCCTTGCCGCCATTGCCGCGCAGCAAATCTTTACCGGCATTCATTCTTTTATGGGCTGAACGCCTTCGGAAGCATCATGCGGAGGAGCGCTTTCGCCTGCTTCGCGCCAACCATGACTGAAACCCGCGTCGTAAAGGCGCGAGGGTGCGCCGCTGGCGTTGAGACCGGGAAGGATGAGAAAGACGGTCTGTCTGTGAAGGTTGTTTTCCCGCACACAGCGGGATACTTCGGACAGCGTCGTCCTGTGTATCCGCTGCTGGGGCCAGCCGACCCTGTAGGCGCAGATGACGGGCGTTTCCGGAGGCAGGGACTGGAGAAGCTCAGCCCGCATCTCTTCCACAAGCTGTGAGGAGAGGTAGACGGCGAGGGAGGTTCCGTGCGACGCCAGAGCGCGCAGGCGCTCGCCCGCGGGCATGGGCGTACGCCCCGGCATACGGGTAATGACAAGCGTCTGCGTCACTTCCGGTACGGTAAAGGTAACGCCCGCCGCCGCGGCCGCCGCACAGGCGGCGGTAATGCCGGGAATCACGCGCCACGGTATGCCGTCCCTGTCCAGCAGGGCCGCCTGTTCGCGCAGGGCCCCGTAGAGCGAGGCGTCGCCTGTGTGCAGGCGCGCCACCGCCTTGCCCGCAAGAGCCGTTTCCCGCATGAGCGCATGGCATTCCTCCAGCGTCAGCGGCGCGGAATTCACTTTCCGCGCCCACGGCGCGGCATAGTCCAGCAGAGCCTCCGGTACCAGCGATCCCGCATACAGAACCAGCGCCGCCGCCGCGATGGCGTCGCGGCCCTTGATGGTCAGCAGCTCCGGATCGCCCGGACCGGCCCCGACAAAACTTACCATACCCCTGCCGGGGATCTGTTCGATCATGTCCGATTCCCCTCTTCCTTTGTTTCTCTCTCGTTATGAGACAGCGTATTCCCCACACGGGCCGCGCGCTATTGCATACGTGTGGGAGCGGCGTCAAGGGGGCAGGGCGCAAGGAATGCGCCGCGTTCGGTCTGGGTGATTTCCACAGCGGCGCGAAGGCCGTTGAGGGTAGGCGCGCCGTTATTGAGATAACGGATAATCTGCCGGGCGGCGCCCGCGCGCTCGTCAGAGGTATCGGCATCCGGGCCAAGGCAACGGGCCTTGCCGAGAATGTCAAGAACGGCGGCCTGATTGCGGGAGAGATCGGTATGCAGGCCGCGCAGAGGGGCAAGGGTTTCGCTTTCGGCGGCGGCCAGGATCATGACGGAGGAAAGGTAGGTCTGTTCAAGGAACAGTCCGTAGAGATACGCGCCCACAAGACGCAACGAGGCTTCATCACGGGCGGCGGTTTCAAGGATGCGGTGGGATTCTTCGGCGCAGAAACGGACAAGAACGCGCCGGGACTCAGGAGCGGCTGGGTTGCGCAGGGCGCTCCTGTCTTTTTCGGACAGGGTTGGCGGCGTCATGCCCAGAACTTCCGCCAGCAGGGTATTGGCTCTGGCGGCCTGTGCGGGCGTTCCAAAAAAGAAGGCGAAGCCGCGATCCGCCGCCAGCATGCCGGAGAGCCCAGCGCGCTGATCCGGGTTGGCATTCTGGGGGCAACTTTCGCCGGAGACGGCGAGTTCCGGCTGAAAAACGAAGCCGGCGGCTTTGAGTCTCCCCACATCGGCGAGACGCTGTTCGAAGGTTTCGGCCTTGAGCAACGGGCGGAGAGATGCCGCTATGGCCGCGGCGTCAATAGCCGCGGCGGCGGACTGGGGGGGGGAGGACGGCTGGCCGGGGGCCGCGCCCGGAACGGACGCGGCCCCCATCAGAGCCAGGGAGATCAGTGCGATGGCAGGCAGGCGGCGCATTTAGTCCTCGGCAAGAGCTTCGCTGAAGCGCTGGCGCAGGGCCGCCAGTTTTGTCTTTGTGTCGAGCAGGGTCCCGGCGCGGGCTTTCTCACGTTCCACGACTTCGGCGGGAGCGCGGCTCACAAAGCTTTCGTTGTGCAATTTCGTCTGTACGCCGATGAGATCCTTGTCGAGTTTGGCCAGTTCCTTGTCAAGGCGGGCCAGCTCACCCCGCAGATCCACAGCCCCCTTAAGGGGAACGATAACCTGGCAGCCTTCCACCACGGCGGAAGCGGAAGCTTTGGGAGCGGTTATTTCCGCACCGGCTTCCAGACTTTCGAGGCGCGCAAGGCTCTGGATCATGGAACGGGTCCGCTCAATCAGGGTTGCCTGGGCTTCGTCCGCGGGGTGCAGGAGCAGGGCCACCCTGTGGGCCGGGCTGATGCCGAGTTCCGCCTTGATGGTACGCACGGCCACGATGACACCCTGGATAAATTCCATGCGGGCGGCTTCGGCGGGTCGTTCGCAGCCGGGGCGCGCCGCCGGGTAGGGTTCAAGGGCGATATCGGAGGGCGCCTTGCCCTCCCCGGTGGGCAGGGCCTGCCAGATCTCCGCGGTCACAAAGGGGATGATGGGGTGCAGCAGCAGCAGCAGCTCGCGAAGCACGACCCACAGAACGCGCTGGGCCACGGGTCCACGGAGCTCGTCCCGCATGTCAGGTTTGCTGAGCTCAAGATACCAGTCGCAGAATTCGTTCCAGAGGAAGCGATAGGAGAGCTGGGCGGCGTCGTTGAAACGGTATTCCTCAAGCGCGGCATCCACCTCTTTTTTGACGGTTTCGAGGCGGTGCAGGATCCATTGATGGTGCAGTCCCTCGACGGATTCCAGCGCCACAGGCGCGGGGGCCGTTTCGGGCAGATTCATGAGCGCGAAGCGGGCGGCATTCCAGAGCTTGTTGACAAAGTGGCGGTAGCCTTCGATGCGCTCTTCGGAAAGGCGGATATCGCGGCCCATGGCGGCGAAGGCCGTCAGAGTAAAACGCAGGGCATCGCAACCGTACCTGTCAATCATGAGCAGCGGATCAATGACGTTGCCCGTGGATTTTGACATCTTGCGGCCTGTGGCATCGCGCACCAGCGCATGAAGATAGACATCGCGGAAAGGAACCTGGCCCATGAAATGCAGGCCCATCATCATCATGCGGGCGACCCAGAAGAAAATGATGTCAAAGCCGGTGACGAGGACGGACGTGGGGTACCAGCGTTCCAGATCAGCGGTCTTTTCCGGCCAGCCCATGGTGGAGAAGGGCCAGAGCGCCGAGGAAAACCAGGTGTCGAGTACGTCTTCTTCCTGCGTCAGACGCGCGCAGCCACACTGGGGGCAGACGGAGGGATCCTCTTCCTCGACAATCAGATGGCCGCACTGTTCGCAGGTCCATGCGGGGATGCGGTGCCCCCACCAGATCTGGCGGCTGATGCACCAGTCGCGGATATTGTCAAGCCAGTGATAGTAGGTCTTGCGCCAGCTTTCAGGCAGAATGGCCGTCTGATCCGGCACGGCGGCACGGGCGGCGGGAGCCATTTTTGTCGTGGCCACGAACCATTGCGTGGACACATGCGGTTCCACCACCGTGTGGCAGCGGTAGCAGTGTCCCACGGAGTTCTCAAGATCCTCCACCTTGACAAGATCTCCGGCGGCTTCAATGTCCGCGACGATGCGGCGGCGGCATTCCTCCTTGTCAAGACCGGCATAGGGCCCGGCTTCGGCCTTCATGACGCCGTTTTCGTCGATGACCTGCAAGAATTCGAGATTGTGGGTACGGCCCAGCGCCCAGTCGTTGTGATCGTGGCAGGGTGTCACCTTGAGTGCGCCGGTACCAAATTCGCGATCGACATACTTGTCGGCAATGATGGGGATTTCCCGGCCCAGGATGGGGACAACGGCCTTTTTGCCCACAAGGTGGGCATGGCGATCGTCTTCGGGATGCACGCAGATGGCGGTATCGCCGGGAATGGTCTCCGGCCGGGTGGTGGCGATGGTGATGAAGCCCGATCCGTCGGCCAGCCTGTAGCGCACACTCCAGATCTTGCCCTTATGGGCTTCGTGCTCCACCTCATCGTCGGCCAGCGCGGTATGGCAGCGCGAGCACCAGTTGATGATGTAATCGCCCTTGTAGATGAGACCTTCCCTGTACAGGCGCACAAAGACCTTGCGCACGGCGGCGGAAAGGCCGTCGTCCATGGTGAACCGCAGGCGCGTCCAGTCAACGGACGCCCCAAGGGCGCGAATCTGATCCAGAATACGGTGCCCGTACTCGTCGCGCCATTGCCAGACCCGCTCCACAAAGGCTTCCCGCCCCAGATCCTGACGGCGTTTGCCTTCTTTGGCAAGGGCGCGTTCCACCACGTTCTGGGTTGCGATGCCCGCGTGATCAGTACCGGGAACCCAGAGGACGTTTTTTCCCTTCTGGCGGGCATGGCGGCACAGCACGTCGATAAGTGTGATATTCAGCGCATGCCCGATATGCAGCGCGCCCGTGACATTGGGCGGAGGAATGACGATGGAAAAGGCTTCGCCGTCCGCGCTTGGATCAGGCGTGAAGGTTTTGTTGTCCTGCCAGTGGGCGCGCCACCGGGCTTCCACGTCATGGGGCTCGTAGCCTTTAGGGAGTGTTTCCGCCATATCTTGCTTTCTCCATGAAAGGCGGCAATACTGCGCACATGCAGACCGCCCGAGATATTGCCATGGTATGGGATGCGTCCCATATCTGGGGATTCATGGCCTGGCGCGCCGTGCGCGGCCTTGGCCTGCCCTGCCGTTTGCTCAAGGCCCAGAACATAGCCAAAGGCGGCCTGTTCGGCAAGCCGGGCCCCATGGGCGCGGAGAGCCGGCGTTTTTCGCTGCTGATCGTGCCCGGCGGCAACGCCCGCCTCAAGGCCGCCGCGCTGGGACGGCGCGGCAGGGAAGCCATCCGGCGGCATGTGGCCGAAGGCGGATCCTATCTGGGCTTTTGCGGCGGCGCTGGGCTGGCCCTGCGCCACGGCGACGGCCTGGGGCTTTGTCCCTGGGGGCGGGCCAGGTATCCCGAACGCCTCCAGCATCTGCTTTCCGGGCATTTGCGCTGCCGTCTGACGCCGCCCGATGAGGACGGCCCGGGCGCCCGCCTTCTGCCGCCCTCATGGCGGGATGGGGCCGTCCAGCCATCCCTGCCCGTCTGGTGGCCGGGACGTTTCGCGCCGGGCGCGGATACGTCTGTGCGGGTACTGGCGGCCTACGGGCCGCCGGACGCCGATTTCTGGCTGGCAGATTTGCCTCTGCAACGTGTGCCCGCGCCTGTCTTTGAGGCATGGCGGGATCTGTACGGCGTGGATCTGTCCGCCCGCTTTGTTCAGGGGCAGCCTGTGGCCCTGGCGGGCGGCTGCGGGGACGGACGCTATGTGATCAGTTATTCCCATTTGGAGACGCCGCACAGTCCCGACGCCAATTTCTGGTTTGCGCACCTGCTGGGCGAACTTTCCGGCCTGTGTCCCGATGCCGTCCCCGTGCCCGCCTGGGATCTTGCCGGGCGGGAGCCGGACGCGGCGGCCTGGCCTGACGCCGCCCGCGACGCGCTGCGCGCGGCCCTGCGCGGTCTGCGCGGCCTGCTGCGTCTGGCCGTGGAACACAACCTTTTCTTTGTGCGCGCCCCGTGGCTCTGGGGCTGGAAGTCCGGCCTGCCCGGCGCGGCCTGCAACAATCTTCATGCGGCCCTCTGGGAGGCGGCCCGCAGCCGCCCCGGGCCTGAGGCCCTGCGCTACTGGGAAGAGGCTGGCCCGCGTTTCCGCACGCTGGCCCCTCTCTTTCTGGAGGGCGCGGAAGGCTATCTGCTGGCCTGCCGCCTTGCCGAAACCCTGCTGCCAACCCTGCCCGACGCCGTGGACAGGCGTGGCCTCGCCAATCAGCGCGAAGCCCTGTTCGGGCATCCGATGAACGGCGGCGGGCTTGCGGGGCAGCTTACCGACATCGCGGAAGAACTCTTTTTTCTCTGTCATGCGCCTACGGGCGCATGACCTGGGAGAGAAGAGGCTTCCCCCCGCGCGAAAAACGCCTATGCCCGCGTTTCCCGGCGACGCCGCGGAACACGCCGTCAAACAATCTCCCGCGCCGGGCGGGGGAAGAGAACGTGGAGGAGGACTCCTATGGCCGACGCCCTTTGCCTGCATATCGACGCCAATGATCCTGAGCGCCTGCGTCTTGCGCTCAAAAATGCCAGAAACTACCTGCTCGTTGTTGGCGAAGCGCCGGTGACGCTGCTGGCCAACGGCCCCGCCGTCAGGCTCTTTGCCGCGCCTCATCCAGAACTGGAGGCCGCGGCGGGGGAGCTGGTGGACAAGGGGCTGCGTATTGAACTCTGTCAGTTCGCCCTGAACGACAATCATCTTGCGAAAGAACAACTGTGGCCATGCTGCCATGTCGTGCCCGCCGGGATGGCGGCGCTTGTGGCCATGCAGCGCGAGGGCTACGCCTACGTCAAACCCTAGGGAGCAAAAACGCTGCCCGCGCAAAAGAGCCCGTGCCGCCGTGCGGTACGGGCTCTTCCATCACTCAAGAATGGTCGCGCGCTTGATGAAAACGGGATCCAACGGCACGTCCTCATGGTAGCCGCGCCTGCCCGTCTGCACGGAAGCGATCCTGTCCACAACGTCCTGCCCCTTGACGACTTTGCCGAAGACGGCATAACCCCAGCCCTGCGGCGTCTGGGATTTGTAGTCAAGGAAGGCATTGTTGGCGACGTTGATGAAGAATTGCGACGTGGCCGAATGGGGTTCGGACGTGCGAGCCATGGCAAGGGTATACTTGGAATTTTTCAGGCCGTTCGCCGCCTCGTTCTTGATGGGCGCGCGCGCGGGTTTTTCCTTCAGATCAGGCCCCATGCCGCCGCCCTGAATCATGAAGCCCTTAATCACGCGGTGAAAAATCGTGCCGTCGTAATGCCCGGCCTTCACGTACTCAAGAAAGTTCGTCGCCGTCATGGGCGCTTTGCGGGCGTCCAGGCGGACGATGATATCGCCCATGCTGGTCTCAAGGCGGACGGCGGGATCGGCGGCCAGGGCGGGCGCGCCGCAGACCATGCCTGCCAGAAGAAGCGCGGCGGCCAGCAGCCCCCGGCCCCACGCGGCGAAAACGCATCTTTCTCTCATCAGAGCATCCTTATTGTTGTCTGAACTATTACCCTGTCAGGGCGGGGATACGGCGTCGGGAGAGACATGCCCGCCTTTTTTGCCCCAGCCGGCTGGCAGCCATGACGGTAGCACACGCCCCGCGCCGGGGCAAGATGCGTCTTTCAGAAAAAGTTCGCCTTTATCAAAATTCAGTTAATTCTTTTGGAACAGAACAAACGCACAAGGGTCATCCAGTATCGCCGTAAAGGCTAGCTGGCGTTCCGGGGAGAAAGTTGACAAAAAAGCGGCCGGTACTCGCGTGGGGTTATACGGGGTACCGGCCGCCGTCCGTCCGGGCCGTCAGGCGCGCAGGGCGCCGTTACGGCGCGCCGTTATTCCTCTTCGCTTTCCCACTTGATAAAGCCGGGATTCACGTTGACCATGGCGTTGACGATCAGTTCCACCAGGCCGCCGTAAGCGAAGCTGTTCTTGCTGTAGAGATCGTTGTGTTCCAGCATTTCGCGGATCTGGCCCTTGCAGTTGGAGCAGGGAGCGCAGATGTATTTCTTGGTTTCGGGCCCGAGGCAATCCTTGAAGGCCGCCGCGATCTGCTGCATCTTTTTACGTCCGGAGATGTTGCCGCGCCACTCGTCAATATTGTTGCGCGTCATGATGGCAAAGCCGGAGCCGCCGCCGCAGCAGTAGTTGTCCACGCCGTGGCAGGGCATTTCGCGGAACATGGGCGCAATCTTATGCAGGATATCGCGCTGCGGCTGCACAATGCCCATGAGGCGCACGATGTTGCAGGGGTCGTGCAGCGTCACGGGGAAGTTGTTGCGGCTGGGATCCAGCTTGAGGCGGCCGCTCATCACGATGTCGCGCAGGGTGACGTAGCAGCTTTCACGCGGCACCTGGTATTCGTAGGGGATGACGCGGTCGGCGATGACGGTCAGGGCCTTGTGCGCATGGCCGCATTCGCTCAGAACGATCTTCTTGACGCCGAGTTCCTTGGCGGCCTGCATATGCTGCAGGGCGATGCGGGCGAACTGCGCGTCGTCATAGAACACGCCGTAGTTCACCGCGTCGTAGCCGACCGACTTGCTGGACAGGGTCCAGGACAGACCGGCCTCCTGGAAAATCAGGGAGAAGGCGGCGATGTTCTCAGGCCAGGCCATGACTTCGCCGGCGTTGTGCAGCAGCAGGATGTCCGCGCCCTTCACGTCAAAGGGCGTGTGGATGCCCACGCCGGTGATTTCCGTGTAGTCCTCGTCGATGAACTCCACGTTTTCCTTCACCACGTCGGGGGTCATGCCGGTGGAGGAACCCACCTTCATCTGATTGACGGTGCCCTTTTCGTGGAGTTCACGGGGATAGATACCCAGTTCCTGGCTGAACAGCTTGCGGATTTCGCGGGCGATCAGACCGTTGTCCACGCCGATGGGGCAGGTCTGGGCGCAGCGGCGGCACAGGTTGCAGCGGTAGGCCAGTTCGCCAAGGCGCGCCACGGTCTTCCAGTTCAGCTCCATGTCGCCGTAACGCCATTTGGCCAGAGGCTCCTTCTTGACGTACTGCTTGTAGATGCGGCGGAAAATCTCAGACCGGAAGTTGGGCCGGTACATTTCGTTTTCGCCGGACATTTCATAGAGATGACAGGCTTCGGAGCAGGAGTTGCACTGGGCGCAATAGTCCATGCTCGTTTCCAGCAGCGGCAGGAAGGTCCAGTTGTTTTCCTTGGAAAACAACTTACGCATGCCGTTGATGAACTTGTTGACCAGCTCTTCCTCTTCCTGCCTGTTGGCGGGCTTGGGGATGTTCAGCACGCAGACTTCATCAAGAATGCAGGCGGTCTTTTCCTTCTGTTCCTCGGTGAAGGGACGCCAGGGCATTTTTTTCAGATCCAGCCCGGGAACTTCGGGCAGGTCCTTGAGATCGATGTGAACCATCTGCCCTTCGGCAGTGGAAATATCTGTCAGTTGCAACGTATCTTTCATAGAAATCGCTCCATCAGGCGGATTGCGTTGGCGGATTGCGCCGCCGGCCGGGTGGCCCGGCGGGGCGTGCGCGTCTCCCTGAAGAAGATGGGTTCCGTCCTACTTGCTGGCGGGTTCGCCGGTGCTGGTGGCAACGTCCACCCAGTTCTTGGTGGCGGAACCTTCGGGATTGATGTGGGAAGCGGACCACGTCACGTTGAACTTCAGGGCTTCGCCGATCTTCTTCTTGTTTTCCTCGCTGTAGGTGGTGGGCGTGTCGCCCCAGCGAATGTCATGGTAGGTGAAGTATTTGAAGACGACGTGCGCCATATGGGTCATGGGGATCCAGATGAGCAGGAAGAAACCGAAGAGCATGTGCAGCGCGAACGTGCCGCTGGCCACCGGCTCGAAGTTGAAGGTCAGCAGATTGTAGATGAAGTCGGAGGACAGGCGGGCAAAGGAGGTGTTGACGCTCCAGGCGGCCAGGCCGATCAGCGCGAAGACGATGAACACGCCAAGATTGAAGAAGTGTTCCGGCGTGGAGTACCTGCGCAGCCCCTCGTCGTGCAGGCGGCGGCAGATGAGGCCGATACCACCGCCGATGATGCCAAACATGCCGATCATGCTGACGGCGTTGATAACGTTAAGGACGAACGTCAGGAAACCGCCTTCGGGATCAACGCCGAAGAGGCGCAGGAAGGCCACGAGCACAAGGATGATGGCCCCGCCCATGAGCATGTACAGCCCGAAATGGAAGGGATAGGTGCGGAACCACAGCTTCAGGTTGTGCTCAAAGGTGGCGTGCAGAAAGATCACCTCGGTCAGGATACCTTTGATGTCGCCCAGATGATCCACATGGCGGGGCTTCGTCCACCATTCCTTGTCTTCCATGAAGCTGCCGCCGCGCTTGGCGCGGGCGCCCTCATGGGGCACGGGGTAGAGTTCCCAGCGCACATGCAGGGGGCTGGCCTGCAGGTAGGTTTTGATTTTGATACAGGCCATTGCGATAAAGCCGATGACCGCGAGATAGCCCAACAGGTAAAACAGTGTTGTCATGCGATTTCTCCCATGGGGTCACGATGCCGGTAGGCATCACAGGAAAGCCTTGGTCCGGTTCCGCCGGACCGCCGCGACAAGCGCACTGAGCGGCTTGCAAAATGCCCTCTGCCGTGTTCCGTCCGGCGGGCATGCCTTGTGAGACGGAGACTATCCCCTCTTCTAGCATAAAACAACAAAATTGCAAAGCGTAGATCCCGCTATTTCGCGTGCGGCGGCAAAAACTCCTTTCGCCTTTTTCCGTAACACCTTGGAAAAAGATAAAAAACAAATCAGTTCGCGACGTTCGGCCGGCCCGCTTTCCTGCCGGAGCGGAGGGAAACGAACCGCACGTCCCAGGGACGGATTGACCCCGGCGGCAATTCGTGCCATGTTTCTCCGAGCGGATGCCCGCGTCCAGGGCGCGGGCGGCGTTGCCCGCGCGATGGAAAAATCGCCCAGGCATATGTTGTTCTGGGGAAGGGAGGCGTTTCGTCACCGGTGTGGCGCCCGGTCTTCAAAACCGGCGGCAGGCCTTACCGTCTGCGGTAGGTTCGACCCCTATACGCCTCCGCCACTTCGCAGAAAGGAAAGAACCGCCCGGCCCTCGCCGGTGCGGTTCTTTCCTTTCTGCTTACCGGGCCTTTGGCCGCGGGCGGCGCGGCAGCCCCGCCATGAGCGAGGGAACAAACACGCGGGCAAGGGGAAGAAACAGCGCGGCAAAGGCCAGCCCTCCGGCCGCGGCCGTCGCGCAGGCGGCCGCAAAGGACGGCAGCCCGCGCGTAAACGGCGCGGCAAGGGACTGACAGAAGGCCGCGAGAGCCGCGGCGGGCAGGGTACAGAGCAGCACCCGCAGAAGCAGCGGCGGCAGCCCCGCAAAGGCCGCCGTGCCGTAACGCCGTATCCAGATGATGGTGAGCCAGAGGACATAGACGGCCACGCCGCCGCCGGAGACAAGCGCGATGGCCCACGGTCCGCGCGGCACGGCCCACCAGACATAGAGCGGCAGACAACAGAGGGTCAGCGCCGTGCCGGTGATCGCGGGGGTCAGGGTGTCGCCATGCGCGTAATAGCCGCGCGCAAGCACCATGTGGACTATCCAGAAGGGGGTGAAGGCCAGCATGAGCCGCAGCAGGGGCGCGGCCGCTAGGCTTTCCTCCGGCCCGAAACGTCCGCCCTGGAAGATGGCGCTGACAATGGGCAGGGCGGCGACAAGCATCCATGCGGCGCAGGGGAGTATCAGGGCAAGGCTGGTCTTCAGCGCCGTGTTGAGCGTGGAGGCAAAGCCCGCCTCATCGTTGTTTGCCAGCAGGGAAACCAGAAAGGGATAGGAGGCCACGGCGGCGGCCTGCCCCATGAGGCCTATGGGCACCTGTGTAATCCGTTTGGCATAGTTGAGCAGGCTGACGGCCCCGTCGCCCGCCATGCTGCCAAAAACGCGGTAAAACTGCTCGTCCAGATAGACGACGGTCTGTCCCAGCATGAGCGGCAGCGTCATCAGAAGGAAACGGCGAATCAGCGGATGCCTCCAGACGGCGCGCCAGCAAATGCCGCCGCGGGAAGCCGCCAGCAGCGGCAGGCAGAACGCGCCGAGGGCCGCGCCAAGGCTGACGCCCACGCAGTAGCCCGCCATGCCCGCCCCCGGCCAGACCAGCGGCGTCAGCAGGCCGCCGAGAATGATGCAGCCATTGTAGATGAGCGGTGAAAGCGCGGGCACACTGAACTGCCGCCGCAGATAGAGCAGCGCCGTCACGACGGCCCCGCAGAGAAAAAAAACCTGCGCGGGCAGCACCAGCCGCATGAAAAAGGCCAGCCGTGCCCGCCGCGCGGCGTCAAAGCCGGGCGCGACCACAGCGGCCAGCGGTTCGGCCAGCAGCATGGCGCCCAGCGTCAGCGCCACCGATCCCAGCAGCATCCAGCGAAACATGGCGGAGAAAAGCCTCCAGGCATCCTCCTCGTCCTCGGCAAAGCGGCGGGCCAGCAGCGGGATGGCCGTAATGGAGAGAAAGCCGCCCGCCAGCAGGTGATTGATGATGTCCGGCACGACAAAGGCGGCAAAGTACATGTCCGCCTCGCCGCCCGCGCCAAACTGCCAGGAAATGACCTTGTCGCGAAGCAGTCCCATGAAACGGGAAAGAACGGTGCTGGCGGCCAGCAGCAACGCCGCCGCGCCCATGCCCTGACGCCGCGCGAGAAATCCCATCAGCGCCGCCTCCCGCCGCGTCTGCCGCGCCGCGAGACGCGGACGGTTCCACGTTTCTCCCGCCGTGCGGCCAGACGCCCGATCCGCCGCCGGCCGCCGCCCTCCTCTTCCGTGTCGGCGGGCGCGAGGCGGATTTCCAGACGGCCGGGCAGGACCTCCAGCAGGCGCGCATCCACCGTCTGCCCCAGCTTCCAGAGGCCGCCGCCGCGCACGGCGCGCAGCGTCTGGCGGCGGGCATCGTACTCATACCAGTCCGGGCCGAGATCTTCCACGCGGATCATGCCTTCCACAGGCGGATCGGCCAGTTCCACAAACAGACCGAATTCCGTCAGGCCGGAAACCACGCCGCGAAACGCCTCGCCTTCCCGGCCCCGCAGGGCCAGACAGGCCAGACGGCGATCCATTTCCCGTTCCGCCTCCTGCGCCGCGCGTTCCCGCCGGTTGAGATGATCCGCAAGGCGATCCAGCCGCTGACCGCCGGGCAGGGGCCCGGCATCCATGCCCAGCGCGCATTTCAGCACGCGATGCACCGTCAAATCCGCATAGCGGCGTATGGGAGAGGTGAAATGGCAGTAGGCGCCCGATGCGAGCCCGAAATGGCCCTCATTGCCGCGCTGGTAGCGGGCCTGCGGCATGGCCCGCAGGCAGAGGCGGTTGACCAGAAACTCCTGTTCCGTTCCCCGCGCCCGCTCCAGCGCCGCACGCAATCCCTTCGCGCCGGCGGCAGTGCCCTCTGGGGGCGCGGCTTCCAGCGCCGTGGCGCGCAACGTCTCAAAAAGCCCCTCCAGGCGTTCGACATGCGGCAACGGGTGCGTCCGGTACAGAAAGGGCGCGGCCTCCCTGCGCGGGTTTTCTCCGCGTTGCGTGGCGACGGGCGGCACAATGCGTCCGTCCGCCGTCAGGCGGCAGCCTCCCAGCCAGCGCGCCACGGCTTCGTTGGCGGCGATCATGAATTCCTCGATCATCCGGTGCGCGTCATGGCGTTCCCGGCGGCGCAGGGAGACAAGGCGGCCCTCGCCGTCCACCTCGCAGGCGGCCTCCGGCAGGCCAAAGTCCAGTGCGCCCCGTTTCAGCCGTGCCTGCCGCAGCACCCTGAACAGATCGACGGCGTCGTCCAGCATACGCAGCACCTCGTCCCCGCGCGGCGTGGCGGCCAGCGCGGTGCGCTCCGCCGCATTCCTTTCCAGCACGCAGTCCCGGACCCGCGCATAGGTCAGGCGCGCCGCGGACTGCATCACCACGGGCGCGAAGCGCGTTGATCCAGGGCGTCCCAGCCCGTCAAAATGCACTTCCGCCAGTATGGCCAGACGCGGCCGCCCCGGCACAAGGCTGCACAGCCCATGCGACAGGGCAAACGGCAGCATGGGTTCCACGGATGTGGGAAAATACCACGAATTGCCCCGCTCCCGCGCCTCCTCATCAAGCGCCGTGCGCGGCCGCACATAGTGGCTCACGTCGGCAATGGCCACGCGCAGCCTCCAGCCGCCGGGTTCCGGCGTCACTTCCACGGCATCGTCAAAGTCCCGCGCGTCCTCGCCGTCAATGGTCACCAGCACCGCCTGGCGCAGATCCTCGCGATCATGCCAATCCTCCGCTTCCGGCTCTCCGGGCAGGGCCTCCGCCCCGGCCAGCGCTCCCGGCGAAAAGGTCCCCGGCGCGCCGTGATTGCACTTGATCAGCGTTTCCAGCACGCGCACGTCGTCTTCCCGGCCCATGCGCGCCACAAGACGTCCCGCCCAGATCCCGCCGTCAAGTTCCACCTCCGGCGCAACGGACAGCAGTTCGCCCTCGCGCGGCGCCTCCCCGCCTTCCGGCACGGGAACCCGCAGATGAACGTCGAGACGTCCGCCAGCGGCCGCGCATTCCAGCCAGTCGCCGTTGCGGCGGAGCACGTGTGCGGGCACTTCCGCAAGCCCACGCGCCTCAACGCCCACAATGCGCCCTCTCCGCCACTTGCCCGAACGCGTGCGCCTCGATCCGCCCTTGGCGCGCACCGAGACCACGTCCTGATGCCATGCGCCGCCGCTGGCGTAGGGGGGGATGAAAATATCCGCGCCGCAGACGCGTCCCTCATCGTCCAGTGGGGTCACAAAGCCCCCCTCCCCATTGCGCAACGCCGTATAGCGTCCCCGCAGAGAGGGGGCGGCGGCGGGAGTGGAATATTTTTTCCCGCGTTTTTTCATCAAAATTTCCTTCGTGGTCTGAAACCTCCCCCTTCAGGGGGAAAGCTCTTCCTGACACACCGGGCAATCCGGTGAAACCCCTTTCCGAAACATCTCCCTTCAGGGAGAGACAAGCCGCCCGGCAACGCGAACACTCCGGGCCGTCGGGTGCTGCGTCAGTCGGCGGATGGGGCGACCGCGGATTGAAACATGGCGTCACCATCCTCAAATGAAGGCCGCCCGCCGGATCTCCCGACGGGCGGACGAGGTTTTTTCCTGCCTGCCGCGGTCGCGGCGGATCGGCCGCCTAGTCGCGGTTACCGCCAAAGAGGCGCAGGAGCATCAAAAAGAGGTTGATGAAATCCAGATACAGCGTCAGCGCGCCAAGAATGGCTCCCCGGCGCACGGCGGTACCGTCCTCAAGAGGAGCGGCCATGCCGAATTCACGGAGCTTCTGGGTATCGTAGGCCGTCAGGCCGGTGAAGACCACGACGCCGATGCAGCTGATCACAAAGTCCATCATGGAGCTTTGCAGAAAAAGATTGACAAGGCTGGCGATGATGATGCCGATGAGCCCCATCATGAGGAAGCTGCCCATACCCGTCAGATCGCGCTTTGTCACCGTGCCGTAGACGGTCATGGCCAGAAAGAGGCCCGTCGTGGAAAGAAAGGCGTTGGCGATGGATCCGATGGGATAGACGGTAAAAATGGCTGACAGCGTCAGGCCCGTCAGGACGGAATAGAGCAGGAAAAGGCCCGTGGCCGTCGAGGCGGACATCTTATGCACGGCCGCGGAAAGCGCGATGACAAGGCCGAACTGTGCCACGATCAGCAGAATGGGCACAACCATGTTGCCGAAAATGGCGGCCTGCACGGCGGGGGCGGATGCCACGGCCCAGGACACGGCGCTTGTCAGGGCGAGACCGGCCGTCATCCAGCCGTATACCTGACGCATATACACAGAGACGGCACTGGTCGCGCTCCGGGAAAGAGTGCGTGTCGCTTCCATAGGGAAAACCTCCGAAAAATGCTGCGGCGGACAAAAAGGACGTTCCCGCTTGCCGGGGATGGCCTCCGCCGCCAGTATCGCCCCGGGCAGGGGCTGTTCCTGTTAAGGATACGGTTTTTTCCATATTTGGCAAGGGGGGCTCCTTCGAGAGGCCCGCATTATGAGAGTTTCATGCAAAGAAGGATACCCTTCTTCCCGATGTCCGTCCGCACGTAATCGCGGCTACGCTTCCCCGTTTCCCTTTCACCGCCATGAAAGATGCGGCGGCAACGGGGCTTCCCCGCTTGTTTTTTTGAAAATTGCCTTTAGATAGTGTCTACACGAGATTAAGGTAACACCTTGAGCCATATCGCTATACAGCGGATTTGTACGGCAGCCTCAAACGGAGTGAGCTTCTTCGCATATCTGGTAGCAATACCTCGCCACCGTTTGAGATGGAGAAAAGCATTTTCCACCAGGTGCCTCACTCGATATTCGGCAGCCGGGGAGCAGATCCGCTGGAAGGGAAGGTTCTGACCGCACTCCGGGAGGGGCCGATGTCGGCAACGGAACTGAGCCGGATTTTTCACGGGCATGTCCCGAAAGAACGTTTGCAGCCTGTCTTGCAGCAACTGGAAGCCCAGCGGCGCATCAGTATTTCCCGGGAAAAGACCGGCGGACGTTCGCGTCTGATTCTCTGTTTGTGCGAAAAAAGCGATCAGAGAGAAATAAGCGAAAAAAGAGGTGACGCATCATGAATCTTTTTTCGCTTATTTCGCTTTTTTCTTATTTCGCATGCTTCGCAAAGGGATATCCCCTGCCGGTCAAGGCAGCGTATCTGAAATATGGCGGCAGGCCGCAGAGCCAGCCTACCCGTTGTGGGCACACGCTGACGCGGTGCCCCCTGCCGGGGCTGGCGGGGGCGTGCCGCCCCTCGACCCCGCACAAACGCCAAAGGCAGGAAAGGACATGAGCACAGCAGCAAGGCGCAGTGTATGGCTCAAGCTGCGCGTCACACCGGAGGAGAAAGAAGCCATTACTGCCAAGGCTACTGTGCAGGGACAGACCGTTACGGATTTTCTGCGCCAACGGGCGTTGGACTATCGTCTGCGGCAAACACCGCTGGAGAAAGAGCGTATCCGGCAGCTTGCGCGTATCGGGGCCAATCTTAACCAGCTTGCCCGCTGGGCCAACACCTGGAAAAGCCGTGCCGAAGCCGTGGAGATTCTGACGGCACTGGTCAGCCTTGAACGGGCGTTGCTTGCGAAAGACACAGGCCCGCCCCCTCCCGGAGAGCCGTCATGTATATGAAGGTGTTTCCGCATGGACGGGGAAACGGTAGTGCGCCCACGCGCTATCTGGTACGGCAGGATTATCCGGGCCGGGACATGCATCCGCCGGAAGTCCTGCGCGGCGACGTGGAGCAGACGCGGGCGCTGATTGATTCGCTGAACACGACATGGCGTTTTACGGCCGGGGTTCTTTCCTGGCATCCCGACGACACGGTGACGCCGGAACAGGAGCGGCGCGTCATGGATGATTTCGAGGCTGTCGCCTTTGCCGGGCTGGAGTAAGATCAGCGGGCAATTCTCTGGGTTCGGCACAGCCACGCCGGGCATCATGAATTGCATTTTGTGATTCCGCGCGTGGAGCTTTCCAGCGGCCGGGCCTTCAATCCCTGCCCGCCCGGCTGGCAAAAGGATTTCGATGTGTTTCGTGATCTGCTCTGAACGGCAAGTAGCCCCCCGCCCGCGATACCGTATGCGCGAGCGCTGACTGACGATCCGGGGAGGCCGTTCCGAGGAACGGCCTTCATGGTTCGGGGGGCTGTTGAGCGGCGTGATGCCGGTGCATGGAATGCGGCATGACGCCTTTTACGGTCGTCGATGTGCAAGATATGATCCGCTTTGATGCAGGATAATCTGCCGCCCCTGCCGTCAGTCAGGCTTTCTCCGGTGCGCTCCTGATCCTGCTGGCAAGACGCGATCTTTTGTGCTATGCTTGGATGCGGCTGTTTTTTCAGATACCGCCCCCAGAAGCAAAGGATAGATCATGACGACAGCGCCGGAAGTCGGCCAGACCGTGATCGTGCGCGGCAGGCCCTATCTTGTGGAAGAATGCGTCTTGCAGGCCCTGCCGGAAAGCTCCCGGACAGGGCAGCACTTCGTCAGCCTGTCCTGTCTTGATGAGGACGCTCTCGACGAACGCCTGAACGTCATCTGGGAGCTTGAGCCCGGCGTGGAAGCGCGGGAAGCCTCGTCCCTGCCCGCCATGCGGCACTGCGACGATTCGCGCGATCTGGAGGCCTTTCTCCACGCCGTGCGCTGGGGCATCGTTTCGCAGATGGACCACACCTCCATGCAGGCGCCGTTCCGCAGCGGCGTGGAGCCGGAGGACTACCAGCTGGAACCCGTGGCCCGCGCCCTGACCATGCCGCGCGTCAACCTGCTGCTGGCTGACGACGTCGGCCTCGGCAAGACCATCGAAGCCGGGCTGACCATGCAGGAACTCATGTTGCGCAATCGCGTCGCATCCGTCCTGATCGTCTGCCCCGCCGCCCTGCAATACCAGTGGCGGGACGAGATGCGCGACAAGTTCGGCCTTGAGTTCCGCATCATCAACAGTGAGGCCGTTTCCCGTCTGCGACGGCAGCGGGGCATCCATGTCAATCCCTGGACGCACTTCCCCCGCCTGATCACCTCCATCGACTATCTCAAGCAGGATCGCGTCTTTCAGCGCTTTTGCGAAACGCTGCCGCCGGACGGCGAAAGCAGCTGGCCGCGCCGTTACGATCTGCTGATCGTGGACGAAGCGCATAACATCGCGCCCGCCGGCTCCCTGCATTATGCCAAACCCTCGCAGCGGACGCGCATCATCCGACGCATGGCGCGTCACTTCGAGCACCGCATCTTCCTGACGGCGACCCCGCACAATGGCTATCGGGAAAGCTTCTCCGCACTGCTGGAGATCCTGGATGATCAGCGCTTCATGCGCGGCGTGCGGCCTTCTCCCGAAGCCCTCGGCCAGGTGCTGATCCGGCGCATGAAAAGCGAGATCGTCGACTTTGACGGCACACCGCGGTTCCCCCGGCGGGAGATCCACTCGCTGGAAGTGGACTACAGCCCTGAAGAACGTGAGGGCCATATCCTGCTGCGGCGCTACGCCCGACTTTGCATGAGTCACCTTGGCAGCAAGGGCAAAGCGTCCCTGACTGCGCTGCAATTTGTGCTCAAGCTGCTGAAAAAGCGTCTGTTCTCGTCACCACAGGCGTTTGCGAAAACGCTGGCGCGCCATGCGGAAAGCCGAAAGCTCCATGCCCGGCCGGCGCCGGTCGGCCAGTTCTTTCTGCCTGATCTTGAAGAGCTGACGGATGCGGAGGCGGAAGAGGCCGTGGAAGATGCCCTGACGCTGTCCGGCGCGTGTCTGCCGTCCCCGGATACCGAAGAAGAAAAGCTGCTGCGCGCCCTGCGGCGCTGGGCCGAAGGCCCCGCCAGACAAAAGGACGCCAAGGCCGCACGGCTGCTTGACTGGCTGCGGGAAACGCTCTGTCCCGACGGCGTCTGGACGGATACGCGCGTCGTCATCTTTACCGAGTATCTTGATACGCAGGATTATCTTGCCGAGCTGATGACACGGGCAGGACTCGGCGGCGAGCGGCTGATCTGCCTGAACGGCCTCGTTTCGCCGCAGGATCGGGAAAGGGCCAAGGCCGCCTTTCAGGCCTCGCCGTCCGACTCGCCCGTGCGTATCCTGCTGGGGACGGACGCCGCTTCGGAAGGCATCAACCTGCAAAACCACTGCTCGCGCCTGCTGCATTATGAGATCCCGTGGAACCCCAGCCGCCTGGAGCAGCGCAACGGCCGCGTTGACCGCCACGGGCAGCAGGCTCCGACAGTGGACATCTTCCACTTTGTCCCCGCCAATTTTGATGCTTCGGCGGCGGAAGGCGACGTGCTGCGCGATGACCTCGAATTCCTCCATCGTGTGGTTCACAAGGTCGAGAACATCCGGCAGGACCTCGGCAAAGTCGGCCCCGTCATTGCCGAACAGGTGGAAAAGGCCATGCTTGCCGATGGCGGCGTTTCCCGCTCTCTGGATACGAGCCGTGCCGAGGCCGAAGCGCGGGCCGCCCGCCGCTGCCTGCAGCTGGACCGCGACCTGCGCCGCATCCTGGAAGATGTCCATGCCAAAATGGAACATACGCGGCAAGCTCTCCTGCTGACGCCCGCCCATGTGCGCCATACCGTGGACGTGGCCCTGCGCCTGGCCCAGCAGCCGCCGCTGGAGCCTGTGCGGGTCGAGGGCATCCCCGACGGCCACGCCTTCCGGCTGCCGCCCTTCAGCGGCGCGTGGGCACGCTGCCTGGAAGGCAATGCCCATCCCTACACCGGCACGCCGCGCCCCATCGTCTTCAGTGGTGACGAGGCCGCCGGCAGGGATGATGTGGTGCTGGCCCACCTCAACCACCAGCTCGTGCGCATGAGCCTCCGCCTGCTGCGAGCGCAGCTCTGGACATCCCCCCGGGACTGCCGCCTGCATCGCGTGGCCTGCCATATCGTGCCCTCATCCTTTCTGACGGCCCCCGTCGTGGTGGCTCTCGGCCGCATCATCGTCGTCGGCGGCACCAGTCAGCGCATTTTCGAGGAAATGGTCATGGCCGGCGGGCGCATCCGCAACGGGCGCTTTTCCCGCATGGGCGTTCAGGAGCTGGAAACCTTCTGGAACAACGCCATGCGCCAGCCCCCCATGCCGCGCCGTGAGGAACTGGAGGATCGCCTGCGCGACAACCTGTGGCCGCGCACGGCCCCCGCGCTCTATCAGGCGCTGCAAGTCCGCTGCGATGAGCGGCTGAAAACGCTGTCCAGCCGCATGGAACGCCGGGCAAATGAAGAAGTCGCCTGGTTCGAGGCCATCATGGACGAACTGGCTGCCGCCATCCGCGCCCAGCTTGAGGTCATGCAGACGCCGCGGCAGCTTTCGCTGTTCGATGATGAAGAGCGTGAAGCCTTCCAGGCCGATGTCGCGGTGCTGAAAGAGCGCCTGCGCCGCATCCCCGGCGAAAAGGCTGAGGAAAGCCGTCACCTGCGGGCACGTTACGAAGATCCCCGGCAAACCCTGTTCCCGCTGGCCGTCCTCTGGTTCGTCCCCGCCTCCCTCGCGCGGGCCGGTATGTAGAGCGTTTCAGCAGCGCGCTTTTACCAAGGGGAAGAGACAGGGACACGAGGCGACCCCGTCCCCAAAGACGAGCGGAGCGGGTACAGCTCATTTGACTTGTTTGTTGAAGTTATTTGCAAAATGCATGTTGCAGCATTTCAGCTTTGAAGAAGATGGAACGCGATGCGGCGGCCGTGGGGCGACTGGGGCAAGGGGCCATGCGCCGCGGATGGCGTGAGAACGTCCGTAGTGGACGAGGAGAACAACAAGGATCTGCGTATATGGCCGTGTCATCTCTGAACGAGCATCTGGAATGGTTGTCGCTGCTGGATGTTTCCGGTCCCTTTCTGACATTGCCGGTGCTGCTGGAGCGCCTGCCGGACGGGCTGGATCCGCTGGAGGCAACGGCGGCGGGGCGGTTGCGGGCCGCGCTCGCCGCGCGGGATGCGGATCGCCGCAGTCCCGCGGCCTGCCGGGAATTCGTGAGCTTCGTCCTGTCCGAGCTGCTGGAATATGATGCCGGAGTGCTGGTGGAGGCGGAAGAGCATCCCCATGCCCCCTGCCTGAGCCTGCCGGAAATGGGGGTGGAGCTGCGCCCGGACTGGCTGTTGCTGCCCCCGGCGACGGGTGCGCCGGACGATGTGCTGGAGCTGGACGCCCCGACCGCATCCGCTCCGGAAGAGACGCGGCGGCCGGTCATGCTGATCGGCATCGCTCCAGGCCGGCCGCTGGAAGCGCCACAGCCGGAACAGGCCTGTTCCTGGAGCCCGGCCCGCCGCATGACGGAACTGTGCCGGGCTTCCGGCGTGCCGCTGGGGCTTGTGAGCGACGGCGAACAGTTCATGCTGGTCTATGCCCGCCAGAACAGGACATCGTCCCTCGTTTCCTGGTATGCCCGATTCTGGCTGGAGGAGCGCATAACCCTGCGTTCCTTCGTGACCCTGCTGCATATGCGGCGCTTCTTTTCGCTGGCGGAGGATTCACCCTGCCGCGCCTCATGGAGCAGAGCGCCAATGCGCAGCAGGACGTCACCGAAAAGCTGGGCCTGCAGGTACGCGGCGCCATAACCGAATTCCTGCGGGCGGTGGACCGGCTGGACAGGCGGATGGATACGCCCATGCTGCAGGGGCTCTCGCCCCGGCTGCTCTATGAGGCCGCACTGACCGTCATGATGCGGCTGGTCTTCCTGCTTTCCGCCGAGGAGAGGGGGCTGCTGCGGCTGGGCGACCCCGTCTATGATGAAGCCTATGCCGTCTCGACGCTGTGCGAAAGCCTGCGGGAACAGGCCGACAGGCACGGGGAGGAGGTCCTCAGCTACCGGCACGACGCCTGGGTGCGTCTGCTCTCCCTGTTTCGGGCCGTGTTCGGCGGCATTCGGCATGAGGCGCTGCTCCTGCCCGCCTATGGCGGATCGCTCTTTGATCCCGATGTCTACCCCTTTCTGGAAGGCCGCCCGCACGGCAGTTACTGGCGGGACGCGCCCGCCCGGCCCCTGCCCGTGGATAATCGCGTGATCCTGCACATGCTGGAGTCCCTGCAATTCCTGCGGGACCGCCGCACGACGGGGCGGGATGAAGCCGTGCGCCTGTCCTTTCGCGCGCTGGGCGTGGAACAGATCGGGCACGTGTACGAAGGCCTGCTGGACCGCACGGCCGCGCGGGCGGACGATGAGCTGCTGGGTCTGGCGGCCGGGCAGCAGGGAGAGCCGTTCCTTTCGCTGACGGAAGCCGAAACGCTCATGCGGCAGGGGGAGGACGCCCTGCTGCGGCGTCTGGCCGACCTGACGCACAGCCAGAAAGGCGCACTGCAAAAACGTTTGCGCGGGGATGCCCCACGCGGCCGCGGCGGGAGGCAGGGCAGCCTGCTGGCGGAGGCCGAGACGCAGGCCGAGGCCGAACGGCAGCGCGCCCGCCTGCATCTGGCCTGCGACGGCGACGCCGCCCTGACCGCACGCATACTGCCCTTTGTCGGTCTGCTGCGCCGGGACAGCTTCGACATGCCCGTGGTCATCCCCGCCGGGGGCCTGTATGTGACGGCCGGCAGCCAGCGCAGGGATACCGGGACGCATTATACGCCGCGCCCTCTCACGGAGCTGATCGTGGCCGCCACGCTGGAACCGCACGTCTACGACGGCCCGGCGGAAGGGCTGCCGCGCGCGCAGTGGCGGCTGCGCTCGCCCGATGCGCTGCTCTCCCTGAAAGTCTGCGACATGAGCATGGGCTCCGGGGCCTTTCTGGTGCAGGCCTGCCGCTATCTGGCGGAACGCCTGCTGGAAGCCTGGAACCACACGCCGCCCGCAAGCCCCCTGCCTGAGGACGCCGAGGAACGCGCGGCGCTGGCCCGGCGCATGGTGGCGGACCGCTGCCTCTACGGCGTGGACAACAACCCCCTTGCCGTGGAAATGGCCAAGCTCTCCCTCTGGCTGATCACCCTGCAAAAGGAGCGTCCCTTTACCTTTCTGGATCACGCCCTGCGCTGCGGGGATGCCCTGCTCGGCATCGTGAACGCACAACAGTTGGAGGATTTTTCCCTCACGCCGGAAAAGGGGAGCCTCGTCTTCGGCTCCACGGACATGCGGAAGGCCGTGCGCGCCGCGCGCGAGGCCCGCGACGCGCTGGAACGCCTGCCCTCGGATACGCCGCTCAATGTGGAACGCAAGGCCGCCTGTCTGGCCGAGGCCGAGGCGCACGTGGCCCGGCTGCGCCTGCGGGCCGATGCCCTGATCCTGGCCGCCTTGCGGGTGCGGGGCAAGCTGGAGGAGGACGCGCGCTATCAGCTGGTGGACAAGCTGCTGCATCCTGCCTTTTGCCATGGTGCCGATGCCCTTGCCCGCTGGCTGGAGGAGGAACGGCGGGCGCTCCTGCGGGGCGGCGGCACGGCCACGACGGAAAAGGCCGCCGACGCCAATCCCGGACTCACCCGGCCCCTGCACTGGGCGCTGGAATTCCCCGAAGTCTTTGAGCGGGAAGATCCCGGCTTCGACGCCCTGGTGGGTAATCCGCCCTTTCTGGGCAGCCAGCGCATGAGGGAGGCGCTGGGCAATGCCTACCGGGAATATCTGGTGGAGGTGCTGGCCGGCGGCCAACGCGGGCAGGCCGATCTCGTCGCCTATTTCTTCCGCCGCGCCGCGCAATTGACGCGGGCCGGCGGCGACTTCGGCCTCATCGCCACCAATACCCTTGCCCAGGGCGACACCCGCGAGGCCGGGCTGCTGGCGCTGGAGCAGGCGGGCTGCCGCATCCGCGCGGCCTGGCCGGATATGCCGTGGGAAGGCAATGCCACGGTCTGCACCAGTCAGGTCGTCATCCGCACCCCCGGCGCGCGTCCCTATGACGGCCCCGTCCTGCTGGACGGGCACCCGGTGGAGGCCGTTTCCTCCTTTCTCAAGGCCGGGGAAGAGGACTGGGAGGCGCGACCCCTTACGGAAAATGCGGGGATTGCGTTTCAAGGTTCCATTGTGCTTGGGGATGGTTTTCTTGCCGATGAAGAACAGGCCCGACGATGGATCGCCGAAGACGCCCGCAATGCCGCTGTCCTCTTTCCCTATCTCAACGGCGAGGATCTGACTTCCAGCCCGGAGCAGGCTCCGTCCCGCTGGGTCATCAATTTTTGGGACTGGTACGAGGAAACGGCGCGGCAATATGGGCAACCCTTCCAGCAAATTTATCGGGATGTCCTCCCGGTTCGCCAGCGGCTTGGAGGAAATCCCACAGCGGAAGGCAGAAAAAAGTTCTGGTGGCGGTACGGACGAGATGCAAAAGCGCTTTACCACGCCCTTGGTCGCGGCGATGTCTTTGCCAGGCATCCCAAGGGCTGGAAAGCCTTTCCGCCCCTGCAACGTGTGCTGGTCATAGCGCGTGTTTCAAAGCATGGGACTTTTTCTTTTGTGCCCAATAGGTATATCATGTCGGAAGCCACATGTGTTTTCGCCTCTGAAGATGCGGCCGTGTTCGGCCTGTTGCAGTCCTCATTGCATCAGGCATGGACGCGCAAGATGAGTTCCACCTTGGAAACGCGCCTGCGCTATACGCCGTCCAGCGCCTTTGACACCTTCCCGCGCCCGGCGGCGGACAGGCTGGACGGCCTGCGGGACTGTGCGGAGCGGCTGCACGCCCTGCGCGCCGCCGTTATGCGGCGGGAGGACATCGGCCTGACCAAACTGTACAATGCCCTGCATGATGCGGAGAGCCGCCTGCCGGACGTGGAGGCCCTGCGCGCCGCCCATGCGGAGCTGGACAGGCTGGCCGCCGCGGCCTACGGCTGGGACGATCTGGACATGGACCATGCTTTCCGTCAGGTGGCGTACCTGCCGGAGAACGACCGCACGCGCCACACCATAGCCGAAACGACGCGACTGGAGATATTGCGCCGCCTGTCGGCCCTGAACCGGGAGCGCTACGAAGCGGAGCAAAACGCCGCCGCGGAGGCGACGCCCCGTAAAACGGGCACGCGCCGCAAAAAGGGCAGCATGGAGCAGGGGGCGCTGTGGTGAACGGGGGGAGTTGCGGACCGTTCTGATGCCGCGTATAAGGAAAAGTATGAGGATACGTTACACCGACACGGAACTTGAGGCCTTGCTGGACGATCTGGAATCGGACCGCGTGGAACGCAAGGAGAGTTTCAGGGGCGATGTGCCCAAAAAGGCACGGCAGGCCGTATGCGCCTTTGCCAACAACTTTCTGAATCATGACAAGCCGGGCGTGCTTTTTATCGGCGCAAAGGATGACGGCACGCCCTCCGGTCTGGACATAACGGACGAGCTGCTGCGTGCTCTCGCGGATATGCGATCGGACGGCAACATCCTGCCGCTGCCTGTCATGTCTGTGGACAGGCGGCATCTCAAGGGCGCGGATATGGCTGTGGTGACGGTACTGCCGTCGGATATGCCGCCCGTGCGGTATGATGGCCGTATCTGGATACGCACCGGGCCGCGTCGGGCTCTTGCGTCCGCCCAGGAGGAGCGCATTCTGAACGAGCGGCGGCGTCACAGAAATTTGTCGTTCGATATGTATCCGGTACCTTCCGCGAAGCTGGGGGACCTGTCGCGTCTTGTCTTTGAGAATGAATATCTGCCGGCGGCCTATGCCCCTGATGTGCTGGAGGAGAACGGGCGCAGCTGTGAGGAGCGTCTTGCCTCCTGCAAGATGATCGCCTCGCCTGATGATCCGACGCCCACGGTGCTGGGCCTGTTGACGCTGGGGACTTCGCCGCAGGATTTCCTGCCAGGAGCGTTTATCCAGTTCCTGCGCATAGACGGTACGGAGCTTTCCGACGACGTTACTGACGAAGAACGCATTGGCGGCAATCTTGCGGCCCAGCTGCGCACCCTGCAAGAAAAGATCAAGGCGCACAACCGGACGGCCGTGGATATTCTTTCCGGCCCGACCCACAGGATGACCTCTCTGTATCCCGCGGCGGCCATTGAGCAGATAGCCTACAATGCCGTACTGCACCGCACGTATGAGGGGACGAATACGCCGGTACGTGTCTACTGGTTCAATGACCGTATCGAGATCACCAGCCCCGGCGGGCCGTACGGCAGCGTCACCTGTGAGAATTTCGGCAATCCCGGCATTACGGACTACCGTAATCCCAATCTGGCCTCGGTGCTGAAAACGCTTGGCTTTGTCCAGTCTTTCGGACGGGGCATCGCCACGGCCCGCAAGGTCATGAAGCAGAACGGCAATCCGCCCCCGGAGTTTCAGGTCGATCCCCATAACGTTCTGTGCATCCTGAGGAAACACGCATGAGTTGTCCTGTCTTGACCTTTTTCAACAACAAGGGCGGCGTCGGCAAGACCTCGCTTGTCTATCATCTGGCGTGGATGTTTGCAGAGCAGGGCAAACGGGTCGTTTGTGCGGATATCGACCCGCAGGCCAATCTGACGGCGGCCTTTCTGGAAGAGGATGCTGTTGCGGACATCTGGGAAGGGGAGGAAGCGGGCAGCACCATCTACCGGTGCGTCGCGCCGCTGATGGAGGTAAACGATCTGGTTTCCCCGCAGTTGCAACGTCTGCACGGCAATCTTTTTCTTCTGCTGGGGGATGTGGCCCTCTCGGCCTTTGAGGATACCCTGTCCGAAGCGTGGCCCAAGAGTATGGGGGGGGATGCAAACCTCTATCGCCAGGTTCGCATCCTTTCCGCCTTCTGGACAATTATGCAGCAGGCGGCGGAACAAACGGCTGCGGACGTCATCCTTGCGGACATCGGCCCTAACCTCGGGGCTATCAATCGTTCCGTACTCATTGCCACGGATTTTGTCGTCATTCCGCTCGGTGCGGATCTGTATTCCCTGCAAGGCCTGAAAAATCTTGGACCGACGCTGCGAAGCTGGCGTAAAGACTGGGCAAAGCGTTGCGCCAACTGGGAAGAGGAGAAGAATAAAAATAATCCCGTGGCCGCCGCGCTCCTTTTGCCGCCGGGCAGGATGCTGCCTCTGGGCTATCTGTGCCAGCAATACAGCGTACGTCTCGAGCGTCCGGTCAAGGCGTACGACAAATGGGTGCGGCGCATTCCCGCCGTCTATCGGGAAAGGGTTCTTGGCGAAGAACATCCGCCGCACATCCGGCAGGAGGATGATCCCTGCTGTCTGGCGACCATCAAGCATTATCGCAGCCTTGTCCCTATGGGGCAGGAACACCGCAAACCCATTTTTGATTTGACGTCGGCGGATGGCGCCATCGGCAGTCATGCCAATGCGGTACGGGCTGCCAGAGAAGACTTTGCGACGCTGGCGGATACGATCTGGGGCAGGATGCGGCAGGCGGACGCAGAAGAGGATGTCTGATCTTGCGCCCGATGCCGCACACGGACAGCCCTTCTTTTTTGTGCGGCCGGGGGACGCCCGTTCCCGAAACGGCCTTTGCGGGAACGCCTTTGCCCGTCTGACTGCGGTAGGGCCGGCGTCTTTCACGCGTATGCGGAAAGGGGCCTTTCCCTCGCTCCACGACCGGCTCTCCACACCCAAAAACGTACGATAAAAAAACAGCGGGACGACAGACATGATGACGCCATTTTCCATGCGGGAAGAGCTCATAGACTTGCTGCGGCGGGATGTGCTGGGACCGGCGGACGGGCCGGAGGAAGAGCTTTCGCCGCTGGAGCGGCAGGTGACGCGACGTTATCTGGCCGGTATGCTGGCCCCCGGCGGCCAGCAGCTCCCCGGCTCGGACGGGAGCGGGGACGCGCCTTCGCTGGAGGAGGACGGCGACACGACAGAGAGCGACGAAGCGCGGACGGATACGCTGGCCACGGCCGGGAGCGACGGCCCGGACGGCATCACGGAACAGGAACCGGTGCTGGTGGACAGCCTGCTGCCGTCAAGCGCCGGCCTGTCGTTCCTTGTGGACGGCGCGGAAGAGGCGTTGCTCGTAAGGACAGGCTGGGGGCGCTATGAGCGGCGGGAGAGCGAGGATGACGCCGATGCCGAGCCGAAGGGCCGCAAGGCGCAGGTCTGGAAACGTCGGCCGGTGGCGCCGGAAGCCGTGTGCCTGCTCTTGCGGGAGGGGGACGACAGCAGGCTGCTCGTCCCGGAAAGCCAGGTGCGGCTGACGTGGCGCATCCGCCGCCGGGAGAGCTGGTGGCATGTCACGCTCTTTCTGGTCAATGCGGCCCCGCGCAAGCATGTCCGGGATGACGGGTTCTGGATATTCCAACCGGAATTGCGCGTGGAAAGCGCCGACGGACAGCGGCGCCCCATCCTGGTGCAGCAGCAGGCAGCGGAATGGCAACGCCGGGACCTTGATCCTGATGAACGGACGGAGATGGAGGGGCTGGAGCTGCGCTACCGGCATTGCCGCATCTTCGGCAAGGGGCATGGCTGCGCCGTACGCACCCTGCGGGAGGAGATCGACCCGCCGGAACGGGCGCGTATGCTGGAGATCGATCTTCTACCTGTGTCGCATGTACCGGGGCAGACGCCGCGCACGGAGGAGGACGATGCCGGTTTGCGGGGCATCTGCCTGGACATGCACGAGCTTGCCCGTATGCCGAAGGATGGGCTGCTGGAAAATCTGCGGCGCATCACTGCCGCCTATGGCCTGTGGGTGGAAAGCCTGCCGGGACAGGTGCGGGAGGCCGCCCATGCCCAGAGTGCCGCGGCGGCGCAGGAGGATGCCCGGCGGGCCTTGCGGCGCATGGAAGAGGGCATAGACGTACTGGAGGCGGACGATGCCGCGTTGCGCGCCTTTCGCTTTGCCAATCAGGCCATGCACTACCAGCGCGTGCACAGCATCTATGCCCGGCGTGTGCACGGGGCGCAGCTCGACCCGCTGACCCGGAAGCAGTGGCTCACGGAGTGCAATATCCCGCGCAATCGCAGCTGGCGTCTCTTCCAGCTGGCCTTTGTCATCAGCAATATCCCCACTCTGGCCGATCCTCTGCATCCCGAACGCAGCGGCGAGGCGCATGAGGCCGTGGCGGAACTGCTCTGGTTTTCCACCGGCGGCGGCAAGACGGAAGCCTATCTGGGCCTGACGGCCTTTACGCTGGCCCTGCGGCGGCTGCATCCGCGATTGGGCGGGCTGGATGCCGGGCATGGCGTGGGGGTCTTCATGCGCTACACCTTGCGCCTGCTGACCTTGCAGCAGTTCCAGCGCGCGGCGGCCCTGATGTGCGCCTGCGAGATGCTGCGCAGGAAGGACCCGAAGACGTGGGGTGAGGAGCCGTTCCGCCTTGGCTTGTGGGTGGGGTCGCGCTCCACGCCCAACCGGCTGGAGAGTGCCGCCCGGCAACTGGGCGGCGGAAACGGAGCGGCGTATTCCGGCTACGGCTCGCCGTTGCAGTTCAGCACCTGTCCGTGGTGCGGCGCGCCCATCACGGAAAAGAATATGAGCGTGCGCCAGGGGACGAGCCGCGCCAATCGCTGCCTGACATTTTGCGGCGACAACAGCGGGCAATGCTCCTTTGCCCAGAAAAATTCCCCGCAGGAAGGGCTGCCCGTCATGGTGGTGGATGAGGAGATCTACCGCCGTCCGCCCTCCCTGCTCATCTCCACCGTGGACAAGTTCGCCCAGATGCCCTGGAAGGGGGAAACGGCCATGCTGTTCGGCCGGGTCTCCGGCCTGTGTCCCCGGCACGGCTTCGTGTCGCCGGATGTGGATGAAAGCGTGGGGACACGGCATAAGAAATATAACGACATGCCCGAAGCCGTGATCGAGGCGCACGGCTGGCTGCGTCCCCCCGATCTGATCATCCAGGACGAACTGCATTTGATCAGCGGCCCGCTCGGCTCTATGACGGCCCTGTATGAAAATGCCGTGGATGCGCTCTGCCGCTGGCAGCTGGACGGGCGCACGGTGCGGCCGAGGGTCATTGCCTCCACGGCGACCATCCGCCGGGCCGCCGAGCAGGTGCGCCGTCTGTTCGATCGGCGCGTGGAGGTCTTTCCGCCTCCGGGAGTGGACAGCCGCGACAACTTCTTTTCCCTGGAGCGGCCTGTCAGCGAGCAATGTCCGGGGCGTGTCTATGTGGGCATATGCTCCATCGGGCAGCGCATCCCCCCGACGACGGTGCGCCTTTACGCCACGGTCATGGCGGCGGCGCAAAGCCTGTTTGAACGATACGGCGTCGACGCCGATCCGTGGATGACGACGGTCGGCTACTTCAACTCCGTGCGTGAGCTGGCTGGGACCCGCCGTCTGGTAGAGGACGAAGTGAGAAGCCGTCTGTGGGACCCCCGTCAGCGCAGCGGCCTTGCCCGGCGGCGCATTTCCCGGACGGAGGAACTGACCTCACGGCAGGCGAGCCACAAGATCCCGGGCATCCTGGAGCGGCTGGGCAACTGTTTTGAGTCTGCGGGCGGCAAGGGAGAGGCGGAGGACAGGGCCCAGCGACCCTATGATGTGGTGTTGGCGACCAATATGATCTCCGTGGGCGTGGACGTGGAGCGCCTGGGGCTGATGGTCATGCTGGGGCAGCCCAAGACGACTTCGGAATATATCCAGGCCAGCAGTCGCGTGGGGCGTTCCTCCCGCGCGCCGGGGCTGGTGCTGACGCTCTACAACTGGGCGCGTCCGCGTGACTTGTCGCATTTTGAGGATTTTTACGGCTATCATGCGGCTTTTCAGCGGCATGTGGAGGCGCTTTCCGTCACGCCCTTCGCCGGGAGGGCGCTGGATCGCGGTCTGGCGGGCGTGCTGGTCTCCCTGGTGCGCCTGCTGTCACTGGAGCTGAACGGCAACACGTCGGCAAAGGACATGCCGCAACAGGAGGCGCTGTTCCAGCGGGCTTGCGCCATGCTGTTGCAACGGGCGGAAGAAATCGCGCAGGATGTGGCCGTTGTGAACCAGATGCGGGATATGCTGGACAATCTGCGTGATGCCTGGCTTAAGCAGATACGTCAATGCAAGACGGTGGGGCTGGCGTATTCCGTCACGAGTACTGCGGCGGGACTGCTGAAACAGCCGGACAGGTCGCAGGAGCCCTTTGCCTGCCCCAACAGTCTGCGCGATGTGGAAAAGACCGTCGAACTTGTGCTGGATACGGACGGGACAGGCCTGTCCTGCGGCAAGGAGTAGCGTATGGCAGTCATGGGAGAAGTGCGCCCCAGTCAGCTCATGTTTACGTTCGGCATCGGCGCCACACTGGATCTGCCGGAATTTTCGGCCCTCGTGCTGGGGCTGGACTTCTGGAAAAAGGATCTGTGTACGCCGGTCTCCGAATCCCGTCTGCTGGCCGCCGTCCAGCGCCTTGTCGGGCCGCAGCTCCGGGAGCTGCGCCTGCCCCCCGTACAGGATGGCGATACGGAACAGCCCGAGGCAGGCGTGCCTGTCGTGCCGTTCCCGCGCTGGATGCGCTGCACGGGCTGCGGGTTCATGGCCTCGCTGGACGCCGGACTGTTTGAAAAAAAGGAGTGGCCGCGTATGCCTGCCCAATTCGTGCATACGCATTGCGACAGGGCCAAGAATCGCAAGTATCCCCCACGGGCTGTGCCGGTACGCTTCCTGCTGGCCTGTGCCAACGGACATCTTGCGGATGTGCCGTGGAATGACTTCGTGCATGACGGTCAACCGTGCGCGAATCCGGAACTGCATATGAACGAGTTTGGCATCACCGGCGATCTGTCGGATATTGTCGTCTCTTGCAAATGCGGTAGGAAAAAGTCGTTGACGCAGTTGGAAACGGCCTTGCGCGGCAAACAGTCCCCATATTCATGCTGCGGCCTGCATCCGCACTTGCGCCGGCAGGATCAGGAGCCGTGCGAAGCGCGTCCGCATCTCGTCAATCTGGGGGCCTCGAACCTCTGGTTCTCCCAGACCGTGAGCGTACTCTCCATCCCGGACCAGCAGGGCAAGCTGGCGGGTATCGTGCGGCAGAACTGGACTGAACTGTCAGACGTGACGAACATCGCTGTCGTGCAGCATCTTGCCCACCCCAAGCGTCTTGCCGCATTGATGGACTTCCCGCCCGAGGATGTCCTGCAGGCCATCGAAGCGGAGCGGCAGGGCGGCAATGACGTCGATACTCCGGATGACGTCAAACTGCCGGAGTGGGAGATCTTCAGCGGACAGAGGCAGGTGGAGACCTCTCCCGTGCTGGAAGTCCGTTCTGTGACGGCGCCGCGCGACTTTGAGGATGTTTTCGAGAACAGTATGCTTGTGCCGCGTCTGAGCGAAGTGCGCGCCATGTACGGCTTTACCCGGCTGAACACGCAGCAGGAGCTGGACCTGGGCATCGTGGCCGAGCAGAATGTCGTGTCGCTGACGCGCGCCAAGCCCACATGGCTGCCCGCCTACGAGAGCCACGGCGAGGGCATTTTCCTGCGGCTGCGGGAGGATAGGCTGCAGGCTTGGGAGCAGCTCCCCGCCGTGCGGGAGCACAACGCCGTTTTTTACCGGGCGCATCAGGCATGGCGTAAAAGTCGCCGTTTCCCTGATCCGGAAGGCGGCTATCCCGGTCTGCGCTTCGTCTTGCTGCATACCCTTGCCCATGCGCTCATGCAGCAGATCGTACTCGACTGCGGCTACACGGCGGCCAGTATCCGCGAACGCCTGTATTGCCGCACGTCCGACATGCCTGGCGGCCCGATGGCGGGCTTTTTGCTGTATACGGCGGCCACGGACAGCGAGGGCACCCTGGGTGGGCTGGTATCGCTGGGCGGCCCGGAAACGCTGGGGCGCTATATCGCGCAGGCCCTGGAGAACATGCGCCTCTGCGCCTCCGACCCCTTGTGCGCCGAGCGCATGCCGGATGCCGACGGGCGCGGCATACACGGGGCAGCCTGCCATGCCTGCCTGTTCAGTCCTGAAACGTCCTGCGAATGCGGCAACCGCTATCTGGACAGGAACGTGCTGGTGGATACTTTTGCCGCCCGGCAGGGGGGACTTGCCTTCTGGGGAGCGCGTGAAGCCTGAGGCGCTGGCTGCCCTCCATGCCTTTTGTGCGGCGGTACCGCTGGCGCTCGTGCGTCGGCTTGCGGACTACCTACGTTCGGAGGCGGACGGCGTCTCGGCCGAAAGTTGCCGCAGTCGCTTCGGATTGGGCTGTGAAGCCTTTTTTGCCTTTCGCAGGCTGACGGCATTCTTTGCCGCCCCTGCGGAGCTGGCAACGGCACTGGAGATCGGAGCTTTTTTTCTCGAGCAGGCCCGCAGCCGGACAAGTTCCCTCGTCTGGTCCGGGCCTGCCTGCGTGTTGCAGCCGGTCCGCACGACAGAGCAGGTGCTGCTGGACATCATCGAGGACGCACAAAAGGAGATCCTTCTGGTTAGTTTCGCGGCCTACCGTGTGCCCCCGCTCCTGCACGCCCTGCGGGAGGCGTTGCGCCGGGGCGTTTGCGTGCGCTTTGTGCTGGAGACCGCCGAAGATTCCGAAGGGCAGTTACGACACAACGCCGCCAATGCCTTTGCACAGCTTCGAGGAGCGTTTTTCTATCACTGGCCGTCGGATCGGCGTCCCAGAAACAGGGCGGGGCATCCCGCCAAGATGCACGCCAAATGCGCCGCCAATGAAACCTCCTTCCTCATCACCAGTGCCAATCTGACCGGGGATGGCATCAATGGCAATATGGAGCTCGGCATCCTGCATCACGATCCTGAAAAAGCGACCCTGCTGCTGGCGCAGTTCGATCAGCTCATCAGCCGGGGCGAATTGCGGCAGTGAGAGGGCATGTTGGTGGCTGCTTTCTGACGAGAGTCACGGTCTGCTGACAGGCAAAAGTTATCGTTCCAGCTACTGGCGGCACAAGCGGACAAACAATCCGCTGGAACACCTGGACCGTGAACGTCGCCGCCGAACGCAGGGTAGTGGGAAGCATTCCTGCTGGTCACGCAGCGCTCTCCCGGCTGCGCTTATGGTTGCCAGAAATGGAGAACTCAGCGTATCTCCTGCGTCAGGAAGAAAAGTGTCGCTCGCAAGGACAGCGCACGGGCAACCCGGCCTGATGCCAAGCTATCTCAGAAAATATGCGCATGATCCTGTACACTGTTTTGGATCATCCTTGCAGACGCCCTGTGGAGCTGAAAAAAATTTTTTCAAATCTGTGGGGCATCAGGTGGGGCAGATTAGCCCCACAACGAAAAAGCCCTTACGATTATTCGTAAGGGCTTGATTTCTTTTGGCGTCCCCAAGGGGATTTGAACCCCTGTCGACGGCGTGAAAGGCCGTTGCATATCCATAATTAAAGCAGATTTC
>CAKTDV010000014.1 GCA_934546745.1 uncultured Desulfovibrio sp. | reverse complement strand
AGGGTGTGTCTGCAAACCTCTTATCGAAGCCAGATAAGTGAAGCAGCCAGACATACAAAGGCCGCAAAAACTTCTGCCAGCTTGTCATAACGAGTTGCAATTTTACGATATTCTTTGATCTTGTTGAAAAACGTCTCAATAAGATGACGTTCCTTGTAGAGATGTCTGTCAATGGTACGGGGATGATGGTTCGTTCTTCTGGAGGGAATAACTGCTTCACATCCCTGCTGGTGAAGCGCATCGATGAGACTCCTGCCGTCATAGCCCTTATCGGCCAGAATTGTTGTGTTATGATACTGGATTAGAAGGTTACTGGCTTGAGGATACTCGGAGTATTGTCCTGCCGTGACAGTAAAAGCCAGCAAATTACCGAGAGCATCCACCACCGCATGAATTTTGGAAGTAAAGCCGCCACGACTTCGGCCGAGAGCCTGATTGATTCCAGAGGTATGTCGAGCTCCGGCACTATGCTTGTGAGCATGAACGTATGTCCCATCAATCATGATGTGGTTCATGTCAGCCTGTAAGGTAAGAAGCTTAAGGATAGCAGTCAGATATCCTCTTTTCTGCCAACGCCTGAATCGGGAATATACGGTTTTCCACGAACCATATTTCTCTGGCAAAGCTCGCCATGGAGATCCGGTTCGCAGCATCCAATGTACAGCATTGAGAAAGTTTCTGACGTCACCAATCGGTCTCCCTCCACGAGGAGAACCTTCTGTTGGCAGTATGGGCTCAAGCCTGAGCCAGAGGTCTTCAGGGATGTCATAGTAGCACATTTCCCTGTCGTAACACGATGAAAACCTTACCTAACCTGACTTCCCCCTTTTCGTGAAGAGGGTTTGCAGACACACCCTAGGGCCGTTGTAGCAGAAACACCTGTTTTCCATCATCAGTCAGGTAGCCAATCAGAGGTAAGGCCACGTTGCGTTTGTGATGCTGTCTTCATAAGAAGATAGGTATATTCATATCATATTTTCTTGTCTGAAGTATCGGGTACGATAAAAGCTGTCTTTTGGGAAGTTTGTTTTTTCGCAGAGATTGCTTCCTGTTTTTGAGTGACGGAAATATTTCCGTTTTCTGCAAAAAATCGTTTTATGAGATACGCGGGAATGATAATGCCTTCATTCTTGAGCATCTGGCTCAGTTCTCTGGAATTGTAGCCTTTTTCCTTCGCCTTTTTGAAATCCCGCTCAAGCAGCTCAGCTGCTTCCGGGCGGCTCTTCCTGTTTTCCTTTTCCGGTAAATTCTGCAGCAGTTTTTTTGCCTGTTCTATCTGTTGAGGACGGATAGTCGCGTTCGAGGACATCGTATTGCTCCTTGAAAGAAGATTTTCGCCATCATACAGGAAATTTTTCTATATATACAATTCGGCCACTGCACGAGGCGGGTTCTTCGTGGCAGGATGGGGGTTGTGCTACACCACAACCCCATCCTGCCAGAAGGCTGACGCCCTCTGGACTCCCGGACTGCTCGGCGCTTCGCTTCTCGCAGTCCAAAGGCAAAAGACATGAAAGACGGAAAGACCGAAGACGGCGGCCGGAGCGCCGCCCGGAAATGGGTGACGATCCGCGTCACCGAAAGAGAAAAAACGCGCCTCGTGGAGCAGGCGGAAATCGCCGGACTGTCACTGTCGGAATACATGCGGCGGCGTTTTTTCGGAGGCAGGCCGCTGGTGGCGCATACAGACCTGAGTACCGTTGCGGAGCTGAAGCGTATCGGCGGCCTGCTCAAGCACAACTTCGAGACGCTTCGGCAGGCCAAAGCTCCCAAGGATATTCTGGAAAAGCAGGAGGATGCCTTGCGGAATCTGGTCTGGTCCATCCAGAAAATCTCGTTGCGGTGTCATCATGATTTTCAAGAAAATCAGGAATACGAAGGCTGAAAAGCCCAAGGCATGGCAGATAGGCGACCTCGTGGATTACATCCGGTTCCCCCACAACAGAAATCCACGGGAGAAAATCGAATACGCGGGCGGAAGAGGTTTTCTTTCAGCAACACATACCGGTCAGAAGGTAGAAATGATTGCTCTGGCAAGGGAGTCGGTTCACAGTGACATGCCGGTGCAGCATTGGATGTTTTCCTGGCAGGAAGGGGAACAGCCCACCAGAGAACAGGTGGAGGAAGTGGTGGACATGTTTCTGGAAAAGATGGGGCTGACCGGACATCAGACCGTGTATGGGGTGCATTATGACACCGACAATTATCACCTGCATATCGCGGTCAACAGGACGGACCCGGAAACGGGAAAAGTCGTGCTTCCTTTCAATGGACTGGACATTCAGGAGGCGCATAAGCTCGTGGCCCATATTGAAGGCAGGCAGGGATGGGCCAGCGAAGAAAACTCCATGTATGCGGTACTGGAAAATGGCGAGCTGGCGCGAAGGAGGACGGCCCGCGAAATAAAACCAAAGCAGGCCGCGCTGGATTTTGAACATGCCACCGGCGAAAAATCCGCCCAGCGCATCGCGCAGGAGCGCGGCCATTCCATCATAAAAGACGCGCAATCGTGGCCCGAACTGCACAAAAAACTGGCGGAAGTCGGTTTGCGTTTCGAGAAAAAAGGCTCCGGGGCCATCATTTTTGTGGGGGAAAAGGCCGTGAAGGCATCCTCCGTAGACCGTGTGTTCAGCATGGGAAAGTTGTGCAAAAGGCTGGGGGAGTTTGAGGAAGGAACGTACCCGGATGCCTTGGGAAAGATTGCCCCGGAGCCGGTAAGCTCCGTCAATCTGGAAGCATGGAAAATGTATCAGGAAGAGTTCGCCGGAGGCCAGAAAAGGGTAGGAACAGCATGTAATGCCGAGCTTTCCCGGATGAAGGAACGGCACAGGTTTGAGAGGAAAAAGGCGCTTTCCCACCTGGCGAAATATGGTTTGCCGGTTCTGAATATCGCCCGGCATTGCCTGATGGCGCAGCAGAGAGCGGAACGGCTTTCCCTGCGGTCAGGCCGGAAAAAAGCACGTGGAGGCAAGCCGCGTTTTGAGAACTGGCTGCGGTCGCGGGGCTTGGAAAAGGAGGCAAATCGCTGGCGGTATCGGGCGGCGCGGGAGGAAAAAAGACACGCCCCGCCGCCTGCCGAAAGATGGGAAAAGGGAGCGGAAACCATGCGGGAACTTACGAATTTCAGAAAGTATGCGGATGCGGTGAATGCGGAACGCTACCGTGTGACCTGCATAAAGATGGAAGAGGACGGCGGCAAAAAGACCTTCATCCTGGATAAAAAAGGCGGCATGACCAGAGGTTTTTCCCCGGACGAACTGGAAGCTCACATACCGGAGATGCTGCGTTTCCAGAAGCGTGGAGAAAATATCTACTACACGCCGCTATCGGATGACCGGCATCACATCCTTATCGACGACATGACCCGCGAGAGCTTGAAGAGGTTACAGGAGGACGGCTTTCGCCCCGCCGTGGTGCTGGAAAGTTCGCCAGGCAATTTTCAATGCCTGCTGACCATCCCCCGGCTGGGTACGGAATTTGACCGGGACGTGGGCAACCGCATCACGGAGCGCCTGAACCGGGAGTACGGGGACAAAAAGCTGTGCGGCTGCATCCATCCCCACCGTGCGCCGGGTTTTGAAAACCGCAAGCCGAAGCATCGGCGTGAAGACGGTTCATTCCCGCAAGTGAAGCTCCTGTTTGCAGAGCGCCGGGAGTGCGGCAAGGCGCTGACTCTGTCCAGAAGGATTGACCATGAGTACACGGAGGAAGGCGAGAAACGAAAGTCCGAGCGCCGGACGTTCCCAATGCCGGATTCTCGGCCCGGCGATCCGGCCTCGGCCTATTATGCCCATCTGGAGAATATCCGCAGGTATCTGAGCATTGAAGACTATTCCCGCGTGGACGCCATGATTGCTTTGCGGATGCGCTCCAACGGCCACAGCCGGGAAAACGTGGAAGAAACCATCCGCACCTGTGCCCCGACCATCCGGGAAACGCAGACCGGGCGCAACTGGCAGCGGTACGCTGAAAGAACGGCTGATTACGCCTTTGGCCCTGCCGGAGACAGGGACTTGGAGCGAGATGAGCGGTATCGGGAACTGTGGAGGAATATTGAACGCACAGAAGAAAAGGAGCAGCGTATACAGATGAAATAGGATGAAACATAGTATGAGGAAATAACAGGGGAAAAGTATGTTCAGCATCTTGCCCATCGGGCATTACTCAGATAGGATATTCATATGGGAAAAGAACGAATACCACATGATTCTGCGTACAAGCAGTTTTTCAGCAATCCTGAAATGGTGGAATCACTGTTACGGGATTTTGTTCCCGCTGATTTTATCGCGGACCTTGATTTTTCTACGCTTGAACGCTGTTCTGGCAGTTATGTGACGGACGACCTGCGGGAACGCCATGACGATATTGTCTGGCGTGTCGGCTGGAAAAAAGGTTCATGGTGTTATGTGGCGTTGCTCCTGGAGTTCCAGAGCACGCCCGACCACTGGATGGCGTTGAGAATGCTGTCCTACACGACACTGTTGCTGCTCGATCTCGTCAAAACTGGAAATATCCGCGAAAATGAGGGCTTGCCGCCGGTGTTTCCCATTGTTATATACAATGGAGGCAAGGCATGGAAAGCTCCGCAGGAGGTGGCGGCATTGTTCGCTCCCATGCCGGAGAGCCTGAAATTTTATCGTCCCCAGCATCGGCATTTTTTGTTGGACGAAAGTCGAGTGTCAGCAGATGAACTGGACAAAAGCAAGGGCCTGGTCGCGCAGCTCCTGAGACTGGAACGAGCGCAGGAACCGGAGCAGGTTCGGCAGATAGTCAAGGAGTTGATAAGCCGACTTCATGGGCCTGAATATTTGGTTTTGCGTCGGGCGTTTACAATATGGTTGGCTCGTGTTGTCCTTAAACGCTCTGGCATAACAGAAGAAATTCCCGAATTTCAAGACTTGCGGGAGGTTGACGCCATGTTGGAAGAATGTGCCGCTCAGTGGAAAGATGAATACATTCGGCAAGGGGTAATAATTGGCGAGGCCAGAGGTGAGGCCAGAGGTGAGGCCAGAGGTGAGGCCAAGGGAGTAGGATTGGTCTTGCGGGATCTGCTGGAAGCCCGTTTTGGAGCGCTCCCCCAATCCGTGACTTCCTATATTGCGAGTTCATCTGACTCAAACGCCCTGCGGAAACTGACGCTTTCCGCATACCATGCGGAGTCGTTGCAGGCGTTTATTGACCAGATCAAAAAAGATGACGACAAGCTGATGTAATTGTATATTCAGTAAAATATCCTGCCGCTTGTTTCTTTATGAGGCAAGCGGCATTTTTTGGGGGTTAATCGAAAAGAGCGACAGATAGAGACACAGCTCTGGCCTGCCGCTCCATAACTCACACAACGCCGTGCGCTACGCCGAGGTCAGCGTTTCGACCATATCCGCCACAGCGGTGCAGACATCGGCATTCGCGAGGAACGTGGCATCCTCTTCCGCGCCTTTCTCCGCTTTGGGCAGTCTCAGGCCAGACACAGCCAGCCCGGCATCCAGTGTGAACTCCAGTTGCCGGTCGGGATCGGCATCGGAAGTAGCCACCAGATGCAGTTTCTGAATGGCCATACCTTCCTCAAGCGCCTGCGCTACGGCATTCAGGCTGTTCTGCACAGCCACGGCGGCCTTTTCCTCCGCCTGTTCGGAAGCAGCCAGACTGGCGGAACCCATCGGATGCAGGGTGTAGCCTTCACCGCGCAGGATAGTGGCAAAGAGCTTCGGCATGTCGCCCGCAGGCATGATGGGCGCGGCATCAATGCCGAACGTGGTCTTGAACAGGTCAAGCACCGGCTGTACCGCCTTGGCGGAAGCCGAGCCTACAAGCAGGCGTCCCTTTTCCGCATCCCAGATGCAGTCAATGACGGACGGCACAAATTCCGCCCTAGCGGTCAGTTTGGCGGTGATGGCCTCCTTCAGCTCCTTTTTGCGCTTGCTTCCGACCTTTTTGCCGGAAACCCGTTCTTCCCGCACGGCTTCGGCAAGCTGGAGCCGGATAACGGCCCCGGACGCCTTGCGGGTATCCAGACGGAAGGAAAAGCCGGAATAGCGACCATCCACGGCGGCCAGTTCAAAACCGTCGGTATCCAACGGATCGCCAAGGCCTACCCAGCCGAAACGCCTGCCGTCCGCGTCGATTTCGGGAGTAAAGGCGTGTTGCCGCAAGGCGTCCAAGCCAAGCGAGGCAGGGGAATCGGTCTTGCAGACCATCAGGGCTGTGCTGGAAGACATAAAACCGGACATGAGAACTCCTTGTTGTTGTATTGGTTGAAGTGACAAACGTGTTTTCGTTCACCGTAACCCCGCGCGATATGACCGGCGGGTGTTCCCTATCGCATTCGCGGTCGGGAGGAAAACACCATACCGCGCACATGCGTTTCCTCCGGCGCGGGAGCAGCCGGGCGTTCCGCGAGCGTTTCATAACCGCCGACGAACTCCAGCGCCTCATCCAGCGTGCCGAATTGAGTATCCACCGTGCGCGAACCGTCGATCAGATTGTACTTTTCATACTGAACATGCAGACCTGTCTGATTGTCGGCGGTTTGAAAAATCCGCATCTGGAAGATGCCGCCATCGCCCGCATCCATTGTCCTTGAGTGGTCATTTTTGCCGTAAAAATCGCTGCCGGTAGGATGAAAACCTTCCTTGGCAAGCCGTTCACGGAAGGTTTCGCCAGCCAGTGTCGATGCTGGCGCGGCAGCTTCGGCGGGCGGCGTTTCTTCAAGCCCGCGTTGTGCGGCGTCATTGCGGGCAACCTGTATGGCCGCTTCCCGCGTCTCGAACTGCTTGAGTTTCATACCGCTCGGCGCGGTCGCAGTGCTGTGCCACTGGCCGTTCTCGTACAGACTTTGCCCCAGGGAACCGATGCTGCTGTTGAAATAGGTGCGGCGCAGGAGATACCCGTTTTGCAGTGTATAGCCGTTGTGCTGATTGGAGACGGTGTATTCCGTTCTCCCTTCACCTTCGCCGTATTTGAGCGTGTGAGCTTGTTTTTCCGGCGGCGCGGCGGGAACTGCGGCGGCAGCGCTGTCCTCCTTCGGCTGTTCATCGGTCAGAGATGTTTTCGGCGTCCAAGTGGAGACGTAGCTCGAATCATCCTGCATCCGCTGCAATTCCCGGATGACCGCACTGTGATTTTCCCGTGCCAGAGCCAGTTCTTCCTGCTGCGGAAAGTTCTTGCCCAGAGCGGCCTTGACCGTTTCCAGTTCGGCCTTTTCCTGCCGGGCGTTCTCCCGCTGCGTTTCCACAGCCTCATCCAGCCCCCTGGCCAGAAAATTGTCCATGCGCTGAAAAAGACCGGCCAGACTGAACTTTTCCTTAAAATCGTAGAACAGATTCCCCGGTCGGAACTCCCGTTCACCCGCCCCCAGAAGCGAAAGCTGAAAACCGTCCTTGCCGCTCATGCGTGTTGCCGCGCGCTCGACAGAGACTTCAAAACCGCGATAGAAGCCGAACGGAAATTTTGCGCTGGAATCGCGGGTGACTTCCTTCACTCCTTCAAGCAAACGATCTTTTATCTTTTCGCTGTCCTTAGTTGCATCCAACTCCCAACCACTTGTGACCTGCCCGAAAGTTGATGCCCACGCATCAAAATGTTCAATATCCTTGTTTTTCAGTTCATCATACTGCATGTAGCGTTGCAGGGTATAAACTTCGGCAATGGTATTGCTGATGGGAGTCCCTGTCATGAAGTACACACCGCGCCCGTTGTTCTGACGTTGCAGAGAACGACACTTGATGAACAGATCGAGTGCCTTGGCGGAGCCGGTAACATTGCCGAGGCCGGAGACATTCATGGTAGTCTGGAAGGCGAGATTCTTGAACTCGTGGCTTTCGTCGATAAACAGGGCATCTACGCCCAAATCCGCGAAATCCACGGCCCGGTCTTTTTCCCCTGTTCCGGCAAGCAGGGCATTGTAGCGTTCCTCCATTTTCTCGCGCTGTTTCTCAAGCTGCTTGATGGTGGCCCGTCCGCCCTCAGCGGCTTTGGAAGCCTCAATGGCCTCAATGACCGCGTCAATCTGTTCCCTGAGAATCTCCTCCTGCACATCGCGGGGCATGTCGATTTTTTTGAAGGAACTGTGTGCCACAATAACGGCATCCCAATCGCCGGTGGCGATACGTCCAAACAGCCGTTCCCGGTTCTGTTTGGTGAAGTCCGTCTTGTCGGCTACCAGAATGTTCGCATCGGGATAGAGTTTATAAAATTCATCTTTCCACTGATATAACAAGTGGTTGGGGACGACAATCATGGGCTTGGAAAGAAAGCCCATGCGTTTTGATTCCATGACAGTAGCGACGTAGGTCAGCGTCTTTCCCGCTCCCACCACATGGTCAAACAGACAAGTGCCTTCCTGAATGGCCCTCCAGACCGCGTTTTTCTGATGCGGACGCAGTTTGACGGCTTCGGAAGCGCCCACCAGCTCAAGATGGGAACCGTCATAGGTCGGCGGGACGTTTGTGTTGAATTTTTCATTGTAGAGCCTGGTCAGCATGTCGCGCCGTTCATCGTCCGTCCATACCCAATCAAGGAAAGCCTGTTTGATTTCATCGGCCTTCTGCATGGCGGCGGCTGTCAGTTCCTGGTCGATGACCATGATGGGTCTGCCCTGGTCGTCATGCTGGCCGCTTTCCTTCTGCACCTTGATGGGCTTGTTCATGAGCAGGGCTTCGATAATCTTTCCGGCGGAATATTCGGGAATGCCCCAGACGCTGGAGGCAAGCGAAGCATCCCATATGCTGACGGACGCTTCCCAGCGGCCCAGCGTCGGCAGATAATTGATGGTCTGCATTCCCTTGCCGCCGTGCAGATGCTCCACGAAGTCGGCAAAGACCTGTGCCGGAACCCAGGAGGAGCCGAACCTGATGCCGATGTCCACGGCCTCGATGTCCGGCGGCATGGCGGCGGACAGGGCCTCCACATTGGGAGCGAAGCGGGCGTCCGTTTGCGCTGCTTCTTTCGCCCGCACCAGTTTGGCGCGGACATTGCCGGTCAGATATCTGTCGCGGATTTCCCATTCCTCGGTGGAAGGATTCAGAAAAATCTGTCCCTGTTCGCGCAATTCCGCCTGAATATCCTCAGCCGGACGATGCAGGAGCCGCGACATACGGCTGAAGTCCACCCTGCCGTTTTCCCGCAGGGCAATAAGCAGGGCATCCTTGATGGTTTCCGCATGTTCCACGACCTGGGCGGGCCTTGAGTACCCGTTGCCGGAAAATGGCGGCTTTTTTCGCTGACGCCGGACGAGCTTCGCCGCCATGCTTGCGGGCCGTCTCCGGCGACAGGCCCTTGTCGTAATCCAGTTCCAGAGACTCCAGCAGAGAATGTTCCGGGTCGCTCCGCATGAGTCCCCGGTTTGTCTGGGAATTGAGATGGCCGTATTTTTTGACAAAGGCGTCGTACTGTGAGTTGAGTTTCTGGCGCAGTGCCGTCATCCGACCTTCATCGGCGTCGGCGGACTTTTCCGTATTGAGCAGTTCGCGCAGGGTGTCCCGGATTTGAATCATGGAAACCAGACGCAGACGGGCCGTTTCATTTTTGACCGGAAAAATGTCGTAGTCGCTTTCGCCGAATGCGGCGGCGGTCTTGAAGACAATCTTCCGGCTTTGCGGCTCGACGCACAGGGCGTCCGCTTTCAGGGACTGGAAATACGGGCTGCGGATGAAGTCGGCGTTGCGTACCCTGACTTCCGTATTGAGCGGATTTTCATCCTGCGGCACGAAACAGTCCGCCGGAAGCACGTCCAGCCGCGCGGCGATTTCCTGTCCCAAATCCGCATGAGCCGGATCGGGCAGGCAGTTCAGCGCTCTCTCGAACATCCCCCCGGAATAGGCCAGTGTGCCGATAATCTGCCGGGGATTTTCCACAAGGTAGCTGTTGACCGTGGCCGGACGCCTGCCGCCGTTTTTGAGGTCATCAACTTCTATGGAGGCGGTGTTCACCCAATCCCGGCTGTGCAGTTTTTCCCCGGAATTTTTCTGGAAGAACACGATGTCCGTGGTCACATCGGTCAGCGCGTTCTGGCGAAAGGCCGTTTCCGGAAGGCGGACAGCGCCCAGGAAGTCGGCGTATTGCGAGATATGCTCACGCGCCGAGGAATCGACGGCATCCATGAAATAACGGCTGACCACAAAGGCCGCGACGCCGCCTTCCCGCAGCAGATTGATGGACTTGGCGAGGAAGTAGTTGTGGACAGAGAACTTTCGCAGCTCAGGAAAGTCCGGGTCATACAGCGACTGATTGCCGAAGGGAGGATTGCCGACTACGGCATCTATACCGCCGGGACGGAGCTGACTGTTCTGGAAACCAATATTGAGATGTTTTGCTTTGGGATAGAGGTATTGCGCGATGGCCGAGGTTGTGGGGTCAAGTTCCACAGCCATGAAACGGGCATTGAAATCTTTGGGACAGAGGCCGATGAAATTGCCGATGCCCGCCGAAGGTTCAAGAATACGGAGCGGTTCTCCAGTACCAAGGCCGAGGCGGGACAGCCCCTCATAGATACCTCTGATGACAGTTTCCGAGGTATAATGGGCGTCCTGGGTGGAACGGCGGGCGGCAGCGTAGGCTTCCGGGGAAAGCAAATCCTGCATTTCCCGGTATTCGGCGGCCCACTGTTCGTTTTTGGCGTCAAAGACCTGCGGCAGCCCGCCCCAGCCCACATAACGGACGAGGACTTTCTGTTCCTCCGGCGTGGCCAGCGCCGCGCCGTTGGTCTGAAGCTGTTTGAGCAGGCGTATGGCGGCGACGTTATCCGCATATTTGGTTTTCGCGCCGCCAACGCCCAATCTGTCTTTTGTGGTTATCCGGTAATTTTCAGGCTCATGTCGATGCCCATGCTCTCTAATATCTCCGAATCCGACATCCCCCGCAGGCTCGCCAGCCGTGCCGTCTCGCTGCTCAGGGCTCTCGCTTCCGTCTGCTGCTGTCCGTACAGCTTCAGGTCGAAGTCGAAGTTCCCCATCGCTTCCAGTTTTTTCAGTTCTTCGGGGCTGTTCAGCGCCCAGCGATCCAGAATCGAGTAGCCCAAACTGGTGTACCCGCCGCTTCTCACGTCGTTGATGGTTTCGGGTTGAGAACCTTTCGTGCGATTTCGAGCGGATAGGTTTGCCTGTCGAGCATGTTGCACCTCCAGAGAAAGGGTATGGGTAAACTCGGAAATTTCCTGTATGGTCAGATAGTCATCCGCCCCATCTTCAAACAGCTTTTCGGGTGTCCTTTTTTCACCGTCAAGGAACTGCATGATGGCCGTGTTGGGGCTGTACATGCGGGAGCCATCCTGCAGCTCATATACGGAATCACCCCTTCCATTGATACCAAGGCGTCTTTTGTCCCCGTCATTTGTGGGGAAGGGAAAAGGCTTTTCTGTCCGTGCCGGTTCCGGCTGCCGTTCCTCTTCTTTTACCGGTTCCACCTGCAACGACATGGCAGGAACAGCCTGTTCCTGTTCAACCTGTGCTGCGGGAGCGGGGATACTTTCCTCCCGCATATCGTCCTGAATGTTTTCTTCCCGTATTTCCTCAATCTGGTTCGCCATGAAGTCGAAGAACGACAACTGGCGGGGATCGTGTGTCTGCTTGCGCCGACTGGCCATGCGTTCCCATCCTTGTCTGAACGGCGGGAAGACGGCGCAATGCTTGCGGCGCTAATCCTTCCCGCCGGAATGTTCATCCGGGGTGAATTTCAGCTTTTCAGCGTTTTCAATGAAAATCCGCCCGTTTTCCTCAAGAAAGACAACCTTGTCTCCCGCCTGCACATTGAGTCTTTTGCGAATTTCAGCGGGGATCGTGATTTGGCCCTTGGTCGTGAGCTTGGCGAGTTCCATATTTTGCCTCCTTGTGTAGGCTTACTAGTAATGTATTCATTGAAAGTAAGACTACGGCAAAGAGAGGATGCTGTCAAGAGTCTCCATCAGGGGCACGTTTCTGTTTCGACTGGCAGGCCCAAAGCCTCGGTGCTGTCGTGGCGTTTTTCAAAGATGACCACGGCGCTCGGAAAGGGAGCGGAAGAACCGGCACCTTCAAAGCGGATACGCCCGCGCAGGTAATGGATTTCCGCCGCAAAGGGCAGGACATACCTGTGCCACCATGCCGTATCCGTCTGGGCGGGAAGCAGGCAGATCACTCTTTCAGCGCGCTCTATCTCAATTTCGTTCACAGCCTTGGCCAGCCAATGCGGCAGTGCCCGTCCGTAGGGAGGATTCATCCAGCAGACGCCATGCCAGACCTGGCGCAGTCCGTCATCTTCCGGCGAGAAAAAGTTTCCGCACTTGGCGTTCCGCGCTGTGGCGCATACGTCCAGTTTGCACGGCCCGAATCTGGCATCCAGTTCCCGGAACAGCGGCCAGGGAGTCGCCCAATCATGCTTTTTGCTCAGAAAATGCACATTCATGCGTTCCCCCTCAAAGAAGCGACTCGTTCAGCAGGCCACGCGTTATGATTTGCGAGATTTCGTCTTTTGCCCGAACGTCTCCAGAGCGGGCCTTGCGGGCCAGTTCCAGAGCCGTTGGAAGTTCTTTCGCCGTGAAATCACAGGCGGGGAAGCGGATGCCGCTGAGAATCCATGTGGGCGTGGATGTGATGCGCGACTGCGCGGCGACAATATCCGCGCCCACAAGGGGAGCGGCAGCTTGCAGGGCATCCGCGAAGGCATCCGGCGCAATGGCCGCTTCCTGAATCGCGGTCTGGAGAGCAGCTTCATAGGGAACCGGAATGCCGAGAGAGGTTTTCGGCAGAACGGCATCCCAGAAGCGATGCGCTGCATTGGTGGAAAAGCCTCGCAATGCCTCATAGGCCAGGGCTTTTTTCAATGATTCGCCGTATTCATCCGAGGGGATATGCCGCACGACGATACACAGACCGGGGTTTTCCCGCTGCGCCTGAAGCGGTTCCTGAATGCCGCAGTACGGGCATTCGAGGTTTGACCAGTATTCAAGAATGTCGCCCTGAAAGCCGTCCATCGGTTTTTACGCCTGCTTCCACGGCCATCCGGTCTGACATGGGCGTTCCGGCGGAAGCGGTATGGCAAAGTCCAATAAGGCACCAAAAGAAAAGAACTTGGGCCAATATAATGTTATGCCGCATGGTCATACTGTTTCTCCTGAGAAAGCTGTAGAAGTTGAGGAACGCGCAGTTGCGCCTTTTGGAGAGAAGGATTGGCGAAGAACATATCGCCCCGGACAATCTGCCCGGAGAAGACAAAGTGGGCTTCGCCTTCTATCTGTTCCTGCAAGTCGCGCAGGACGACGCGATCTTCCTGCTCCACCGTGGTGGAGTTGGCGTCGCGGTAGCCGGAACTGATCTGTTCGTTGACATTGAAACCTGTGGTACGCAGGACAGTGCTTTGTCCCGCCTGTCCGCGTATCAATTCCCATGTCTTTTCCGCGTCCTGCATCTTCATGAAGATTTTTATGGACGTATTTGCCACCATCTGCTGTGCGCCTTTCTTGTCAGCCTCCATGATGCCTGCATAGTCCTGGGAGGCTACAATGGCGGCGATGCCAAGACCGCGCCCTTGTGTCAGCACGACTTTAAAGCCGGGCGTCACGATAGCCGCGTACTCGTCCACGATGCACAGGTACGGCCCGATGCCGATAGCGTCCGTGGGCAGGGCTTCCAGCACGTCGGCGGCGTCGCCTTCGATATGCGCGCCAAGGCCGACCGCGCAGGCATTGCGTATGGCCGACAGAGAGATCTTGCCGAGACTTTCCAGTTCGGCGGGCGCTTTTTCCAGCGAGGGCAGCAGGACGACAAGGATCCTGCGTTGCATGATAAAAGCGAATATTGTATATAACTATTTGATTTTATAGTATTTAAATTTTTAAAAAATAATAGATACCCTCGTAACTACCTACAAAAAAGAAAGATTGTAAAATATTTTTTGGACTACTTGGGACACTGCATATTTGGGTGTAATTGTTAATCTTTTTTAATTACTAAGAAAAGCCCCTTTCCGGTGCATCGAAAAGGGGCTCACGCTTGTGAGTTGGCAAATAAGAGCCTCACAGACTCACAATTTCTCCATCTTCTGGAATGTGAAGCCGTTGCTCCAATCCATTTGCCCTGCAGAATTTTCTCAGGTCTTCACGGGTTACACGGGCATGATTGACCGCATCCATATGGGTTGCGATAAGAACAGCCACAGGTGCCGCTTGTGCCACTTCTTTTACACCATCCACTCCCATGAGAATTGGCGTACCGTCGTACATTTGGGCGTTGGCCGCATTCAGGGCAATAACCTCCGGCTTATATTTTTCGATGGCCAGGCGCACGCCGTCATACCAGAGGGTATCGCCCGCCGCGTAGAACGTCTTTTCTCCCGCAGCTTGAAAAACAACACCACAGGCTTGAGATGGAAGACCAAATTTCTGATAATAGTAGGTCGCTGTTACGCCATCTCCATGCAGGGCTTCTGTCCGATAGAGGGCCACATCGCCAAAGTTTACGCCTTCGTCCGTCAGCGTCGTCACATTGGTAAATCCCAGAGCTTTCATGTCCCCGTTTTCCTTTTCGGATTGAACAAACATTGGCATAGACTTTGGTAATGCCTTGGCCGCATGGTCATCAAAATGGTCAAAATGATGCATATGGGTAACAATAACTCCATCTACAGTGAGGATTTCACTGACGGGAAGAGGCAAATCCACTAAGGGATTGGGCAAGTCATTATAAGGAGAAGGAACCGGGGGAAGTGCTCCCTTTGGTGCCAGAAAAGGATCAATTAAAAATCTTTTTCCGCTGAATGTAATAATGCTTGTAGCGCCGCGAACCTGCTGAAACAACATAGAAGTCTCCTTTGGTTGAGTTTTGTTATAAGTAGAGATGGTTTCAAAAGATTTAAAAAGAGGTTAAAAATCCTCTGTACTGGAGGATGGTTATGTCTCGAATTAGTCTGAATAAGACGCAGTGGTCGAAAATTTGAGGGTGTCAACTGAATAATGATACTATATCTTTCCAGCTTCCATTGACATGGAATCTGGCAAAAAGGGCCATTGTAAGGTCTACCATTTCAAGGGTTTTAGATACGACTATTGATTTTCTCCTGAAACGTGCGAACCAATGCCGTTGTCTTCCATTATTCTGCTCAAGGTACACCGTTTGTGATTTACTCTGGCAGAGTTTACCGGCAGCTATCACTTCAGGATATACTCCCCAGTTATCTGTGCAGAATAGCTCAACTTGCCATCTTGAAAGACGTTCCATCAATTTTGATAACGTTGCTTTATCCCTTCCTCCACACTCCCAGTCGATGAGTTCTCCAGTCTCTCTACGATAGGCTTTCCCTATCCATAACTTGTTTTTTTTGACTTTATATAATGCCACATTTCATCGAGTTCGACGAGAATGGCATCACCAGGCGCAGGTTTTTCATAGTGTGTTTTTGCAAATGTTTTTATCCACTTCAAAACAGCACTCGGAGAAACCTCAATGAGCCTTGCTATAGCCCGTATTGAAAGTCCCTGGGTGTACAAGGTTACGGCCATCGCCTTTTCTTGTGCAGGTCGACCACGAGGAGTAAGCCTCGTAAATTGCAAGGAGCAAGATTTGCACTTATATCTTTGTTTTCCTTGAACTTTTCCATTCTTTACGACTTCTCTTGACTGACATTTCGGGCATGGCGGTTTTTCGTTCATGTAATTTTATAGCACATAAATGTCGCGAAGTCATTAGCCTGTGAACACTCTCCCAGATCGATGTCCGCCCAGTCGTAGAGATACCATTGCGTGGCTCGCAGACGCTCCATCGTCGCGTCGTCAAAGCGCATACGGATGATTTTTGCGGGCACGCCTCCCACAATGGCATAGTCGGGCACGTCCTTTGTCACCACAGCGCCAGCGCCGACGACGGCGCCGTTGCCGATGCGGACGCCGCCAAGAAGTATGGCGCGCGCGCCGATCCACACGTCATGGCCGATGCGAACCTCTGAGAATGGTTTAAAGGGGGCCTGCCGCCGAAAGGCGGCAAACATCTCGGCAGCCTCCGTCCCGGGCATGGTGCAGGGAGACGTCGTTACTCTGTTGAGAGGGGTCCGCTCGCGGTACTGTCAACGCCGTGGGCAATGCTGCAATAGTTGCCAATATGGGTGTATTGAAGTGTCGATACCGTATAGCTGTAGCCTCCCAGGCTGGCCTACCGCAGGCCCGCGCCGGGAAACAGCTTGCAATTTTTACCAAGAAAGCCCTGTCCCTCAAAACCGCAGCCGCGCGCCGTAAAAACGTGCCTTTCGCGCAATCCTTCCACAATTTCATCTGTCAGATACAGCATGGTGCCTCCTGAGGAGAGAATGGGCTATGCTATATCCTCAACAGGATCGTGTCCAGATGTTTCCGTTTCCGCCGATCTTTTTTTCTGGCTGTCTGTGATTTCTGGCGGATCTGACGATGCCAAAAACAGGAAAAGCCCGCGTGGCTCCAGGCTTCGCGGACTTTCTCAAACTTCTCTAAGCTTGTCTGGCGGAAGGGGAGGGATTTGAACCCCCGGAAGGCGCGAACCTTCAACGGTTTTCAAGACCGCCGCAATCAACCGCTCTGCCACCCTTCCGTATCCCGCGGGTACAGCGGGGAAAATCGTCGCTTACTTGATGGCGTCTTTAAGCCCCTTGCCAGGAGTGAACTTGGCGATTTTTCCCGCGGGGATGGTGATTTCTTCGCCGGAGCGGGGGTTACGGCCTTTGCGGGCGGCACGTTCTACGACTTTAAAGCTGCCGAAGCCCGTGAACGTGACGGTTTCGCCATCGGCCAGAGCGTCACGCAGGGCCGCAATCATGGCATCCAGGGCTTCTTCGGCCTTGGCCTTGGTAGGTAGACCAGCTTTGACGTAAATTTGTTCAACAAGCTCAGCTTTCGTCATGATAAGTCTCCGTCTGGGTTTTTCAGGAAGCCGTGCAGTCGCCTGAATGACTGACATCACGTATACTTATGTAAGGGCGGCGAGCATGTCAATGCTTGCTTCGGCATTGCCGCTCTCCCGCGTCAGCAAAGCGCACCCCGCGGCAGGAAACCGCCGCGGCTATCCCTTGGTGGCATCGCCGTGCTAGAGATCAATCAGGGTGACGTCGTTCCCGCGCGGTTCCTCGCCAAGGAAGTAGCCTCCCGCACGCATGAAGCGCGCGGGATTATCCGTCACGAGAAAGCGGGACGCGCCCCGCCGCCCGCAATCCTGGAGCAGGCGGAGGCGTTGCAGCTCCCTCTCAACGGCCTGAGCGGTCGTCGCCGCGGAATCGACAATGTGTACATCCGGGCCGACGACATGGCGCAGGGCTTTTGTGAACAGCGGAAAATGGGTGCAGCCCAGGAGCAGCGTATCCGGCTTTTCCGAGCCTTCGGAAAAAATTGTTTGCAGGTAGCGCGCGGCGACGCCCTCGGCAATAGGGCCGTCGGTCCAGCCTTCTTCCGCAAGAGGCACAAAAAGTGTACATGCCTGCCCGATGGCCGTCGCTTCGGGACAGCGGCGGCGGATGGCCTCCTGATAGGCGTTGCCCGCAATGGTCGCTTCCGTGGCCGCGATGACGATGCGCTTGTTGCGGCTGGCGGCGACAGCGGCGGCGGCTCCCGGCTCCACAACGCCCATGACCGGCAGCGGCGCAAACTGTTCCCGCAGTGTGGGCAGGGCGGCGGAGGTTGCCGTATTGCAGGCAATGACAAGCATCTTGATGCCCGAATCCACCAGTTTTTGCGTGGCGTGCCGGGAATAGCGGATGATGGTTTCTCTTCCCTTGGTTCCGTAGGGGAGGCGGGCGGTATCGCCCAGGTAGATCAGGTCCTCCCCCGGCAGGCGGCGGCGCAGCGCGTGCAGCACAGTCAGGCCGCCGATCCCGGAATCGAACAGTCCAATGGGCATGTGGGCGTCAAGGCTCATCAAAATTTCCTTTGTGGTCTGAAACCTCCCCTTCAGGGGGAAAGCGCTTCCTGACACACCGGGCAATCCGGTGAAACCCTTTTCCGTAGGGTCTCCCTTCAGGGAGAGGCCGGCCGCACGGCAACGCGAACACCGCGGGCTGACGGATGCGGTGGCAGCCGGCGGATGGGACGGACGCGGATGGAAACATGGGAGCCCCTTTGCGGGACATCCTTTCACCCGCGCACCGTTTTGGCAAGGCGCTGGAGCGGCCACCCGCGCCTGGGCACAAGGAAAAACGCCGTGCGCGGACAGCGGCGCTTTTGAGCTTGAAAAATTTTGCAAGGAACAGGCTTTCCTGTGCCGCGCTGGAACGGATTTCGGCGGAGCGGAGGAATACCCTGTCAGGCCCAGAGACTTTGGCCCAGATAGCGAATGGCTGTAAAGAGCAAAATAGCGGCCAGCCCCCAGCCGATGGCCCGGCTGGAAACATATTTTTGACAGCGCGCTCCCAGATACATGCCGCACATCCCCCCCAGCCCAAAAGACAGGCCAAGCAGCCAGTCCGGGGCCGCTGTCTCGACGAAGCCGGAAAGAAGGACAAAACCCAGGACGCCGAACAGGGATGTGCCCAGCGTACCGAGCAGGACGGCCCCCGCCGTGGCATGTACGGGCAGATGGAAGAAGACTGTCAGAAAGGGAGAAAGCAGCGAGCCACCGCCCACGCCGTACATGCCGCCCGCCAGACCGATGCCCAGACAGAGCAGCCACAGGGAACGGCGGGATATGCCGTATTCCTTGTCGTCATAGGCGAAACGGAGTTCACCCGGCGAGTCCCGCAGCACACGCGGCATCGCCCCCGCGGGTGGTTTTCGTGAGCTCGCTCCGCCGCGCCGCAGCACACCCAGGAAACGCCAGCCGGTAACAAGCAACAGAAGGCCCGCGAAAAATTTGAAGCCGCGCGGATCGGGCAGCCAGTAGACGCGCAGCACGGCTCCCAGCAGCGCGCCCGGCAACGTCCCTTTCAGGATGATGCCGGCCAGCGGCCAGAGGAGGCGCCCTTCCCGCCAGAATCGCCAGACGCCGCCGGGACAGGCCAGTATATTGAAAAGATGATTTGTCGCGCTGACACCCGGCGACGTATACCCCAGAACGCTCATCTGAAAAGGCAGCAGCAGAAACGCGCCGGAGACGCCCGCCATGGACGTGGCAAAGGAAATGAGCAGAGCCGCGGCAAAAGGCACGATGGGTGAACATTCAACGCCGGAAACGGGAAACAGCATGACGGCCACCTCAGGGGTTTTCATCCTTTGGAGAGTATTCTGTTGCGGACAGCCCCAGCGTAGTCCGTTCCCCGCAAAAAGTCACTCTTTTTTAGAATACCGTGCTTTTTATTGCCGCGTGCCTCACATCCCGTCTCTGTCTATTCCGGGGTGTCCGTGCGCCTCGTTACCGCGAGGATGCATATGGGTATGGCTGTGCGGAAAATGCGGGGAGCGGGGCATCAGGCGACCGGCCTTGATGGTCATGGAGGTGTCACACACGAGGGAAAGAAAATCCCAGTCATGGGAAATGACGATACGCGCCGTAGGCAGCCCGCGCAGGATGGCGGCGAGGCGTTGCCGGGCTTCAGGATCCAGTCCGTTGGTGGGTTCGTCCAGCAGCAGGGCTTCCGGGCGCATGGCAAGGACCGCCGCCAGTGAGACCAGCTTTTTTTCGCCGCCAGACAAGCGGTGTGTCAGGCGATCCTCAAATCCCTCAAGGCCCAGGGCGCGTATGGTTTGCAGTGCCTCTTCCCGCGCTTCGCCGGGAGAACGCCCCAGATTGAGAGGCCCGAAGGCCACGTCTTCGAGGACGGTGGGGAAGAAAAGCTGATCGTCAGCGTGCTGGAGGACAAAGCCTACCTTGCAGCGCAGCGCATGGAAATCCCTTTCCTGGCGCAGTTCCCGCCCGTGAAAGCGGACGGTTCCCCGTCTCGGCCGCAACAGTCCCGTGATGCAGCGGAACAGCGTTGTCTTGCCGCTGCCGTTGGGGCCGTACAGGCCGATACGCTGGCCCTTGGCAAGAGAAAAATCGACATCTTCCAGTACGGGATGCGCGCTGGCGTCATCCCCGTAGGACACAGAGACATGATCAAGGCTGAATATGGTAGCGTCGTGCGGCGGATTCATACTCCAGCTCCCCCATATTCTGTCCAGAGGAGGCCCGCCAGACAGAGCAGAAGTCCCAAAGCAAGAAGAATGTCGGTTCTTCCCACGGAAAAACAGGCTACGGAGCGGAACCGCCCGGCAAAGCCGCGCAACAGCATGGCTTCGCGTGTGCGCTGGGCGCGTTCATGGGCGCGTACCAGCAGCAGGCCCAGCAGCGAGGCGAGGGTGCGGTACGTGTGCATGGAGCTGCATGCGCGAAAGCCGCGCAGGCGCGCCGCTGTCATGAGCGCCTCCCATTCCCCGGCCAGCAGGTGAATATACCGGCCTGTAAACAGGAAAAGAAAAACAAGCTTGCCGGGGCAGCGCAGACGTTCCAGCGCGTATCCGAGTTCCGAGGGCGGCATGGTGCCGGCAAGGGCAAGGAAGGCGCAGACGAGGGCGTTGGATTTGAGCGTCACCAGCAGGGAAAGGTGGACGCCTTCGGCGCTGATGCGCAGAAAGTGCCATTGCCAGAGAGGCGTCCCCGGCGTTGTCAACGGCGTCACCAGCCAGAGAAAAAGAATAAAGACGTTGACGGCGGCCAGACGGCGGATCAGGGGCCGCAGCGGAGGACGGGCAAGGATCAGCAGGCCGATCCCCAGCGCCAGCCCCAGAGCGGCGGACGTCATCTGTTGCAGCGGCGCCAGCGTCGCGGCCAGCGCTACCGTCAGCAACAGGCGCAGACGCGGGTCACGCCGACGGAGAAAGGAGGGGCGTACGAAGGGTTGATCAAACATGGACGCATGTTACGGACGGCGGCGGGCAAAGTACAGTCCTATGCCCACCAGTCCCATGATCCAGCCCAGGCCACCGATGATATCTTGCGGGCGGGGGCCTTCATCCCTCCGTTCCGCCAGTTCCCGGCGTATGGGGCCGAGCTGACGTTCCAGCGCGGTATGAAGAGCCGCGTCCAGTTCTTCCCGCGTCAGTGTGAAGGCGTGTTCCCCAGCCGCTGCCGGCACGGGCGGCGGTGTGGTATTCCGGGGCTGTGCGGCGGCGGGGAGAAATGTTGCAAATTCGGCGGCCTCCATGTGCCATTCATTCTGATGCCCTTCTCCGGCATTGATGCGAAGGGAAAGGCCGTGCCCGTTTCGGGCGGCCCGAGGCACGGGAAAGGCAAATCTGCCGTTGTCATCCGTCGTGCCCCGCAGAAGCTCCGTCCCGTCGGTATCGTCAAAGACGGTGACGCTGCCTCCCTTGACCGGCGCGTTACGGCGAAAAGAGCATTCCGTCACGACGGTATCCCCTTCCAGCCAGGCGAAGATGTTGACACGGTGCGCCTGGGCGGCGCTGGCGCACAGTAGCAGGCATAGAACGGCGAACGTCAGAACGGGAGCACCGCTGCGGACAACTATAGCGGAAAGGGTGTTCATGCGTTATGACTCCGGGTTTCCTCCTCAAGCGGCATGCGCAGCATTTCAGGACGCACACGCGCAATGAAGGAGACCGTCAACATTGTTATCAGCCCTTCCAGCAGCATGATGGGGGCATGTGCGGCCAGCAGGAGTTTTGCGGCTGTCTGAAACCCCTCATCCGTAAACGCCAGGGCCAGCGCCGTCAGTACGGCCGACAGCGCCACGCCGAGCAGACCGCCGCAAAAGGCTGCCGCACGCAGGCCGGCCGCGCCGGGAAAGAGGCGTTTGACGCCCCTGTAGGCGTACCATGACAGAACGCTGGCAAAACCCATGGTGAAGGTGTTGACGCCCAGCACCGTAATGCCGCCGAACTGGAAAAGCAGGGCCTGCAGCAGCAGCGCCACAAAGATGGAAGGAAACGCCGCCCAGCCCAGCAGCACGCCCACCAGCCCGTTGAGGACAAGATGCGCACTGGTAAGGCCGATCGGAATATGGACAAGCGATCCCACGAAGAACGCGGCTGAAAGAATGCCCGCCTCGATCAGGCGGTCATAGGCCAGTCTGCGCAAACCCAGCGCCATGCCGGCTACGGCCAGAACCGCTCCCGTCCCAAGGACGGCGGGTGAAAGAACGCCTTCCGCAATATGCATGGTTTCCCCGTATGCGTGGGCGGCCGCCCCAGCGTTCACCGGAACGGCCGCGTTTTCAGCGTGAATCCGCGCTATTTGCCGTGAGGCGCGACGAATTCCATCCAGAGGACGGCCCCGAGTTCCACATTCTTGGGGGTTCCCTTGTAGTCCATTTTTTCAGCGGCGGTGTTCAGCGCGGCAAAGCCCCACCATCCGGCCCACGGTACGCTGTAGGAAAAAACGCCGTTGTCATCGGCTTTGACGGTCTGTGTCACGAAATAGGCATTGGGCGGCGTCTGTCGCCGGTCCCTGTCATAGCATTCCACCTCGACGATCGCGCCGGGAACAGGCTTGCCATCCAGCAGCACACGCCCCTGAAAGACGTTGCCCGCATAATTGGCAAAGGGGCGCGTCAAGGGCGCGATTTCCGTTTTCAGCCCCAGAGGCTCATCCCAGCCTTCCTCTTCGCCAAACGCCGCCACGACGGTTTTGGTATAGTGCAGAATATAACAGTCTTCGGCGGGTTCAAAATAGGGCGCCGGTTCCAGCGCGAACTGGTAGACGCCGGGTTTTTTCAACGTATAGGCAGCCTGCCACGCCTGATGCCCCATGAGTTTCGTGGCAGTAAGCAGGCTTTTGAGATCCTCTGTTTTTCTCCCCACGGTGACGCTGAAGCCTTTGGGGGCGGCCATGTCCATGCCCTGCATCTCTCTGGGATGGGAAAAGGAAAGCTCCAGCTTCAGGGATGCGTCCTTTTTTTCCATGACGGTGGAAGAGGAGGGAATGATCATGCCGAAATGCGCGTCAGCCTGTGTGGCGGCGCAAAGCAGCAGAGCCAGTGCGGCGCAGCCTGTTTTCCACATGGCGGTTTTCTCCTGACGGTTGCGGGTAACGTGAAACGGGCCACGGGCCCGAGGCGCATATGCGGGAACATGTGTAGCACGTTTTTGTAAAAAATAGCAACAATAAAATCAGGATACCGCCGGAAAGCGGCAAAACGTTACGAAAGGCGGCATTTGAAGTCTTCGTAGCCAAAGCATCTCAGGAGCGTGAAGGAAGCGGAAGCCAGCGGATCGGGAGCGGTTGCGCAGGCATCCAGTATGCCGATGGAGGGCAGACGCAAACCGTTGAAGGTGGTCGTTTTGACCATGCTGTAAATAGCCATGTCGGCAAAAAGCAGGCGCTGGCCTGGCTCAAGGGGCGCGGCAAAGGCGTATTCGCCGATGACGTCTCCTGCAAGGCAGGATTTTCCGGCAAGGCGGCAGGTCCACGCGTTTTCCCCGGGATGTCCCGCCATGTGCCAGCGGCCGTTTTCCTGCGTCATCACGTTGGGACGGTACGGCATTTCCAGTACGTCAGGCATATGACAGGCGGCGGAGGTGTCCAGAATGGCGATGGGCATATCGGCCTCCACGATATCCAGCACGGTCGCCGTAAGCCAGCCGGCATTGAGCGCCACGGCTTCGCCGGGTTCCAGATAGACGCGATCGGCATAGGCGGACCGGAGGCGGCCGATGGTGCGGCAAAGCAGATCGATACCATAGCCGGGTCTGGTGATGTGGTGGCCGCCGCCCATGTTCAGCCAGCGGCAGGTCCGCAGGAAGGACGCAAACTTTTCTTCCACGGCCTCCACGGTGCGGGCCGCCGCGCCGGCATCCTGTTCGCACAGGGTATGCCAGTGCAGGCCGGTGAGACCCTCAGGCAGTTGCGCGGGCATATGACGCGCGCGTATGCCCAGACGGGAACCCGGCGAACAGGGGTTGTATATGGCGACGGCCCCTTCCGAGTGTTCGGGATTGATGCGCAGGCCGCAGGTTACTATGCCTGTTCCTTTGGCCTTGGCGGCGGCATTGTGGGCGGCGATCCGTGGCGCGAAACGTTGCCACTGCGCCATGGAGTTGAAGGTGATATGATCCGCCAGCGACAGCAGTTCGGTCATTTCCCCATCGCTCCATGCCGCGGCAAAGGCGTGCACCTCGCCGCCGAAACATTCGCGGCCGAGGCGGGCTTCGTCCACGGAGCTGGCACAGACGCCGTACAGCGGCCCCTGGCCGCCATGCGCGGGATCGCGCGTCAGCCGGGGAAAGATGGCCCAGGCGGCAAAGCCCTTGAGGGCCAGCAGGATACGCGCGCCGCTTCGCTCCTGCACCTTTCGCAAAATGGCGGCGTTGGCGGCAAGACGCGGCGCGTCGATGACAAAGCAGGGCGAAGGGACGCGCGCGGCATCCTGAAGCAGTTGCAGATAGTCCATAGCACGTTGCGGGGGATGCCGTTCCGCATCCCGCGCCATCCACAGCGCGGAAGGCGGAACGGCAGGGCCCCTGTAAATATCTAGGGGGTTTCAGGCAGCCGCACACACTGCCAGGGTAGGCCGTAGCGATTGAGATCGGCCATGAAGGGATCCGGATCCATCTGTTCCATATTCCAGACGCCAGCCTGCAGCCATTGGCCGGAAAGCAGCATTTTCGCGCCGATCATGGCCGGGACGCCGGTGGTGTAGGAAATGGCCTGCGAGCCTACTTCGGCGTAGCACGCCTCGTGATCGCAGACGTTGTAGATGTACACGGTTTTTTCCCTGCCGTTCTTGACGCCCCGCATGACATTGCCGATGCAGGTCTTCCCCTTGGTCAGAGGGCCGAGCGAGGCGGGATCAGGCAGCAGCGCCTTGAGGAACTGGATGGGCACAATTTTCTGCCCCTGATAGTCCACAGGAGCAATACGGGTCATGCCAACATTGCCGAGTACTTTCAGATGATTGAGATAAGTATCGGAGAATGTCATCCAGAAACGGGCCCGGCGGATGCCTTTGAGGTGACGGACCAGCGATTCCAGCTCCTCATGGTACATAAGGAAGCACTTCTTTTCGCCGATGCCCTCGGGAAACGTGTAGTTCATGGACCATGAAAGCGGGTCGGTCTCCACCCATTCGCCGCGTTCCCAGTAGCGGCCGCGCGCGGTCACTTCGCGGATGTTGATTTCCGGGTTGAAATTGGTGGCAAAGGGTTGCCCATGATCGCCCGCGTTACAGTCGATGATATCCAGCACATGCACTTCATCCAGCTCGTGTCTGAGCGCCCATGCGGCAAAGACGTTGGTCACGCCAGGGTCGAAACCGGATCCGAGCAGCGCTGTCAAACCGGCCTCGCGGAAACGATCCTGATAGGCCCATTGCCACTTGTATTCAAATTTGGCGGTATCCAGCGGTTCGTAATTGGCGGTATCAAGGTAATGGACGCCGCATTCAAGGCAGGCGTCCATGATGTGCAAATCCTGATAGGGCAACGCGATATTGGCCACCAGAGCGGGCTTGACGTTGCGGATGAGTTCGCACAGTTCGGGCACATTGTCGGCGTCCACCCGCGCGGTAGCGATGTCCACACCGTAGCGCCGTTTCACCTGCGCGGCAATATCGTCACAGCGTTTCCTCGTACGGCTGGCAAGGGTGATATGGCCGAAGGCGCCTTCCTCCCTGGCGGCCTGCGCCACCTTATGGGCCACGACGCTGCCGACGCCACCCGCGCCGATGATCAGAATATCCTTGGACATGGCGTGCCCTCGCTGTTGTCTTGAAAGGTTGTGGAGCGCGGCGCCGCGGCGGGGCCGACGGGGCCGCAAAGAGCATTGCCCGCATGAGCGCGGCATTTCCTGTTCTAGACGGCGGATGCCACCGCGTCAAGGCGGTCGCCGCCAGCGCGCGGGCACCCGCGCCGCACAGGCGCAAAAAACACCGCGTGTGGGCAACGTTCGGAGAGGCGTCAGGCCTCAAAGAAGGTTTTGATGAAAAACGGGACGCCCGCAAGAGCGTCCCGTTTCCGTATCATCTGGCGAAAAAAACTAGGCGTTTTCGCTTTCCTCAAACTTCTGCTTCAGCAGATCGCCGAGGCTCTGGCCGGCTTCCTGGGGGCCGGCATGGAATTCCTTGGGCTTGCGGCGGTCGTCGTCTTCGCCCTTGATCTGCTTGATGGAGAGGCCAAGGCGGCGTTCCTCGGCGCTGACATGGATGACCTTGGCTTCAATTTCCTGGCCTTCCTTGTACATTTCGGCAGGCGTCTTGACCTTCTTGCTGGAAAGTTCGGACACATGCACGAGCCCCTCAATGCCTTCTTCCACCTCAACAAAGAGGCCGAAGTCCGTGATATTGGTCACAACGCCCTTGACGGTGCATCCCACGGGGTAGGTCGCGGGCACATGACCCCACGGATCGTCAACCAGCTGCTTGATGCCGAGGGTGAACTTTTCGTTTTCCTGATCCACGGTCAGCACCTTGGCCTGTACCGTGTCGCCCACCTTGTAGATTTCGTTGGGATGGCGGACCTTCTTGGTCCAGGAAATATCCGACACGTGAATAAGTCCGTCAATACCGTCCTCAATGCCGATGAACATGCCGAATTCGGTGATGTTCTTGATGACGCCTTCAAGCACGGTGCCTTCAGGATACTTTTCGGCGACCAGTTCCCAGGGGTTGGGACGCACCTGCTTCATGCCAAGGCTGATGCGCTTCTTCTCGCCGTCCACGCCAAGGATGACGACTTCCACCTCGTCGCCGGTGTGTACCATCTGGGAAGGATGACGCAGCTTGCGGGTCCAGGACATTTCGGAAATATGCACCAGGCCTTCCACGCCGGGTTCCAGTTCCACAAACGCGCCGTAGTCCACAAGGTTGGTCACCTTGCCGGTCACTTTCCTGCCTTCGGGGAAGCGGGCGGAGATGTCCTGCCACGGATCGGGCACGAGCTGCTTCAGACCGAGGGAGACCTTGTTGTTTTCGCGATCGAAGGAGAGCACTTTCAGGGTCAGATCCTGACCCATGGTGATCATTTCCTTGGGATGCCGGATGCGCTTCCAGCTCATGTCGGTGATGTGCAGGAGTCCGTCGAGGCCGCCGAGATCCACGAACACGCCGTATTCGGTAATGTTTTTGGCCTTACCGTTGACGATCTGGCCCTCTTCGAGGGTGCGCAGCAGATCCTGGCGCTTGGAATCGCGTTCCTCCTCAAGCAGCACGCGCCGCGACACGATGACGTTGCTGCGGCGGCGGTTGATTTTGAGGACACGGAACTCGAATTCCTGGTTCACCAGGGCATCCATATCCGGCACGGGGCGCAGATCCACGTGCGAACCGGGCAGAAACGCCTCGACGCCGCCGATATCCACCGTATAGCCGCCCTTGATACGGCGCACGATGTGCCCTTTGATGACCCGATTGTTCTCCTGCACGTCTTCGAGCTGATCGAAGACCTGCATGCGCTTGGCTTTCTCAAAGGAGAGAGTGATGGTGCCTTCGTTTTCATTCTTGCGCACCACGTACACGTCAACCTTGTCGCCCACCTTTACGGCAATGTTGCCGGCGGCGTCGCGGAATTCGGCGGAGGGAATCTGCCCTTCAGACTTGAAGTTCACGTCCACCAGGACATTGTCGTCATTGACGCGGACGATTTCCCCTTTGACGATGGAGCCTTCCTCGAGGTCGCCAAAGTCGGGGTTGAGGTAGTTTTCAAGGGCACTTTCGAAGGAAATTTCATTCTCATGCCCGGTTGCGTTGTCTGCCATGCTGCCATGCCTCCAAATAATCTGCCCCTGTCAGGGGGGTGGTGATGCAAGATAGCAGAAGGAGCGGTGAAGTACAAGCGCAAAAAGAGGGTGCGGCGTCGGGCTTTACAGGGCGGAAAAGAAAGGCTATCATGTCTGATACTGGAATGCGCTTATCAACGCCGCGCGCCGTAGGCGCGCGGGTGGCGCATGCAAAGCTGGGGGAGCCGGGCACGGGGCGTTCCATCCGAAGGAACGATTCCCTGTGGGACGGCTGAGAGTGGGCGCGCAGCGTCCAGACCCCGTGAACCTGACGCAGTTCGTACTGCCGTAGGGAAGCTTTCCGGGTCGTTCGTATCCATTCCCCACGGTCTCGCGGGCGCGTCGCAACCCGCCGCGTGCCCCGTGCGCACGGCTGCGAGGCTCGTTTCCATGTCTCTCCGTTCTCAGAATACCGCCCTGAATGATCTTCTAGACGCCCGCCTTGCCTCCCTTGCCGGTGAGGAACAGCTTTCTCCTTCCCTTATCCTCGACGCGATCGAAGCGGGCGGCATGGTGCTTCTGGGCAACCCCGCCCATGCCGGTCTCAGGCCGCTGCTTGTGGGGCAGCCCTCGCGGGTCAAGGTCAACGCCAACATCGGCACGTCGCCGCTCCGCAACTGTGCCGCCACCGAGTTGCGCAAACTCCAGACAGCCCTGGAGAGCGGCGCGGATACCGTCATGGATTTGTCGATCGCGGGCGATCTCGACGCTATTCGCCGCGCCATGCTTGAAGCGTGCCCGCTGCCGCTTGGAACCGTCCCCATGTACGCCGTGGGGCAGCGCCTGCTGGACGACGGGCGCGAGGTGGCGAGCATGCGGCCCGACGAGCTTTTCACGGAAATCGCCCGGCAGGCGCGGCAGGGGGTGGATTTCATGACCGTGCATTGCGGCCTCTCTCTGCGCGGCGCGGAAATGGCTGTGAAACAGGAACGCGCCATGGGCATCGTCTCTCGCGGGGGGTCCATGCTGGCGCGCTGGATGCTGGAAAACAACCGGGAAAATCCTTTGCTGGAATACTTTGATCGCCTGCTCGATGTCTGCCGGGAGTTCAACGTCACGCTGTCGCTGGGCGACGGCCTGCGCCCCGGCGCGGGCGTGGATGCGGGCGACGCGGCCCAGTGGGAGGAAGTCATCAATCTTGGCCGTCTTGCCGCCTACGCGCGGGAACGCGGCGTCCAGTGCATGATTGAGGGGCCTGGCCATGTGCCCATGCATCTTGTCCGCACCCAGATCCAGGGTATCAAGCGTCTGACGGGGAATGCGCCCCTGTATGTCCTTGGCCCCCTGACGATTGACAGCGCTCCCGGCTACGATCACATAGCCGGGGCCATCGGCGGGGCCATGGCCGTGGAGGCGGGGGTGGATTTTCTGTGCTATCTGACGCCCGCCGAACATCTGACCCTGCCTGATGAAGCCGATGTGCGCGCCGGTGTGCTTGCGTCCCGTGTGGCGGCCCAGGCCGGGGAGGTGGCTCTGGGCAGGCCCCGTGCCGTGGCGCGGGAAGCGGCCATGAATGCCGCGCGCAAGGCCCTCGACTGGGGCGGCATGCGGGACGCGGCCCTTGATCCCGCCCAGCTTGACGCCCGCCGTGAGGAACACAAACACGAGGATGTCTGCGCCATGTGTGGTAAATTCTGCGCCGTCAGGATGTTGCAGGGCAAATAGACCCTTCCCGCGTTTCGCCGTCCTGTTGCCGCGTCCGCGCCGCGATGCCGCGCAGACGCAGGGCAAGGCGCGTATGGCGCTTGCGGGTTCTGTTGTTTTTGATGGCCGTATGCAGCGCGCGGCTTTCTCCCACCAGGACGACCAGGCGCTTGCCGCGGGTAACGCCGGTGTAGACGAGGTTGCGTTGCAGCAGCACGTAGTGCTGCATCATGAGCGGAATGACCACGGCGGGATATTCCGAACCCTGCGATTTGTGAATGGAGATGGCATAGGCCGGAGCTAGCTCGTCAAGTTCCTCAAAGTCGTAGGGGACGATACGGCCGTCGAAGTCCACGCTCAGGCTTCTGTCGGAAGGGTTCATATGGGAGATGCGTCCCATGTCGCCGTTGAAGACATCCTTATCGTAATTGTTGCGGATCTGCATGACCTTGTCGTGCAGCCGGAAGGCCCGCTCGCCTTTGCGCACCTCCAGACCGTTGGGGTTGAGGGCTTCCTGAAGGCGGCGGTTCATGGACGCGGCCCCAGCTTCGCCCTTGATCATGGGGGTGAGCACCTGGATGTCGTCCACGGGATCCAGATCAAAGCGGCGGGGAATGTGGTTGCGCACGAGATCGACGATCATCTCCGCCGCCTTTTCCGGGGGGCTCTGACGGATGAAGTAGAAATCGGAGAGCCGGTCTTTGCTGGATTCCAGCGGAGGCACCTCGCCTTTGTTGATCAGATGGGCGTTGCAGATGATTTCACTTTCGGCGGACTGGCGGAAAATTTCCGTCAGTTCCGCCACGGGTACGGCGCGGGAGGCGATGATATCGGCCAGCACGTTCCCCGGCCCCACGGAGGGGAGCTGATGGACATCGCCTACCAGAATGACAGTCGCGCCCAGCGGCACGGCCTTGAGCAGGTGGTAGAAAAGCTGCGCATCCATCATGGATGCCTCGTCGACGACAAGCAGGGCGCAGGCCAGCGGCGAGTCCTCATTGCGGGCAAAGCCGTCTTCCTTGGGGCTGTACTCCAGCAGGCGGTGTATGGTGCGGGCGTCGCGCCCCGTCGTTTCGCTCATGCGCTTGGCCGCGCGGCCTGTGGGGGCGGCCAGCAGTATTCTGGCGCGCACCTCCCCGAAAAGACGGATAATGGCGTTGATGATGGTGGTCTTGCCGGTTCCCGGGCCTCCTGTCAGCACCATGACCTTGCTGCGGGCGGCGGTGCGTACCGCCTCAAGCTGTTCCCGCGCCAGCGTGAGGGGCAACGCCGAGGCGACTTTTTCCACCAGATCGCCGGAATCGGGAAAGCGTACGGATTTGGGCGCATGCAGCAGGCGGCGCAGATAAAAGGCAATCTTTGATTCGTAATGATGGAAGCGCCGGAGATAGACACCGGCGCCTTCGTCCCGCAGCGCCTCGTCACCGGGCATGAGGGTCCCCGCCTCTTCCGGTGTCTCGCGCACGATGCGCTCCCCGTCTTCCAGAGCGTTCAGGGCCTCGCGCACGAGAGGCGCATCCACGCCGAGCTGGGCGCAGGCCGCTTCTTCCAATTCCGTCTGCGGCAAATAAAGGTGGCCGTCGTCCGTGGCCTTTTGCAGCAGATAGAGAATGCCCGCCTGTACGCGCAGGGGGTGCAGCTCCGTAAAGCCAAGCTTGCGGGCGGCGGCGTCGGCCGAAACAAAGCCGATGCCGTGAATATCCATGGCCAGCCGGTAGGGATTTTCGCGCACGATCTGGAGCGCGTCGGCTCCATAGGCGCGGTGGATACGCACGGCATAGGCGGGCGTGATGCCGTGCGGCTGCAGAAAGAGCATGAGATCGCGAATGCCCCGGTGGGCGGCCCAGCTTTCCTTGATGCGCTGCAATCCCTTCTTGCCGACGCCGTGTACGGCCAGCAGGCGATCCGGTTCCTCGTCCAGAATACGGATGGTGTCCGCGCCAAAAACGTCCACAATGCGCCCGGCAAGATTCTCGCCCACCCCCTTGATGAGCCCGGAGGCAAGATAGAGGCGGATGCCCTCGCTGGTGACCGGCAGCATTTCCTCAAGATGGGAAAATTCCAGTTGCCGGCCGAAACGCGGATTGTTGACCCAGCGGCCCTGTACGCGGACATGCGCGCCCACCTGCGGGTTGACGGTATGTCCGACGCAGGCGACGGGATCGCTGGCGGCGCGTTGCATTCCCTTGGCGCCGGCATTTTCGGGCGGGTTTCTGTCCGGCACAAGCCGGAAGACGGTGTAGCCGTTTTCCTCGTTGTGGAAGACCACGCGCTCCAGCGTGCCGGTCAGTTCCGCAAGGCCGGAATCGGAGAGCAGGGGCAGATCGGCCATCAGCGACTGTCCCCGCCGAGGATCATGCGCTCCTGCAACAGCAGCATGTCGGCCAGCGCGAGGGCCGTCATGGCGGCCAGCACGGGAACAATGCGGGGTATGGCCGACAGGTCGTGGCGGCCGCCGATGAGAACGGACGCGGCCTTGCCGCTTCTGTCGACGGTCTGCTGTTCCTGGGGAATGGAGGCGATGGGTTTGATTGCCGCGCGCAGCACAATGTCCTGGCCTGTGGAGATGCCTCCCAGAATGCCGCCCGCATGGTTGCTCGTGAAATTGTCGCGGCCGCTCATGTCGTTATCCGGGCCGGGCTGGAGGGGATCGTTGTTTTGCGAGCCCATGAGCCAGGCGCTGTCGAAGCCCTCGCCCACTTCCACGCCCTTGACGGCGCCCACGCTCATCAGCGCATGGGCCAGCACGGCGTCCAGCTTGTCGAAGACAGGTTCGCCGAGCCCCGCGGGCACACCGCGCGCCACGATCCGCACGATGCCGCCCAGTGTGTCATGCGCGTTGCGGGCCTCCCGCACGCGCGCGTCCCAGTGTTCCGGGGCCATGTCCGACGCGGCAAAGTAGGGGCGGCGCGGCGCGCCGTCCATATCAATATCACGCGGCGGCACGGCATTGCCGCCCAGTTCGATGCAGGCCGCCAGCACGCTGATGCCGCGTGTGCCCAGCAGCTTTCTGGCAATGGCGCCTCCGGCCACGCGCGCGGCGGTTTCCCGCCCGGAGGATCGGCCGCCGCCGCGATAGTCGCGTATGCCGCCGTATTTGTGAAAATAGCTCCAGTCCGCATGGCCGGGGCGGAAGACATCCGCCAGATTGCCATAATCGCGGGACCGCTGATCCTCATTGGCGATGTGGAAAGCGATGGGCGTACCCGTCGTGACGCCTTCAAAGACTCCGGACAGAATGCGGACCGTGTCCGTTTCATTGCGTGCCGTTGTTGCCGGGCCGTTGCCGGGTTTGCGCAGATCAAGTTCCCGTTGCAGGTCTCCCTCGTCCAGGGGCAGTCCCGCGGGGCAGCCGTCAAGGATGCCGCCAATTCCCGCGCCGTGGGATTCTCCATACGTGGTGAGGCGCAACAGACGTCCAAAGGTATTGCCGGCCATAAGGGCTCCAGAAAAGGATGGCGCCCATCAGGGGCGCGTTTGGGGATGATGGGGTTCGGGAGGGGTTATTTCCCCAGGGGGAAGCCGCTCTGGATCTGATAGAGAAAGACCGGGGCGGGCGCGGGATCCAGCGTGGAAAGGGCCGGGGCGAACCAGCTTTTCAGGCGGCGTTCCAGCCAGAAGCCATCGTCGGGTTTCCTGAGCAGAGGACGTTCCGCGGGAACGCCGCATGCCCCGGCAAGCCAGCGCAGGGCCGCCGTCTGGCCGCCCAGCTCATCCACGAGCCCCAGACGCAGGGCTTCCCGCCCCGTGAAGATGCGGCCGTCCGCCAGCGCGGCGGCTTTCTCACGGGGCATGGCGCGTCCCGCGGCCACGATATCCACAAATTGCGCATGCATGTCGTCAAGCACATCTTGGAAATAGGCGCGCTGCTCCGGCGTCAGGGGCGTCAGTGACGATCCCGCATCCTTGTAGGGCGCCGTGGTCAGGGTTTCCCTGCCGATACCGATTTTGCGCAGCAGATCGCCGATCTGGGGAATATCCATACGGACGCCGATGCTCCCTGTCACCGTGGAGGGGTTGGCAAACACGCGGGAACCCGCCATGGCGGCCATGACGCCGCCCGAGGCGGCCGTGCCGCCCATGGAGACCGCCAGGGGGCGCGTGGTCGCCAGATCCTTCAGGGCCGCGTACAGTTCCTGAGAGGCGGCCGCGCCGCCGCCGGGCGAATCCACACGCAGCAGAACGCCCTTGACGCGAGGATTGTTCGCAATGTTGCGCACCCATTCCAGATCGGAACTGATGTCGAGGATCGGCCCGGAAATGGAGACCAGCGCGATTCTGTCGTCGCCAAAGCCGTCCTCGCGGCCCGCCAGTGCCAGGGACAGGGCCGCCAGCGCCAGCAGCAGTATGCCCAGACGGAACAGCCAGGGGCGGCGCTTGCGGAAGGGCGGCCGCAGCCAGTGCCGCCAGACGGATTCGGGAATGCGTGCCAGAGGGCAGGCGGCGGCGCAGGGTGCGGCGTTGTCGGCAGTGAAGGAAAACTCGTCCTCATGTGTTTTCATGGGGTCAGCATAGCCGCTTTTGCCCCGGACGAAAAGAGCGCTTTGCGGGCTGAAGCGAGCTTGCGCTTTACAAGAAGCCGCGCGGCATGTATAAAAAATCTCCCAGCAACTATATTACCATAGCTTGATATGCAGATATTAACGACACCCCAGGATCTGGCGGCGCAATGCCGCCAATGGCATGCGCGGGGCGAGGACATCATCCTCGTCCCCACTATGGGTTACTATCACGCGGGGCACGAGAGCCTGATGGATCATGCGCGTCCTCTGGCCAGGCGTATGGTAGTGAGTCTGTTCGTCAACCCCGCCCAGTTCGGCCCGGGAGAAGATCTGGCCGCCTATCCGCGCGATCACGAGCGGGACGCCGCCATTGCCGGGCGGCATGGCGCGGACGTGCTGTTCATCCCGGAGGATGGCAGCATGTATGCGCCAGATCATGCCACCTGGGTGGAAGTGCCGGAACTCTCGCACGGCCTGTGCGGTCTGTCGCGGCCGACGCATTTTCGGGGCGTCTGTACGGTCGTCATGAAGCTGTTCATGCTGACGCGGGCCGATATGGCCGTGTTCGGACAGAAGGACTGGCAGCAGCAGGCTATTCTGCGCCGTATGGTACGCGATCTCAACGTTCCCATCCGTATTGAGACCTGTCCCATTGTCCGTGAGGCCGACGGGCTGGCGCTCTCGTCGCGCAATGTCTATCTGACGCCGGAGGAACGGGCGCAGGCCCCCGCGTTGCAGCGGGGCCTTCAGGCGGCCCGTTCGCTGGCCTCACGCGGCGAGGCGCGCGTCAAGGTGCTGCGCAACGCCGTGCTGGCGTACTGGGCGGAATTTCTGAGGCTGGGGCGTCTTGACTATCTGGCCGTTGTCGATCCCGATTCCCTGCGGCCTCTGGACACGCTGGAGGCCGGCCGGCCGGCGCTCATGGCCTGCGCCGTGCGCATGGGCAAGGCCCGCCTCATCGATAATATTTTGCTGACCCTGTAAAACTGGCCGTTGCCGCGGAGCGCGTTGCGGCGTCTTTTTCCCGAGGAGTTTCCCTATGCAGACCAAAGGCAGATATTTTTTTACTTCCGAGTCCGTGACCGAAGGGCATCCTGACAAGGTGGCGGATCAGATTTCCGATGCCGTGCTTGATACCTTGCTGGCACAGGATCCCAACGCCCATGTGGCGTGCGAGGCGCTGGTGACGACGGGCATGGCCGTCATTGCCGGCGAAATCTCGACGACGGGCTATGCGGATCTGCCCGGCGTCGTGCGGAAGACCATTCGCAATATCGGCTATACCAGCTCGGACATGGGCTTTGACGCCGAAACCTGCGCCGTCATCTCTTCCATTGATCATCAGTCGCCCGACATCGCGCAGGGCGTCCTGCGCGACGCCCCCGAAGATCAGGGCGCGGGCGATCAGGGCATGATGTTCGGCTTTGCCTGCGACGAAACCGCGACGCTCATGCCCGCCCCCATCTATTGGGCGCATCAGCTTTCGCAGCGTTTGACCAGCGTGCGCAAGGACGGCGTCGTTCCCTTCTTCCGTCCCGACGGCAAGACGCAGGTCTCTTTTGAGTATATGGACGGCAAGCCCGTGCGTATCAACAATGTGGTCGTGTCCACCCAGCATACGGCGTCGGCCTCGCAGGACGATATCATCGAAGCCGTCAAGCGGCATGTCATCCGTCCTGTTCTGGAGCCTTCCGGCTATTTTGACGAAAAGGACTGCGAAATCTTCATCAACACCACGGGCCGTTTTGTCATTGGTGGCCCGATGGGCGACTGCGGCCTGACGGGCCGCAAGATCATTCAGGACACCTACGGCGGCAGCGGCCATCACGGCGGCGGTGCGTTTTCCGGCAAGGATCCCTCCAAGGTGGATCGTTCCGGGGCCTACATGGGGCGCTATATCGCCAAGAACGTGGTGGCGGCCGGGCTTGCGCCCATCTGCGAGGTGCAGATCGCCTACTGCATCGGCGTGGCCGAACCCGTGAGCGTGCTGGTTTCTTCGCAGGGCAGCGGCGAGATTCCTGACGAAGTGCTGACGCGGGCTGTGCGCGAGGTGTTTGATATGCGCCCCTATTTCATCTCCAAGCGCCTTGATCTGAAGCGCCCTATCTACTCCAAGACTTCGTGCTATGGGCACTTCGGCCGCGAGCTTCCCGAATTTTCCTGGGAACGGACGGACGCCGTGGCCGATCTCCGTACGGCCGCCAAGGTGTAGGCGTCTTTCTCGCTGATCTCCGTTGCGGGGAAAGGGAACGTTTTACCGGGTTCCCTTTCCCCGCTGGCGTCTTCGGGGAAGCGCGTCCTCGTTCTGAGACATGCTTATCGCTGGAGCGGGACGGTCAAAATAACATACGGTGTTTGGCAGCCATAAGACAGTTACCGCCATCATGCTTGTATATCCCATAAGTCTTTCGCTGACGGCGGTTCTGATTTGTTCCACAGACCGGCGCGAAGATACGCCTTTCTGGAAGACAGGAGACCGTCAAAGGTGTAAACTTGCGCAAACATGTGGCTGACGGGCTTCTTTTTCCCCCTTGAGATTCCGGAGTGACGGGTATGAATGACACGACGCGCGCTATGGAGCTGGCCGATTCTCTCAGAGAAAAGCTGTTGCAATGGCTCCCCGAGCCATCCAGACGGGAAACGCCGGTGCCGGGGCTGGCGTTGACACGCTACGACGAACAGACCTCCGCGATGCGGTGTTTCTATACGCCTATGGTCGCGCTGGTCGTCCAGGGGTTCAAGCGTTCGATGATCGGCGATCATGAGGCCAATTATGGTAAAAACCACTGCGTTGTCGTCGGCGTTGATATGCCGGGGGTATTTCATGTGACGGAAGCCTCTTCACAAGCGCCATTTCTTTCCCTGTCCGTCAGACTTGACAGGCGTATCATCTCCCGGCTGATTGCCGAAGCCCCGGCTATCGTCACGGAGAATGCGGCCCCTCCCCGTCCGATTGTCGTTTCTGAAGCCAGCGAAGAGCTTTTGGAAACCTTCAGACGGCGTGTCAACCTGCTTGACACGCCGTCGGCATTGCCGTCCTGGCCCCGCTGATTCTTCGCGAGATTCATTTTTACCTGCTCAGCGGCAGTCAGGGAGGATGTCTGCGGCTTTTCAACACACAGGGCACACAGGCGAACACTATTGCCAGAGCTGTTTCCTGGTTACGGGAAAACTACGCGTTGCCGTTTCGTATGGAAGAGCTGGCCCGGCGCGTCAACATGGCTCCCTCGACCTTCAACCGCCATTTCAGGCAAGTGACAAGCCTCAGCCCGCTTCAGTTCCAGAAGCGTCTGCGCCTCTATGAGGCGGAGCGGCTGATGCTGCAGGAAGGCAAGGACGCGGGGACGGCGGCGCTCATGGTCGGCTATGAAAGCGCTTCGCAGTTCAACAGGGAATACAAGCGTCAGTTTGGCGATCCTCCCCGCAGGGATGTGATCCAAAAACGTTCCTGACGCCATGAAATTCCCTGACCGGTTCCTCTGATCACCAGGTGGAAAGCTTTCTCCATCAAGAGCTTTCCGCCTTCTTTTTTGCTCATATTATTCCCCCATCGGTCGGATTGGGCAAAGAACAGCGCGGATTGGATATGGAATCCCCGTCATTGAATCCCTATGTTGTCATCAGGCAGCGGAGCTGGCTGAAATAAGCCTGAAGGCCGTATTACAAAACCGAGCGCAGTCAAAATAACATCGTAACCGTTTTATGGAACAGAAGACAGTCATGAAAAAAACTCTTTTGACGACTCTGGCAGTGGCATCTTCACTGGCTTTCACAGGCGTCGCGAATGCGGCTGAAAACAATCCGTTCGGTCTTGTGTACAAGGGGGCTGTCGTGGAAAACGTCAAGGGCAAGGTGAACATTCATCCGGTTACCTATACATTGAACGGTCTGAAAATCGCGGCCAACATCTATACGCCCGCCGGATACGAGGCTACGAAAAAATATTCCGCCGTGGTGGTGGCGCACCCAAACGGCGGCGTCAAAGAACATGTGGCCGGGCTTTATGCCCAGCGCCTGGCGGAAAAAGGCCATATCACCATCGTGGCGGATGCTTCCTGTCAGGGGGCCAGCGAAGGCACGCCCCGGAACGTGGATAAGCCCTTTTACCGCACAGAGGACATCCACGGCATGGCCGACTACATCAGCGCCTATCCCGGCGTGGACGCCAATCGCATCGGCGCTCTGGGGATCTGCGGCGGGGGCGGCTATACGCTGAACGCCGCCAAGTCCGACAAGCGTTTCCGGGCTGTGGCCACGCTCAGCATGTTCAATTCCGGTCAGGTACGGCGCAACGGCTACATGAACACGCAGCTTGATTCCATACAGGCCCGCCTGAAGGAAGCGTCGGACGCCCGTATCAAGGAACTTGCCGGAGAAATCGGCTATTCCGGCAACGTCGATTTTGACGCCCTGACGGACGAGAGCATCAGCAAGATTCCCATCGATCTGTATCGGGAAGGCGTGATCTACTACGGTCAGACGCACCGTCACCCCAACTCCACGTTCCGCTATACAACCAGCAGCCTCATGGATCTGATGAGCTGGGACGCCACCGACAACATCGATCTGATCAATGTCCCCCTGCTCCTGATAGCCGGGGAAAAGGCCGACTCGCTGTACATGTCCGAAGAAGCCTTTGAGAAAGCGACGGGTACCACAGACAGGGAACTCTTCAAGATCCTCGGAGCCACGCATATCCAGACCTACTTTGTGCCTGAATATGTGGATCAGGCCCTTGTCAAACTCACAGAATTTTACGACAAAAATCTGAAATAGCCTGTTTCAACAAACTGGATCAATGCAGGATGGCGTTTTGACGGCATGTAATGCCATTCCCTCCTGCTGAGGACACGACTTTTCCCGGAGAATATCATGAATCGCCTTTCACTTTTCATTCTTTGTCTGTTTCTTTCCGGGGGCATAACCGTCCCCCCGGCTCATGCCGAAGCCCAGGGACAGCTCGTGATTCCGGCAGGTTCCCGCCCTTCGTCCACCGCACCCAAACAGAATTTTACAGGCAATGTCCGCGTTGATCCGGCTTTTGATGCCCAGGCCCCGCAACGTGTCTATGGCGCCTATGTCACCTTTGAGCCGGGCGCGCGTACCAGCTGGCATACCCATCCGCTGGGCCAGACACTGATTGTTACGTTCGGCACCGGGCTGACCCAGGAATGGGGCGGCCCGATCCAGGTCATCCGGCAAGGAGACGTAGTGCTGTGCCCTCCCAATGTCAAACACTGGCACGGAGCTGCCCCCGATAACGCCATGACGCATATTGCCATAGGAGAACGGCTGGACGGCAAAAGCGTAACGTGGATGGAAAAGGTCAATGATGAACAATAAACTGTCCGGTAACAGCGTATATCTAAAGTAAGCATCACTGAGGCAGTCAGGGAACAGGCTTCAAGCTTATACACCCATCTGAGGCGACAACGATGAAAAACATTCTGTTGAACGACGGCAACCTTATCCCCTCTGTTGGTTTCGGGGTATTCATGATTCCAAATGACGGTTCCACCTATAACGCAGTCAAAGAAGCCCTGTGCGCAGGATACCGCCACATTGACACGGCCGCCGCCTACTTCAATGAAGCCGAAGTGGGCAACGCTGTCCGGGATAGCGGCATTTCCCGAAAAGACATTTTTGTGACCAGCAAGCTCTGGATTCAAGACTATGGCTATGAAGCGGCCAGAGCCGGTATTGCGACGTCGCTCCGTAAGTTGAACATGGACTATATAGACCTTTATCTGCTCCACCAGCCCTACGGCGACGTGCCGGGCGCATGGAAGGCTCTGGAGGAGGCGCAAAAGGAAGGAAAGCTGAGGTCCATCGGCGTCAGCAACATGACTCCGAGACTGTGGAAAATGTTTATTCCGCAGTTCTCTACATTGCCCGCCGTCAACCAGGTGGAATGCAATCCTTTTTTCCAACAGCGGGAACTGAGGAATCTGCTTGCTGCGGACGGTGTGGCGCTGGAGGCATGGTATCCTCTCGGCCACGGAGACAGAAATCTGCTTGATCATCCATTCATCAGCGCACTGGCACAAAAATACCATAAAAACGCCGGACAGATTATTTTGCGCTTCGAGGTGCAGGACGGAATCATCGTCCTGCCGAAATCAACCAATCCTGTCAGAATTGCCGGAAATATCGAAATTTTCGACTTCACTCTGACAGAAGGGGAAATGCAGGAACTGCGGAGACTGGACACCGGCAGGGGGACCCATGATCCAGAAACTCCGGGATTGGGAGAGATCCTGCTGGAAAAATACAGAATACACGACTGACAAACCCCCAAGGCGACCAGCCGCAGTGAAGGTTCCCCATCAGGAAGAACACAGAACAGAGCTTCAGCGTTTATGGAGGCATTATGAAATCCCGTCACTATAAATCTGGCAATCTGACTTCTGCAAACATATCCAGACGCAGCATCATGAAAATGATGGCTTTTGGCCTTTCGTTCGGTGTCCTTGCCCCGGTGTTGCCAACTGCTTTCCGTGTATGCCGCGGAAACAGCGGGAAAAAAGCCCCTCGTTGTCTACTTTTCCATGCCGGAAACTGATAACCCGCATAACATGACGCGGGATGAGGCGAACAGCGTTGTTGTCGTCAACGGGAACGTGCTTGGCAATACGCAGTATGTGGCGCGGCTGATACAGGAAATGACCGGCGGCGACATATTCCGCATCCTGCCCCTGAAGCCGTATCCCACAAATCATCGCGCTCTTGTCAGTCTGGCCGGGGAAGAGCGGAAACGGAACGCCCGACCGGCCATTGAGGGAACGATCGAATCTCTCGAAGCCTATGACACTCTTTTTATCGGCTATCCGAACTGGTGGGACGACATGCCGATGATTCTGTATACGTTTCTGGAGCAGTACGATTTTTCCGGTAAAACGCTGATTCCCTTCTGCACCCACGGCGGTAGCGGGTTTTCCCGCACCATTCAGACCATACGGAACAAGCAGCCCGGCGCTACCGTGATACGCGAGGGGTATGCCCTTTCCCGAAGCCGTATGGAGCGGGCGCCGTCCGGCGTGGCGGCGTGGCTGAGGAAAATCGGACGGAAAACATAAGGAGAGAAAGATTTATGGGCAAAAAGATTCTCATTCTGGCGGGCAGCCCGCGCAAAAACGGCAACTCCGCCGCCCTGTGCCGCGCCTTTGCCCGGGGCGCGGAGGAAAGCGGCCATCAGGTGGAAACGGTTTTTCTGCGCGACAGGAAAATCGGCTATTGTCTGGCCTGCTATCATTGCCAAAAGGGCGGCGGCGTCTGCGCCATCAAGGACGACATGGCCGGTATTCTTGACAGCATGAACGACGCCGATGTGATTGTTATGGCCAGCCCCGTCTATTTCTATTCCGTCGACGCGCAGATGAAGGCCCTCATCGATCGTACCGTCGCGCGATGGCTGACCATCAAAAACAAGGAGTTTTACTATCTCATGACGGCCGCCGAAGACAGCGCTACCGTCATGGACTGTACGCTTGAATGCTTTCGCGGGCTGGCACGATGTCTTGAGGGGTCCGTTGAACGCGGCGTCATCTATGGGAAAGGGGTGTACGGGCCGGGGGAAATCGAAGACAAACCGGCCTTGCGGGAAGCTTACGAAATGGGGCGCGCCGTGTAGCGGCGGGGAGGCGGCATGAACAATCGAATGTTGGGCAATGGGCGGATGGTTTCCTCCATAGGTCTTGGCTGTATGGGGATGGATCACGCCTACGGCAGACCGGCTCCCAGATTCGGGCCGGAAAAAGGCGTTTCTTACCCTGATTCGCTGTTCCCTGTCGAGGCGGCCGCGCACCTTTCCCTGGGCATTCCAGATCTGGACGCGGCGCTTCCCTCGCCCAACCCCAACGCCGGGGCGCTTTCCGGCCTCAGATCGCTTGCGCCACGCGCAAGTCTTGCGGAGGGCTTGGTTGTAAGAGGCAGCGTTGTTCGAGAAGTCCGGAAAAATGTAGAGGCATGGGTAAGCAGACTTACTATACTCAAAAATTAATAAAAATTATGTAGTGAGGTCTATCCTGCTTGTGTTATGAAGGAAGCGCCCCTTCTCTGTGGCAGCATGACGATCTGATTCTACGAAATTTGTCGTACAGCGGGACAACATCCTATGATCCTTTCCTCTGTTTCCCTCGTGTTGTTGGCATACGTCCTGATCCGCTTTGTCGTTCCCCTGAGGTGCGGCCTGTTCGCCAAACTGCTGATGGCGGCGGCGCTGATTGCCGTCAGCCGCAAGTTTCAGATATACGAGGGGATCGGCGGATCTCTCTTCGCGCCGGACTTGCCCCGCCCGTTCCTGCTGATCATGGAGCTGTCCTATGCGGCGCTTCTGGTTCTTGCCCTCCTGCTTCTGGCAAGAGATATGGCGCTCCTTGTTCTCTTCCTTGCGCGCCGCGCTGGCGGGCGGTGGCGTCCGCCCTTTTCTCCTGACCGGCAAAGGGCTGGGTTGGCCGTTATCGCGCTGGCCTGTAGCGCCTTCGGCGTATGGCAGTCCCTGCGGGTTCCCGATGTCCGCACTGTGGAAGTTGCCGTGCCGCATCTGCCCCGGGAGCTGGACGGTTTTTCCCTTGTCCAGCTTTCCGATCTCCATGTCGGCCCGTTGCTGCAACGGGACTGGCTGCGGGAGGTGGTGAAAAAAACGAACGCGCTCACTCCGGATCTTGTTCTCCTTACCGGAGATATGATCGATGGCGACCCCGAACGCCTGCGGGAGGAAGTTCAGCCTTTGGCGGGTCTCGCCGCGCGGCACGGCGTCTATGGTGTGGCGGGCAACCATGAGTATTACTACGGTGTGCGCGCATGGACGTCCGTCTTTGAAAACCTGGGCGTGACGATGCTGTGTAACGAACACAGGACCATCCCTGTGGGAGAAAGCGGCATCGTGATTGCCGGTATAGCGGATCCCGCGGCGGCGAAGTTCGGCGAGACACTCCCGGATGCGGCAAAGGCGCTGGAAGGCGCGCCGGAAACGATCCGCCTTCTTCTGGCCCATCAGCCGGGCGCGGCTTCGGAGAATCGGGAAGCGGATTTGCAGCTTTCGGGCCATACGCACGGCGGTACCATGTTTTTCCTGAAACCTCTGGTGGCGGCCTTCAACAAGGGCCTTGTGCGGGGGCTGTACGACCGTGACGGCAAACAGATCTACGTCAGTCCCGGTACGGGCATATGGAACGGCTTTTCGTGTAGAATTGGCGTTCCCGCGGAGATGACGCGCATCGTTCTTCGCCCTGCCTGACACTTCTGGCGACGGCGGGAGGCGCAACGAAGTGCGCGTACAGGGAAACATCTGGACACGGCCCTGCCGGGGCTATAAGATAGCGTATTCTATCCTCAGGAGGTACCATGCTGCATCTGACAGATGAAATTGTGGAGGGATTGCGCGAAAGGCACGTTTTTACGGCGCGCGGCTGCGGTTTTGAGGGACAGGGCTTTCTTGGTAAAAATTGCAAGCTGTTTCCCGGCGCGGGCCTGCGGCAGGCAAGCCTGGGAGCGTACAGCTATACACTCTCAACGCTTCAATACACCCATATTGGCAACTATTGCAGCATTGCCCACGGCGTTGACAGTACCAGCAGCGAACATCCTCTCAACAGAGTAACGACGTCTCCCTGCACCATTCCCCAGACGGCGGCTTCCGATATGTTTGAGGTTTTCCGGCGGCAGGCTCCCTTCAACCAGATAGCGGAAGCCCATATCGGCCATGACGTGTGGATCGGCGCGCACGCCAGACTTCTTGGCGGCATCCGCATCGGCAACGGCGCTGTCGTCGGCGCTGGCGCTGTGGTGACAAAGGACGTGCCCGACTATGGCATTGTGGGAGGCGTGCCCGCAAAAATCATCCGTATGCGCTTTGACGACGCGACGATGGAGCGTCTGCGGGCCACGCAATGGTATCTCTACGACTGGGCGGACATCGATCTGGAATGGGGATCGCTGGAACGGTGTCTTGACGGGATGACGGCGTATCTTGAAGAGAAAAAACCGCCCCTGCTTGAGGACGGCTACGTCTACAAGGTGGAGGGGAAGCAGTTTTCCATACAGCCTGCCAGGCGAAACGTTATCTTCCATGTTGAAAGGAGCCAGGAGAAGAGAGAGAGCATAAATCGGGCCGCGCATCACAAAAAAAGATGCGCGGCTTTGCTTTTTTATGCTTTTTTGCCATGCCCAACGATCGCTCCCGATGTCTGGCCCACAGGCAAAGGCCCGTCCGAGGGCAGAGCGGACGGGCCTCCAAGGGGAGAGAGACGAAGAGAGGAGGAGAGGGGAGAGGTGGAGCGGCAACGGGTTCGCAGAGGGCAACGAACCCGCCAGAGATGCCGCTCCGAATTTGTGGAGCTAGTAGCAGCCTCCGTGTCCGCCGCCGTAGCCGTGGTGATCCAATTCAAGACCACTTCCCGGCACAGGCGACCAGGCATGGGCCAAGCCGCCGCCGGCGAGAAGGGTTACGGCAAGGAATGGCAGAAGGAGGAAACTGACTATTTTCATGAGAGCTCCTTTCGATTTCATACAGCGTATTGCAGAAGGTATGCCAAAGAGGGATAGCAGAGATGTCCTGATATTTTACGCTGTAAAAACAGAGAGATAGCAAAAGAAAAAAGCGGCGGAAGCGGTATCAGTGAGCTTGACCACTGCGCCGCGCAATGGGGCGATCAATTTTTAGCCAGCTGGGAGAAGGCGGCTGGATAAATTTTTTACACCTGTTCAGAGCTTGGACAGTCTCTGGAAGAGCGCGCGCATTTGAACGCCGCCCCTTTTACATCCTCTCCCGGCCCATGACCTCGCGGATGGCCTCAAGATACCGCAGGCCATAATAGTCGTCAGGCTCAATGCAGCAGCCCTCGCCCCACTCATTCCAGGCATTGATGAAAACATAGTGACAGGAGGGCGGCAGCACCCCGCGGGTATACTCCGTCGCGGCCTCAAGAGCCAGACGGAAGATGGCGGGGCTTTCTCCGGTACAGGCAAGGCCGTAGCGCCCGCGACGGGGGGTATTGTCCCAGCCGGGAAACACGCAGCGCAGACGGGTATAGGGCGGTACCGGCTTGGAAAGCATGAAGCGCACCGTCGCCTGGTAATCATAGCGCCTGGGCTGCTCTCCGGGGGCGGAAAGCATGCTCTCTGGAACCCAGCTCGGTGCAAATTCTACCATGCAATCCAGCCCCCAGCGCTGTGGCGCACTGGGGCCGTAGGCTTCCACGCCGGCAAGACAGAGCGAAAGCCCAGCGCGGGCGGCTTCCTCACGCAGGATGGACGTACAGGCGCCAATGGCGGGATGGCGTTCCGGGGCAAAAATCAGAAAAAAAGGCCTGCCTTCCACACGGATATAGCGAGGATGCCGGAAATACCGCAGAAGATCACGGGCCATCAGGCGTGCCGCATCCTCGGAGTAGTCCTGTTCCAGAAAAACGGGACGCTCCCGCCTGCGGTTATCGCACCAGCTCACATGCGGCCAGCAGAGACAGAATTCATTCTGAATGGCCGGTGTGCGGCAGATGATGTCCAAAGGCTTTTCCAGCAGCCGCCGACCGCCAAAGTTATAATAATAGTAGCAGAACGCGCCGACGCCATAGTTCATGGCCAGCCGGTGCTGCAGCAAGAGCGTGCGCCGGTTTTCCAGAGAATAATATCCCAGCATTCCATGCGGCGCGCGAGGCTGGCGGTGTCCGGGAAAGAGCGGACGGGCGTTGCGCACATTGTCCCACTCCGTAAACCCCGGCCCATAGACGGCCTCATTTTCAGGAATGACATGGAACTGCGGCAAATAAAAGGCGATGGCTTTCATACGTCCCGGCGGATTTCAAGGGGGCGGAACCCATGAGCACGTCTGTAAAATTCCGCGGTTGCGGCGTTTCACAGACGGCGTTCCCATGAGCTCCGCCCCTGAGGATGTCGTTGTCTATGAGCGCGGTTCCACATTGGACATGGAACCGCTTCCGTTCTAGAGTTCCGGCGGCAGCGCCTGTAACTGCGCCAGCGTGAAGACGGGGCCGTCAATGCAGACATAGTGGCTGCCGATATTGCAGCGGCCACAGATGCCGATGCCGCATTTCATGCGTTTTTCCAGTGTCGTCACGATATTGTCCGGTGCGAAGCCCAGCTTTTCAAGGGCTTGCAGAGTAAACTTGATCATAATCGGCGGGCCGCAAAGGACGGCCACGGTATTGTCGGGGCTGGGTTGCAGCTCTGTCAGGACATTGGGAATCAGACCGACTTTGTGCTGCCAGCCCTCGAAGGGATTGTCGATGCACAGGGTGCAGTCCAGATCGGGATTGTCCAGCCAGCCCTGCAACTCATAGCTGTACGCCATATCACGCGGGCTGCGCGCCCCGTAAAGCAGGCTGATCTTGCCGTAATCCTTCCTGTTTTCCAGCAGGTGCAGCATAATGGTGCGAATCGGCGCCATACCGATACCCCCGCCAACGAAAAAGACGTTCTTGCCCTTCCATTGTTCATAGGGGAAATAGTTGCCGAGCGGGGCGCGCACGCCGACCTTGTCCCCGGGATTGAGACGGTGGATGGCGGCGGTCACTTCCCCGGCCTGCATGACGGAGAACTGGAGATAATCCTTGCGGGACGGCGGCGAATTGATGACGAATGTGGATTCGCCTGCGCCGAACACCGAAAGCTGGCCGACCTGCCCCGGTTCGTAATGGAAGTTTTTCATGGCCTCGCCATCGTCAAAGGCGACGCGCAGGGTACGGATGTTGCCGGTTTCCTGAATGACTTCAAGCACCGTTGCGGGCAGAGGGGCATACGGATTGCCCTGCGGCTGCGGCCGGGCCGTCAGCTCGCGGAGCATGCCGCCGCCGGCCCGGGGCTTCATGGGAGCCGCTTTGGGGGTCGGAGCGGGAGCTGCCGGAGCGGCTTCCGCAGCCGTTGTTGCGGAAATTGGCGCGGCCTCCACCGGAGCCTTAGCGGCTCTGGACGCGGCTTTTTTCTCCTTTTCTACCGGGGCTTCCTTGGCGGTTGTTCTGGGCTTGCTTGCGGGTTTCTTCGTTGCCATGTGTCAGCTCCTCTCTACTCCGCGTTGACGGCATCCAGCACGATGGCGCGGATATCAAGGCATACGGGGCAATTGCTGATGCACCGGCCGCAGCCGTTGCAGGAGAAGGCCCCCCAGTTTTCAGGATAGGTAGCGAACTTGTGCGACACCCGGTTACGCATGCGCAGCGCCTTGGCCGTGCGCGGATTGTGCCCGCTGGCTTCGCGGGTGAAGAGGGGAGACATGCAGTTGTCCCACGTCCGCAGACGGCGACCGGGTTTCTGATAACCGTCGCCCTCATCCGTGATGTTAAAACAGTAGCAGGTTGGGCAGAAGTAGGTGCAGGCCCCACAGGAAAGACAGCGATCCGTCTCCTTTTCCCAGAAATCCACATCCGTGAAGCGGGCGGCCACCCTGGCGGGGGCGTTTTTGAGATCGGGAGCCTTGTTCAGCGTGGCCCAGGCGGCCTTGCGGGCGGCTTCCGCATCGGAGAAGCGCGCCGATCCATCCTCAAGCCCGGAACCTTCCAGCAGGGCGTCACCTTTGGGCGTAAGCCCCTGCAGCACGATACCGCCTTCCACTTCCGTCATCAGGACATCGGATCCTTCCGGTGACGAAGGACCGCCGCCCACCCAATGGCAGAAGCAGGTGGAACAGCCGCGCGGACAGGTCAGCGTCAGCACGGTCAACTGTTCGCGCCTGGCCCGGTAATAGGGATCGATCAGCGGCCCCTGCAAATAGGGACGGTCAAGCGTCACGTAGCCTCGGGCATCACACGGACGGCAGGCAAAAACCACTGTCGGCAGGGCCTGCGGCGTATCGTCCAGCGTCAGGCTGACACACGACGGATCCTCGGGATTTTTAACGCGCCTGTAGGTCAGCAGCGTTTCACACTGGGGCAGCACAGCCTCCTTGGCGGGGACGGTGGCCTTTTCCAGTGTAAAAGGCTTATCCAGCGTCCACTCCTCAAAGACGACGGACTTCTTGTCAGCGGGTTTTTCCACTGGCGCAAGCACGCGCGCATCCTTGGAGAGGTACGCCAGAAAAGCGGGCAGGCCGTCGGTATTGACGAAACGGATGATGCTCATTTCCACTCCCTCTCATGGATGTTCTTTTCCTCAAGCGCATAGCCCAGCAGAGGCGGTACGGCTTCAGGCTGCAGTCCCGGCCTGTACCCGTCAAAGAGCTGTGCCACGGCGCGGGCAATCTGCTGGCGCAATGCCAGAATCGGAATGCCCACGGGGCAGGCACGCTGGCATTCGCCGCAGCCCGTACAGCGTCCGGCAAGGTGCATGGCATGGATGGTCTGGAAGAAGAGTTTCTCCTTGGCCGTAGCCTCCTGGGTCATCCACTGCGGTTCGCGGCTTTCGGCAATGCAGTAGTCCCGGCAAACGCACATGGGGCAGGCGTTGCGGCAGGCGTAGCAGCGCAGGCAGCGCTCCATCTGGCCCTTCCAGAAACCAAGGCGCTCTTCCAGCGTCATGGCGTCGAGCATGGCCAGCTCCGGCGGCGTATAGTCGCCGGGCCGCACGGCGTCGGGCGTACCGAGGCGCGTATCCGCCAGCACGGCGGAAGGCGTGGTGCAACCATAGCATTTGCCCTGCGCATAATCGTTCATGCAGAAACGATGTTCCCTGCCGTCGGCAACGACTGTCACGCCAGCTTCGTCATAGCTCACACTGTCAATGGCGGAATAGCGGCCCAGCTCCTGATTGACGCGGGCCATGTCCAGCGTGCCCTGACAGGGCATGGCGAAAATGACGACGTCCTCACGCTTAATCAGGTTTTCCTGCAACAGCTCCACCACGGAACGGGAATCACAGCCCTTGACAACAATACCCACTTTTCTGCCCTTGAAGGAGGGAAGATAGGTGGCGGGGTTATTGACGTTGAACGGCCCCCAGACAAGCTTGTCCACGTCTTCCGGCGTGCGCATGAAGAGCGGGACGGTATGGGCGGCGTCATAGCCCCGCTGCCAGCCGATAACGCAGTCCAGCTCCGGCAGCCTGGCCTTGATGGCGGCCTTGAGATCGTCCAGCGCGGCATTCTGCCCTGTTCCCAGCGGACGAAGGGAGGTCAGGGCCATATCCGCGATTCTGAGCAGCGGACCGGCATCTTCCAGGCGGGGCGCGGGGCCAAGCTTGTGAATGCGATCCGTAAACGTCGTGACCACATGCTGCCAGCGCTGTCCCTCGGATGCCGACACCCACGTGTATTCGAAGCGGCGGTCGTCAATGCCCAGCACCGGGAGGAACTGTTTGAGCACCTCCAGACGGCGGCGGGCATAGTAGTTACCTGCTGAATAATGGCAGTCGCGCGGATGACAGCCGGACACAAGCACACCGTCCGCCCCGTTGAGCAGGGCTTTTACAATAAATAGCGGGTCAATACGCCCGGAACAGGGCACGCGGATGATGCGCAGGTCGGTAGGCTGGCCCGCGCGGGCCACGCCCGCCGTATCCGCCCCCCCGTAGGAGCACCAGTTACAGAGAAAGCCTACGATCCGCAGTTCTTTGCCGTTCAGCACTGGCATAACGCGTTCACCTCCGCGAGAATCTGGTTGTCGGTCGCATGCGCAAGCTGAATGGCCCCCTGCGGACAGGTGGACGTGCAGACGCCGCAGCCCTGGCACACGGTTTCAATGACCTGCGCCTTGACTTCGCCCCGGAACTCCACTTCCTTGATGGCGCCGAACGGACAGCAACGAATGCACTTGCCGCAGGCCACACAACGCTTGATGTCCACGGCGGCGATCTGCGGATCATTTTCGAGCTTGTCGCGGGCAAAGAGGGCCAGCACCTTGGCGGCGGCGGCCGATCCCTGTGACACGGACGCGGGAATGTCCTTCACGCCCTGGCACACGCCGGCGAGAAACACACCCGCGGTGTTGGTTTCCACAGGCTTCAGCTTGACGTGGCTTTCCATGAAGAAACCATAGCTGTCATAGGAAATACGCAGTTTTTCCGCCAGTTGCGGCGACCCCTTGCTGGCTTCAACGCCCACGGCCAGCACCACGAGATCGGCAAGGATTTCCACCTGCTCGCCCATGAGCGTGTCGGCGCCACGCACCACCAGACGGCCGTTGCCGTCGGGGTAGATCTTGGAAACACGGCCGCGGATGTACTCCGTACCGTATTCCTCAATGGCCCGGCGGGTAAACTCGTCGTACAGTTTGCCCGGCGCGCGCACATCCATATAGAAGACGTAGGACTGTGAATCGGGAATGTGATCCTTGGTCAGAACGGCCTGCTTGGCCGTATACATGCAGCAGAAACCCGAACAGTAAGGACGGCCGATGGAGCGGTCACGTGAGCCGACGCACTGGATGAAGACCACGTTGCGCGGTTCCCTGCCGTCGGAGGGACGCAGAATGTGCCCTTCGGTAGGACCGGAAGCGGAGAGCAGCCGCTCATACTGGAGCGAGGTGATCACGTCGGGATACCTGCCGCCGCCGTATTCCTCATAGACTGCCCAGTCCATGAGATCGTAGCCGGTAGCCGCCACAATGCAGCCGACTTCCTCCGTGACGATCTCTTCCCGCATGTCATAGTTGATGGCGCCGGTAGGACAGACCTTGGCGCAGACGCCGCACTTGCCCTTCACAAGCTGGCGGCAATGATCGGGGTTGATCACAGCCTTCTTGGGAATGGCCTGGGGAAAAGCGATATTGATGGCCGTCGTAGGACCGGTGAACTCGTTGAAGCTGTCCGGCGTCTTCTTGCTGGGGCATTTTTCGGTACAGGCGCCGCAGCCCGTGCATTTGCTCCAGTCCACATAGGTGGGACGCCTGCGGATCTTCACCGTAAAGTTGCCCACGTAACCGGAGATGTCCTCCACTTCGGAATAGGCATAGAGCGTGATGTTGGGATGCTGGGCCACGTCCACCATTTTGGGGCCAAGAATGCAGGCCGAGCAGTCCACGGTGGGGAAGGTCTTGTCGAGCTTCGCCATCTTGCCGCCGATAGTCGCTTCGCGCTCCACCAGCACCACGGGAACGCCGCCGTCGGCACAGTCCAGGGCGGCCTGGATGCCCGCCACACCGCCGCCGATGATCAACACGCGCTTGTTGATATCAAACGACTTTGCGGACAGCGGCCTGTCGCGGCGCAGCTTTTCCACGGCAATCTGCACGAGTTCGGCGGCCTTGTTGGTGTTGGCCTCTTTGTCCTTGCCGATCCACGATACATGCTCGCGGATATTGGCCATTTCAAACATATAGCGGTTGAGACCGGCGCGCTCCACGGTACGGCGGAAGGTCGGCTCGTGCATACGCGGCGTACAGGACGCCACCACCACACCGTCAAGCCGGTGCTCATGAATGGCGGCCTCGATGGCGGCCTGCCCAGGCTCGGCGCAGGAATACATCAGGTCGGCCGCATAGGCCACATCCGGGAAGGCGCGGGCCAGCTCCGCCACCTTGGCGCAGTCCACGGTGCCGGCGATATTGCTGCCGCAATGGCAGATAAAGACGCCTATTCTCATGCGTTGCCTCCTTCGGCGGCCTTGGCCTTGGCCTCGGCAAGGGCCTCTTCCCGACGCAGGCCATCGAGTTTCTGCAGCAGCGGGCTGGCGCTGACGCACAGTTTGTGCAAACCAAGCTCCGAGGGATCAAAGCCGAAAGCCAGGCCCATAAGCTGGGTATAGTACAGCACAGGCATCTGGAAGAAGACATTGACCGCCTTGCTGGCCTGCTTCTGCCGCAGGTCAAGATTCATCTGGCAAAGCGGACAGGCCACGGCGATGGCGTCCACTCCCATATTGGTCGCCACTTCCAGGATACGCCCGGAATTGACGGCCGTCATGGGACGTTCGGGAATACCGAAAGACGCGCCGCAACACTCCGTCTTGAGCGGAAAATCCACCATTTCCGCGCCGCAGGCGGACAGCAGGCTCTCCATCAGCGTGGGATTTTCCGGGTCGCCAAACCGCATCAGCCCGGCGGGGCGACTCATAAGGCATCCGTAATAGGCGGCAATCCTCAGCCCTTTGAGAGACTTGCAGACGTTGGCGGCAATGTCCGACGCCGAACGGCAGGAGGCGATCCCCTGCATGACGGACGTCGTTTCCGGCAGATTTTCCGCAGCGGGATTGTCCAGCAGATCGTTCACCCGCGCGCGAAAGGCCGGATTTTCCATCCGCTTGCCGGCGTGCTTCAGGTTGGAAAGACAGCTTGGGCAGGGCGTGACCACGGTCTGGGCATCCATGCGCGCGGCCAGATCAAGGTTGCGCACGCAAAGGGCGGCCGACAGTTCGGTATTCACGGCGTGCGCCGGCGTCGAACCGCAGCAGTTCCAGTCGGGAATTTCCTGCAAACCGATCTTCAGCGCGCGGCAGACGGCGCGCGTGGACATTTCATAGTCGGCGGAAGACCCCGCCGCGGAGCAGCCGGGATAATACGCGAAATTCATGGACGCACCCCCTCGCGTTTGGCCCGCGCCTCATAGCGCTTCAGAATGCGGCCCACAGCCTCCGCCCCGCCGTTGGGGGTCACATGGGGCTTGAAACCAAGCTTCTGTCTGGTCAGCGCCGCGGGCGCAAGATCCACGTCGGTAAACACGCGCATGCTGCGCAGCATGTACAGAACCATGGTGCCGATTTCATAGGTACGGCCAAAACGCCGCACGGTATCAAGGAAGGAGAACCAGAACTTCTCCACCCTGGGAACGGTCACCCTTCCCTCTCCGCGCGCCATATGCCGCAATGTCTCCATCACCGCCGCCACGTCAATGTCGTTGGGGCAGCGCAAACTACAGGTGGAACAGGAGAGACACATCCAGAGCGAACGTGAATCCAGAACCTGATCCCTCAGGCCAAGCTGCACCCCCCTCATGATCTGGTTGACCTGTCTGTCATAGACAAAACCGGCGGGGCAGCCCGCCGTGCAGTTGCCGCATTGGTAGCAGGAGGAGACGTTCTGCCCGCTCCGCGCCTCTACCTCCGCCGTAAAGGACGGATCGCGCATCCTGCTGATATCAATGGCATTATTCATGGGAACTCACAGGGTTGAGGTCTGCAAGAACGGGCCTGCGCCCGATGGAATTCGACATACGCTACCACATTGCCCAGTCAAACGCCAGTAGAGAAACTACAATTTTACGGCACAGGCCAGACTGTGCGCCGCCCTCAGGCCCAGTTCGTAGCTCAGAGGCCCGAATCCCGCGATGCTGCCCGCACAGACCGGCGACAGGACGGAATGGTGGCGAAAGGCTTCGCGCGCATGCACGTTGGACATATGCACCTCGACAACCGGCACACGCAGCATGGCAAGCGCGTCCATAATGGCATAGCTGTAATGCGTCCACGCGCCGGCGTTGATTACCACGGCCCGCGTACCGTCATCCAGGGCCGCATGAATGCGCTCCACCATCGTCCCTTCACAGTTCGTCTGGACTATGGCAAGGCACACGCCCAGTTCCGTGGCCAGCGCTTCCAGACGCGCATTGATTTGCTCCAGGTTCTCATGGCCGTAGTGCGCCGGATCGCGCCGTCCGAACATATTGAGATTGACGCCGTGCAATATAAGATAGTCATGCATCTCCGTGCCCCTTACCCCCGCGCTTCGTCACAAGCCCGCTCACGGAGCGCGCTGTCAAGCGCCGCGCGCGCAGCCGCGGGCAGGGACCGCCCTGTCCAGCGCCGGAACTGGGCGTCTCCCTGGCCGAAAAACATTTCCACGCCCGTCACACAACGGCGTCCGCAGGCCTCCGCCCCAGCCACAAAGGCCGTCCGCACGGGATTGTACACAATGTCATACGCCAACGCCCAGGCGCCGGCGGGAGGCAGTCGGGCAAAATCGCAGGGACTTTCACCTTCGTGCTTGCCACGCATGCCCAGTGGCGTCGTATTGACGACCAAACCGGCGGGGGCGTCATGTCGGGCTTCCCAGGCAACGGGTTCCAGTCCGAAGCGCCCGGCCAGCGGCAGATGCGACGTATTGGAAGGCGTCGCAATACGGACATGGCGAAAACCAGCCAGCGTCAGCCCAGCGGCCACGGCACGGGCCGCCCCGCCCGCCCCCAGCAGCAGTACCGGCGTTTCCTCCGGCAGGCACAACGGTTGCAGCGGGGCCATGAAACCGGCGACGTCCGTATTGTCGCCCCACAACGCCCCGTCCTTCCAGAAGAGCGTATTGACGGCACCCACAGCTTCAGCCTCCCGCGTCAGACCGTCCAGCAGAGGCATGACAGCGACCTTATGCGGCAAGGTCACGCTCAGGCCGCGCACGGGAAGGACACGCACGGCATCCAGAAAACGGGACAGATGCTCGGGCGCGACTTCCCAGCGCAGGTAGACACCGGGAATGCCCAAGGTCTGAAAACCGGTATTGTGAAGAAGGGGGCTCAGACTTTGGGCCAGCGGCCATCCAATGACGCCGTAGACATCCCGCGGCATGAAGATTGCGGACACGGGCAATTCCTCCTGAAAAAAGTGACGGGACGAACAGGCGCGAAAGGAGACGCTGTGGCGGGAGCCCTCCTTCCGGCCTGGCCGTCAAAAAAAGAGGAAAGCCCGGCAGCGCGAACAGAGGGGCGTCCTCACCCCCAGGCGCACGGGCTTTCCTCTCTCGCATACGCCAGAGCGGCCATGTCGCTGGCATGAAACAGCGGCGCTATGTCCGCTTGATTTCCATGGCCTTGCGCAGCATTTCATCCGCCGTCGTGATGACCTTGCTGTTGGATTGAAAACCGCGCTGCGTTGTGATCATATTCACCATCTCCACCGTCATGTCCACATTGGATGTCTCAAGATTGTAGGCATTGACGGCCCCATAGTTTTCCGTACCGGCAACGCCCATTTCCATGGCTCCGCTGGCCTCGGTGGCACTGTAGAGATTGCCGCCCTCCCGATACAGGCCGTCTTCGCTGGTGAAGCGGCATACGGGAATCTGCCAGAGCTTCTGGTTCTGCCCATTGCTGTAATAGGCGATGATGTCGCCGTTCTGGGTAATATCATAGAAATTCATCTGACCTTCGGCATAGCCGTCCTGGGAAACGGTTTCCAGCGTGGACGTTCCAGCAAAGGCCGTCGTTGCGAAACCGGATGCCACACCGTCCGTCAGCCCGCCCAGCAGCGCGGCATTGGCGCCAACGCCCGCGGCCGTGGACGCGCCGCCCGCCGCGGCGGACGCGCTCTCAAAACCGAAATCAATGGCCACCTGCTGTCCGTCAATATCACAGAAAAAACCCTTGCCTGTGGAAACGGCCGCCGTCCATTGGCTCAAATCCTTGCCGCCCGCAACGGAAGGGGTAAACGCGGCGACGCCCGTCAGTTGCCCCGAGGTGTCAAAGGTAAGAACGCCGCTCATCAGCAACCCGTCCCCGCTTTGCGCCGCCTGCCCCTCTTCCTGCGGCAGCGCAATCAGAAATTCCATCTGGCGCTGATTGCCGCTGGACGGCGCGCCGTCGAAATACACCGTCACATCTTTCTTGTTGCCTTCGGCATCATAGATGGAGACCGTCTGCGAAAACGCTACGGCATCCTTGGCCAGAGGAGGGGTCGCGAGGGCGTCATAGCTGGAAAGCAGGCCAAAGTAGGGATTGGCGTCATCTGTGGAGAGATCTTCGGAAAATCCCAGATTGGCCCCGAGGGAAAGGGAAGATGTCGCCTTGGCTGGCAGGGTGTCGCGATCCAGCTGGATGGAACCCAGACCGCCGAGAGTGCCGTCCTCATTGTAGCGGTAGCCGGTCAAACTCATTCCCGCCGGGGTACGCATGTAGCCCTGCTTATCCGTGATGAAGTCGCCCGTGCGGGTATAGTAGACGCCGCCGGTTTCGTCCGTCACCTGAAAAAAGCCCTTGCCGCTGAGCGCCAGATCCGACACGGACTTGGTGCCTTCCATATCGCCCTGGGTAAAAAAGGTGCGGATCGCGTCCACGGTCATACCGTGCCCCAGTTCGCCGCTCGTCACCAGGGAGTCTTCCTGCGTCTCCAGACCGCTCCCCAGATTGCCCTGGGAACTGTAGATCAAATCCGAATACTGAATGTTCTGCTGCTTGAAGCCATAGGTACTCACGTTCGCAAGATTGTTGCTGATGACGTTCATACCCTGCGACAGACCCTTCAAACCCGTAGCGCCGATAAAAAGAGATGAATTCATGTGTGCTCCTCGCCGAAAAGAATACGCCCTCCCCACGAAGGCGAAAAGCCCCGGCAATTTCCGCCAGGCTCCCCGTTGAGGAAGCACAGGGTGTGCCAGAACGCCAAGATACACACAACCTCTTCATATTACATAAGAAAAAGAAAAACAACACAAAAAAGGAAGGCGGGCGGCGGGAAAAATTTTCCGCCGCCCGCCCCACAAACGCCCCGTGCGACGCACGGGGGAAAAATTGGCGGAACCGCCGGGGCACAGCCCCTCCCTGAGCGCTACCTGGCCCCCTTGGGAAAAAGGACGACACCCACTGTTTTGAAAATAATATGGATGTCCAGCAGGATGGACATGTTCTTGATATAGTAGAGGTCATACTCAAGCTTGCGGCGGGCATCCTCCTCGGAGGCTCCGTAAGGATAGCACACCTGCGCCCAGCCTGTCAGGCCGGGCTTCACCATATGGCGCATGCCATAGAAGGGAATGCTTTCCCGGAGCTGGCGCACAAAGGCCATGCGCTCGGGACGGGGCCCGATAAAACTCATGTCGCCCTTGAGAATGTTCCATATCTGGGGGAGTTCGTCGATGCGCACCTTGCGGATGATACGCCCCACGCGGGTCACGCGATCGTCATGCGCCCTGGCCCAGACAGCGCCGTTTGTTTCAGCATCGGTACACATGGAACGGAACTTGTAGACGGTAAATTCCTTCTCGAACAGGCCGACGCGTCTCTGGGTGTAGATGACAGGGCCGGGAGATTCCAGCCGGATCAGCAAGGCGGTGAGCAGCATGACCGGCGCGGCGGGAATAAGCAGCAGCAGGGAAATCATCACGTCCAGCGCGCGCTTGAGACGGCGCAGGGATCCGCGTGTATTGAGCGAAAAGCCCTCGGACTGCAGCAGCCATTCGTCGGTAACGAGTCCTATGGGCAGACGGTGCGCCACATGTTCGTAAAAGGCGCGGATGTCCACAATCATGGCGCCGCGCAGTTTGGCGTCGAGCAGGTCGCGGGCGATATCGTCGTCAATGGGCGCGTCGGGCAGCAGCACGATAATGGTCGCGCCCTTTTCCCGCGCAATGGACAGCGCCTGAAAAGGCGCTCCAAGGCAGGGACCGGCATCCGGCGCTTGGCCGGGTTCGCCCACATAGCCGAGAATCGCCGCCTTGGGCAGGCTTTCCGCCAGCATCCGGCGCACCTTTCCCGCCCGGTCAACGCCAATGAACAGTACACGCAGGGGATGCGTCACCCTGTCGGCATTCAGATAGTAGAGGAAACGCCAGCCCAGGCAGAGCAGCAGGGACAGACAGAAAAGCAGCAGGGCCGTTTCCCGGTCAAAACGCCAGTGATCGAAGGAATAGGAGGCCGTCGCGGAACTGACGATGGCCAGAACGCAGGCCACCAGCACACGCCCGCAGGTTTCCCTGAAATCCTCCATGCCAACGCTGTAGGCGTCGAGAATATAGAAGAACAGCAGGTAGAAGAAAACCGTGAACAGCGACGCGCCGGTGTAGTCCTCAAAAACATTCAGACCGGGCTCGATGGTGGTCAGGCCAGAGACTGTCAGGGCAACGGCCAGGCAGAGCATATCCAGCACCTGCAACAGGGCCATGCGGTAGGAACTGATCATGGAAGCTCCTTGGGGCGTGACGAAGGATCAGCGACGGGGCAGCAGGCCCATGTCGCGCACAATGCCGGAAGCCACCGCGCCGGCGTCAAACTCCTCCAGCGCCAGACGGCGGCTGGCAGCGCCCATACGGACAATTTCCGATGGGCGTTGCAGAAAATGCTCCAGCGCGCCGGCCAGAGAACGGGGATCGCGCACACGGCACAGCAGGCCGTTGACGCCGTTGCGCACCACCTCGCGGCAGCCAGGTACGTCCGTCACCACAGCGGGACGCCCCATGCTCATGCCTTCCATAATGGCGGTCGGCGTTCCCTCTCTCCACGACGGCAGCACGAGCACATGCGACGCCGCCACGTGAGGGCGCACATCGCGGGTTTCCCCGAGGTACTCTATCAACCCCTGTTCACCCCAGCGCGCGACGGTCTCCAGAGGGATAGCGCCCAAGCCGGATTCCGCGGGCCCCAGCAAGCGGAACACCGCCGCCGGATAGCGCTCCCGGAGCAGGCGGGCCGCCCCGGCGTATTCCTCAAGACCCTTGGCCTCAAGAAGGCGGGCCACCAAGAGAAAGATCAGGCGCTTTTTACCCGGATCGGCATCATCCGGGGGCAGGGGCGGCAGGGGGCTGGGCGCGAAGCGCTCCACGTCCACGCCCGTACCGCGCGCCATCAGCACGCGGGCATGGGGCGCAAGAATGCCGCATTGCCGGAACAGCGCCGCGTCATCCCGATTCTGAAAAAAGACGCCCTCCGCCCGGGCAAGGGCACGCGCATACAGAAAAACGCTCAATTCATTGATGCGGCGCTTGAAAAAAGAATCGGCCTCAAAGGCGTAGCCCAGGCCGGTAATGGTCGCGTAGATATGCGGTACGCGCGCAACGCGCGCCGCCAGACACCCGTAAATGACAGCTTTGATGGTGGAGGCAAAGAGATAGTCGGGGCGCTCCGTCCGCAGCAGACGCGCCAGCGCGAAAAAGCTGCGGGCGTCCCGCCACGGATTCAGCCCCTTGCGATCCAGAGGGTAATGCACGACGCGCGGCGCGCCCGTCACCGTGCGGGCATCTCCCACGCCGCGCAGCGCGGCATCGGCCCGCGCGTCTCCGGGCGGTACGGCAAAAACGACATCATGTCCGTCCAGCAGCATGCGCCGCGCCAGCACCGTCCAGAAATTCGCCGTGGAACGGCCCTGATTGCCGAGTACAAGGACTTTCACTGTGACAACGCCTCCTTTTCCGGAAAACATACCCGCCGCCGGAACAGGCCCATCGGGGACGGGACGATTGCCGCGGGAGGATGGCCGCGCCGTCCGCGTCCACTCCCGCCGCCCGCCTTGCCCTGCCTATAGCAGGTAGGCGCACGCCTGAAAAGCCCCCTGTGGCCGCCGCACGGGCTTTTGACAGACGCCCTTCCCTGACGTAAACAATGCGGGACACGGTTCCCGTGTCACCCAACCGCAACTTCTGACGGAGAACGCTATGAGCGCCTATTCCGATCTCTGCGCTACCATGCGGGCAAATCCCCACCGCTGGCTTGTGACCGGCGTGGCGGGCTTTATCGGTTCCAACCTGCTGGAGCGCCTGCTCACTCTTGGCCAGACCGTCACCGGCCTCGACAACTTTCTGACAGGATACCAGAAAAATCTCGATATGGTACGGGACGCTGTGGGCGAAGAGGCCTGGCAACGCTTTACCTTCCTTGAAGGCGACATCCGCGATCCCGCTACCTGCCGCAAGGCCTGCGAGGGCGTGGAACATGTGCTGCACGAGGCCGCGCTGGGTTCGGTTCCCCGCTCCATCGACGATCCCCTGCTTTCCAACAGCTGCAACATTGACGGCTTCGTCAACATGCTTGTGGCCGCCCGCGACGCGCGGGTGCGGAGCTTCGTCTACGCGGCGTCCTCCTCCACCTACGGTGATTCGCCCGAACTGCCGAAGGTGGAAGACAACATCGGCAATCCCCTCTCCCCCTATGCCGTAACAAAATACGTCAACGAGCTTTATGCCAGCGTCTTTACGCGCTGTTACGGCCTCACGACTGTCGGCCTGCGTTACTTCAATGTCTTCGGACAACGCCAGGATCCCTACGGAGCCTATGCGGCCGTCATTCCCCAATGGTTTGCCAGTCTGCTCAAGGGTGAAACCGTCTTTGTCAACGGCGACGGTGAGACCAGCCGGGATTTCTGCTATATTGACAATGTCGTGCAGGCCAATCTGCTGGCCAGTTTCGCCGAAGGCGACGCCCGCAACACCGTCTACAACGTGGCCTTCGGGCAACGCACCACCCTGAACGAACTTTTTGCCCTGATCAGGGAGGAGGTGAGCCGCCACAAGCCCGAAGCCGCCGCGGCCGTGCCCACACACCGAGATTTCCGCACCGGAGACGTCCGTCACTCGCTGGCCGATATTACCCGCGCGCGCACGCTGCTGGGGTACGATCCCGCGTTCGATGTCCGTCAGGGTCTCCGCCTGGCGGGAGACTGGTACGCGGCTCATCTGTCATAGCCTTCTCCACCGTCTTCCGGAGCCGCCATGAAACGACTGTCCCTTCTCCTCCTGACCGCCGCCCTGCTCTTCTCCACCGCCGCGCCCGCCGCCTCCGTCGATTTCCGGGTAAAGGGACAATGGCTGATGAGCTTTGACTACGGCCAGCACGGCGCTTTTACGGGCGGTTCCGGCTCCCCTGGCTACGGCGCGCATGGGGAAGACAATGTTGAAGCCCGCCAGCGTCTGCGTCTGCAACTGGAGGCGTCGGCCTCCAGCGCGCTTTCCGGTACGCTGGCCCTGGAAATCGGCGATCAGATCTGGGGCCGGGGAGCGGACGGCGCGGCCATAGGCGCCGACGGCCCCGCCGTCGAGGTCAGACATGCCTATCTTGATTGGACGCTTCCCTCTCTGGACGTGCGTGCGCGCATGGGGCTTCAGCCCCTGGCCCTGCCTGGCCTTACCGCCGGTTCGCAGGTGCTGGCCGACGATCTGGCCGCCGTCACCCTGACGGCCCACCTTGCCGCATCCGCCGATCTCACCGTCTTCTGGGCGCGTCCCTGGAATGACAACTTTTCCGGCCTTCCACAGCCGGATCGCGGCGCTAGGCGGGCCTGCTGGCTGGACAACACGGATCTGTTCGGACTGACGCTGCCCCTGCGCCCCGCCGCTGGGCTGGATCTCACGCCGTGGGCCATGTACGGCAAGATCGGCCCCAACACCTTCCGCGGTCCGGGGGATCCGGCGCGCTGCGGCGCGTCGTTTGACAGCTGGCGGGGCGGCATGCTGCCTGCGGGCGGCGCTTCCCACGGCGAGCGCCTCACCGCGTATGGCAACGCCTTCTGGGCCGGTCTGACCGGCGAAGCGACACTCTGGGATCCCTTTCGCCTGTCATGGGACGTCGTTTACGGCACTGTGCGGCGGGACGACGCCTCGGCCTCCCGTCGCGGCTGGATAGCCTCGCTGCTGGCCGAATACAGGCTGGACTGGGTCACTCCCGGCCTCTACGTCTGGTATGCCTCTGGCGACAACGGCGATCGCGGCGACGGCTCGGAGCGTCTGCCCGTCCTCTCCCTCACCGGCAGCGACAACGGCTTCTCCCATTTCGCCTTTTCAGGGAATCCGTATACCGGACGGGAAAACGCCGTAGGCTGGAGCATGGCCGGGACCTGGGGCGCGGGTCTGCGGCTCCGGGACATCTCCGTCATCGAGGATGTGAAACAGAGCCTGCGCATCAATCTCATTGGCGGTACCAACAGCCCGGACATGGCGCGCTGGCTGAGCGGCAAGGGGCTGGCCGCCAACAGCGGCGCGTCCGGCGGCGTTCCCGGCATGGAGGGACTTTATCTCACCACGAGAGATGTGGCGCTTGAAGCGGGTCTCTCCAGTTACACAAAAATTTATGAGAACATGACTGTCGGCCTTGAGGCCGCCTATATCGCCCTGTGGCTGGACAAACGCGATGCGGTCTGGGGCAAGAGCCGCATGAACGGCCGACGCGACGATGTGCGGGATGCCTGGAACATCAATTTCGTCTACGCCTACAGTTTCTGACGCGGTTTCATACCATACAATGGAACGCCCGGAGCCTTCCTCCATCCCCCTCTCGCCCGGAGTCTATCTCTATAAGGACGCGCGCGGACAGGTAATCTATGTGGGCAAAGCCCGCATTCTTCGCCGCCGCGTGCTTTCCTATTTCCGTCCCGAAGGGCTGAACGCCAAGACGCGCGCCATGCTGACGCACGCCGTATCGCTGGACTTTCTGACCACGACCACGGAAAAGGAAGCCCTGCTGCTGGAAGCCGGGCTGATCAAACGTTACCGCCCGCATTACAATATCGTACTGCGCGATGACAAGCAGTACGCCCTGTTCCGCATCAACATAAAACATCCCTATCCACGCCTTGAGGTGGTCCGGCAGGCGCGCAAGGACGGCGCGCGTTATTTCGGGCCCTTTACCTCCGCGCTTGCCGCGCGGGAAACATGGAAGCTCCTGCATCGGGCCTTTGCCTTGCGGCGCTGCGCCGACAAGGCCATGCGCAATCGTGTGCGCCCCTGCCTGTACCATCATATGGGGCAGTGTACCGCGCCCTGCATGGGTCTGATCACGCCCGAAGCCTACAGCCAGTCCGTCAGAAATATCATCGAACTTCTGGAAGGCAGGTCAGATGCCCTGACAGCCCGGCTGCACAAGGAGATGGAAGACGCCGCCGAAGCGCTGGAATACGAAACGGCAGCGCGTCTGCGTGATCAGATCCGCGCCGTGGAACGCACCGTGGAGCGGCAGGCCGCCGTCCTGCCGGGCGGCGGCGATATGGACGTTCTGGGGCTTTTTCCCGCCGAACGGGGACTTGCGCTGGGCATCATTTTTGTGCGCGGCGGCGCCATCACGGATGGCCGCGCATTTTACTGGCCGGGCTTGGATTTCGAAGACGCGCCAGAACTGCTCTGGTCTTTTCTGGGACAGTACTACGCGCGGGCAGTCCCCCCGCCCCGCATCCTGTTACCGTGGATGCCGCCAGACGACGCCGGCGAAAACGGAGAAGACAGTACAGCGCTGTCGGGCGAACGGCTGCTGCTGGAACAGGCCTTCGGTGAACGGCGCAACGCGCCGGTACGCATTGTCGCTCCGCGGAATACCGCCGACAATCAATTGGTGGACGTCGCCCAGTCCAATGCGCGGGAAGAAGCCCGACGCAGGGAAAGCAGGGAGGAAATGCCGCTGATGGTGCGTCTTGCCCGGGCGCTGCATCTCGCCGCGCCGCTACGCCGCATCGAATGCGTGGACGTCTCCCATACCGGCGGAAAACAGACGCGCGTGGGTCTGGTCGTCTTTGAGGACGCGCGCCCTCTGCCCCCGGCCTATCGCAGCTACGCCATGCCCGACGGGGGCGACGATTACGGCACCCTGCGCGACTGGGTGGCGCGCCGTCTGGAAAGCGGACCGCCGTGGCCGGATCTGCTGCTGATCGACGGCGGCCGGGGCCAGGTGGCCGCTATTGGCAAAGCGCTGGAAGAAGCCGGACAGAAGGACTTGTTCGCCATTGCGGGCATCGCCAAGGCACGCGACGCCCAGGGACACGCCGATCGCCGCGCCGGAAATGTGGCGGATCGCATCTTTCTGCCCAACCGCGCCAATCCGCTCCCGTTGCGGGCAGGCTCCCCGGAGCTGCTCTTTCTGCAGCATGTGCGCGATACGACGCACCGTTTCGCCATTGGCCGCCATCGCACAGCGCGAGGCGGAGCGGCGTTTTCCGGAGAACTCATGCGCCTGCCGGGCATCGGTCCGGCAACAGCCCACCTGCTTTGGGAGCGCTTCGGCAGCGTCGAGGCCATGCGCGCCGCCGGAGAAAAAGAATTGCAATCCCTGCCGGGCATCGGCAAGACCAAAGCGGCGCTTTTGCGTAGCAAGCTGCAAGGACTCTGATCATACCCGCGCGAAATAGCGACACTCTACGACGCCCGCTCCCGCAAGGCAGCGGCCCGGGCGGACAGCCAGGCATCCGCGGCCGCGGTGCAATCTGACGCGTCAGGATGACGGGCGGCCTCGGCCAGACGCGCGCGGCGCTTTTCAGTAAGCGGATGCGTCCCCTTGTGTGCCGAGAGCGCCACCATATGCGGATCCACACGCCCCTGACAGAGAAATCCACCAAGGCAGCGGTTGCCGCCCTCGCGCAACAGCCGCTCGGCGGCCTCCCGGCAGCGTTGGGCATGAGCCGACGTAGGCCAGGCCCCCAGCGTACCAAAATAAAAAACCGATCTCCCCTTCAGCCTACGCCAGACCCTCTGTGAGATCTCGTCCGGCTGCCCGCGCCGTACCCAGAAACCCAGCGCCAGCACGCCGGCGTCCGGCAGGGAATCCAGATGGCGCGCGTCAAGAAGCACATCGCCCGACGATGCCGCCAGCGCTTCGGCCACGCGCCGCGTATTGCCCGTCACCGACGAATAAAGAATAACGGCCCGCGGGGCCACGGCCAGAGATGCTGCAACCATGCGGCTATTCCCGCGCCGCCTTGCGTAAGGCGGCCTCATCAAGAATGGTAATGGAGTGCCGATCCAGATCTATGATGCCGGAGCGGGCAAGCCCGTTAAGTTCGCGGCTGAGGCTTTCCCGGCTGACGCCCAGCAGGCGGGCCAGAAGCTCCCGCGTTCCCACCAGTTCGATGGACAGGCTCTTCTCCATGTTGCGGCGGTGCAGCAACCACGATGCCACACGCCGGGGAACAGAAATAAGCCCCTGCGATTCCGCTGTCTTATTGATGAACAGCCGCTGCCGGAACGACAGCGCCCGCACCAGCAGCAGCCCCAGCGCGGGGCACGTCTCCGCCAGCAGACGCACCTCCCTGCACGGAAGATGCAGGACGCGGCAACGTTTGACCGCCGAGGCGGATGCCGGAAAGCCCCCTTCGTAATAGGGAGCCGCGGGATCAAGGATGCGCCCTTGCCTGATCAGGCACAGGACGCACTCACGGCCATGCGGCACGGCCTTGGAAAGCTTGGCTTCTCCTGACAGCAGCAGGGCCATGCTGGCCGGCGCGTCCCCCTCTCGAAAGATAACCCCGTTCGCCGCATATTCCCTGACATACGCACAGGCGGCAAGCTCATGCCGCTCGACCGGAGACAGCAAATCACCAATAACGGAACCACCGCCTTCCAGCGCGGCGATTGCGGACATGCCCGCATGCTGAGGAGTCATGGCACTCTCCCGTAGACAGCCTGCCGGTTCCCCCACGCCTCAGGGTCGCTTTCGGGTACCGCATTTCGCCTGCCAACGATGCGGCGGCCGCTTGCGAGGATACGGGGAAAGGACGCGAAACGACGCCCTTTCCCCGACAGGCACACAGTCACAGAAAACCGGCTTGGACGCGCTAGCCAAGAATGGCCTTCAGATCCTCGTCGGCGGAGCTGATGGGCGTAAGGTTCCATTTTTCCACCAGCACACTGAGAATATTGGGGGAAATGAATGCCGGCAGGCTGGGACCGATACGGATGTTCTTCACATCCAGTGCCAGCAGGGTCAGCAGGATGCTGACGGCCTTCTGCTCATACCACGACAGTATCAGCGACAGCGGCAGATCATTGACCCCGCACTGCAACGCCTGTGCCAGCGCCACAGCCACCTGGATGGCGCCGTAGGCGTCATTGCACTGTCCCATATCAATCAGGCGGGGCAGACCTTCCAACTCACCCAACTCTTTATCAAAGAAACGGAACTTACCGCAGGCCAGCGTCAGCACAAGACAGTCGGCGGGAATTTTCTCGACCAGTTCCGTATAGTAGTTTCTGCCGGGGCGCGCGCCATCACAGCCGCCCACAAGAAAGATGTGCCGCAGCTTACCGGCCCTGGCGGCCTCCAGCACCTTCGGGGCCACGGACAGCACCGCCTCGCGCCCCAAACCCGACAGCACCTCCTTCCCCGGCGCATCCTCCGCAAAACCAGGGAGTTCCCGCGCCTTGCGAATCACGGCGGAAAAATCCCTGCCAACGCAGTGCGTCAGGCCCGGCCAGCCCACATTGCCACAGGTAAAGACCTTGTCCTCATATCCCTTGGGATTCTGGATGCAGTTGGTGGTAAAAAGCACCGCGCCGGGAAATTCCGGCAATTCCTTCTGCTGATTCTGCCAGGCTGTGCCGAAGTGCCCCGCCAGGTGCGGATAGGCGCGTAACTGGGGATAGCCGTGGGCGGGCAGCATTTCACCGTGGGTATAGACATTGATACCCAGCCCCTCTGTCTGCTCCAGCAAGGCTTTCAGATCGCGCAGATCGTGTCCGGAAATCAGAATGGCCTTCCCCTTGCGATGCCCGAGCGCAACCTTGGCCGGCGATGGCGATCCAAACGAGACGATGTTACCCGTTTCCAGCAACTCCATGGCGCGCAGGTTTATTTTGCCGCATTCCAGCACCAGATTCAGCCAGCCGCCAAGATCGCGGGATTCCGTATCGTTCTTGCTGCCAGCCACAAGGCCGCGGTAGAGAAAGCCGGAAACCTCGGGATCCCGCTGGCCGAGTTCCGCCGCATGATCGGCATAGGCCGCAACCCCCTTGAGTCCGTACAGCAGAAGCTGCATGGCCGAACGCACGTCCTCATCGGCGGCAAAGTCCGTAATGGCTACGGCATGGCCGGCCACCATGGCATCCGCATCAGCCGGAACCGCACAACCGGCCTTTTTCGCCAGCTCCCGCGCATGGCACAGGGCGGCGGCACGCAGTTCCTGAAAAGCCGCGGGATCAAAATTCACATTCGTCAGGGTGCTGAACAGGGCCTTGGCCGCAAAGTCGTCCACGGCGCTGTCGGCAATGCCCTTTGCGCGCGCACGCAGGGCGATATACGCCAATTCGCGCAACTGCGCCACAAGGGCGTCCTGCATTTCAGCAACGTCAGCCTTCTTGCCGCAAACGCCCATCTTTTCACAGCCCTTGCCTCTACCGGTTTGCTCGCACTGATTGCAGAACATATGGAAATCCTCCGAATAATAAGGTGTACGCGCCGCGATACCAGCATGCGCGACAAAGTTCCTCTCCCCTGAAGATCGCCCTCACGCGGTCAGATCTCCCGGAGGCTGGCGGCGTCTGTCGCGCGGATGGCCGCGCCAGTTCCCGGATCATCTAAATATGCTTTCAACATACGGCTCCCGCATTCTTTATTCTGTGACGCAGATCACAAAATATGCAAAAAAACCGCTCCAACGCAGGAGAGAAAGCCACACAATGAAGCTTCCACGCCTTCCCCGCCTTTACTTTTTCTCCGGTTGTGTCTAGGATTATAAAAATAGGTATTTTTTAAAAACAGGAAACGCGATGCTTTCTTTTCATCCCGACACGTTCGGTGTGACCTGACCGGAACCGCGGTGGGGCAGTATGTCCCCGTCTCAGTCCGCGGTAACGGCTCCCTGAAACACTCCTGTTTCCGCCTTTCCGCTCCAACTCCTGACGGACATTCCCCCATCGCGACACCCGTATGGTTCCATACGGGCTTTTTTTCGTGTGCCGGACATGCCGCAACGCATACCGGAACGGCGCACGCCACACTCAATCCACAGGGGGAACTCCTATGCTCCGACACTGCTTCCGTCATGTGCTGCCGGCAGCCCTCATGCTCATCGCCATGAGCGGCATCGCCGCGGCGGAACCACCCGCCATCAAGACCGGCTTCATCTTCACAACCCACCACTCGCCCTTCCTCGTTGCCGCTTCCAGAGGCGAGGCCTTCAGGGATTTCGGCGTCTACCTCAAACCGATCGTGGAGCGGGAGAGCTACGAACTCATCAAGAACGGCAAGAGCATCGCCATTCTTGATCTCGTGGTTTCCAAAAGCGGTTCCGAAACGGCAACCCTCTTTGCGCAGAAGCATCTCGATATGGGTATTGCCTCCATCACCGCCATCATGGCAGGCATCGACAAGGGCACCCCCATGAAGATTGTCTGCCCCCTTCAGACTGAAGGCATGGCGCTGGTGGTTCCCAAAAACTCTTCCCTCTCTGACTGGAACAGCCTGGCGCAGCATATCCGCAACGCGGCGGAACCCGTGAAAATCGGCTTCCATTCACCTACCAGCGCGCCGAAAATCGTTCTGGAAGGCGCGCTGCTGCAAGCGGGATTCAAGGTGACGCTGGATCCCTCCGATACCTCGGCGGACGTCCTCCTTGTGGATCTCAAGGAAACCTCCAACCTTCTCGCCGCGCTCTCCGCAGGGCAGGTTGAGGCCGTTGTCGGCCCCTCGCCCTTCCCTGAAGTCGCCCAGACAAGAGGTATCGGCAAGGTTCTCGCCAATCTCGGCGATCTCCCTCCCGCGGGGCAGTGGAAGGACTTTCCCTGCTGCGTCGGCGTGGCTTCCGACAGCATGCGCCAAAAGCATCCCGAAATCGTCGCTGCCTTTGTCGACCTCATCAAACGCGCCAATGCCTGGTGCAACGAACATCCTGGTGAAGCCGGGGAAATCGCCGCCACCTGGATCGGCCTGCCTCCCGAGGCGGGACGCAAGTCAACGCTCGTTTTCGTCAATGACTTCAACCAGAACTGGCTGCGCGGCGCGGGCGCCTATCTTGATATTCTCAATCGGATGCACAAGTTCAACGGCAGCCTCAGGAACAAGAACATCGATCAGGCAAAGCCGCTGCTCATAGACGACAGTTTCCTGAACACTCCGGCATCCTGACCGCCTTTTCTGAAGCGCCCCCGCCCGCTCTGATGCCGCTCCCCTGAACACACGCGGCATGGGGATCTTTCTCCATGCCGCAACATCTCCACAGCCATGCGGAAAAATCTTTTATCTCTCTGTCTGCCGCTTCTTGTCCCCAGCCTGTTTTTTGTCCTCTGGGAATGCGCGGCAACCGCCGTCGCCAATGACCTGATTCTGCCGCCGTTGGAGCGGATAGCGGCCCTGTTGGCGCATCCTTGGGAAAACATCATCAGCATGGGTACGCTGGCGGGCAATACCGGCATCAGCATGGTCCGTGTCCTGAGCGGCTATGCCCTGGCCGTGCTGATCGGCGTGCCGCTGGGAGTGCTCATGGGCTATTACGGCAGCGTCTTTCGCCTGTGCAACGCCTTTCTGGGCATGTTCCGCCCCATCCCTCCCCTGGCCTGGGTTCCCCTTGTCCTGGCCTGGTTCGGGGTAGCCAGCCTTGCCACCATCGCCGGTCTTCCCCGGGGGCCGCTGTACTCCTATTGCAACAACCTCAAAATCTCCATGCTGTTCATCATCTTTATCGGTGCGATCTTCCCCATACTGACAAGCGCCGTCCACGGCGTCCGTACCGTCAGCAGGACCCTGATTGATTCCGCCCGCGTTCTGGGGGCGTCCGAAAAAGATATCTTTCTGAAAATCCTTCTCCCGGCGGCGTCGCCCTCCATCGTCAACGGCCTGCGCATAGGACTCGGCGTGGCCTGGATGTGCCTCGTCTCCGCGGAAATGCTGCCTGGCAGCCTTTCCGGCATCGGCTATCTCATTACCCATGCCTACACCGTGGGACGCACCGACGTGGTCATTGCCGGGATGATCAGCATCAGCGCCGTGGGGGCTTTGCTCGATTTCGGTTTTCAGTGGATCGAAAAGAAAAAATATGCCTGGAAGCAACTTTCACGATAGGTCATGCGCCATGACGATGCCCGTTCTCTCCGCCCGGCATGCCGGAAAGCTCTTTCTTGCCGGAAATGGCAGCTACGTACAGGCCGTGCGGGATTTCAGCCTTGACGTCCCGGAAAACGATTTCATCTGCATAGCGGGTCCCAGCGGTTGTGGTAAATCCACGTTTCTGCGCATGGCCGCCGGTCTTGAGGGGCTTTCCACGGGCGCAATCCTCTACCGTAACCAGCCGGTACGGAAACCACGCCGGGAAATCGGCATGGTTTTCCAGGAATACTCACTGCTCCCCTGGCGCACCGTGCGCGACAATGTGTCTCTTGGTCCTGAAATTGCCGGAAAAAGCAAGGCGGAATGCGACGCCATTGCCCGGGAGTATCTCAACCTGGTCAATCTCGGCGATTTCGCCGCCGCCATGCCCCACGAACTCTCCGGCGGCATGCGCCAGCGGGTTGCCATCGCGCGGGCCCTTGCCAACAAACCCGACGTTCTCCTCATGGACGAACCCTTCGGCGCACTGGATGCGCATACGCGCATCCTGCTCCAACGGGAACTGCTCCGCATCTGCGAACACCACAGAACGACCATTGTTTTTGTCACCCACAGCGTTGACGAGGCCGTCTATCTGGCCGACCGCGTCGTCGTCATGACGCCCCGCCCAGGCCGTATCCAGAGCATTCTCCCCATCGGCATTCCCCATCCCAGAGACAGAGCCGATCCCGCCTATGCGCGCCTGACAGCTTCCATCCTCCGCATGCTGGATGCGGAAGAACGCGCCTGACATTCCCAGCAAAGGAGTCCCCAGCATGCCCGTCGCAGGTGTCGATATTGGTTCAGTGGCCGCAAAAGCCGTCGTCCTTGATGAAGAGTCACTCACCCTTCTGGGCATGGCCGTCCAGCCTACCGGCTGGAACTCACGCGAAGCGGGAGAAAGCGTCCTTGCCGCCGCCTGCGCCCGCGCGGGCCACGCCGTTCCCCTGCATGTCACCGCCACCGGCTATGGCCGCGTTTCCCTTCCCTCGGCGCATAACGTCGCGACGGAAATCAGCTGCCATGCCGTCGGCGCCGTCCATCTCTTTCCGGAAACCGGTCTTGTCCTCGATATTGGTGGACAGGACAGCAAGGTCATCAGCACCGATCCTGACGGGGCCGTGCAAGATTTCCTTATGAACGATAAATGCGCCGCCGGAACCGGACGCTTTCTCCAGGTTCTTTCCGGGATCCTCAACATGGATCTCACCGCGCTGGGAGAAGCCGCCGCGCAGGGCAAGCCCGCCGCCATTTCCAGCATGTGCGCCGTCTTTGCGGAAACGGAAATCATCGGCCTGCTTGCCAGGGGGACAGCCCCCGCGGACATCGCCGCGGGCGTCTTTCTCTCCATCGCCCGCCGTATGCGCGTCCTTGCCTCCCGCATTCCCCTGCGAGGGCAATGTACCTTCACCGGCGGTCTGGCTGTCTGCCCGGCTTTCAGTGCCCTGCTTGCCACGGAGCTTGGCGTAACTGTCAACGTCCCTCAACAACCCCAGTTCACGGGGGCTCTCGGCGCGGCCTTGCTGGCCGCCCGCAACCTACGCAGCTAAAGGAGGTTTCCATGCCCTGCGAAAGCCTTGCAAAATTCAACGCCGTCACCGATCGTAACGTCCTCGCCCTTCAGGAAGCCAAGGCCGCTGGCAGAAACGTTGTAGGGCAGTACTGTATTTACTCGCCTCTGGAAATCGCCCTTGCCGCCGACGCCATCCCCGTATCCCTCTGCGGTACCAAAAACGACTCCATCCCCGCCGCGGAAACCATACTCCCCCGCACGCTGTGCCCTCTTATCAAAAGCAGCTTTGGTTTTGCCCTCCAAGACAGTTGCCCCTATCTCGCCGCTTCAGATATCGTCGTCGCCGATGCCACATGCGACGGCAAAAAGAAAATGTACGAACTTCTCAGCGCGTACAAGCCCGTCATATTGCTGCAACTCCCGCAGATACAGGACGAAGACGCCACGCGTTACTGGCGCAATCAGTTCGCCGGACTGGTACAGCATCTTGAAAAAGCGTTCGGCGTATCCATCACCAACGAAAAACTGCGTGAGGCCATCACACTGACCAACCGTCTTCGCCGCGCGCTGAAAAGGGTTCTCGACCTCGCCAGGCACACGCCTTCGCCTCTCTCCGGGATGGAAATGCTTTCCCTCTGTTTTCGCGCGTCCTTCATGCCAGATTATGAAGGGTGCATCACACTTCTTGACAACATAGCCGCAGAACTCAGCAACGCCACCCCCGAACCCCCGACCGCCGAAGGTCCCCGCATTCTGTTGACCGGCGTTCCTGTGGGCATGGGATCACATAAGGTCGTTCAGTTGCTGGAAAGCTGCGGCGCGCGTGTCGTCTGTATCGATAACTGCACCTGCTATAAAAAAGTTCTCCTGCAAATGAACGAAGAAAACGATCCTCTAACGGAACTCGCGGAGCGCTACCTGGCAACCCACTGTTCCGTCATGTCTCCCAATCCACACAGATACGAGGTACTCAAAAAGCTTACCCGGGAATTTTCGGTCGACGCCATTGTCGATCTTACCTGGCAGGGCTGCCAGACCTATGACGTGGAGTCCTGGTCCGTAAAAAAATTCGTGCGCGAGGAACTTCAGCTGCCATTTCTCCAGGTTGTCACGGATTACGGCGATGGAGATATGGAGCAGCTCCGTGTACGCACGGAGGCATTTCTCGAGCTTGTTTCCAGGAGGGTATAGACACAGAAAAGCCCCCGATGGTATCGGGGGCTTTTCCAAACACTCTTTGGCAACGGCCTACTTTCCCACATGAATCTATGCAG
>CAKTDV010000013.1 GCA_934546745.1 uncultured Desulfovibrio sp. | reverse complement strand
GGAAAAAACGCTGTTTTTCCTTCCGTCCGGGCGCGGGCGGCCGCCGGATCCGACCTCTCTGCCCGAATCTCTAGGGATGCGCGGCCAGCTCCTCAAGCAGGCCCTGCGGCACCTCAAAACCCAGCTCCGCGGCCTTGGCGGCGGCGTCGCGAGCCTCGGCTATTCTCCCCTGATCCAGATGGCAAAGGGCCAGATTGTTCCAGGTAGGGGCAAAACCGGGCTGCTTTGCGAGAATGTCCCTGCACTGTTTCTCGCAGGCGTCCAGATCGCCTTTCATGAAATACGCCGTAGCCAAGGCGTTCCGCGCCTGCACGAAATCGGGATCCCACTTCAGAGCCTTGTTCAGAGCGGCGATGGCCTTGTCAGGATTGCCGCGCTGCAGGTGTACAAAGGCAATATTGCTCCAGGGCACGGGGAACTTGGCGCGGCAGTTGGCAGCCTCCTCATTGTAGCGCAGACACCCGTCCAGATCCCCGCGTTCAAGGCATATGCCGCCAAGCTGCACATAGGCTTCGGCAAGATGCGGCGAGTTGCGGACGGCCTGCAGCAGGGCGGCTTCCGCCTCCACAAAGTCGCGTTTGCTCAGCAGCGCCAGACCGAGGTTATAGTAATGTGTGGCGCACTGATCATTGCTCTCGATCTCGCTCTTGAGATCGGCGATGTATTGGTCAATATCGTCGTAACGGTCTTTCATAGGAGATGTCCTTCCTTTCTCAGGAGGTCGCGATACCAGAGGCAGAAGTCAAGTGTGCCCAGGTATTTTTCGTCCCGGTTTACCACGCCGAGAGCGCATTCCAGCGCGCCGCGGGCGTAATCGTTGCTGTACTGGCCTTTTTTGGCCGCTTGCTGCAAAAACTCGCGCACCAGCTGCTGCGTCGTGCGTTTGGTCACGTCCATACGCAGATCAAGAGGATCGTTCGGCTTCTGAAAAGGATCCCAGTTGGCATAGCCGATGCGATCCACGAACTTGCGCCGGCGGGGATTCATGCGCTCATATATCTGGCGTTTCTGTGCTTCCTGATCCTCGGTGAGCTGTTGCGGCGTCCCGTCACGAAAGACTGTCGCCGGAATGGAACCGAACAGGTGCGGCATGAAAAAATCTCCTTGTAAACATCCGGGAAGCACGCCGGGCGGCAACGCGGAAGGCGCTGGAAGGCGCGCGGGCATGCGCCGGGCGTCAGGCCTTTTCGCGGGGAGCCGGGCCGATCCCCAGATAGGTCTCGTCGTAGCGCGTCAGCAACGCCATGGACAAGGGTACATAGACGTTGTGCAGCTCCGTGAAACGGCTGCCCACGGCCTGCTGGATGTCGCGGCTCAGGGCGTCGAGGCGTTCGTACAGTTTATCCATGAAGACGGTCGGGTACGGCACCCCCTTCTCAAAGGCCGCCCGTCCGCAGACATGCCCGCGTCCGCTGATGGCCGTAGGCACACCGTAGACGCGACAGGTGATGGGGCGCGCCTCATAGAGCGCGCAGCGGTCATCGTCGCCCAGAAGCGGACAACGGGATTTCACCCGCGCGGCGTCTTCCATGATTTTTTCCGGCGCTTCTCCCGCTTTTTCGGCGCGAAACAGATCGCGCTTGACACGGGTCAGACGGCGGTCCGTATCCGAAGCCCGCTCCAGAATGGCGGAGCGTTCCGGGCCATAACCAAATTTCTCGCCAAAGGCCCTGTTGAGGTACATGGCCTCGACCAGCGGCAAATCAAAGAGCGCGTTACAGCAGTCGCTACAGCCTTCCCGGCAGGTGACGCAGTTCGGAAAATCGCTGCGTATCTTTTCAAAAAGCGCGCCGGCACTGTCGCGAAGGCGTTCGTATTCCTGAAAAATGGGAGTCAGATCGGGTATCATGCCTTTTCTCATGCGCCCCGGCCCGACTGCGACGGGGGGGACGCTGTTAAGAAAGTGCCGCCAGGCGCTTCTCGCACCCGGCGGCACCAAAAAACTCTCAGGAGACCGCCCAGGCGGCACTCCCGAAAAGACGACTACTGTTCCTCAACGGAAATGGCGTTGGCTTCGCACACTTCCACACAGGATTCACAGCCCAGGCACTCTTCGGCATTCTCAGGCACGGACTTGCCTTCCTCAATCTTATACACTTCCACGGGGCACACGTCCACGCATTCGCCACAGCCCACGCATTTGTCGGTATCGACATTCACATTGTAGCCCATTGTCTTCCTCCAGAGGTAGTATATCCGCAAAAGCCTGACGCTTTTACCGGCGCGACATTTGTCGTACTCCCTGCATAGCGTCCGTGCTGCATACTGTCAAGCCCCGATGCCCCGGAGAAACGACAGCGCGCGGTTAACACGTGTTTTTCCGGATCAGGCGTTCCGCCCCTGTCCCGGGCTCCCACCTTCCAGCATGTCGCTCAGCGCCAGAATGGTGTTGGCGTAGACGCTGGAATGGTTATAGGCCATAAGCAGCTTGTGCTGGCGGGCGCGATCGATACCGGCCCGCCAGCCGTGCCGGTACAGGTAGTTGGCAAGACTGGCCACGGCATCGGGAATCTCAAAAAGGCTGACATGCCCGTCGCCGTCGCCGTCCGCGCCGTACACATCGATATTGGACGGCATGAACTGACACAGGCCGATAGCGCCATAGACGGAACTGGGCAGTTGATCGGGCCGGATGCCCTCGCGCATCATATAGCGCACAAGGGCTTTCGTTTCCCTGTAGGCCCAGTCGGCCCGCTTTGGCATGGTCCGCTCAAACCAGTCGCGGTGCTTTTCGTGATCTTTCATTTTGGGCAGCCAGCCGGCAATGCTTTCGGGTGTGCGCGACACAGCCATGCTGGCCAGCGTGACAAAGGCGTTCTCCTTGACGTCGGCCAGCACCCTGCCCAGACGGGTTTCCACAAAAAGCAGTGATACGGCGATGGCACGCGGTACCTGATAGCGCCGCTCCGCCTCGGCGAAAGCCGCGTCATTGGCCGCAAGAAAGTCCCGGCAGGCCTGCGCGTTGGCCTCTGTCAGCACGCCCTTGTAGTACCGCGCCGCAGGGGCTGTCGAAGGCGGCTTCGGGAAAAAACGCCGCTGATAGAGCGTCGTGATCTTGCGGCCCATGGGCGCCTGTGTCGGGGCGGAAGGCAGCGTCGCCAGCAACGCGTCCACACGCGGCCCGGAAATGCCGTCCGCCGCCAGGCGTCGCGCCAAATCACTCCACGGCGTTGCGGGCGACGCCGCCTGAGGGCGGACCGGCGCTTCCGGCGTTCCCGTGGGAGACGCCGCCACAGGCGCTGGCTTTCGCAGGATGGCGGGATCAATGTTGACGCCGGGCAAATCTCTCCCCCGCACCCCGTCCCCTCCAGGCGTCGCGCGGGCGGGGGGTTCCGTCAGCGGCGTTCCCGGCGCGGCGACATCGCCGGCGGGGCCGGAGGAAGCGCCGCAGCCGCCCAGCACGCCCGCCAGTGCCAGCGCGGGCAACCATGACGGCGCTCTCATACGAACTCCTGGAATACCCAGACGATACGTCCAAACAGGCGTTTTGCCAGCGTGTCGGGTTGCAGGCGCGTTTCAGGAAATTCCGGCGCTTCCGATCGGAGCAGGTAGGCGCTTTGCTCCTCATCCAGAAAAATACGGCGCACAATCAGCCCTTCATGCGGCGCAAAGAGGGCGTAGAGCTTGCCGGAAACCACGCTCGTGTCGCCCGTATCCACGCCAAGCAGAGCCCCCGCCGTCACAACGGGACGCATATTGTCGCCCGCCATTTCCAACACGATGGTTTTCTCGCCAAGACAGGACATGGGCAGGCAGATGGAGCGCTGCGATCCCAGGGAGGGACAGGGTTTGCGATCGCTGTAGTCGCACCGCATGTCATGGACGGAGACAAGCTGTCCCTTGGTGCGCGGCTCACCAAAGGCGGCGGCCTGTTCGGACAGCCCCGCCGAAGCGTCGAACGCCCCGTACTGCCCGTTGGATCGCAGGTAGAGCGGCCCCACACCCTGTTTGAGCCAGTCAGGGTTCAGACCGAAACGGTCAAAGAGTTTCATGTACCAGTCGCCGGGCACGGAGTCGCGCCGTTTGGCGTCGGAAATGCTCGACTGGCGTATTTCCAGCACGTCGGCCAGTTCCATCTGCGTGCGGCATCCGGTGGCTATGCGCATACGTTCATAAATATCGTTGAAATCGGGCATGGTTCTCTCTCATGGGTGTTAAACGCGCGGGAGCGCCGTCCTTGGGCCTGGGAAACGACGGCGTTCCCGCGCACGGGTCTCAACGCTGCTGCCGCAGCATGGGCTGCTCGCTGGAAATGACGATGCGGCTTCTTTCCTGGAAAGACGCCTGAAGGGCTTCCAGCCAGCGTTGATAGGAATAGAACTCGGGGGCCTTGCCAAAGGCCCGCGCATAGATACCCGCCGCATCGGCATCGCCGCCGCCGCGGATGATGGCGGCATCGCGGCGGGCCTCGGCCAGGATGACGGCTTTCTGGCGATCCGCCTCAGAGCGTATGCGTGTGCTTTCCTCCTCGCCTTCCGAACGGTATTTTTTGGCTTCCCGTTCCCGGTCGGAGCGCATCCGCTCCACAATGGCGCTGCGGTTCTGTTCAGGAAAATCCATGCGCTTGATGCGGACGTCCAGCACCTCAATACCAAAAGGCCGCATCAGGGCGCTGACTTTTTCACACACGTCCTTCATGATGGCGGCACGATGGGAAGAAACGACCTCGGTCAGCGTATAGGTGCCGACCATGGCGTGCAGCTGCGAAAAAACCACGTCGTCGATGCGGGCCAGCGCCTGCTCGATACCGCGCATGGCCGTATAGAAGCGCAACGGCTCCACAATACGCCAGCGGGCGTAGCTGTCCAGCTTGATGGCCTTCTGATCGACCGTAAAGAACTGGCGCTCGCTGGCGCGCAAATCCGAGTATTCCAGAACGCGGGCGTCAAAATAGACAACGTTCTGGACAAAAGGAAGTTTGGCGTGCAGGCCCGCCCTGCGCACTTCGGGCAGAGGCTCCCCCAATTGCAGCACAAGCGCGGTTTCCGTCTGCCGCACAACGAACAGGCACTGCGTCGCGGCCAGCGCAACCAGAAACAGAACGATCACATAGGTCAGAGGATTCTTGAGCATCAGCGCTTCTCCATCTTCTGCGGGTTCCGCTGGAGTTCCGGAAGGGCCATATAGGGCAGCATCTTGCCCGCGGCGCCCGCATCCAGCAGCACCTTATCCGTGGCGTTGCGCAGGATGTTTTCCATGGCTTCGTAGTAGAGACGCTGTTCCGTCACCCTGGGCGACTGGCGGTATTGCTCCAGCAGGGCCTCAAAACGGGCCGCGTCGCCCTGCGCCCGGTTGACGCGCGTCGCCTTGTAGGCGTTGGCCTCGTTGAGGATGGCGGCCGCCTCGCCGCGCGCCCTGGGCAGGAGCTCGTTGCGGTAGGCCTCGGCCTGATTGATGAAGCGGTTCTTGTTTTCGCGGGCATTGGTCACGTCGTTGAACGCCGCGGAAACTTCCGGCGGAGGCACGACGCCCTGAAACTGCACGGCAATGACGTTGATGCCGGCGCCATAGCTGTCCAGCAGACTTTGCAGCAGCACCGCCGCATCATTCTGAATCTGCAGCTTGCCGTCGGTGATGACAGCCTCGATCCTGTTATTGCCGATGACTTCCCGCATGGCGGCCTCCGCCGCGCCGCGTACCATTTCCGTCGGATTCAGGACGTTGAAAAGGTAGAGAACGGGGTCCTTAATCCTATACTGGACGCTGAACTGCACGTTGACGATGTTCTCATCGCCGGTCAGCATGTCGATACCGTTGGCCACAGCATCGCCGCCGCGCCGGAGAAGGCGGCCGCCGCCGCTGATTTCCGCGCGCAGCACACGGGACACCTGCGGCTTGAAGACGGTTTCGATGGGCATGGGCAGGGCATAGTGCGGTCCCGGCTCCACCGTCCGATCATACTTTCCAAAACGCATGACCACGCCCACCTCGTCAGGATTGACAATATAAATCCCCGACAGCAGCCACAGACAGACCATCGCCGCGATGCTCCACACGGCGATTTTGCCGCCGCCGCTCCCCAGAGATGGCAGACGGAAGCCGTCGCCGTCATTGCCGCGAACGGGCTGACGCCGCGCGCGCGGCTCCTCCCCCGGCCCATCGCCGTCCCCAAACAGAGGGCGCTGCGGCTTTGGTGGTTGCCCTTGTTGTTTTTTCTTTTTTTCCTGTAGCTTATCCCAATCCCAGTTCATCAAGAAGTCCTTTATGGTCTGAAGCTTCCCCCTCCCGGAGGGGGGAAAGACTGTTCGTGACAGGGGAAAAACGGCAGACCTGTTCTCGACATAGTGTTTTTTATAGTAGGGCACTCCCGCCCCACGGTCAAGAAAGCCGCTTTCCCGCGATAGTCATCTTGTTAAAGATATATGTTTTCACTTTCACAATACCCTTCCGCTCTCCCCCCGACAACAAGGCCCCTTTGTGCCGTCATACACGGACAAAGGGGCCTTGTGCGGAAGGATGTCGCGTCATGCGGACACGTCTCACAGAACTCTTCTGGTTCCGGTTCCAGCGTCTTTCCCCTCCCCGCTGATGAGGTTCAGGAGCATGTGGGGGAAGGCGTTGGCGCTTTTTCTGAAAACACGCAGCTTCACGGCTGGTGCGGAAAAGCGGACTGAACGTGCAATTCGGAAAAATGTTTGTTTGTGTCTTGTGTGAAGGACAGAGGATCCTGTCTAGGGAACGCTTCACCCGTATTGCCCGTCATCCGGGCATCAGGCGCGCGGGCATACAGGGGCGCGGGACCGTCGTTCCCCATGCCGCTTCAGTCCCAGTTCCATCAGGCGTTCCAGCAGCGCGCCCACATCCATCCCAAGGGCGGCGGCCTCTCGCGGCACCAGGCTTGCCTGCGTCATGCCGGGCAGGGTATTCACCTCCAGCAGCGTCAGGCATCCGTCCGGCGAAAGGATAAAATCCGTCCGGCTGCATCCCTCAAGCCCCAGGGCGCTATGCGCGGCAAGCGCCAGCCTGCCCGCCTCGTCCAGCACATTCCGGGGCAGGGGCGCGGGGCAGATCTCCCTGGCGCCTCCCTGGGCGTACTTGCTGGTATAGTCAAAAAAATCCCCGGAGACCGGTTCAATAAGAACGGGCGGCAGAGCCACATCGCCCAGGACGCCGCACGTCACTTCGCGACCCTCCAGTTGCGGTTCCAGGAGCGCGCTGTCCCCCGCCGCAAAAATCTCCGCAAGCAGGGCGTCCAGTTCCCGCCGGTTGCGGGCGCGGCCGAGGCGCAGGGAGGATCCCCCCGTGTTGCTCTTGACGAACAGGGGCCAGGACAGACGCGGCTCCCAGCCGGGCCCGGGAGGCTCAGGCAGAAACTCCCAGTCGGCCGTAGGCAGGCCCGCCATGCGAAAAATCTGCTTGGCCGCCGCCTTGTTGAGGGCAAGAAAGGAACCCGCCGGGCCGGATCCCTGATACGGACAGCCCGCCCGCTCAAGCATCGCCTGCACCAGCCCGTCCTCGCCCGGCGTGCCGTGCAGGTTGATCAGGCAGAAATCATGGGCGCGCGCCGTTTCCAACAGATGGTCGAACCTGTCGCGCAAGTCAAAAAACGTGACCTCATGCCCGCGCCCGCGCAAGGCGCTCTCCATACCGCGCGCGCCGGCAAGGGAAACGTCACGCTCCGTGGACCAGCCGCCCGCTATCAAAAGTATCCTCATGAAGATGGCACCCCAGATGCGCCTCAAGCGCGCTTTCAATAAGCCTGGCCTGCCGGCAGGAATCGGCAATGCCCGAACGGGCTTTTTCCGTCGTGCCGTATCTGTCGAGCAGGTCGTGAAAGCGCTCCTCCAGAGACACACAGCGATCATGCATGGAGCGCTTGTCGGCATAAATGACGAAAAAGGGCAGACTGCACAGACGATCCGGCTCCCGTACGGGCACGGCCCATGGCCAGTGCACATGCAGCAGCACCCCCTGGGCAATCAGCGGGTTGCGCGTCTCAGCCACGACCCAGCTTGCGCCCAGTATGGCATGGCTGCCCCCGTGCCGGATGCAGTAGCTCTTGGCCAGATCGTGCAACAGGGCGGCGGCACGTACCGCGCCCACGTGAACGGGCCTGCCCGCCGCCACGGCGCGGCGCGCCAGTTCCGTGGCGATATGGGCGACCAGAAGCGAATGCGCCCGCACATTATCAAGCATCCCGTACTTATCCCAGAGGGCGAAGCAGGTTTCGTCATCGGGAAGGCTTCCGGCGTCAGGGTGTGCCGCAAAGGCGGCATGTCCGGCAAGCGACGCTTCGGGAAGGGCATCCAGAGGATGCCGGCCACAGACGTATTCCGTCGGGACGGGATGAGATGGCAGTATGGCGCGCATGGCGGCACTATGCCACTGACGCCGGCGCAAGGCAAGGCAGGGAATTGCAATTTGGCTGTGCATACGCCATGATAAAAAAGAGGCACGGCACCCGCGGAATCCGCGCGGGGCGCTGCCTTCGTCACAGTACCGTCACAGAACCTTTCCATACTCCTCCGAAAGAGCGCATCCCATGCCGACAAAAAAAACTCTCAGCTACCCGGAACAATCCTGCTCCCTGGAAGAGATGCGGGATCTCTCCTGCCCGAACCTCTACCTCAACCGGGAGATCAGCTGGCTGGATTTCAACCTCAAGGTACTGGAGGAGGCGACATCACCGGATCTTCCCCTTCTTGAGCAGTTGAAGTTTCTGGCTATCTTCCACAATAATCTCGACGAGTTTTTCATGGTCCGCGTGGCGAACATCCTGCGCCAGTACCGCGGCGGCGCGGCCAATACCTCGCCGGATCACATGACGCCCGCGCGCCAGCTGGCGGAAATACGCCGCCGCGTGCTGCTGCATACGGCGCGGGCGCAATCCCACTGGAACAAAAGTCTGCGCGCCCAGCTGATGGAACGCAGCGTGCGCATTGTGGACTACGACGATCTCTCCGAAAAACAGCGCCGCTTTCTCGACGGGTATTTCAAAAACGAAGTCTACCCCATTCTGACACCGCAGGCCATTGATCCAGGGCATCCTTTTCCCATGATCTCCACAACCTGCCTCAATTTCATCATCCAGCTGCACTGCCGGGACGGCGTAACCCGCTTTGTCCGTCTCAAGGTACCCAACAATCTCTCACGCTTCATCTTCATTCCGCGCAACAAGGAGGCCAAGACCTACGCCTCTCTGGGCTTCGATCCCAATGTGCGCGGCGACGACATTCTGCCGCTGGAAGATCTTGTGGCCCAGTATCTGCCCATGCTCTTCCCCGGGCACAGGGTGGAGAACGCGGCGCTGTTCCGCATCACACGCAACACCAATCTGGAAATCGAGGAGGACGAGGCCGACGACCTTCTGGAAGCCGTCAAGGACTTTGTGGATCAGCGCCGCTTCGGCGACGTGGTGCGCCTGGAAATCGCCCATCGCGCGCCCAAGAGCCTCATCGCCTTCCTTTCCTCCCGTCTGGGGCTGCAACCCTTCCAGATTTACCGCGTCAAGGGCCCCATGGCCTTTCCCGAATTCATGACGCTCTACAATGTGGACAAACCGCAACTCAAGGAAAAGCCTTTCCATGCGCGCACGCACCCAGCCCTGAGCGAGGGGAACTTCTTCGCGGCCATCCGATCGCAGGACATCCTCCTCTTCCATCCCTATGACAATTTCCTTTCCGTCCTGGATTTTATCCGCCGCGCGGCCGAGGACCCGGATGTCATCGCCATCAAGCAGACGCTGTACCGCGTCGGCAACGACTCCCCCATTGTCAAGGCGCTGATTGAGGCGCGGCGGCGCGGCAAGCAGGTCGTGGCCGTGGTGGAACTCAAGGCGCGTTTTGACGAGGAACGCAACATCACCTGGGCGGAAGAACTGGAAAAGGAAGGCGTCAACGTCGTCTATGGTCTTGTGGGCATGAAGATTCACGCCAAAATCTGCCTTGTCGTCCGCCGGGAACGCGATCTCGTGCGCCGCTACGTCCACATCGGCACCGGCAACTACAATCCCTCCACCGCAAAGATATACACGGATCTCAGTCTGCTGACGGCAAACCCGGACATCTGCGCCGACGTGACGGATCTGTTCAACGTTATGACGGGCTACGCCTGCCGCGATGCGTACCGCACGCTTCTGGTCTCGCCGCAGGTCATGCGCAATCCGCTCATCGAGCTGATACAGCGGGAAGAGGAACGCCAGCGCCGCTACGGCGACGGCGCCATCATCTTCAAATGCAACCAGCTCGTGGATCCGGCCATTATCCGCGCCCTGTACCGGGCATCCATGGCGGGCGTCCGCATCCGCCTGCAGGTACGCGGCATATGCTGCCTGCGCCCAGGACTGCCGGGCATCAGCGAAACCATAGAAGTGAGCAGCATCGTGGGACGCTTTCTCGAACATTCCCGCATCTACTGGTTCCATGCGGGTGGAGAAGGCCTTCTCTACATGGGCAGCGCCGATCTCATGCCGCGCAATCTTGATCGACGTATCGAAGTGCTTGCCCCGATCACGGATCCGCAGCTGCGCGCCACCCTTCTCCGCATCCTTGAATGCCATCTGCGGGATAACGTTCAGAGCTGGCGGCTGCGCGACGACGCCATCTATGAACGCCTCGCTCCGGCAAAGGATGGGGAGTCCGTCAACGCGCAGGCGCTTATGATGGCGGGGACGCCCGGCGCGTAGCCGCCCGGCATCTCCCGGCAACCCAAAAACGAAACCAAGGATGGCCATACCATGATCGCAACCAGCAGAAGAAAAAAGAAATCCGCGCCCGCCACCTCCGCCGGAAGCGCCCAGGCACGCCTGACAGCCACTCCGGCGCCCACGGCAAATCCGGAACAGTCCGGCGATACTCTCGATGCCGGGCCAGCGCCCGATCCCGCAATGGCCGCCACGCCGGAGCGGGAACCCTCCGTCCCGGCGAAGGAAGGCGCAAAGAACAAAAAAGGGGGCGGCGGGAAGGCCAAGCGGACCGGCGCGGCCGATTCTCCCGCGCCCGCCGCCGCTCACGGACAGGAGACATCTCAGGAACATGGCCGCCACGTGGCCTTTCTGGCCGATCGGCTCTTTGACGGGCTGCTTCCTCTGCACGGACTTGGCAAAAGCTGGAAGCGGCGACTGCATCTGGCGGCGCTCCTGCATGATATCGGTTTTGCCGAAGGCCGCGAGAAGCATCACAAAATCAGCATGCGCATGATCGAGGAAGATACCACGCTCGATCTGACGGACAAGGATCGCCCTCTGGTGGCGCTGCTGGCCCGGTATCACCGCAAGGCGTGGCCCTCGCTGAAGCACCGTCGCTATGCGGCGCTCTCAGGAAAAAAACGCGACGCCCTCACAAAGGCGGCGGCGCTTCTGCGCGTCGCCGACGGTCTGGATTACCGGCATCTTGGCGTTGTGCGGGATGTTTCCGTCGAGCTGACGGAAACGGCCGTCCGCCTCTGGCTGCGCGCCGACGGCGAAAGTACGGCGGAATGCGCGCGGGCTGTGAAGAAAGGGGATCTTCTGGAAGATCTTTTCCAAAAAAAGCTGGAATGCCTATGCCCGGAAGACGCATAAGCGCCAGCGTTCGGGCTGTGCTGGAAGAAAAGACCATCGCGCTCATTGATCTGGGCAGCAATTCCCTGCGGCTCATGCTGGCCCATATCCAGCCCGACGGCTCCTGGGCCATTCTCAATCAGGTAAAGCAGATGGTCCGCCTGGGAGAGGGGGCCTTCCAGCACGGACGGCTGCGCGAGGAAAGCATGGCGCGCACGCTTGCCGTCCTGAAAGGCATGGCGTCCATGTGCGAGGCATACGGCGTTTCGGAAACCATCGCCGTGGCGACAGCCGCCGTGCGCGATGCCGCCAACGGTGAGGCCTTCCTTGCCCGCGTCAGGGAAAAAACCGGTATTGCCTTCACCGCCATTTCCGGACAGGAAGAGGCCCGCCTGATCTACCTCGGCGTTTCCAGCGGGCTGGAACATACCGATGCGCTCCGCCTGTTCATTGACATCGGCGGCGGCAGTACGGAACTGGCCGTGGGCAGCTCTGAGGAATGCCGCCATCTGGATTCCATGAAACTTGGCTGTGTGCGGCTCTCCAACCTGTTTTTCGGCGACGGAGAAAAGCCGGTTCCGGCCAAACGCTATGCCGCCCTGCAAAACCACATCCGCAACAGCGCCCTGCATTCCCTGCGGCGCCTTGCCGGATTCGCGCTGACGGAAGCTGTGGGAAGCTCCGGCACGGCACAGAATCTCGCCGAGATCTCCGCCGCGCTGGACGAGGCCGACGCGACGCGCCAAGGGCGCACACCCACCGAGCGCCGCGATCTGCTCAGCTATGCGGGCCTGCGCCGCGTGGTGCGGGAGCTGTGCGCACGCACACTCAGGGAGCGCAAGACCCTGCCCGGCATCAACGCCAACCGCGCCGACGTCATCATCGCCGGCGCGGCCATCCTCCAGACCATCATGGAGGATCAGGGCTTTGACAGCGTCCGCATCAGCACCCGCAACCTGCAAAACGGCCTGCTGATGGACTACATAACCCGCCGTCAGCCGCACAGGGGGATTGGGTTTCACCCCGTGCGCAAGGAAAGCGTCCTGCATCTGGCGCGCAAATGCGGTTATGAGGAAGGCCATTCACGCCACGTGGCCCGTCTGGCGCTGGATCTCTTTGACAGCGCCCGCGCTCTCGGCCTGCATGATCTTTCCCCCAATCTCCGGGAAATACTGCATTATGCCGGGCTACTGCACGACATAGGCATTTTCATCTCCTTCTCCCAGCACAATGCCCACAGCCGCTACCTGATCCGCAATACGGAGCTGCTGGGCTTTACGACACGGGAAGTGGAGCTGCTGGCGGCACTGGCCTACTTTCACCGCAAGCGCCCCACCAGAAAGACGCCTTTCTATACCGAACTGGACGACTGCATGCGCGCCGAGGTCCGCCCGCTGGCGCTGTTTCTGCTGCTGGCGGAACGCATGGATAAAAGCCACCGGCAAATCATCCGCACCGCCCGTTTTCTTCAGGACAACGGCACGCTGCTGCTCCGCGTCACCGCTACTGGCGACTGCCCCATTGAGATGGAGCAGTTGCGGAATAGCGTCAAGCATATCCGCAAGACATTCGATACCAGGGAAATAGCGCTGGAATGCCTGTGCGGGGAAGCCCGTCGGGAATAAGGCAGCCCTTCCCTCTCTCTCCGCTGGGGCGCCTCCGCGCCCTACCGCTCTCCGGATGCGGCAAAGGGCTGGACGTCCGGCACAATGCCGCGCGCCTGTTCCACATCGCGCGCAATCTGGGCGGCCAGTTCTTCCGGCCCGGAGAAGCGCGTTTCCCGGCGCAACTGCTTCACGAAATGCACCCGCGCCCGCCTGCCGTACAGGTCCATATCCCCCGGAGCGTCCAGCGCAAAGCTTTCCACACTGACCTTGCGTCCGCCAAACGTCGGATTGCTGCCGAGATTGGTGACCGCCTCATAGCAAGCGCCATCCACGCTGAGCCGGGACGCATAGACGCCTCGCGGCGGCAACAGCGTTTCCGGCAAATCCATATTTGCCGTGGGAAACCCTAGACCAGCGCCGCGCCCGTCGCCACGGACGATGTCTCCGTCGCAGAAATGGAGACGCCCAAGCATACGCGCGGCCACGTCCACGCCACCCTGCTCCACAAAGTGACGGATCCGGCTGGAGCTGACAACGCTCCCCTTTTCCATCACAGGCGCGAGCTGTTCCATGGTGTAGCCATAGGCGCGCCCCAGTCCCTGGAGAACGGCAGGCTGCCCCGCGCGCCCCTTGCCCAGCGAGAAGTCGTAGCCGACGACCAGCCGGCGCATGGAAAGGGGTGTCAGATACCGCTTGAGAAATTCCTCGGGTGAGAGCGCCGCCACAAGGCGATTGAAGGGAATTTCCCAGATATAATCCGGCCTCAGGGCCTGAATCGCCTCCAGGCGCGCTGCGCGCGTCATCACCGGCACATGCTCCCTGCCCAGCACCAGACGCGGATGCGGCCAGAATGTCACGACAACGCAGGGCATACCGACCTTGCGCGCAAAGTCACGCGCATGGGAAATCAGCGTCTGATGCCCCTTGTGTACGCCATCAAAATTACCGATGGTGACGCAACAGCCGCGTGCGGGATCAATCGCCGGCATCCGCTCCGTGGAAGAGTCCGTCTGTTTCATCAAAAGTTCCTCTGTGGTCTGAAACCTCCCCCCTTCAGGGGGAAAATCTTCTTGACACGGCGGCAACGCCGGGAAAACCTTTCACCAAGCCGCACGGCAACGCGAACAATCCGGGCCGCAACCAGCCACATGGCCTGTCATATCAGGCGATCGAAAATCAGGCGGTACATGGAACGGATATGCAGGGCAAGCCGGAGGCTGACAGCCTGCTTCTGTTCATCGCCCGCGCGGGCGGGCAAACTCGCCAGATGCCCGGCCAGCGTGCGAAAATCCTTTCCGGCGTCATCCCGCAGCATATTCCAGTATTCCTTCGCCTTCAGCACCACGTCCCGCGCGTTCCTGTCGCGGGAATGCCGCAGATAGTCGCGGCAGAAGGCGGAAAACATGGCGTCAGCCTCTTCAGGAAACGAGGAGCCCAGAGCCAGACGCCATACCGCCATGTAGACGCCGCGAAATTCCGAGGTCATTCTGCGGCGCAGTGAAAACTGAAAACGCCCAAGCCCCAGAATGGCCATCTCCCTGAAAAAAGACATGTCATTCAGGAGCGCGCGAAAATTCTCCCGTGCCTGCCGCTCATACGCCTCCCCGTCGCCCACAGCGACGTCCGCGCCGCAATCCTCCTCCCGCATCCCTCTCAGCTCCCCTTGGCCGTCGCTGCCGGCCGCCGCAACGGCGGCAACGCTATTCGTCCGTTATGGCGGCATCCCGCGCGGGGCTTTCACCCGGCGCACGGCGCGACCCGCGACGCCGGCGCCTGCGACCGGTCCGCTCCTTCTCTTCGGCGGGGACGGGCTCCACGGCAGGCATCCCGACGCTGGCCACGGCATTCTCCGGGCTTTCCCCGCGTGCGCTCCGGCGACGCCTGCGGCCGCGTTCTCCGCGCGGCGGCGCGTTGCCGCCGCCGTTTTCAGCGCCGGGAAAGCGCGTCTCCCGCAGGCTCTGCTGATGGCAGGCGTCCAGCACCATGGCCAGCAGCAGCGCATCGTCCTCACCCCCCGCGCCCTCGCCGCCGTCCGGCACTCCGGCCAGAGCCCGCGCAAGCGGCACATAGCGTGCGGCGCGCAACTTTTCCAGACCGTTCATCTTCCTGAAACGGGCCTCAAGCACGGCGACAAGCCGCTGCCCCACGGCGGCGGACACATCCGCCTCCGAGGGAGCGGGCAGTTCGCGCAGCGCAATGCGGAAATGCCTGGCGATGCGCTCCAGCTCCATAAGCTGCATGACATCGACGAGGGAAATGACCGTACCCGCGGCTCCGGCGCGGCCCGTGCGCCCGGCGCGATGAATGTAGCTTTCGTGATCTTCCGGAGGTTCATACAGAAAGACGTGCGACAGCTGGGAAATATCGATGCCGCGCGCCGCCACGTCGGTAGCCACCAGATACTGGAGCCGCCCCTGACGGATTCTGTCCAGAACGGCCTCACGCCTGTGCTGACTCAAATCGGACGAAAGTTCATCCGCATTATAGCCAAAGCCTTTCAGCACGTCGGCAACATAGTGCACGTTCGCCCTGGTATTGCAGAAAATGATGGCTGAGGCGGGGTTTTCCGTTTCCAGCAGGCGCGCCAGCACACGGTCCTTGTCCATGGGACTGACGCGGCAGAACAGATGCTGCACCTCCGCCACATGCACTTCCTTCTGCGACAGCGACAGCATGTCCGGGCTGCTCATGAACTCTCCAGCCAGTCTGAGGACATGCGGCGGATAGGTCGCCGAAAAAAGGCAGGTATGGATGCGCCGGCGCGGCAGATGGCGCTGCACCTCTTTCATATCGGGATAAAAGCCGATGGACAGCATCCGATCCGCCTCGTCAAAGACCAGTATGCGCAGCGCTCTGAAATCAAGCGTGCGGCGCAGCAGATGATCGAGGACGCGCCCCGGCGTTCCCACCAGCACATGCGCCCCTTCGCGCAGCGCCTCCACCTGTTTTCCGTAGCCCACGCCGCCGTAAACGGCCACGGTACGCAGGCCAGTACCCGCAAAGAGCGTCGCGGCCTCATGTTCCACCTGTACGGCCAGTTCGCGCGTCGGCGCCAGCACCAGCGCCTGCGGCGCGGGGATGGCCGGATCAAGATGCGGCAGCATGGGCAGCAGGTAGCAGCCGGTCTTTCCGCTGCCCGTGCGCGACTGCACCATGATATCGCGTCCGGCCAGCAGGTAGGGCAAGGCCAGCGACTGCACCGGCATGAGTTGGGTCCAGCCCGCGCGCGCGCAGGCGGCGCGCAGCGCTTCCGGCACTTCGTCCAATGCTGTGCGCGGCAGGGAGTCTTCAGGCTCGCTGATGGAAAAATGGGAGAAATCACCGGGAGAAGAAAGAAGGGGAGTATGTTCCTGAGACATGGGTATCCGCTCCGTCACGACGATCCGCGTCAACGGGATTGAAAAGGATGCACGGCCTGATGCGCTGGCGGACAGCCCGAAAAAAGACACGGTCCGCCAAAAGATGCGTTGCAGATGCGTTGCGCTGTCCCGCCGCCGCGTCAGCTGTTAGCATACAAAAGGCGGAAAGGCAAAAATTCCGTTACGGCGCGCCGTCCATCACGCCCACCGCGGCCGCGCTCCTTGCGTTGACCGGGCTTTGGAGCTAGGCTGCCAAGGCATTGGCGTTGTTCCGCTCCCGCGCATGAGGCGCGGGCATGGCGGCGGCGCACTCTCTTGCCGGAGGATCTCCGTGTCCCATTTTCCCTTGCCGCCGGAGGGCTTTGCCCCCGACTTTTCCAAGGGCCTTGTGCCCGCCATTGCGCAGGATGCCGCCACAGGAGAAATCCTGATGCTCGCCTATATGGACGAAAGCGCCTGGAACGCGACCCTGCGCACAGGAGAGGCGCATTACTGGAGCCGGAGCCGCCAGACACTCTGGCACAAAGGCGGCACGTCGGGCAACGTGCAGAAAGTGCTGTCCATACGCCTTGACTGCGATGCCGACGCCGTGCTGCTGCTGGTGGAGCAGCGCGGCGGGGCGGCCTGCCATACGGGGCGGCGCTCCTGCTTTTTCCGCGAATGGAAGAACGGCGGGGAACGTATCTGCTCCCCTCAGGTGTTTGATCCGGCCGCTGTCTACGGCGCGTAGGCGACGCCGTCCGGCGCGTCAGGAATAGCATTTCCCCCTGACGGGGGAGGTCCAGACCACATAAGGAAGTTTTGATGACCGCTGAAAACCAGACCATTCTCAAGCTCGGCGTACCCAAGGGCTCGCTGGAGGACGCCACCATCAACCTTTTTGAACGCGCGGGCTGGAAAATCCGCAAGCACACCCGCAACTATTTTCCCGACATCAACGATCCCGCCATTGCCGCCTCCCTCTGCCGCGTCCAGGAAATCGGCGGCTATATCGAAGCGGGCATTCTCGATCTGGGCATCGTCGGGCTGGACTGGCTCATGGAGTGCGGCCTTGAGGACAGGGTTGTCCGCATCGCGGATCTTGTCTACTCCAAAACCTCCAACCGCCCCTGCCGCTGGGTACTGGCCGTGGCGGGCGACGCCCCCTACCAGAGCCCCAGGGATCTTGAGGGCAAACGCATCGCCACGGAACTCAAGGGGCTGACGGGCCGCTATTTTGAGCGTCTGGGCATCAACGTCACCATCTTCTACTCCTGGGGCGCGACGGAGGCCAAGGTCGTGGAGGGGCTGGCCGACGGCATCGTGGAAGTGACGGAAACAGGCACCACCATCCGCGCCCACGGGCTGCGCATCATTGATGAGGTCATGCGCTCCTACCCTGTGCTCATCGCCAACAGGGAAGCCATGAGCAATCCCGTCAAGCGCGCCAAGATAGAACAGATCAGGCTGCTGCTGGAAGGCGCGCTGCGCGCCGAAAGCCTTGTGGCCATAAAAATGAACGCCCCCGCCGCGAATCTTGACACCATCCTCGGTATGCTGCCCTCCCTCAACTCGCCCACGGTCTCCCCTCTCCAGGATGGGCGCTGGCTCTCTGTGGAAACCGTTGTTGACATCGATATCGTGCGCGATCTGATACCGCGCCTGCGCGAGGCCGGGGCCGAGGGCATCATTGAGTATGCCCTGAACAAAGTCATCTAGAACGGTTTCAGACAGAAAATGTAACCGCTTTCCCCCACTGAAAGGAAGTTTTGATGAGCGAAACCCCCGAAGCCGTCATGGACGACGCCAGCCGCGAATTTCTCGAAAACCTGCCCGAGCTGGAACCCGGAAAGACCTTCCGTTTTGCCTGCAACCCGGAAGTTCCCTGTTTCAACCGCTGCTGCGCGGAACTGACCCTGCCGCTCACGCCGTATGATGTCCTGCGCCTGCGCCGCCACTTCGGCATGGACAGCGAGGCCTTTCTCAACACCCATACCCGCATGCGCACCTTCCCGGACACCGGTTTTCCCCTGCCGCTGCTGCGTATGCTGGAAGGACCGGGAGAACCCTGTCCCTTCGTCACTCCGGCGGGATGTTCCATATATGAGGACAGACCCGGCGCCTGCCGCTGCTATCCGCTGGGACGCGGCGCAAAAATGGCGCGGGACGGCGTGGAGGAACGCTTCTTCATCGTGCGCGAACCACACTGCCACGGCTTCGATCTGGGCAGGGACTGGACGGCGCGGGAATGGCTGGCGGATCAGGGCCTGGAACCCTTCAATACCGCCAACGACCGCTACATGCGTCTGATGAGCATGGTGCGCGCCTCAGGAAAACCGCTGGAAGCCCGCATGGCCACCATGGCCGTCCTCTGCCTCTACCAGCTGGACAAATTCCGCGAGCTCATCGAGCAAATGCGCATCTTTTCCCGTGTGGATCTCTCCGGGGAACGCCGCAAGGCCATCATGGATCGGGATGAGGACACTCTCGACTTCGCCCTTGACTGGATGGAGCTCATCATCTTCGGTCAAAGCGACGGACTGAAAAAACAGGAATAGCGCGCGCCGGGCTTCAGCCCGGTATGGCGCGGGGGCCGCTCACGCGTCCGCCAGTTCGCGTGCTCAACGGCCCCCCGTTTCAGCACTGCCGGCAAACGGCATAAGCCCACGGGGCGTTTCCGCCCAGATCCAGAGAAAAGGAACGGAACCGGCCTGCGGGGAACACGCTTGCAGGGGGAAGGCGTAGCACAGGCCGTCCCCCTGGCCGGGATCGGAAATCCGCCACTGATCCGGGCGCATATGCAGGCGTATTCCGGCAACGCCGTCCAGCCAGACTGGCAGCGCCATCCCGTGGCGGGCGCTCTCCACGGCCCGCATACGCCACCAGCGTTGCAGGGGCAATGGCGGCAGACGGCGCATATCCACAGGGCTTTGCCGCCAGAGGCTCCATTGCTCCGGCAGGGGGGCGGCGCAGCGCAGCACAAGCCAGATCTCTGAAAAAGTCACATTCTCTCCCGCCGTCACGGCAAGCCATGCCGCACGGATGCCAAGCGCGGCCAGCTGCGGCGACACTTCCAGCGGGCGCGCCTGAGACTGCGCGACAGCGGCTCCGGCGGCAGCGGCATCTCCCGGCGCGCTGCGGACGCTGCCGATCCCGTAAAGCCAGGCCACCCAGAGATTCGGCCATGCGGCGGGCTCCCGCGGCAAGGCTTCCTCCCCGTGTATGGGAAAAACGCCGTAATCCAGACGCCGCACGGTCATGGCGGGCAGGCGTCCGTCAAGACCGCGACGGCGGCTGCCAGGGCGGGCAAGTTCGCCAAGCAGCCCAAAACGGAACGCGGGATCCGTCTCCGTTGCCCAACGGCCTTCCTCTTCCAGAAAAGCATAACGCTGGGCAAGCCGGCCGGCCACATCCGTAAAAGCCCCGTTACAGGCATTCAGGGCCGTCAATCTCCAGTTGTCGCCGCCGCACAGAAGCAGCACGGCGGGTACGAGAACCAGCCAGGGACGCCTGTCCCGCGAATGACCCATGCCCCGTAAGCGCCGGACAAGGCCCCCGGCAAAAGGATACAGCGCCGCCCCCAGAGCAAACGCGCCATAGGGAGCCATACCCGCGGCAAATTTCGGCGTCGTGCCAAGGGGAGCATCCGTGCCCGCATGAAGCAGCGCGACACCAAGCGTAAACAGCACATACGCCAGCGGCGCGGCCAGACAGAGCCAGGGATACGGCGAGGGAACGCGTTCTCCTTCTTCCCCATCGGGACGCGGCAATAAAAGTGTCAGGGCAACAATGGCCACGCACCAGGAGAAGGAAAGACACCAGAAGGCATGATGCAGCCAGTCGTCAGGCAGAGCGGAGAGATTCCGCCATACCGCGGCGGCATCCACATGACGGACAGCGCGGCGAACCAGATTGCCGGGAGCAAGAAAGGACAGCGCAAGAGCGGCAAGAAGCCAGACGGTCACGCGGGTGAAATCCCGTGCCAGCGGATGACGGCGGCGCCATGCCAGCAGGGCCGTCACGGCTGAGCCCAGAACAACGGCCAACGCCGCATGCTCATAGACGCCCACGGCGACAATACCCACAAGCGCGGCCCAGCGCCGGGGTCCAGCGGCCCAGGCGGTAGGCGCGGCGCAACGCCTCCAGAAACCGCGCAAACGGTGTTGCGTGCGCAAAGCCCCGCGATGGAGCCCGGAACGCGGCACGGCTTCCTGAGGCCGCGCGCGCCAGAGACGGCACAGCAGCGCCAGAAACAGCAACCCCGTACCGCTTTGCAGCGCCACAGAGAGGGCGTCCGTCTGCATATAGAACAGACGCACCTCCTGATGGCAGGCCAGCAGGCAAAACAGGGAGAACAGCCCCCAGAGGGCCGACCAGGGGCGGGAACCGCCCAGAGCGCGCGCCAGCACATAGCCCGCCAGCGCATGAAGCGCCATGACAGACGCGCAGACAACGGCCGCCAGCGCGGGACAGACGCCCCCCTTTCCCAGAAAAACGACAAGAAAATGGTGGGTATAGCGCCCACTCCAGAAAAGCCACTCCTTGCCCGCCTCATAGAGGCCGCCCGGCAGATCCAGAAAAAACATGGCGCGTGTCGCATAATCGAAATCATCACCACGCGGGTACAGAAAACCGAGCGCCCAACAGAAGGGAAGCAGGGCGCAGAAGAGGAAAAGAAACCAGAACTTCGATACCCCTTGTTGCTGGCGAGGATTCATCAAAATTTCCTTTGTGTTCTGAAACTCTCCCCTTCAGGGGGAACGCTCTTCCCGACACGCCGGCAATCCGGCGACAGGCTTTTCCCTAACCTCACCCTTCAGAGAGAGGCAAGCCGCACGGCAACGCGAACACCGCGGGCCGCCGAATGCGGTGCCGGCCGGCGGATGGACCGACAGCGGATGAAAACTGGCGATGCTGTTTCATACGAAACAAAAGGCCGCGCATCTCTGCGCGGCCTTCCCCTGTCTATCAGACTTCAACGACGCGAACCTCGCCCCGAACCTCGTTGACCCGGCGGCGGAATGACTGCCGTCGATCCTCGCCGTCAAACTGACCGGCCAGCCACTCGGCCACATGCAAAACCGGACGCTTGCTCTCGTTCATATTGAGAAGACAACGGCCAATGCCGATCTTGCAGGAAGGACAACCGACCAGCACGGGGCCGTCATACGCGCCACCCTCAGGCGCAAGCCCAGCGAAAATGTCCGTAAGAGACCGCTGCTTGCGCTGACGCAGCATATTGTAGATACCGGGGGACGTCATGGCACCCATGCCGGACTCACCACAACAACCGGCGGAAGGCGTCACCGTCGCCCCGCTGAATCCGGACAGCGCAGCGACAATCTGCGCCCGGCCCTTGATAAGATGCACGTCCGCCCATTCGCAATGGCAGGCACTGTGATAGACGACGGCGCTCCCCGCAGGAGGGGCCGCTTTCCGCAGGGCTTTTGTCTCATCAGTACTCAGGATCGGCAACACCAGTTGCGTCACATCCTTCTGGGTCAGATCCGGAAACTGCTCCCGCAAATTCATCCGGGACAGACCGTCCCGGCAGGAGCCGCAGGCGGATACGAGATGGCGCACCTGAAAGCCCTGTCGCGTCAGCGCCCGGATCATGGAGGCCATATACTGGCGGTTCCGCGCCATATTGTCCTCAAACTGCGTATCCAGACCGGCAGCCAGCAGCGGATACCCGCAGCAGAGATGGCGCGGCGGCACGGCTACGGCAAAGCCGGCCTTGAGCATGAGCATGATGGCGGACATGGCGATGCGATCGAAGAAGAGCGCGCCGCCGCAGCCGGGGAAGTAGAGAACGCAGGGCATGCCCTGCGCGGGTTGCGCCGGAGCGAAGACATTGCCGCGATGCAGCTTCAGGGCCTCATAGAGGTTCGTATAGCCGGTTTTGGGGCCAGGGCCGCTGAACAGCGGGCTCTGCAAACGTTTTTTCCAGAAATCCGGCAGAAATCCCAGAAAGCGGTTCTGCATTTTCTGCCCCAGGGAGGCCATTTTTGCCGCCTTGGGCACACGGTGTTCCACATCGCGCACAAGCCATTCCAGCGCGCGCTCCTTGACGGGATGGCCGCTGGCCCCCTCGTGTTCCAGAAGCGCGCGCAACTCAAGCGCCACCTCCCCGGAGGGAATCTTGACAGGGCAATTCGCCATGCAGCGGCCGCACCCCGTGCAATGCTCCACCAGATCCCGCAGCCGCCGCAGAAGATCGTCGTCAATGCGCCCCTTGTTGACCTGCGAATAGTACACGGCCTCGATGAGCATCCCCAGCGCCATATTCTTGTTACGCGGGTGGTACTGCATGGAGCGCTCAGGATAGCACATGGCGCAGACCTGGCGGCACTTGCCGCAGCGGGTGCAGATCTGCACGGTGGAGAGCAGGCTGATGAGCTTGTCCTTGCCAGGCAGACCCGACTGGCTGATATCCTGAATCAGGCGGTTAAAGGAAAAGGTAAAGGGACGGACAGGCAGCTCCCTGTAGACCAGCTTGGCGGGATTCATGACGTCGCGCGGATCCACGCGCTCCTTGAAAGCCCGCAGGGCGTCCATTTTATCCTTGCTGAAGAACGCTATCTTGGTAATGCCGATGCCATGCTCGCCGGAGACCTCCCCGCCCATGGCCTGACATTCCGCCATGACGCGCGCGGCGGTCTCCTCGGCTTCCTCCAGCATGTGGGCGTCGTTGGAATTGACGGGAATATTGACGTGGCAGTTGCCGTCGCCCGCGTGCATGTGACTGGCCACGACGATGCGGCTGTTCTCCATGTACTCACGGATGACGGCGATACGCCTGTCAAGAAAGGGATACTTTCCGGCGAGCGTCTCAAAAAAACGGCAGGCGCGCTCCCAGAGTTCCGTATCCGACAATCCGTCCGGCCCGCCGTCGCCCGCCGCCAGTTTGGAGGCGAAGGAGAACTCCCTGTTGAACTCCCTGTCCTCCATGGGAAAGCCCTGAAGGCGTCCCACTTCCTGCAGGGCATAGCGGTAGGCCTGCGCCGTGCATTCCAGATTGATCTTCTCAAGGAACAGGGCGAAGTCGGGAATGCGATCCATGGGAATGACCACATCCTCGTTCATCTTGAAACCGGACGTGCGTTTGGCGATGGCCGACAGGCGGTGCCTGTCTTCCCAGAAGCGCTCGCCTTCCTTTTCGTCGGCGGCGACGATGATATCCACATTGTCCTGCCGTTCCACCACATCCACAATATGGCCCACGCACTGATCCAGCAGATAGGGATCGTCGCCGTCCACCTGCAGAATGATGACGGAAATGGGCGATCCCTCATATTTGACGGACTTGCGCCTGTAGTCGATGGCCTGCACATATTTGGCATTGAACTCTTCCAGCGCCGAAAGGTGGGCGTAGTCCCCCTCCTCCCGGATGCGGTTGCGCAGCGCGACCAGCTCGCGCACCACCACGGCGGCGGGATGCATGGAGCGCCCGAAAAACTCAAGGACCATGACCCGCTTGTGTTTCGGCCTGGGGTGGATGATGAAGCAGGCTTCCGTCACGATGCCGTCCACGCCCTCTTTCTGTATGCCTGGCAGCCCGCCGAGCGCCTTGTTGGTCACGTCCTTGCCCAGGCCAGGCAAACGGATTTCGTCGCCGCGCAGATGCACCACATTCCGCACGCCGCCGCTGATGTCCTTGACGACGAAAACGGCCGTCTCCTCAGGCAGGATCTTGTGCCTGGGGTGTTCCTCCCGTTCCACGGTGATAATCTCCCCCGTGGGCGTCACCATGCGCCACCAGAGAAGATTGTCCAGCGTCGTGCCGTACTCAAAGGCCATGGGGCCACCGGCGTTCTCGCTGATGTTGCCGCCGATGCTCGACGCCTGCTTGGACGCGGGATCCACGGAAAACAGGGCCCCAGCCCCGCTCACGGCATTAATGACATCCTGGGTGATGGCCCCCGCCTGGCAGGCGACCGTCATGGCCTCCAGATCAATGGGCCCGATGCGCGTCAGGCGGGTAAGGTTCACGACCACGGCGCGCTTGCGCGCGGGCACGGCCCCGCCCGTCATGCCAGAACCACCGCCGCGCGGAATCAGGGCGAACTTCATCTCATTGGCCAGCCTGACAATGCGGGAAACCTGCTCCGCGGAATCCGGTTCCACCACCAGCAGCGGCAGTTCCATGCGCAGGTCGGTGGCGTCCGTCGCCATGGCAATGAGCGCCATGGGCGAATCCATGACGCATTCAGGGCTCATGAACTCGCGCAGGCGGCCCATGAGTTTCTGGCGGAACGCGTGTTCCGCCTCATAGGCGGACCAGAACATGGTGATGCCCTCGCCGATGGCGTTGGCATAATAATGGGCCAGAGACAGGGACTCCCGCTCAAAGCGGGAATGCACGCTGTCGCGCACGGTTTCGGCATCCACAAAGGGATTGTAGGCCACAAGAAACAATTCTTCCGCAATGGTTATGGCCAGAAGGCGCACCGACTCGGGCCATTCCGCGAAGTCGTCGATATTGATGCGCAAAATGCGGTTGACCACGTAGTCAGGGGCAATGGATATGTGCGGACCCTTGTGGGGCATGGCTGTCACCTCGTTACGGGAGCGGACTCCCGGCATTCGCTCAATTCAAAATAGCCTAAACTGTCATCTTAGCCAAAATATTTCTATAACGCAAGTTTATGGAGGCCTCGCCAAAGGCACGTTTTGACTTTTGGCGGCGCATGGCTATGCTGGCGCTGCGCGCCCGCCGGGCGCGGGAAACACTTTCGGAGACAGACATGCCACACCTTATCGACCGTATGCAGCCGCTGACAGACGCCTTTGACTGGCTTCACCAGTTCTGGGAGAGCCCCACGTCGCAAAAGCGCCTGGCCTTTCTTACGCTCCTCATCTACCTTGCCGGCGTTTTCGGCATCGAAATGAACCGCCAGGGCTGGCTTCCCCAGCCCTGGGCACAGCTTGCGCCCACCAACCATTTCGATGCCATCCAGCTGGCCTTTACGCTCATCCTCATCATGGAGGTCATCAGCCTTATTTTCTCCATCTCGAGTTCCTTTTCCCGCGCCGTGGGCAAGCAGTTTGAGATACTGGCGCTCATTCTTCTGCGCAACGCCTTCAAGGAACTCTCCCACCTGCCCGAGCCCATCAGCATCGGCATAAACATCGATCCGGTGCTCCATATCGCCACCTCGGCTTCGGGGGCGCTGTTCATCTTTGCCGCGCTGGGCATCTACAGCCGCATTGGCGGCAACCTGCGCTTCCTGCAGTCCCCGGAACTGCGCATGCGCTTTGTCATGAGCAAAAAGCTGCTGGCCCTGCTGCTCTTCGGGGTCTTCGTCGGCATCGGTATCCGCGACGCCTACCTGCACTTCATGCTGGGGCAGACGCCGCGCTTCTTTGAAACCATCTATACGGTACTGGTTTTTGCCGACATTACACTGGTGCTCATTTCGCAGCGCTATATGCCAAGTTTCCACGCCGTGTTCCGCAATTCAGGGTTCGTCATCGGCACCCTGCTCATGCGCCTTTCCCTTTCGGCCACGGCCCCCTGGGATACCGTCATCAGCCTCTTTGCCGCCGTCTACGTGCTGGCCCTGACCTGGACGACCTCCTACTTCGCCCCGGACAAACCGGCGTCGTAACCCGTTCCTCCAACGGAAAAAAGAAGCGCCGGCTGCCCCCATGCGGCAGACGGCGCTTCTTTGTTCGCATTTCCGGCTTGTTCCGGCTAGCCCTGCTTCAGTTCAAGAATCAGGCGTGAAAGCTCCTGCGCCTCGCGGGCCAGATCCGTCACGGCCTTGTTGGCTTCCTTCATGGCGGAGGCAATCTGTCCGCTCATCTCGTTGCACTCGATGATGGAGTGGTTGATTTCCTCACTGGCGGCGGACTGTTCCTCGCTGGCGGCGGCAATGGCGTTGACCTGATCGGCCGTGGAATCCGCATTGGCCACGATTTCCTCCAGCGCATGGCCGGATTCGTTGGCGAACTGCGTGGCCTCCTCAATCTTGGAGACGGCGTTGTCCACAGCCGTCGAGCTCTTGGCCGTGCTTTCCTGAATGGCCTTGATGGCGTTGCTCACGTCCTGCGTGGAGGACATGGTCTTTTCGGCCAGCTTGCGCACCTCGTCGGCCACCACGGCGAAGCCGCGTCCGGCCTCACCCGCGCGGGCCGCCTCAATGGCCGCGTTCAGGGCCAGCAGGTTCGTCTGATCCGCGATGTCGGAAATCACGCTCATGATCTGATCGATGGAGTGGGCGTGATCGTTGAGCTGCGCCATATCGTTTTTCAGATCCAGCGACACCTGATGCACGGCCTCTATGCGCCGCAGGGAGCGTTCCACCACCTGCGCCCCGGCGGAAGCCTTATCCTTGGTGTCCGACGAGGCCTGCGAGGCGGAAGAGGCGTTGCGGGCGACTTCCTGCACTGTGGCGTTCATTTCGTTCATGGCCGTGGCGGCCTCGGAAAGGCGCGCCGCGGCTTCGCCCGCACTCTTGTCGGACTGCTCGATCTGCGCGGAAAGCTCCGTGGCCGCGGTGGAGACCACCGTACCCACCTTTTCCAGTTTTTCCGCGACGATCATCAGGGCCCTGGTCTTGGCCTCGGCTTCCCGGCTGGCCTCCTCGGCCTTTTCCATGGCCTTTTCGGCTTTGTCGCTGGCCTCACGGGCGCGCTGCGATTCAAGTTCCGCCTTGTTGATGGTCTTTTCCAGCGAGCCGACCATGTCCACAAGAGCTCCGTACACGCCCATCTTCCTGCCGCCGTCGTCAATCCTGTAGTCGCCGCTCACCACACGCCGGGCAAGCGCATTCAGTTCGGCGGGATCCTTGCCCAGCAGCATCTTGACATTGCGCACGATGAGCAGCGTCAGCATCACGGCGATGACCAGCGAAACGCACATGATGACAATGCCCAGCAGCCTGGCCTGATTGGCCTGATGCGTATCGTTGACATCGCGCTCACGGATGCCGTTATCAACAAACTTCCTGAGCTTCTCATTTACTTTGAACATCTCATTATAAATCTCCAACGCTTCGCCGCTCAGGAGGCCGTAGGCCGCGGGTTGGTTGTTCTGCCGCGAAAATTCCACCACCCGTTTGGACACGGCGAAGTATTTCTCCAGAAGGCCTCTGAAGGTGTCGCACATCCGCCGCCCGTCTTCCGTGTGGATAAAGCCCCGGAGGTGACCCAGATCCTCCAGCGTCTGTTCCTTGGTCTCCGCCATGATCTTCTCAAAGCTGGCCATGGCGGCGGAATCCTGCTCAAAAATATGGAGCGCCTCGTTCAGACGGTACCGCACAAAGCCCAGCCGCACCTCGGAATTTTCAGACAGCATGGGCACGAAACGCTGGGCCATTTCCGATGCGTTGTCCGTCGAGCTCTGCAACCGCAGCATCAGAAACGTTCCGAGAATCAGAATGAGGGCTGTCAGCGCCCCCATGCTGCACATGACTTTCGTCGAGAGTTTCATAGCCTCCATCCTCCGCGTTGTTGAAAGGTTCCGGGAACCGGCAACACTCTTTTCCTATGACGCTATCACATAGCTCACACGCCTGCCAGGCGCAAGCGGGCAAAAAAATAAAGTCATACGTAACACAAAATAAATAATTCACAATCTGAAACAACTCCCTCCGGGAACAACACTGCGTCCGCTTCCGCAAGGTTCCTCCGCGCGGCCCGGAGAAAAAAAGAAGCCCCCGAAGAAACGCTTCAGGGACTCCGCAGCTTTCGTGAGATCCGCGCCATACCCGGTTCCGGCACACGCGGCGGGGCCGTCAGGCGTTGGCGGCCTTGAGCATTTCCTCCACCTGTTCGAGGCTGGGCGTCGCGCCGTCAGCCAGACCGCACAGACTGCGCACGGCCAGCATCAGCATATCAAACTGAATGCGCATTTCCGTATTTCCGTTATGGATGACGCACATGTTTTCCTGCACGTTCAGCCGGTAGGCATGGCGCGTGCGTTCCTTGCCGTCGGAACGCACGATGTAATAGACCTGCCCCCTGTCTTCGGTCGTATAGAGCTTCTGGCGCGTCAGAACGCCGCTTTCCTCGTCAAACCATGAACATTCCGAAAAAAGACGCCCGCGGAAACGCACGTCGCTCCCGCTGTCCTGTGCCAGGCAAATGTCTTCCATGGTGGTGGTATCGGCGCTCATCCTCTCTCCTCATCCTCTCACGACGCCAGCCAGCAACGGGGCCCGCTCCGCCGGAAAAAATCCTGTCGCGGGCGATGCGGGAGCATTTTTCCGCCCATGCCCCCACACAACAGCCAGCTTGACCTTATGCACCCAGAGAAGGTCCCGCAAGGGAACCGTAACGGCGCCGCACGGCAACCGCCTTCCAATGCCAGAATTTTTCATCTGGCAAAAAGCTAGCCCAGCCCCAACAGCTTGTCAACACGCCGGCGGACGCCCCGTTGTCACCAGGGAAACCAGCGTAACTAACGTTAATATTTATCTAGAATAACAGTATTTTTTATCTACATAGACCCAAGAACACTTCTAGGCGGAGGAAGGGGCGGCGACGTTCGCAAAAAAAGCGCAAAATCAGCATGTTGCGCGGCAGACGGACGCTCCGCCACGCCAGCGACGGAATAAAACGGCGCTTTCTCCTCCCAATTTTGAATTTATACAGACTTTTTTCAGATATTTTCAAAAGAAAGACACGGGTTGCAGCGCCTCTTAAGGGGAAGCTGTCAGAATTTGTTCCTATTTCATCCAACTTACTTATTTTTCATATCTTTTTAGGAACATAAAAGGAGCGTAAAAAAAGATGAAAAAAATTTTTCTCCCCTTCTCCGCCAAGGTCTTCCGTGGGCCCACCTCGAAGCGAAAATGTGCAAAACAGGGGGAAGTAAGAAGACACTTTTGTTCAAAACAGCTATACTACACTGATTTTATATACAAAATAAGGAACGTTCCCTGTCCCTCGCGCAAGAAACAGAAGGGGCGGAGGCTTTCGCCTCCGCCCCTGAACATGCGGAACCGGGATGCGCGGGATCCGTCAGGCGCGCCTAGGCCTGTTCTCCGATTTTTCTCAGCAGGGCTTCGCCCACGGCGCGTCCGAGATCATGGGCGGCCTTCAGGCCGTCATGGCCGGGCCGCCAGCTGCAACGCACGGGATCGGCGGGCAGATCCCAGCCCATCTTCTCAAAGGCGCCCTGAATGCACTTGGCGCTCTCGCCAGACCAGCCGTAGGAGCCGAACGCGCCCGCAACGCGATTTTTCGGACGCAAGCCCGTGATGTACGTCAGCTGCGCGGCCATCAACGGCAGAATGCCGTTGTTATGGGTGGGCGAACCGGCCAGCACGGCGCCGCACTGCCCCAGTTCGGTCATGACGGTGCTGTGGTGATTCCGCTTCACGGACATGATGCGCGTGGGGATATCCAATTCTTCCAGCCCGGAGCAGACGGCGTAGGCCAGCTTTTCCGTGGAGTGCCACATGGTGTCATAGAATATCAGGGCGCGCTTGCGGGGCTTCTGTTCGGCCATCTCGCGATAGAGATCCACGATGCGCCTCACCGCCTCCCTGCCGCGATGGATCAGGCCGTGGTCGGGAGCGATCATGTCGATGTCCAGCGATTCCACGATGGGTAGGGCGGCCAGCACCTGCGGCGAATAGGGGAGCACGATGTTGTTGTAATATTCGCGCACGCGGAACTCGAAATCGGCGGGATCGTGCTCATCCACAAAGCGGCGGCTGCCCGCGATGTTCTGCCCGAAGGCGTCCTGGCTGATCAGCAGCTTCTCTTCGGGGATATAGGAAACCATGCTGTCCGGCCAGTGCAGCATACGGGTTTCCTGAAACACGATGGTACGCTTGCCGATGGAAAGCGTGTCGCCGCTTTTGACGGCCTGCACGGGCCAGTCCCTGCACTGGGGGAAATATCCCTGCATGGACTTGAGCCCCAGCGTGGAGCAGAAAATCTTTTCGGGCTTGCAGCGTTCGACCACCTCGGCCAGCGAACCGGCATGATCCAGCTCAAGATGGTTAATCACCAGATAGTCGATGCGTTCGGGGTCCACGATCTTGGCCAGGCGGCACAGCAGCGTTCCGACGCACCCGGGGGAAACCGTATCGAAAAGGACGTTCTTTTCGTCCCTGATGACATAGGCGTTATACGTGGTCCCCTCAGGGGAGGTGGCGTATCCGTGAAAATCGCGATGGTCGTAATCGACGCAGCCGACCCAGTAAATGTCCTTTTTCAGTTCGACAGACTGCATGAAGATCTCCAGATGTTTCAATCCGCAGTCGGCCCCTAACCGCCGACTGACACCGCATCCGGCGGTTAGGGGCCGTGTGGCTTGCCTCTCCCTGAAAGTGACCTTTGATGAGTGTCACCGGCAGGGCAGAGAACTGTGCGGGGTGAAGCCGCCTAGGCGGCGGAGAACTGATCCTTGCCTACGCCACAGACGGGGCAGGTCCAGTCGTCAGGCAGCTGATCGAAGGGCACATTGTCATGTTCCGCGGGATCATACTCATAACCGCACACGCCGCATACATACTTTTCCATGATGCACTCCTTGGGGTAAGACAGTCTTTTTTCCGGGACGGCAAGATATCGCCACCCCCATCCAGAACCGGTTGTCATGGTCACGTTCCCAACGTGAAACCGCCGCAGTATACAGAAAACCCGTTGCCGACGCCATACCCCAGGCCGGACACGGGCAGGGTATGGCGGCGGGGACGGCGGATGGATTACTTCTCCGCCTTCCACAGACCGTGAAGATTGCAGTACTCGCGCGCCGTCACCGTGGCGGCATCGGTCTTGAACACGGCCTCAGGCTTGTCGCCGGGCTTGAGGAAGGCCGTCAGGCTCTGATCGCCGGCAATCAGCTCAATCCACGGGATATAGTGCTCCTCGGTCATGGGATGGGCCACACTGCCCACCGTCACCCTGTAGCCGCCGTCAATCTTTTCGATGACAGGCACGTGTTTTTCCAGCGCGCCGTCGGTCGCGCCTTCCTTCAGATGCTTCATGCCCTCGCCGCAACAGGCTATGCTCTCGCAACCGCCATGCAGCACTTCCACGACGTTACCGCACTTCATACATTTGAAAATATCGAGCTTTTCGGCCATGAGGTACCTCTCTTTTTCCTGGAGCCTTCCTACTTGTGAAATATGTCCATTTCACAAGCGCCGCTGGCTCCGGTCATATGCGCGACAGAATGTAGGGTTCATAATCAGGAATCTTATGCAATAAGTCAAGGGCCGCGCGGCCGCTTCCCGCTATTTCGCCCTCTCCGCCCTGCGGCGGATACCCAGCACATTGGGCAGGGACGGCGCGGGCGGATCCCCCAGCAGGATGGCGGCCGCACTGCGCCCGTAGAGTTCCATGAGCATGCCGCCCGACCGCAGCAGCAGGCCGGCCTGCGCGCCGCCTTCCACATACATGACTGTGCGTACGTCCAGAGGCAGATGCAGCAAACGGCGCGCCAGCGCGGAGGGCTCCACAGGCTGGCGGCAATGCAGGAAGAGAATATGGCCGCCGCCCGTCTGGGCCACGGCGGCAACGGCAATGGGGCGGCCATCCGGGGCCCAGACAACGCGCCGATCGTCGCTGATCATACGGAAATTCTGCGCGACAAGCCGGTAATGCCCCTCAAAGGCCGCCACATTGACGCGCGTGGCGTCCTCCACGACCGCCCGGGGCGCGCCGGCCGCCAGCGCCAGCGCGTCAGGCTCCGCCAGAAAATAGGCGCCAAGGCGGCCGCCGCGCCGGGCATTGTTCACATGGGGGCCTTCGCGCAGATAGCCCGTGCTGGTGCGTCCGTCCGGCAGGTACATGCTGGCGTTGATGGCCGCCACCAGATGGGCACGATCGGCCCAGCGGCCCAGCGGCAGCGGCACACCACCATCCGAGGCCGCACAGAGGACGAACTCGAACAGGGCCGGATCAATGCGCACGACACGCAGCGTCACCCGGGGCGGATGGGCCTCGCCGGAAGGCGTTTCGTATCCCGCCGCGCTGAAGGAGAACTCGCCGTACTCCAGTCCCGGTTCCAGCCGCCGCCAGAGCCGCGCGGCGGACGCGGGGTCGGAGCCGCCGGTCATGCCGGGTTCCGGCGACGCCACCAGCGGCGCCACCGGCTGCGCCACCTGGGGGATGGACACCCGCGGCGTCCGCACAGCGGGCACGTCTATGGAGGGCGGACGTACCGTCGCGGGCCCGCCGTTCACCTTGCTCACCCGCCGCGTGATCCGGGGTTCCCCCAGAACATTGTCCAGCCCGGACGCGGAGGAGGATTCGCCCGTACCGGGCGATCCTCCCTGTTCCGGCGACGCCGTCTCCGCCGCGAAGGCGGCAAGGGGAAAAGGCGGCATACACAGCATACCGAGGACAAGCGCGGTCCCCGCCAAAACTCTCCGCAAAGACGCCCCCTGTGCCCCTCCCCATGGCGCGAAGCCGGGAAGGGTACGGCACGGTTCAGAGCATTGTGCCTTTGAAATGTTCCATTTCAAAAGCGCGCGGACGGGCGCGCTACCCCCGCGCTTCCTCCGCCAGATCCTTCAGGACGGCTTCCACACGTTCCAGCGCGCCGCGCAGAACGTCGTCCGCCACGGCATAGGAAAAACGGATACAGCGATCGTCGCCAAACGCCGCTCCCGGCACCAGCGCCACATGCGCCTCATCCAGCAGGCGTGTGCACAGTTCCGTGGAGTTTTTGACGGAACCGCCGTAACACCGGTGAACATCCACAAAAAGATAGAACGCCCCGTCCGGACACGGACAGACAGCCCACGGCCACGAGGCAATGACGTTCATGGCCATGTCACGCCTGCGCTGGAAAGCCGCCCGCATCCCGTCCAGACAGTCCCTGGGACCCGTCAGGGCCGCCAGCGCCGCCTTCTGGGCAATGGAGCAGATATTGGACGTGCTGTGTCCCTGCAGGGAGGAAATCTTTTTAATCAGTTCCGGATGCGCCGCCAGAAACCCCACGCGCCAGCCCGTCATGGCGAAGCTTTTGGAGAGCCCGTTCAGCACCGCCACCTGTTCGGGATAGCGGGCAAACCATGAGATGGCGCTGCTCATGACAGCGGGCGCAAACACCAGCTGATCATAGATTTCGTCAGAAAGAACAAAAATGCCGCGCTTCATGGCCCAGGTCATGATGGCGTCAAATTCCTCGCGGGTATACACGGCTCCCGTGGGGTTGCTGGGAGAATTGAGGATCAGCAGGCGTGTGGCCGGGCCAGCGTGCGCTTCCAGCATATCGGGCGTCACCTTGAAATGCCGCTCCGCCGAAGCGGCCACCGTCACGGGAACGCCCCCGGCCAGCATGACCATATCGGGATAGCTCAACCAGTAAGGGGCGGGGATAAGAACCTCGTCTCCCGGATTGAGGGTCGCCTGCATGAAGTTGTAGAGGCAGTGTTTGCCCCCCGCGCCAATAATGATGGATTCGGCGGGAACTCCGGCGCCATACGCCCGCTCAAAGTACGCTCCCGCCGCCGCGCGCAGCTCAGGGATGCCGGGTACTGCCGTATAGCGGCAGAAATTTTCGTCAATGGCCGCCTTGGCGGCGTCGCAAATATGCTTCGGAGTGGGGAAATCCGGCTCTCCCACGGCAAGACTGGTAACGGCGACTCCCTGCGACCTCAGCTCCAGCGCCCGGCTGTTGACGCTGAGCGTCAAGGACGGTCTGATGCTGCGCAGGCGTTCGGAAATATGCATGAAAGGGCTCCTCGCTGATGACGGCGCGCCGCGGCGCGCCTTGCATTGACTTCGCAAAACATGTAGCAGCTTGACCGTACCGTGTAAATGACCCTTTCTCCAACCCACTGCCCGCCATGCCCCACAGAAAGCCCCTTCTTCCCCTTCCTCCCGAGTGTATCACCGGCCGTTTCCTGCAACGCCACAAACGCTTCACCGTTCTTATGGAAAAGGACGGCGTACCCGTCCGGGTACACAGCAACAATTCCGGCAGCATGCTGGGACTGACGCGCCCAGGCGCCCCCCTGTTGGCCTCGCCCGCCGCCAATCCCGCGCGCAAACTCCCCTATACACAGGAAGCCGTCTGGCTGGAGGCACGCGCGACGCCGGAGACCGTGCCAACGTCGGAAGCCCCCTTTCCCGGCCTGCGCGGCTTCTGGGTCGGCGTCAATACGGGCGTGCCCAACCGTATGCTGGAGGCAGCCTTCCGCGCGGGCCGTCTGGACTTTGCCCAAGGGTATACGGAATACCGCCGGGAAGCGCGCCGTGGCGGGAGCAGGCTGGACGCCTGCCTGACAGGCCCCTCCCTGCCGCCCCTCTGGGTGGAGTGCAAAAACGTCACGCTGGTGGAAGACGATCGGGCCATCTTTCCTGATGCTGTCAGCGAGCGGGGGCGGAAACATTTGCGTGAACTTCTGGACATCGTCGCCAGCGGCGCACGCGCCGCCATGTTTTACCTTGTGCAGCGCCCAGACGGCCGCTGCTTCGCCCCTGCCGGCATCATTGACCCTGTGTACGAAGCCCTTTTTTACGAAGCGCTGCGCAGGGGCGTGGAGATGTACCCCTACCGCGCCTCCGTCCACCCGGACGGCATCGACCTTGACGAACGCCTCCCCATTGCCGCGCCTGATGGTGATTGACACCAAAAATCCGCCCAACAACCTCCACCTGGCAGCGAAGAGGGGTTGTTTCACAGGAAACGCACTTCGCAAACCATACATCCCCCTCAGGCGGATGCCAGCGTTGCCAGCGCGTTTACGCAGGCCGCCGCAACGGCGGATCCTCCCTTGCGGCCCAAAAGAGTAAAATGCGGCCAGCGTGTACGGTGCAGCCACTCCTTGGATTGCGCCGCATTCACAAAGCCGACAGGCATACCCACGATCAGCGCGGGTACGGACGGGCTGTCTTCCTCCAGACCGTCCAGCGCATCCAGCAAGGCCAGAAGAGCCGTAGGCGCGTTGCCGATGACAACGATCTGTCCTCCCAGACGCGGCGCAAGAAGCTCCACGGCGGCGCGGGAGCGTGTCACTCCCTTATGGAGCGCCTCCGCATCCAGACCAGGCAGGGACATCATGGGCTCCACCACACACCCCAGAGGATCCAGCCGCCGTCGGGGAATCCCGGCCGCCGCCATGCGCGTATCCGTAAAAATAGCGCATCCCCGGCGCAGGGCCGCCACTCCTCGCGCCAGTCCTTCCTCGGACAGGCGCAGGGATGCCGCGATGTCCACGTCCCCCAGCGTATGGATGCAACGCCGGGCCACTTCCCACAATGCGCCGGAAAAGGGACGGGGTTCGGGAACAAGGGCGTCAATCAACGCAAAGGAACGGCGTTCAATCTCCTGTGGAGCCAATGCGGCATCAAAGGCAATATCCGTAGGCATGGGCATGACGAACCTCCTTTTGCGGCAAGATAGGGAAAGAGCGCTCAACGCAACAGGCGGAGCCATGCCCGCCAGAATGCCAGCGCCCCCTGGGGATAGGCGTGCAGCCACGTGCCGCTGACGCGCCCCTGACGGCAGCCCTCCGGCCCCAGATCTTCTCCTGAGGCGGCGTAGCTCCGCCACAGGGTATGTTCCTCCGCCAGCGGTGTCAGCAGTTCGGCATAGTGAAATTCATGCCCCCGCAGCCAGAGGGGCTTTTCTTCCGGAATGGGCAGCCAGCCGGGGCGGACGCGGGCGGCACGATAGCCAAGTGCCGCGCGCCGTTCACGAAGAGCGGCTTCCAGCGGCAACAGATCGCAAAAGGACAGCGTCGTGCCGCCGGGCATATGCAAACGGCGCATCAGGTAGAGATAGCCGCCGCATTCCCCATGCACAGGCAGACCGTCCTTCAACGCGGCCCGGCGCAGTTCCTCACGCAGCGGCGTATTGGCCTCCAGATCCGTACCGTACAGCTCAGGATAGCCGCCGGGCAGGTAGAGGCCATCGCACACCGGCAGGCAACGGTCCCTCAGGGGGGAAAAGAAGCGCACCTCCGCGCCAAGGCGGCGTAAAAGCGGCGGCAGATCCGCATAGAGGAAGGAAAAGGCCTCATCGCGCGCAATGGCCACTATGGGGCCGCGCCGGGACAGCCGCCGCACGGCCCCGGAGAACGAAGGCGCCGGGGAGGCTTTTCGCGGATGGGCAGGCAACTCCAGACGCCGCAGGAGGGCGTCCAGACGCACATGACGTTCCAGCCAGCGCCCCAGCGCAACGCGATCCAGCGAGGAGGCCGCCTCCCGCGCCTGCACAAGTCCCAGATGACGCGACGCCATCTCCGGCGCGCCTTCGCGGGGGAGGCACCCCAGCAGCGGGATTCCGTAACGACGCTCCAGCGGCGCAAAGGCGGCGCGCAACAGGGCCGCATGACGTTCACTGCCAACATGCGTACACAGAAAGCCCGCAAAGTTCAGCTTGCGACGTCCCAGCCAGGGCGGACGAAAACGCGCGAAGCCCTCGGCCGCCGCCGCCGCCGACTGCCCCATGCCGCGCACATTCAGCAGAAGAAGAATGGGCATGCCGCATACCGCGGCCAGCTGCGCGGAAGATCCTCCGCCGCCATCCGCTCCGTCAAACAGGCCCATCGCCCCCTCGACGAGCAGGAGCGATTCCCCGCCGCCGCTTTCTTCCGCAAGGCGCTCCCGCACATGTCCCAGACGAATTCGCAGCGCGCAGGTAGAGGGAGGCAGCGCATCGGGCGGCCCGCCCGCCGCCATCCACGTATCCAGATTGGCGGACGCCACGCCGCAAAACGCCGTGTGCCAGGCCGCATCGATATAATCCGGGCCCGTCTTGGCAGGGCGCACGGCAAAGCCCCGTGCCCGCAACGCGCACAGCAGGGCCGCCATCGTCGCCGTTTTGCCCGCGTTGCTGGACGCACCGGCCAGAAGAAGCGAGGGGGGGGAGGACATGGAGAGAAGCGCCTCCGTTATGGCGCGGCGGGGAAAGGTTCGCTCAGGGATTCTGGCGGTTACGAAGATACTGCCGCACCGCGCGATTATGCTCCCCCAGCGTTTTGCTGAAGGTGTGTTCGCCACCGTCCGTTTTGGCGACAAAGTAAAGAAAGGCGTGCCGTTCCGGCGTCATGGCCGCGGCAAGAGCGGTCATGCCGAACGAGCAGATGGGGCCGGGCGGCAGACCGGGACGCTGATAGGTATTGTAGGCATTGCTTGCGTCATCAAGATGTCTACGCCGCAGATTGCCGTCAAAATAACGCCCCAGTCCATAAATGACGGTAGGATCGGCCTGTAGCGGCATACCGCGCTCCAGCCTGTTGGCGTAGACCCCGGCCACGCGGGGACGTTCGGCCCTGATGGCCGTTTCCCTTTCCACGATGGAGGCCAGGATGACCCAGCGCCGGAGCGCCGCCGTGCCGGGTTTTCCGCCGTCTGGCCAGAGCGGGGCGGCCTTCCGCCAGAAGGTATCCACCATGCGCCCGGCAACGGCGCGCGCCTGCGCTCTGTCCGGCGCATCGGGCTTTTTCAGCAGATAGGTGTCCGGCATGAGAAAGCCTTCGGCGGATTCAAAGGGAATGCCGTAATGGCGAAGAAAAGCGGGGTCATGGATGACATCGCGAAAATCGTCCGCCCTGACGAGTCCGGCCTGTTCCAGAACATCCGCCGTCTGCCACCATGTCAGACCTTCCCGCACGGTCACACGGAACAGCAGGGGCCGCCCATTGACAAGGGTATCCAGAATCCTGTCCGGCGTCCAACCGCTGTTGAGGGCAAAGCGGCCGGCCTGCATCCGGTGTTCCCATTGCCTGTACCGGGCCAGCAGACGGAAATAGAACCCGTTGGATACCAGCCCCTGACGCTCCAGCTTGACGGCAACGGCCCGCATGGTGTCGCCGGGCGCAACGTCAAAGGCGCATTCGCGCCCGGGATCTTCCGGCGGCGTATGCAGAAAGGCGTAGCCTTCCCAGACGGCCCACCCTGCCGCGCCCGCGCACACAAGGACAAGCAGCGCAAGAAGCCTGAAAAAAATTTTCATGCGGGCATCCTCTGATCAGGGGACAAGGCAAGGAAAGATTGCAGAATCCGCACGGCGGCCTGCTGATCAAGCACGGCCCCGCGCCGGGATCGCCGCACTCCGGCTTCGCGCAGATCAGACCAAGCTTCTTCAGAACTGAGAAATTCGGGCATGAAATACAGGGGTACGGAAAGACGGCGCTTGAGGCGTTCCGCCACCCTGCGCACCTGCCGTGTCGTCAGGCTGTCGCCGCCGCCGTCCAGCAGAGGCAGTCCCATGACGGCGGCCCCGACGCCTTCGCGCAGGGCCAGATCCGCCAGTGCGTCAAGAAGCGCCTTACGCCCGGAAAATTCCGCCAGACGCAGGGTTTTCAGGGGATAGGCCAGCACGCCTTCGGGATCGCAGGCGGCAATCCCTGTCCGCTCCAGACCATAATCAATGCCGAGCCACTTCATGCCGCAATCCGCCGCCGTCCCATCCCGCTCCCAGGAGAGGCGGATCAGAGACCCATCCTGGCCCGTACCCGCTCAAGCGTCCCGGAAGCGAAGGCGCGGGCGCGATTATTGCCGTCCTCCAGAATGGCGCGGACGCGATCCGTGCTCAGGGTCGCGCGCCGTTCCTGCAAGGGCGCAAGCAGATCACCAAGGTGTTTCAGGAAACGCTTCTTGCAGTCCACACAGCCGAATGTGGCTTCCGTACAGCCCTTACGGATTTCCGCCCGCTCCTCTTCGCCGGACAGCAGCAGATGATACGGGAACAGATTGCAGACATCGGGGTTGCCGGGATCGCTTTTGCGCAGCCGGTTCCTGTCCGTGAACATGCCGCGCACCTTGGCTTCGATGTCGCTCATGGAATCGCGCAGGAAGATGCCGTTATTATAGCTCTTGGACATCTTGCGCCCGTCGAGACCGGGGCATTTGGCGGCGGGCGTCAACATGGCCTGCGGTTCCGGGAAGGTGTCGCCGTACAGAAAGTTGAAACGCCGGGCTATTTCCCGCGTCAGCTCCATATGCGGCAGTTGATCCTCGCCTACGGGCACACCGTGGGGCCGGTACATGAGAATATCCGCCGCCATCAGCACAGGATAGCACAGAAAGCCCGCGTTGCCGAGGTCCTTGTTGCTGATCTGCTGCTGCTGCTCCTTGTAGGTCGGGTTTCGTTCCAGCCAGGAGACAGGCGTAATCATGGAAAGCAACAGGGAAAGCTCGGCATGTTCCTTGACGGACGACTGCCGGAAAATCACGCATTGCTCCGGATCAAGGCCGGCGGCAACCCAGTCCTTCACCATCTCGTCGATGTTCTCCCGCACACGGGAGGGATCCGCATAGTCGCTGGTCAGCGCATGCCAGTCGGCCACAAAGAAATAGGCCTCTTCCGTGCGTTGCAGATCCACGTAATTTTTCAGCACCCCGAAATAGTGGCCCAGATGCAGCGGGCCGGTGGGACGCATACCGGAAACGGTACGGGGACGTTGATTGCTCATCAAAAATTCCTTTGCGGTCTGAAACCTCCCCTTTCAGGGGAAAAAGGTGTTCCTGACACGGCGGCGTCAGTCGTTGAAAAGCGCTATGCGGGCAGGCCGACCGCGGAAAACAGCGTTTCCAGGCACAGCCGCATGACAGGCAGCAGCAGCCTGTCCAGCAGTCCGGCCGCCATAAGCCCTATGAGAATGACCATGCCATAGCGCTCCACGCTCATGTAGCGGGCCGCAACCCCGGACGGCAGAAAATACGCCAGCACCCGGCTGCCGTCCAGCGGCGGCACAGGCAACAGGTTGAGGCAGGCAAGACCCACGTTGATGCCCGCGCCGTAGTACAACGCCTTGACAACAAATTCCGTCGAGGGGCTGAGCGCCGGATCGAAGGCCAGAAAAGCGCGCAGAAGCAGGGCCATGACAACGGCCAGCAACAGATTGACACCCGGCCCGGCCAGCGCCACCAGCATCATCCCCTTGGGCGGATTGCGAAAATAGCGGGGATTGACGGGCACGGGCTTTGCCCAGCCAAAAACAAAGCCCCCCAGCGCGCTGGTAAGAATGAAAACGGCAAGCCCCAGCGGATCGATATGCGGCAGCGGGTTGACGGTCAGGCGGCCCATGAAACGGGCCGTCGGATCTCCCAGCCTGTCCGCGACCCAGCCGTGCGCCACTTCATGCAGAATAATACCAAGCAGCGCTGGCAGAAAGAACACGGATACGCGCTGCACCGTCGCAAAGATATCAACATCCATCATGGCGGGCTTGTATCACGGGCGGCGCGGACTGTCGAGACGGGGGCGATCAGCGCTTTTCCGAATCCTGATGCGCCTTCAGCGCCTCGGCATCGTGCACCATACGCAGCACCATATCCGCCATGGGTCTGGGATCCGCATCCAGACTCTTGGGAAACGATATGCCGCGATCGGTCATGGCCGCCTTGAGCGCCGCCACATTGCCCAGACCCGACATGGCCACCGCCGTGGCCGCACTGATGCGGTTCATGGAAAAATTCCGCAGAATATCCCGTAACCGCTCCTCATCCCTGTGCGGGGAAACAGCGCTTTCCCCGGCCTCAGCCACTTTTTTCCTGAAACCGAACATGATCCACCTCCTTCATTGAAGCTTCCTCTGCGGTCAGCCACATCTCCCTTCAGGGAGAAACGATATTCTGGCCACAGCGGCAACACAACGCCGGTAAAATTCCTGCAAAAGCCTCCCCACGCTGGCCAAAGGCTAGCCAGAGGAAGCCACCTTGCGCACCAGCAGGGCATCGTCCGGCCAGATGCGGCGATCCGGCGTCAGAAGCTCTCCGCCCCGGGCCACCAGGGCGCATTCCTCCGCTATGTCCAACGCGTCCAGCAATTGCCGCGCCGTCTTGGGGCGCGGCAGCGAAAGCAGGCTGTCCTCCGGCTGCAACACCACGGTCACACGTGCGCCCGTGTGCTCCGGCACACGGACAAGAGCTTCCTTCCCGTCAGGCATGACAACTCCCACAACTGCAATTTTTGCCGTTTCCGGCGGAAACATACCGCGTCAGCGCACGATAACGGCATAATAGAGCGCGGCCATCAGCGCCATGCTCAGGGCGCGCAGGCCCTGATTGGCCAGAATGAGGCGCAGGGCCAGCTCCGGACGAAAAAATCCCGCATAGGCGGGCAACTGATGGCGGACGGCCCGCATGGGCGTCGACAGGATATTGCCCACCATCAGGGCCATGACCACGTCTTCCGTGGCAAGCCCTCCCGTCTGGAGCGCGGACCCGGCCGCCCCCAGAGCCGCACCGAATTCCGCGGCCAGATGCAGCAGGATGACGCCAAGGGCCTGCGGCCTGATCATGGGCAGCCAGTCCAGATGCCGCCCAAGCCAGGCTTCCGCCGCGGCAAAGGCGCCGTAACGCTGCAACAGGTACATGAGAACATACACAGGCACGGTAATCAGGACAAGCCGGGGCAAACGGCGCGCAAAACGCCGCCATGCCTTCCGGAGGGCCTCGCCCAGGACAACGCCCCCGGCAGGCCTGTCCAGCTCCGGGGCACGACAGCCCCCGGTCGCGGGCGGCAACAGCCAGCGCCCAAGCAACACGGTGACCGCCGTGCGCAGCAGGGCCGCCGCCAGCGTCAGGCCCACATAGATCACCGCCGGAAAGCCGAGTACCGGCCAGGCCAGCAGGAAAATGGCGGGCGTATGCACCAGATAGGCCGGAAGGCTGTTGAACAGATTGGCCAGCATCAATTCCCGGCGATCAAGATCGCCACGGCCGTAGCTTTCGGAAAGCAGCCCGTTGGCCCCGGCCGGAGAAACAAACGCCAGCGCAAAGGCCGCACCCGCCACCGCGCGCAGGTGCGCCGCGCGGGCCAGCGGGGCGGACAGTCTCGCCAGATGACGCGTCCAGTGAAGCGCCTCCAGCACATTTGCCACCAGCAGACCAACGGCCATACCCAAAAGAAGACGGCACAAAGGCCACCCCAGCGCCTGCCAGTACTGCGACAGAACATCCATCATGCTCAACCCACAGCCGCCCACCTTCGCTGCCCGCGGACGGAAGCCGCGCGGCTTGTCCCGCCCCGAAGGAGAGAGGCGGCCATCATGCCTTCTCCGGCGAAAAGCCTGTATCTTCGGGAAGATCGGATCGGGCGGCCTCGCCGCGGGCAAGCTCGTCGCAGCGTTCGTTCTCCACATGCCCGGCATGACCGCGCAGCCAGTGAAACGTCACGTCATGCCGTTGCAGCAACGCGGGCAGACGCTGCCAGAGATCCACATTCTTCACGGGCTTTTTGTCGGATTTGATCCAGTTTTTTTTCTTCCAGCCCCAGAGCCAGCCCTTGGCGACAGCATGACAGACATACTGCGAATCCGTATACAGGGCCACGGCGCAGGGTTCGCGCAAGGCCTCCAGCGCCCGCAACACCGCCTTGAGCTCCATGCGGTTGTTGGTCGTCAGCCGCGCTCCACCGGAGAGTTCCCTGCGATGGGACGATCCGTCCAGCCGCAGAATGGCCGCCCAACCTCCCGGGCCAGGATTGCCGAGACAGGATCCGTCCGTATAAATGGTGACATTTCTCATAGCGCAGTCCACACGGCCCGGAAAGATGTTTGAGGCAAGGGCCTGTCTCCGGGGCGAACCGGAAAAAACGCCGCCGGGAAGCGCCCCGGCGGCGTCCGTAACATATGCCGTGTTTTTCAGCGGCACGCAAGAGGCGGCCGCCCTCCCAACGGAAAACCGCTCTAGTAACGGTACATGGCGCTCTTGTAGGGGCCGTCCACACTCACGCCGATGTAGTCGGCCTGCTCCTGCGTCAGGCGCGTCAACTTGGCGCCAAGGCGGCCCAGATGCAGGCGGGCCACTTCCTCATCCAGCTCCTTGGGCAGGGTATAGACTTTTGTTTCCAGCGTTTCCGAGGCAAGTTTGATCTGGGCGAGGGTCTGATTCGTAAAGCTGTTGGACATGACGAAACTGGCGTGCCCCGTGGCGCAGCCGAGATTCACCAGACGCCCTTCCGCCAGCACAATGATGCTGCGGCCGGATTTGAGCGTCCACTTGTCCACCTGAGGCTTGATGTTCACCCTGGTGACGCCAGGGGTCCTTTCAAGGTACGACATTTCGATTTCATTATCGAAGTGGCCGATATTGCAGACAATGGCCTCGTCCTTCATGCCTTCCATATGCGCGCCTGTGACGACATGGTAATTGCCGGTGCAGGTCACGTAAATATCGCCATAGGGGAGCGCGTCTTCCACGGTCGTGACCTCAAAGCCTTCCATGGCGGCCTGAAGGGCGCAGATGGGATCAATTTCCGTCACCAGCACACGCGCGCCAAAACCGCGCATGGACTGGGCGCATCCCTTGCCGACATCGCCGTAGCCAATCACAACGACGACCTTGCCCGCCACCATGATGTCGGTAGCGCGCTTGATGCCGTCGGCCAGGGATTCGCGGCAGCCGTAGAGATTGTCAAATTTTGACTTGGTCACCGCGTCATTGACGTTGATGGCCGGGAAGAGCAGCCTGCCTTCCTTTTCCAGCTGGTAGAGACGGTGCACACCTGTGGTGGTCTCTTCGGAGACCCCCTTCACATGCGCGGCCACCTCATGCCAGTGGCGCGGATTTTCCCTGTGGCGCAGGGCAAGCCGGTCAATGATGCACTGGAATTCCTTGTTGTCATAGGTTTTTTCAAGAATGGAGGGCTCGTTTTCCGCCTCCACGCCCTTGTGGATCATCAGCGTGGCGTCGCCGCCGTCATCCACGATCAGATCCGGGCCCTTGCCGTCAGGCCAGGTCAGGGCCATTTCCGTGCACCACCAGTAGTCCTCAAGGCTTTCGCCCTTCCAGGCGAACACCTTGGCCATGCCCTGATCCACAATGGCGGCGGCGGCATGATCCTGTGTGGAAAAAATGTTGCAGGAAGCCCAGCGGATATCCGCGCCCAGTTCGTACAGCGTCCTGATCAGCATGGCCGTCTGGATGGTCATGTGCAGGGAGCCTGTCACGCGAAGCCCCCGCAGCGGCTTCTCCGGTCCGTATTTTTTGATGCACTCCATCAGGCCGGGCATTTCTCGCTCGGAAAGCTGCATCTCCTTCCTGCCGAAAGAGGCAAGGGCCATATCCGCTATTTTATGGTTCAGGGAAAGATCAAGGGCCTGGGTCATCATACATCTCCTTGAACAGGTACGGGCGCATCCCCGGCACAGCCGGAAACCAGCAGCAGCGACAGACCGCGCCCCACAGGTTGACGGGTACAGGACAGAAGGCTGAAACCCGCGTGCCGCAACCCGCCGGTCAGCTGCTCCTCCTCAAAACCGAGCCAGCGATCCCCATAGCGGCTGCGCATGGCCTCGTCGTCATGGCGGAGGAAATCCGCCACAAAAAGACGGCCTCCCGGCGCCAGAATACGGCGCACCTCGCGCAGGACCTCCACGGGGTCGGAAAGATGGTGCAACACAAGATTGACGCACACGAAGTCCGCTTCCTGATCCCGCAGGGGCAGATGATCGAGTTCGCCAATGCGCAACGAAAGGCGATCCTCATCGGCCAGATCGGCGGGCGCGAAACGCCTGCGGCACATGTCAAGCATCCGGGCGGAACCGTCCACGCCGATAAGCGTCCGGGCCAGAGGCAGAAGGCGCTCCAGCACGGCCCCGGTACCGCAGCCAAGATCCACGGCCACGCCGCACGATTGCGGCACGGCGGCGCACACGGCCGCGGGCAGGTCAAACTCCCCAAGCACTTCCCGGTTCAGTTCGTCCCAGTCTTCCGCAATGGCGTTGAAGAACTGCCGCGTGCTGCGCGCCCGTTCCTCGATGATGCGCAGCGCCGTGCGCAAATCCGCATTCATGGCGGCATCCGCCTGGATAAACGGCAGTACCGCCCGCAAAAAAGCCCTTGCCTCTCCCGCTGGCGCGGCGCAATAAAACACCCAGAGCCCATCCCGCCGCGATGTCAGCAGCCCCGCTTCCGACAGAATCTTCAGATGGCGGGAAATGCGCGACTGCCCCATATTCAGGATGCGCACAAGCTCGTTGACCGACAGCTCGTAATGCAACAGGATATGCGCAAGACGCAGCCGCGTTTCATCGGAAAGCGCTTTGAGGTAGGAAAGAAGCATGGCGACGCCCACGGGAGGTTGTTGGTGCATCAAGATTGCCTCATATAAATATCAATTTATCCTGATATAGTCAAACATTTCCTGAACTCCCACAAAAAGGAACGTCCCCCATGAGCAAGCCCGCCCTCTCCGGATCCGCCAGCGCCCGCGAACGCGCGCTGCATCTGATGCTGCGCCATGCCGAGGCCCGCGAACGCCAGAGCGGGCGCGCGGAAAAACCGGAAACGCCCGCCCCCGCTCGCGCCCATCCCGCGCCTCTGCCCGCGCCTCTGGTGGAAGCCCGGCCACAGCCGCCGCCGCGTCAACCGCCACCGCGCCGCTGGCGCGACAACAGAGCTCCCATGACGGAGGCGGAGCTGGAAGAACGCCGCAAAAGGGGGCCGCTGGCGGCGGAGCACATTATGGACGGCGTTCTGCGCGGCTTGGGCGGTTCACCGGATCAGGCCCGCCTCTCCCTGTTATGGCGGCACTGGGAAATAGTCATGGGGGCGGAGCTGGCCCCGTTGGCCCGCCCGCTGGGGCACAGGGACAGCCTCCTCCTGGTGGGCGCGGACGACGCCATGACCGTTCAGGAGCTGCATATGCAGGGGGATGAAATCCTGGAGCGTGTCAATGCCTTTATGGAAAAACCCTTTTTCAGGACGGTGAAGGTCTCGCTCGTCCTTGACAAGGCCGAACTGGACGGTCCCCCGCGCCGCGCCGCGCCCTTTGAGGAGCTCCGCCCGCCGCTCCCCCGATCCGCGGCGGACGGCCGCTACCTGGGCGGCATGGATCCCGCCTCGCCGGTCGCCCGGGCCTATGCCCGCTTTGCCGCGCGGCGGCACCCATAAACCGCCCTGACAGGATCAGGCAAAAAACAGCGCGTTCCGTTTCTTTTCTCCCCCACCGCGCCGCGCTATGCTCCTTCCGCCATCAAAGGCAAAGGCTGTACGCGGGAAAGGGGAAGGGACATCTTTACAGGAACGGCATTGCCTGATAGGCGAAATGGCCCGGCATCGCCGCGCGACGCCGCCACCCCATTTTCGGAGGTTCGCTATGAAGCGCATCGACCTTGGCCCGACGCCCCTCGCCTACCCCCTGCCCGCCTTTCTCGTGGGAACCTACGACAGCGAAGGCAAAGCCAATATCATGACCGTCGCCTGGGGCGGTCTGTGCTGTTCCGAACCGCCCTGCGTCGCCGTCTCCATCCGTCCTGGCCGGTACAGCCATGAGGCCGTGATCGCCCGCAAGGCGTTCACGGTCAATGTGCCGTCCGTGGCGCTGGCCGGAAAAGTGGATTTCGCGGGCATGGCCTGCGGAAAAACCTCTGACAAATTCAGAGAACTGGGCCTTACGGCGGAACCCTCCTCCTTTGTGGACGCTCCCTGCGTGGCCCAATGCCCGCTCATTCTGGAATGCCGTCTGCGGCATACCCTCGAACTGGGCAGCCATACGCAGTTTATCGGAGAAATCCTCAACGTCAGCCTGCTGGAAGCCTGCCTGCATGACGGCGCGCCAGATATCCGGAAGATCGATCCCCTCCTCTATGACGGCGGACAGAAACGCTATCATTGCGCGGGAGAACCCGTCGGCCGGGCCTTTTCTCTCGGAAAACGTTTCATGGGGCGCGGCTAGCCGCCCCGCTCACCTCCAACGCCGCGCCGCGCGGCCATAATGGAATCTGTCATGAGTGCATCCAAGGTCTACTTTACCGACATGCGTTGCCCTGTGGGCACAAGCCTGTTGCAAAAGCTGACAAAACTGCTGCGCAAGGCCGGCGTTGACGCCATCGACATGGAAAACAAGTTCGCCGCCATCAAGCTGCACTTCGGGGAACCGGGCAACCTGTCCTTTCTGCGCCCCAACTTTGCCAAGACAGTGGCCGATCTGGTGCGGGAAAAAGGCGGTCTGCCCTTCCTTACCGACTGCAACACGCTCTACGTGGGCCGGCGCAAACACGCGCTGGAACACCTGGCCGCCGCGCAGGAAAACGGCTACTCGCCTCTGTCCACGGGCTGTCAGATTATCATTGGCGACGGCCTCAAGGGCACGGACGATGTGGAGGTTCCCGTGACCGGTGGCACGCACTTCACTTCCGCCAGAATCGGCCGGGCCATCATGGACGCGGATATTTTCATTTCCCTCAACCACTTCAAAGGGCATGAAATGACCGGTTTCGGCGGCGCCATAAAAAATATCGGCATGGGCTGTGGCAGCCGCGCGGGCAAAATGGCCATGCACAGCTGCGGCAAACCGACGGTTGATCCGGAAAAATGCCGGGGCTGCAAAACCTGTTCCCGCTACTGCGCCCAGAACGCCATCAGCTTCGGCGAGGACCGCAAGGCCCGCATCGATCACGAAACATGCGTGGGCTGCGGCCGCTGCATAGGCACCTGTAACTTTGACGCCATCAGCAATGCCGTCGATGCGGAAAGCACCATCCTCAATGAGCGCATGGCCGAGTACACGCAGGCGGTTCTGGCGGGGCGCCCCCATTTCCACGTCAGCGTCGTCAATCAGGTCTCTCCCTGCTGTGACTGCCACGGCGAAAACGACGCCGCCATCGTGCCCGATCTGGGGATTTTTGTCAGCTTTGATCCCGTCGCGCTCGATCACGCCTGTATTGACGCCGTCAATGCGGCTCCCATGTTGCCCAACAGCGCGCTGGCCCAGTGCGCGCACACGCATAACGACCACTTTACCGACATCCACCCCACCACGCACTGGCGCAGCCAGCTGGAACACGCGCAGCGCCTCGGCATAGGCAGCATGGACTACGAGCTGATCACCGTCTAGGGGCGTCCGCGCTCCTTTTAGACACGTTTCTTGAAAAACCATCCCGCTGGCCGCGCTTATTGATGCGGCCAGCTTTTTTGTGCCGCAAACCAATCGTTTTTTCAGCATTTTTATTTGTTAATCAATATCGTTTTTCTTTCTCGCTGAACGGTAAAACCGCGGCCCAATCGCCCGAATCCGCCGCGAATCAGGCGCATTGCCCAAAAATTTTGCCTCCATGTGAAAATTTTACCCGCACACACTCCCAAGGAATTTCAGAGGGATAGAGAAACATGAAAACCTGCTGAATCGCTCTGTTTTTCACACAAAAAAAGAGGATATCTGCTGGAAAGTATTGCCATTTTCACTGCCATGAATGCTGTGGAGGCAAGGGAGCCTCCCTGCTTGTTTTTTCGTGAAATGGCCTGTACAGGAAAAAGAAAAACACCGTCCACGTATTCCGTTCTGGGAAAGGAGCCTTGTATGCGGGAGATGACGCATCCAGTTGCTGACGTATTGCCAGGCGCAGGCGATCTTCTCGTCCGCAACGTCAATCCTACGGCCTCTTCCGGCCATGTGGATCTGAACACATGGCGCGGGGGCGCGCCCGCCTTCCCCAACACCGGTGGCACCGATGCGGGCGTCTTCTCCGCTGTGGACGGAACATTGGCGACCTTCATGGATGCCTCTGTCCCCGGCACGGAGGCAACGCCCACCCTTCCCGAACCGGTGGAAGTGGCGCTTGCCAACGTCCCCTTGCCCTACGACGTGGACGCCACGCAGCACATCTGATCCTCCTTCGAACAGAGAATACCCCGGCCCGCGCTTTTGCGCGGGCCGGGGGCAGTGTCGTATTTTTTTCTTCCGGGATCGCCCTATGTCTTCCTCTCTGCGCTATAACCTCATGGCTGCCAATACCAGCCGTAATCTTACCTCACACTACGGCCGTTTGTCTGACTCCGTGCGCCATCTTTCCACGGGCCTGCGCGTGGAGCGCGCGGCGGACGACGCCGCCGGGCTGGCCATACGGGAACTCATGCGGGCGGACATGGCTTCTCTCTATCAGGGGGCACGGAACATCAACGATGCCATTTCGTTAATACAAACAGCCGACGGCGCGCTGGGCGTCATTGACGAAAAGCTCATCCGCATGAAGGAACTGGCCGAACAGGCCGCCACCGGCACTTATGATTCCACCCAGCGCCTGATGATCGACAGCGAATTCCAGCAAATGGCCTCGGAAATCGAACGCATCGCCCGCGCCACGGATTTCAACGGCATCCATCTGCTGGACGGATCGTTGAGTGGCGCGCACGACGGCAGCGGCCTCACCTCCACAGGTGCGCTCAAGGTGCATTTCGGTACGGCCAACGACAGCGCCGAAGACTATTATTACGTGGAAATCGGCGACGCCACCCTGAAAGGCCTTGGTCTGCTGGACGTGGTGGAAGGTGCCAACGGCGGCAACCAGAACGCGGGAGCTGGCGGAGGACAGGGAGGGGGAGGCGCTGGAGCGACATATGGTGGAGTACCTATATTAAGTGATAGAGTTCAGCAAGGAATGATGACCATGATAAATAAAATAAAAGAATTATCTGCTTATACTCTTGGTATTATCCCTGCTGGAACTACAGATTTTTCTTTTTATTTGGGTGATATTGGAAGAAATGATACAATTCAACTTTTTACACGTTCAGGGAAACATCTTGCGGGAACAACACTAGCATCTTGGACTGAAGCGGGCAGTCAGCCACTAGATATAACATCCATTCTTACTGAGAAAAATGGCTTTTTACCGAATGCAAACTATGATGGTTCTCAATTGAATGGGACAGGGTTTAATATTCCTGTTGATTATGTAGCACAAAAAAAATAATTTTTCTTTAAATGGAATGAATATTTCTTATACAGGAGATGCTGGAGATCAATATTGGCCGCTTAATAGAATTGCTGATGAAAATATGGATATAGATCTAGTCACTGAAGATTTAATTATAATAATTGTCGGTTATGACACTGCTAGATTTACCGCCAATTGGACAGCCATGCCTACACCGGGCGCACAGCCCGGCGGTAACCCCGGCATACCCCCCGCGCCCGGTGGCGACCCGGACATGGACGATGAAGACAAAGAACTCATGTCCATCAAAACGCAGGAACTGGCGCAGAAAGGCATTGTGCGTATCAACGACGCCATTGTGCGCAAGGATCAAATCCGATCCCATCTGGGAGCTATGCAAAACCGGCTGGAAAATACCGTGACCAACATCAACATACAGGCGGAGAACCTCCAAAGCGCCGAATCCCGCATTTCCGATGCCGACATCGCCACGGAAATGACCAACTTCGCCCGCACCCAGATCCTCTCCCAAACCGCCGTCTCCATGCTCGCCCAGGCCAACTCCTTCCCCCACATGCTCATGGAGCTTATTGAGGGGTAGGGGGAAGGGGGCCAACGCCTTGCCCGTCGGAGCTTCTCCGGCCAGGGGGAACACATGGGAAACGAACGCCTGCCGCATGATCCGGCCTACAAACAGTTTTTCAGCAATCCGGAGATGGTGGAATCCCTGCTGCGGGATTTTGTGCCGGAAGACTTTGTCAGGGAGCTGGATTTCTCCACGCTGGAACAGTGTTCCGGCTCCTATGTGACCGACGATCTCCGGGAACGTCACGACGACATCGTCTGGCGGCTGCGCTGGAAGGGGGAATTTATGTATCTCTATTTGTTAATAGAGTTCCAGAGTTCCTCCGATCCGTGGATGGCGGTACGGATTTTGGCGTATACCGCCCTGTTATGGCAGGATCTGATCAAGTCCGGGGCCATACGCGAGGGCGAGGCATTGCCGCCTGTGTTCCCGATGGTTATCTACAATGGAAGAACGCCGTGGACAGCCGCGCGGGACGTAGCGGAGCTGCTGGCGCCGGTAAGCGGCCCGCTGGAGCGCTATCAGCCCCGGCAGCACTATTTTCTTCTGGATGAAAGTCAGGTATCGGAAGACCTGCTGCACAGCGGCGGTCTGGTCGCGCAGCTGGTGCGTCTGGAACGGGCGCGGGAACCGGAAGAGGTGCGGCGGCTGGTCAGGGAACTGACCGTCCGCCTTCAGGGGCCGGAATACGCGCGCTTGCGCCGGGCGTTTACGGTGTGGCTGGGGCGGGTTGTGTTGAAGCGATCCGGGATAACGGAAGACATTTCCGAACTGCACGATTTGCGGGAGGTGGACGCCATGCTGGAAGAACGTGCCGCCCAGTGGAAGGATGACTACATCAGGCAAGGGGTGCTGATGGGGCTGGCCGAAGGACGGATGGAAGGGCTGGCCGAAGGAGAAGCCAGAGGAAAAGCCGAAGGGGTAGGTCTGGCCCTGCGGGATTTTCTGGAAATTCGTTTTGGCGCGCTTCCCCCATCCGTGATCTCCTCCCTTGCCACGCTGTCCGATGCGGACACACTGCGGGGCCTGACGCTTTCCGCCTACCGGGCGGAATCGTTGGAGACCTTTCTGGAGCAGCTCAAAAAGAGCGCTTCCCACATGCGGTAAGAACGGCGTCCGCAGCTCCTCCTGAGCACAAAAAATGCTGGCGGCATCGCGTTGATGCGGCCAGCATTTTTTGTGCTGTCAGGCCCTGCGCCCAGCCAGAGCGGGCATAGCTTCGTCAAGCCCCCCTAACAGGCCCCGTCTCTGGAAAGAACGACGGGCGGCGTCTTGGCAAGTATCCAGAGATCGAGCCAGACAGACCAGTTGCATACGTAGTAGCGGTCAAGTTCCACGCGCTCGGCATAGGTCGTATTGCTGCGGCCGGATATCTGCCACAGGCCGGTGAGGCCCGGCGCCACGCGGCAATAGTCCGGGAAGGCGTCCCCATACTTGGCAACTTCCTCCTCGACAATGGGGCGTGGGCCCACAAGACTCATGCTCCCGGCAAGCACATTGAGCAGTTGCGGCAGTTCATCCAGGCTTGTGCCGCGCAGAAATGCGCCCAGGCGGGTTACGCGGGGATCATGCCGCAACTTTCGATCCGTCTCCCACTCGGCGCGGGCTTCGGGATGGGCCGCCAGATAGCTTTCCAGCAGGGCGTCGCCATCGGCGGCCATGGTCCTGAACTTGAGAACGGCAAAGGTTTTGCCATTGCGGCCGATACGCCGGTGCCGGAAAATGGCCGGGCCGCGGCTGTCGATGCGGATCAGCAGCATGAGCAGCAGCCCCGGCAACAGGCAGAGCAGGGAGAGCGGCACGGCAATACAGAGATCCAGCGCCCGCTTGAGACATTTGCGCCAGCGGCTGCGCAGATTCTGCTGTACAAGCAGGGCCGTCATGTTCCCCAGTTCATAGGGAGTAAACCACTGGCGACGGCGCAGCTCTTCCACGGAGTTGAGGATCAGCACCTTGCCGAAACAGCGGCAGATGTCGCTGACATAATCGGCATCGGCCCCCTTGAGCGGCGAAGACCAGACAAGGGCCACGGCATCAGGATAACGGTTGACCAGCGCCTCAAGGCGAGGACGGATTTTTTCCCTCCCTCCCGAAAGACCGGACAGCGCCACCGGGCGCAGTTCCAGATCAGGGTGCTGACGCAGATAGTGCCAGATCTGCCTCCCGGAAGCGGACTGATCCAGAATGACGGCGGGTTCGCCCCACCAGCGACGCAGACAGAAGCGGCGGCGGCAGGAACGGCGCGCCAGCGGCACCACGCACAGGGTCAAAACCCATCCCAGAGACAGCGCCGCACGGGAATAAATGTCGGCACTTTTACTGATGAAAAGCACAAAGAGAATGGTACCGTAGAGCAGGGAGACAGAGGAAAAAACAGCCTGCAATTCCCTGTACGCGGGCATGCGCCCCGTCCTGTAGAGCCCAAAGGCGGCATTGAGGCATGGCCCGGTGCAGAGAACAAAACCGAGAATCCAGAAATACAAATCCAGATCCATGCCTCCGAAAACCGCGCGCCCCAGCAGCGCGGCCAGAAGGCATCCCGCAAGGCTTGCCATATCGTAGAACATGAGCACACACCGTTGCGGAACAATGCCAACCCAGCGGCACATACGGAGAAGAGGAGCGATTTGGAGAGACGGCGGCGTGTCGTCCCCCTGGGGAGGACGGTGAAAGAACAACACTACACTACACTCCGACAGAGTTCAAAACAGGCAATCGTCATAGGATTACCGTATCAGAGCTTGCCGTAAAGGTCGAGAGGCACACTTCCACATTTTTGTCGATTTTTGCGGAAGGCGTATCGCCGCGCTTTCCAGCGTCCGCACGATGCCGGCGGCGCGGCACACGCTCTGGCCGACGAGTATCTATCGACAAAAATGTCGATTCCTGTCCACCCGCATCAAATCCCGGCGATCCTGCCGTGCCGTTTTCTGATGCGGGAAAAAACAACAAAAATGTTGAAAGAAAGAGAGGGATAGCGTCGAAAACAACGACGTCGCCTAAAAAAATCAATAAAAATACTCAGCTTATATGCCACTCCAAAGGGCGGCACACTTGTTGCTTTCAGAAAGGCGTTCAGGCGCGGCGTTGCCGCCGCCCATGTCACCAAGGAGTAAGGTTATGAACGCCACCGACACCGCCTTTGTTTTGCTGTGCGCCACCATGGTCATGCTCATGACGCCGGCGCTGGCGCTTTTCTACGGGGGCCTTGTACGCTCCCGAAACGTTCTTTCCACGCATATGCACAGCTACGCCTCACTGGGCGTCATTTCGCTTCTGTGGGCCTTTTTTGGCTATTCGCTGGCCTTTGGCGGCGATATTGGCGGGCTCATCGGAGATTTTTCCTATATGTTCCTGCGCGGCGTCGGTTCTGAGGCGGCCCCTGCCGCATCCCAGCTGCCCCATAACGCCTTTATGGCCTTTCAGGGCATGTTCGCCGTGCTGACGGTCGCCCTTATCTCCGGGGCTTATGCCGAACGCATCCGCTTCGGGGCCATGCTGTGTTTCTCCTGCCTCTGGCTTGCTTTCGTCTACTGTCCCATGGCGCACTGGGTCTGGGGCGGCGGCTGGATGATGCGGATGGGCGCGCTTGATTTCGCCGGAGGCGCTGTCGTCCATATGGCCTCCGCCGCCGCGGCCCTCGCCTGTGCCCATGCCGTGGGGCCGCGCCGGATGGCCGCGTCCGCCCTGCCGCACAATCTGCCTCTGACGCTGCTTGGCGGCGGCCTGCTCTGGTTCGGCTGGTTCGGCTTCAACGCGGGCAGCGCCCTTGCCTCCGGCGGACTGGCCGCCCAGGCGCTCGTCAACACACACCTTGCCTCCGCCGCCGGCATCGTGGGCTGGATGCTTATTGAATGGAAGCGCACGGGCAAGGCAACCACGCTTGGCGTCATTTCCGGCGCGCTGGCGGGACTTGTGGCCATAACGCCCGGCGCGGGTTTTGTGACGTCCATGGCCTCCATCGTCATCGGCTTTGCCGGCGGCCTGATCTGCTACGGTGGCGTTCTGCTCAAGAACCGCTTCCACTATGACGATGCGCTCGACGTGGTGGGCATTCACGGCGTAGGCGGCACCTGGGGCGCTCTGGCAACCGGAATTTTCGCCTGTGCCGCCATCAACGAGGTCGACGGACTGCTCTACGGCAATGCCGCGCAGCTCGGCATTCAGGCCGTCTCCGTCGTGGCGACATGGATTTTTGTCTATCTTGCCAGCCGCATTCTGCTCAAGGCGACGGACATGCTTGTGGGGCTGCGCGTTTCCGCCGATGCCGAGGCCGTGGGTCTCGACCTTTCCGAACACAACGAACGCGGCTACAATCTCTAGGCGCCGCCTCTTCCTGGAGAGAGAGCTTGCGGCAGAGGTTTGTACCGGTATTGCCGCCGTAGCAGGAATACCGTCCCCCCGGAAGGGGGACGGAACACAAAGGAACTTTTCATGAAAAAGCTGGAAATCATCATTCGTCCCGGAAAACTGGAGGAAGTCAAGACAGCGCTTTCCGCCGTCGGCGTCCACGGCATGAACTATAGCGAAATCAACGGATGCGGCCGTCAGATGGGCCATGCGGAAATTTATCGCGGGCGAACGGTACAGGTGGACTTTCTGCCAAAACTCAAGCTTGAGGCGGTCGTCGATGACACCGCGGTGGAAAACGTCATCGACGCCGTGACCACGGCCGCTCGCACAGGCGCTATTGGCGACGGGAAAATATTTATCTCCGAGGTACTGGACGCCGTGCGTATCCGTACAGGAGAACGGGGAACGGCCGCCCTGTAACACGTCGCGAAAATACTGAAGCGTACCCGCAAAAAAAGAGCGGCGAGTGATACACACCACCCGCCGCTCTTGCTGTCTCCCTCTACGGATTTTTACGGAACCTGACGGACTCCAGAAACAGGAAAAGTCCGCTTGGCTCAAGGCTTTGCGGACTTTCTTGAACTTCATTGAATGCTTGTTTGGCGGAGAGGGAGGGATTTGAACCCTCGATACAGCTCAACACCGTATACCCGCTTAGCAGGCGAGCTCCTTCGGCCGACTCGGACACCTCTCCAGAGCAGCTACTTTTCTAGTAGCTGAACAGAAATGGACTATACGCATTTGCCCTCTTTCTGTCAAGAAGATTGTTCAAAAAAATCTCCGCAAGCTCCCGCGTTGACCGTACGCGCGACATAGCATAAAAATTTCTGTTCCTCAGCGGCTTTCATCAAAAAGCCCTTTGTGGTCTGAAACCTCCTCCTTCAGGGGGAAAGATGTTCTTGACACGGCGGCAACGCCGGTAAAAACCCTTTTCAGCCGCCACTCCTTCAGGAAGAGGCAAGCCGCCCGGCAACGCGGACAGTTCTGGCCGCCCTATGGGACGGCTGCGGCTTGAAAATCTCAACGCGCCGCCGCGCCAGCAGAGAGGGAGACCTCCTATGAATGACAGGCAAAAAACAGCAATAACCGCCCCCGCGACGGAGAACGAAAGGCCCGTGGATTTCATCCGCGCCCGCATCATGGACGACAACGCCTCCGAAACGTTCAACGGGCGGGTGCATACCCGCTTTCCACCGGAACCCAACGGCTATCTTCATCTGGGCCATGCCAAATCCATCTGCCTGAACTTTGGCGTGGCACGCGAATTCGGCGGCCTGTGCAACCTGCGCTTTGACGACACGAACCCCATAAAGGAAGATGTGGAATATGTGGACTCCATACGCGAGGATGTGCGCTGGCTCGGCGGCGACTGGGGAGATCGCGAATTTTATGCCTCCAACTATTTCGACAGCCTTTACGGCTATGCGGAACAGCTCATCATCATGGGACGCGCCTATGTGGATGATCTCAGCGCGGAAGAAATCCGCGAATACCGGGGCACGCTGACGCGCCCCGGCAAAGAGAGCCCCTGGCGCAACCGGAGCGCGGAAGAAAACCTGGATCTCTTCCGCCGCATGAAGGCAGGGGAATTCCCCGACGGCGCGCGCGTCCTGCGTGCGAAAATCGATATGGCATCCCCCAATATCATCATGCGCGATCCCACGCTGTACCGTATCCGTCATGCAAGGCATCACCGTACCGGCGATACATGGTGCATCTATCCCATGTACGACTTTACACACTGTCTGTCCGATTCCATGGAAGGAATCACCCACTCTTTATGTACGCTGGAATTTGACAATAACCGGGAACTTTACGACTGGATTCTGGATACGCTGGGGCTCTATCACCCGCGGCAGATCGAATTCGCCCGTCTTGGCCTGACGCACACCGTCCTTTCCAAGCGCAAGCTCATCCAGCTCGTCAAAGAAGATCACGTGCGCGGATGGGACGATCCGCGTATGCCCACGCTGAGCGGCCTGCGCCGTCGTGGAGTGCCGCCGGAAGCCATCCGTGAATTCTGCGCGCGCATCGGCGTGGCCCGTACCGACTCCACAGTGGAATATGCCATGCTGGAGTTCTGCATCCGGGAACGGCTCAATGCCGTTGCTCCCCGCGTCATGGCCGTCCTTGATCCCATCAGGGTCGTTATCGAGAACTATCCTGAGGATCTGACGGAAACCTTTGAGATGCCCTATCACCCCGAAGACGCTTCCTACGGTTCCCGCACCGTCCCCTTCAGCCGGACGCTCTACATTGAACGCGACGATTTCAGGATGGATCCGCCCAAAAAGTTCCACCGCCTTGCTCCCGGTGCGGAAGTCCGCCTGCGCTACGCCTACTTCATCACCTGCAGAGAGGCTGTCACCGATGCCAGCGGCAACGTGACGGAGCTCCGCTGTGTCTACGACCCGGAAAGCAAAGGCGGTCAGAGCCCCGATGGCCGCAAGGTCAAGGGAACCATTCACTGGCTTTCCGCGGCCCATGCCGTCCCTGCCCGCGTACGCCTTTACGAACATCTTTTTGCCGTGGAAAACCCCAATGCCATGCCGGAAGGGCAAACATTTCTCGATGCCATCAATCCCGCATCCCTCCGGGAAATTGATGCCCGCATAGAACCCGCACTGGCGCAGGCCCCCGTCGGCCAGACCGTCCAGTTTGAACGCCTCGGCTACTTCTGCAAAGACAGGGACAGCACGGAAGCCCTGCCCGTCTACAACCGCACCACCACACTGCGGGACAGCTGGGCCAAGCAGGAAAAAAAGAACTGACACTGCCCCGCCGATCATATTTTCTTCACACGGAAACAGTACGAGAGCATGCATCACCGACGCCCGCGTCCCAGCTGCAAAAGGGCATTCCCCTTGTCGCTGGGACGCGGGCATTCATGAGAAGCGTTTCACGTGAAAAAAAAAAAAAAAAAACGACACGCCTCCTACTGTTTTCGCTTGAAAAAACGCTCCAGCGTCCCGGCGTCCCAACGCAAAACAGCGGGGCGGCCATGCGGGCAATAGTCCCGATCCGGCGTATCCAGCCACTGCCGTAACAAACCTGCCGCCTCATCAGGCGTAAGAGGCTGCCCTGCCTTGACGGCCCCCTTGCAGGCAAGAGAAATGAACATAGCTGCCAGATCGTTCTTACGGCCAGCCAGGGCCTCACGCAGGAAATCGCGCGCCTCGGCTCTGCTCAGACTCGGTGGAATACCGCGTACCATCAGCACTCCCTGCGCCAGCTCCACCTCAAAGCCCATGCCCGTCAGCGTCTCCCGAAGCACATAGGCGCGCTCCAGTTCGGAAGGATGCAAGGAAAGTTCCAGCGGCAGGGCCAGACATTGCCCTGTTCCGCTGAAAAGGCCCTGCCGTAAACGCGCATAGAGTACCCGCTCGTGGGCGGCATGCTGATCCACCAGCAACAAGGCGCCTTCGCGATCACGCAGGACAAGGTAAGTATCCGCAACCTGCCCCAGATAGCTGAAACCGCCTATCTGCAACGGTGTTGCGGCGACTCCGCCAGCAGAGGGTTCACAGGGCTTTTCGCGAACAGCGGGAATCTGAAGAGCTGGTTCAGGTTCCCGGCATGGCTGTGCGGCGGGCGAGGCGACGGGCCCTTTCATGGGGAGGGGAAGAGCGTCGCCATACGCGGCAGGCTCTTCGGCAAGACCGGAAGAAGGCGTAAGACAGGGAGCGGCCGCGGCATCACTCTCAAGCGGCCGTGACAGGGGAGGGACATCCCGCCGCCGCACTTCCCACGCGTCGCCAGCGGGCGAATTGCCGCGATCGAACCGGCTTTCCATAAGGGGAACGCGATCCGCTCTTCCCCAAAACCCCTGAGGCTGAGGAGGCGGGAGAGACACCTGCCTGTCCTCAACGGAAGCGCCGGACACGCCCGCCTCGCTCTCCGCCGCCTCCAGCGGCGTACACAGGGCGCTCCGCACAGCGTGCAGCACAGCGGAAAAAACAGCGGCCTCGTCACGGAACCGGACTTCCGCCTTGGCGGGATGCACATTGACATCCACATCGGCGGCATCCATCTCCACAAAAAGAATAACCTGCGGATAATCCCTGCTTGTCAGACGTCCCTTGTAGGCCTCGCGCACAGCCGCAAGCAGGCGTTTGTCCGATACGATACGCCCATTGACATAGAAAAGGATACGATCGCCGCGCAATTGCGCAACTTCGGGAAGCGCCGCAAAACCATGCGCCCGGATGCCATGCCGTTCCCCGTCAAAGGGACGCAGGGCATCCATAATCAGCTCCGGCCAGATGGAGGCCAGGCGCGTTCGCACATCCTGCCCCGGCAGGAAGCGCAGACATTCGCGCCCTTCGCCGGAAGCTCCCCCGGAAGAGAGGCGGAAACCGACCTGGGGACGTACAAGGGCAAGCCGTGTCAGCCACTCCTGCGCACGCTTGAATTCTGTCGCCGGAGTCTTTAGGAATTTAAGACGCGCGGGAACATTGGCAAACAGATTCCGCACCTCAATGAGCGTCCCCTGATGCAGCGCGGCGGGACCTTCATGGACAGTACGGCCGAACTCCAGCTCCATGCGCCAGGCTTCTCCGGCAATGCCGCCGCTCCTCCGAACAGTGGATGTCAGGGAAAATTGGGAGACAGAGGCAATGCTTGGCAGAGCCTCTCCGCGAAAACCGTAGGAAGAAAGCCGCTCCAGGTCTTCCAAACTCGCAATTTTGCTGGTAGCATGTCGCGTCAGCGCCAGTGGCATTTCCTCACGGGCAATGCCCGCGCCGTTGTCCTGTACGCGGATCAGGCTCTGTCCGCCGTTGTCAAGCCGCACATCGACAGCGTCCGCTCCGGCGTCCAGGCTGTTTTCCACCAGTTCTTTGACGACGCTGGCGGGGCGTTCCACGACCTCTCCCGCGGCAATTTGATTGCACAACTCAGGCGGCAAGAGACAAATATGACGAAACGACGCATCCATGGCGGTAGTGTAGCCGTCAGAACACTGCCGCGCAAGAGCGGCCTCCGCCCCTACGGTAAACGCCGCCCTCTTTCCCGACGCCACAGACGGCTCCGGGATCCGGAAACAGGGGTTATTCTGATACCCATTCCCCCCGAAACACGCCCTTTTGACGTTGATCTGCTCTATGTCGAATGCAGCCGCTGCGGCGCGCCCGTCGTGTGGGAAGGCGATCGCACGGCAAAAATCCTCAAGGCCGCGGGCATCGACCCGCTGGAACTGGACGCTGGTTGTCTGCTCATGACAGACGCCTGCCCTCTTTGCGGCGGCAAGAACGCCTACACGCTCCAGATATACTGTATCGGCCGTGGCCCTGAGAAACTTCGGCCGCCCCTCTATGGCACTGCCTAGGGCGGTTTCACAGGGGAAAATGAGGCCGCTTGGCGGGCGGTAAAAAAAACAGGAAGGCCGCACAGGGCCTTCCTGTTTTTCCGTTGTCACCGCATCTACGCCTCTTCCTGAGGATCAAAGTCAATGACACGGCCCTGGAGCCAGACATAGAGATCGACGTCTTCCCCGGCCTTGGGCTGATACTCGCCCAGCACCATTGCCGAAGCATAAACAGGCAGCGACAGCGGCGGCCGTTCATGAAAAGGAAACGACAGACGCAACAGCTTCAGAGGCATTGTGTTCAGCCGCACCTCCTGCACCTCCTCAATGGAGGCGCGCATCTGATATTCGCCGAACACGCGCCCCGGCATAATCATATGCTTGCCATTGAGCGGCACCTTGCAGGGCGGCACATCCAGACGCGTCTTTCCGGGATGTTCCCGCAGCCAACGCAGGGCATGGGCGTCATACTCTGGCCCCTGGGTGATGGTGACGTCATCCAGCAGCGCCCTGCGCACACCGAGCGCCAGCCCGGCAAGCGTAAACGTGTGCGTCACGCCGGGCGTCAGATCGCCCTTGTCACGCAGATAGAAGGGATCATAGAACCACATGGGATTTTTGCCTTCCATCATGGTCACAGCCACATTGGCTCCGCTGCCGGCCGACCAGGGATGCGTCTCCGCCACGGTCAGATCATTGGGCAGGCCTTCCAGCAGGGGGAAGGCGTCGCACGGCTTGAACTGTCCGCCGCGCTCCCGCGCGCGCATGACAACGGCGGCACGCACGGGCTGATCCGGCGGCCAGGCCATGACGACATGCTCCTGATCGCCTGTCAGCCATTGCCACGCGGCACGCGTCCCTCCTTCGGCCACAACCTGCGCCACGACCTGGGGCATGATCTGTGCGGGATTGCCGCCCAGCACTACGGCCCATTGCTGGCCCAGCGCTTCCGCGTGGATACGATCCCGTCCTTCAAGAAGAGCGCGGGCTTCTTCCTCGCTCAAAACTTCCTTCTCAGCCTCAGCTTCCTGGACGGGGCTCTCGGAAGTACGCATCTCCCGCTTCTGGCCTGCCTTGCCTGTCTTTTTCGCCATATGCCCCTCCCTGGAGCATGTTGCTTTTGAAATGGCTCAATTTCAAAAGCGGCACTGCCCGCGCACAGAGAGAAAACGTGTTTTTCCTCTGGGCGCGGGCGTCCGCTCTAGCGGCGATCGCGGTCGCGGCGTTCACGTCCTCCACGGCCATGCCGATCGCCACGTTCGCCACGATCTCCCCGATCGCGCTGGGGGCGGGCGGTATCCTCAGGAGTCCAGGCATGGCCCTGTTCTTCCAGCAGCACAGCCTTACGGCTGGCGCGGATACGGTCGCCGTTGATCTCCACGACCTTGACGGTCATGTCCTCGCCCACACGGGCCACATCGCCGGGCTGTTCCACGCGGTTCACGTCCAGCTGGGACACATGCACAAGCGCTTCCACATTGGGCAGCACTTCCACAATCACGCCGATTTCCAGAATTTTCTTGACCTTTGCCTGGTAGTTACGGCCGATTTCAGGGCGTTGATCGTAATAGCAGATCATCTCACGGGCCTTTTCCAGCGCATCCGCCGTCGGCGCAAAGATGGAGACGCGGCCGGAGTCCTCAATATCCACGGACGCGCCGGTGGCCGTGGTGATGGCCTTGATATTCTTGCCCCCAGGGCCGATGATCAGGCGGATAATATCAGGATTCACGAAAATTTCGGCATGCTGCGGCGCAAAACGCGACAGTTCCCCGCGGGGTTCGGCAATGACTTTGGCCATTTCCCCCAGAATATGCAGACGGCCCTCATGCGCCTGACGCATGGCGGCACGCATGATGTCCGTCGTCAGACCGGTAATCTTGATGTCCATCTGTACGCCGGTCACGCCTTCGGCAGTTCCGGCAATCTTGAAGTCCATGTCGCCAAGGGCGTCCTCATCGCCAAGAATGTCGGTCAGCACGATAAACTTGCCGCCTTCCTTGATCAGGCCCATGGCCACCCCCGCCACAGGCGCGGCAACGGGGACGCCCGCATCCATCAGCGAAAGCGATCCGCCGCATACGGCGGCCATGGAAGACGAACCGTTGGACTCCAGGGTTTCGGCCACGACGCGCAAGGTAAAGGGAAAGTCCGCATCCACGGGCAGAATGGGACGCAGCGACTTTTCAGCCAGCGCGCCATGCCCGATTTCCCGGCGGGACACGCGCACGGGCTTGACCTCGCCGACGCAGAAAGGCGGAAAGTTGTAATGCAGCATAAAACGCTTGGTCACGTCGCCCGCCAGACTGTCCACACGCTGTTCGTCCGTGGACGATCCCAGCGTGGTCACGACCAGCGACTTGGTTTCCCCGCGCCGGAAAAGGGCGGATCCGTGGGCGCGCGGCAGAACGCCCGTCTGGATCTGAATGGGGCGCACCTCGTTGACCTTGCGGCCATCAATGCGCGTCCCTTCGTTGACGATGCGCGCACGCACGATCTTCTTTTCCAGATCGCCCAGAATATCGGCGCACTCCCTGAGCGCCGTCTCGTCTTCCGCCCAGGCGGGATCGTTTTTGAGCGCGTCCATCACCTTGTCCCTCACGGCCTTGCGGGCGTCCTTGCGCGCCAGTTTTTCAGGAACGCGCAGGGCGTCCTCAATACCGGCCTCCGTAGCCAGCTCGCGCACACGCTCCGCCAGCGTGACATTTTCCTCATGCGGCGTAAAGGCCATCTTGGGTTTGCCAGCCAGCTCCCGCAGCCTGAGCTGCGCCTCGATCAGAGGCTGGATTTGGCAGCGCCCCCATTCAAGGGCGTCAATGATAACGTCTTCAGGCACAAACAACGCGTCGCCTTCCACCATGGTCAGTGCGTCGGCGCTGGCGGCGAAGACAATGTCAAGATCGCTGTTTTTCTGTTCCTCAAACGACGGGTTGAGGACAAACTGTCCATTCACGCGGCCGATGCGCCCGCCCGCCACGGGGCCCTCAAAAGGCAGCGGTGAAAGCATCACCGCCGCCGACGCGCCCGTCAGAGCCAGCACGTCCGATTCGTTTTCCTGATCGGCGGAAATGACGCTCGCCAGCACCTGCACGTCCTCTTTGAGGCCCTTGGGGAACAGGGGACGGATGGGGCGATCAATAAGACGGGACACCAGCGTCTCCCGCTCCGAGGGGCGGCCGATTTCCCGGCGGAAAAAGCTGCCGGGGATACGGCCGGCGGCGTACATTTTCTCGGAATATTCCACCGTCAGGGGGAAAAAGCCCTTGTCAAACTCCAGCGGCTGGGAGCAGACCGTGACAAGGACGACCGTGCCGCCGCACTGCACCCAAACGGCGCCGTGCGCCTGATTGGCAAGGCGGCCCGTCTCGAAGATGACTTCCTTACCGCCGACAGTGGCGGTCACACGGGTAGGAGCAAAAATGTCTTGCAACATGGGGATTCCTTACTTCGCAAACGAAGGGGATTCCGCCCAAAACGGGCAGCCGCGCCGCCTGTTTCGTCCGGACCCCCCTTCTTGTGTTAAAGCATTCCGCTTTTGAACGTTGTCAATGCAAAAGCGACGCCGCCCGCGGGCGTTCCTCGCGCGCGGACACGGGCGTCCGCTCTCGCGTCCGCCAGAGCGGCCCTCTTTTCAAGGTGACACCGCTCCCCAATTTTCCGGCTGCCACGCCGCCGGATCAGGTTCTCCGGCAGACACGGCAAAGGGGAGGCGCAAGCCCCCCCCTTCCGTCTCCAGGTCTTACTTGCGCAGGCCCAGCTTTTCAATCAGTGCGCGATAACGCTGAATATCTTTCTTTTTAAGGTAGTTCAGCAGCTTCCGGCGCTGGCCCACCAGCTTGAGCAGGCCGGTACGGGAATGGAAGTCCTTCTTGTGGACCTTGAAATGCCCCGTCAGCCCTTCAATACGGGCGGTCAACAGGGCCACCTGCACTTCCGGGGAACCGGTATCGCCCTCATGCTTGGCGTGCGTATCAATAATCGATTTCTTCTGGCTCGCGTCCATCACCACAGCAGTTCTCCTTTACGGATGAAGTTCAGTTCCAGAGCCCCCGCAACACGGCCCAGCAAGGCCCGCCGGCGGTTTCCATACGTCGCGCAAGGGCCAGTGCCTTTCCCCGCTCCAGAAGCAGGGCCCTGTCACCTTCATGACAGCAGGGTATGGCAATGCCATTGCGCACACGCGCGGCCTCCCCATCAGTAACAGACACCCGCAGCCAGCCCGGCAGGGCTTCCGCAATGGGGCGCAGACTCCGCTCCAGCAGCGATGGGTCTTCCGTCACGGCATTGAGGCCACAGGCCACATCCAGGCCGAAGGGGTGGCTATATTCCCGGATCAGTTCCGTGAGCACGGCTCCGCATCCCAGTCGCATCCCCAAGCTGTGGGCCAGGGATCGAATATAGGTGCCGGAACTGCAGGCGACCCGGAAACGCACATACGGCAAGGCGATTTCCAGCGCTTCCGCATGTGAAATTTCTATGCGTTTGACCTTTTGCGGGGCCTCCTGGCCCCTGCGCGCCAGCCTGTACAGCGGCGTTCCCTGATGTTTCGCGGCGGAATAGGGGGGCACAGGCTGTTCGGCCCCCCCCTGCCACCCGGCTACGGCCGCCCGCACCTGTTCCGGGCTCACCCGATCCCAGGACGCTTCGGCAATGACGCGCCCCTCCCTGTCCCAGGTGTCGGTCGTCCGCCCCAGACGAAACGTGCCGCTGTACACCTTGCCGCCATCCGCCAGCAGATGGTTCGCAATTTTTGTGGCATTGCCCAGCAGCACCAGCAGCACGCCGGACGCCATGGGATCAAGCGTGCCCGCGTGGCCGATCTTTTTCTGCCCCAAACGCTTGAGCGCGGCAAGGCAACGGGCGGACGTAGGCCCGGACGGTTTGTCAAGGACGACGACGCCATGCAACTGCGGCAACGGGACATTCTGGTGTTTCTGAGAACAGGTCATATGCAGGATGTCTATCCTAGCCACGGATCCGCCGCAAGTCAAAGGGATTTTGACAGCGCTCCCCCCCCAACGGCAAGCCGTTTCAGCCAGGCATGGCGCACATCCTACAGGCTTCCCCGCTGCTGGCGGAATTCCGCGACCTGCCCGTCCAGCGTCGCTTTTTCACCGGCGTCAATCCCCAGGGCGCTTGCCAGCGCCTCAAGATAGCTGCGCTCCATAAAATGATCGCCTCCCGTAATCATGGCGGAAATACGGTACAGATCCAGCGCCTCCTCACGATTGCGGACACGGGCGGCCAAAGCCCCGGGATCCAGCGGCTGTTCCAGCGACCGTGAAACCAGATCCTCCACGCTCTGGCCGGGAAAGAGCTGCGACGCGGCTTTACGGATCCGCGCCTTCTCGTTCTCATCGATATGTCCGTCGGCACGGGCGGCAAAAATCATGGCTTCCAGCAGCAATCGGGCGGAATCGTCCCGCAGGGGCAATGCCGGCATCGGGGCCGACGGCGCGAGCTCCGGTTGGCGCGGCGTCACCTGCGCGGGATTCTCCCGCGGCGAGGATGCCGACCATTTCTGAAACATCTTCCACGCCAGCGCGCCGGCGGCCGCGGTACCTCCCACCACCAACGCGCCCTTGGCAACCTTTTTGGCCGTCTTGCCGGACAGGAGCGTTCCCAGCAAGCCGCCAAACGCGGCGGATCCCAACAACGCGCCGAATCCTCCGGCGGCATTCGCCGCATTACCGCCAATACTCCCGGCCATGTTCCCAGCCATGCCAGACAGGCTGTCCCTCACGCCCCGAGCCACCGGGTTTTGCCCAATCCCGCCAATCATGCCGCCAATCCTGTCCTTGACATCATTGCCCAGGTGAGACTGCAACCGGGATCCCAAATTGCTGAACAAGTCTTTCATACGTCACACTCCTTGCCGCATTTTCAGAAAGAAGCGTGACCCTACCGCACGGACTGTCAGCCAAGCGTCAGTCCTCAGCGGCATCCTCCACATCCAGCCGGGCGGCCGCCGCCGCAAGCACGGCCTCCTCAGCGTCTTTCCGTCCCATGCGCAGGAGGCCGCCCGCGGCGTTACGGTGGCCGCCGCCGCCGAAACATGCGGCCACCTCCCTCACATTGGCCGCACCGCGGGAACGCATGCTCAGCTTGAAGGCGTCAGGCGCATCTTCCCGCAAAAACGCCGCCATACGCACGCCCTTCAGACGGCGCATCTGATCCACAATACCCTGACAGTCCTCCCGGCGCGCGCCGCAACGCCGTAAATCCTCCAGCGTCACCGTACACAGGGCAATGCCGCCGCTACGGGCGCAACGTATCCCGTCAAGCGCGCGTACCCAGAGACGCAGGCGTTCCATGCTCCAGGAATTTTCGAGATGTTCACGCAATCCGTGCAAATCGCAGCCGTTTTCCACAAGCAACGCCGTCAGGCGCAACACCTCAGCGGACGTATTGCCATGAAGAAAACCGCCGGTATCCGTTACCAGCCCCAGCATGATCGCCTGCGCGAAGTCACCCACAGGGGGCACGCCCAGCGCAAAGCCCACATAGGCCACCAGTTGCGCCGTAGCCGCCGCGGAGGGTTCTATCCAGCGGGCCACGGCGGGCATGGGGTCTCCCAGATGATGATCTATATTGATAACCGGCAGATCCCCCAGAAGCCCTTCCAGATCGCCGCCAACGCGCCCAGCCTCGCCGCAGTCAGCGATAATGGCCACCGAAGGCTTGAAAGGCAATGTTCCCACTGTCGTGCGCAACAGCCCAGGCAGCGGTAAAAAATCCAGGTAGGCATCTTTGCCTGTCGCGCTGTAAAGCGCATATTCCTTGCCCAGAAAACGCAGGATATGCCCAAGCGCCGCCACGGATCCCAGCGCATCCCCATCGGGATTGACATGGCCGGACACAACGAAGCGATCCCCGTCGCGCAAGGCTCCGGCCATACGCAGCGCATCCACGCGCCAGCGATCCGGCACATACTCCAGAAAACTCTCATTCAGCAGCATATATCTCCACCTGGCTGTCCGTCATACGCTCCGGACAAACTTCTTCCATCATCAGCAGGCACTTGTCCATACGGCCGCGCAGGTGCGCCTCACTGTTGGACACTGAGGCCACGGCAAGACGCAGGCGCGTCAGACAGTCCGCCGTCCCGGCCTCCGCAATGGCCACGTTGAACGTGTTGCGCACCTTCTGCTTCAGACTGTTCGCCACGCGCCGTTTGCCCTTGAGAGAATCATTGCCGTCCAGACTGAACTCCACCGTCAACACCGCCACAAAAAGCGTCGCTCCCATGCGCCTCCTTCTGATTTTCCTCCCCAAAAAAACGACGCCCCGCCGCAAATGGCAAGGCGTCGTGCGCCCAGGAGCACGCGCTCCAAAGGCAAGAGCTACAGCGTAGCGGCTTCTTCCACAGTCTCAAAGGCTTCGATAACGTCGCCTATCTTGATGTCATTAAAGTTTTCAAGGCCAACGCCGCATTCGTTCCCCTTGACGACTTCGCGGGCATCATCCTTGAAGCGTTTGAGGGAACTGATCCTGCCGGTGTAGACGACAACGCCGTCGCGCAGCAGACGCACACCCGCATTGCGGACAATCTTGCCGTCGGCCACATAGGAACCGGCGATGATGCCCACCCTGGGCACGCTGAAGGTGTTGCGGACCTCCGCCTGACCAAGATACACCTCGCGCTGCACGGGGGCCAACAGACCGGCCATGGCGCTCTTGATGTCGTCCACCAGCTTGTAGATGATGTCGTAGAAGCGGACATCCACATTTTCCCGGTCGGCCACATCCTTGATCTTGGCCGTCGGACGTACATTGAAGCCGATAATGATGGCCTGCGACGCGCTGGCCAGCAGAATATCCGACTCGGAAATGGCACCTGTGCCACCATGCACGATATTGATGCGCACCTTGTCCGTGCTTTGTTTGTTGAGGGCTTCCGTAATGGCTTCCAGACTGCCCTGCACATCGGCCTTGAGCACCAGGTTCAGGGTCAGAGCCTCCTGATCGTCGGCCCGGCGGGACAGGAAGGTTTCCAGCGTCACCTTGGATTCGCTGGCAAGCTCGCGTTCCCGCTGCTTGGTGGCGCGGGTATCGGCAATGCGGCGGGCCAGTTTTTCATCGGCAACAACGAAGAATTCCTCACCGGCTTCAGGAACGCCTTCAAATCCCTGCACTTCCACGGGAATGGCCGGCCCGGCCTCCTTGATCTTCTTGCCCTGATCGCTGGTCAGCGCGCGGGCGCGCCCGGAGAACTGACCGCAGACGAAGTTGTCGCCCTGGCGCAGGGTTCCTTCCTGAATGAGCACCGTGGCCACAGGGCCCCGGCCCTTGTCCAGACGGGCCTCCACAATGCGGCCGCGCGCGGGTTTGCCGGGATTGGCCTTCAGCTCCATGATTTCGGATTGCAGGGCCACCATCTCCAGCAGCCCGTCAAGCCCCTGACGGGTCTTCGCGGACACGCGGGCCACGATGGTATCGCCGCCCCAGTCCTCAGGCTGGAGCCCCAGCTCGGAAAGCTCGCGCAACACGCGATCAGGATCCGCCGAGGGCTTGTCCATCTTGTTCACGGCCACGATAATCGGCACTCCCGCCGCGCGGCTGTGGCTGATGGCTTCGCGCGTCTGCTCCATCACGCCGTCATCGGCGGCCACGACAAGAATAACGAGGTCCGTCACCTGTGCGCCGCGGGCGCGCATGGCCGTAAACGCCTCATGGCCGGGCGTGTCGAGGAAGACAATATCCCCGCGCTTTGTCTTGACGTGGTATGCGCCAATATGCTGCGTAATGCCTCCCGCTTCCCCACTGGTGATGTTGCTCTTGCGGATGGCGTCCAGAAGCGACGTTTTGCCGTGGTCGACGTGCCCCATGATGGTGACGACAGGCGGACGCGGCCTCAAATCCTCAGGACGATCCGGCTCCTGCGGCGTCAGGTAGTCCTCTTCGGAGAAGCCCGCCTTTTCCACCTCATAGCCGAACTCGGCGGCCACAAGGGTCGCGGTATCAATATCCAGGGACTGGTTGATGGTCGCCATGACGCCCAGCCCGAACAGAATCTTGATGATCTCGTTGACCTTGAGCCCCATCTGATGCGCCATGTCCGCCACGCGAATGGCTTCGGCAACGCGGATCTTGCGCTTGGCGGCCTTCAGGGGCTGCGTCGTCTGGACAACGGGCGCGGGCTTGCCGGATTTGCGGCGGTTCCTGTTGCCGCGGTTCATGCGCGGCGCGTCGTCGTCATCGTTACCGTGACGGCCAAAATCTCCCTGCTGAAAATCGACCGTGCGGCGACCCTTGTTGCGTTTTTTCTTGCTCTGCCCATCGCCGGCATCGGCCGGGGAGGGCGACGAGGCAAAGTCCATGCCCGGACGGCCACCGCCAAAACGGTTAGCGCCGGAAGGACGGTTGCCGCCGGAGGGGCGGTTACCACCGCGATCCTCGCGTGACGGGCGAGGCTGTGCGCTGCCGGGCGCTGGCCGGGAAATGACGCGCACACGCGGCGTCGCGGGCGCGGCCTCAATAACGCGGGCGCGTTGCGGCGTTGCCTCCCGCGGCTCGCCGTCGCCGCTCTCCGCCTGCGCCGGGGTCGTCCCCGCGCGCTGCGGCAATGTGGGCGCGGACGACCCCTCGGGTCTGGCGGAAGCGTCGGGACGCGCCATGACGCGCGCCCTGGCGGCGGCACGCTCCGCCCGTTCGGCGGCCTTTTCCGCGCGCGCCGCCTCATCCCGCTCCTTCAGGGCGGCAAAAACGGGCGATACCGCCGGACGTTCCGGCTTTTTGGAAACAGGTTGCTGTTTGGGCGCGGGCTTTTCCGCTTCCCCGCTCCGGGGCTGGGCTGGCATGGCAATCACCGCCGCGGCGGGCGGACGCGCCGCCGGGCTGGCCGCGGGCTGTTCGCCCGGGCGGCGGATGATACGCGCCCTGGGGGCTTCCACGTTCCGTGAGCGCGCAGACTGTCGGACGGGCGCTTCCGCCGTTTTTTCCGTTACGGCGGGCGCGTCCTTTTTCCCGCTTTCCACAGCGGCCGCCTCCTGGGCCACGGGCGTTTCCACCGCCTTTTCCGGCGCGACGGACGCTTCCTGGACGGCGGCCCTGGGGGCGTCCTCTCCCCTGACATGGCGGCGGCGAACCCTCACGCCCCCGCCCTGCGGGCGGGCGTCTTCCTGTGGCGCGGCAAACTGCTCGCGCAGACGCCGCGCCTCTTCTTCAGAAACAGAGCCCTGCACCGACCTGATGGAGGAACCCAGCTTCTGCGCCGCGGGCAGAAGTTCCTTGGCATCCTTGCCGATCTGGCTCGCAAGTTCTTTCAGTTTGATTCTACTTTCCGGCATTACTTTCCCCCTTGCGCCGCGTACCCGGCCTGTATTTCGCGAACTTCCGCACGCATCCAGGATTGGAACACAGGTACCAGCCTCTACCCGGGTGTGTTTGGGTCTCGTCTATCTGTAAAATTCCTTGCGCATTGCGTACGTAGCGCGTCAACAGGGCCTTTGGCGCACGCTCCCGGCAGATGACGCACATGCGAACCGGCCCGGCGCAGCTTGCCTGGCCGCCTTCCCTAAGCGCCGCCATCTTCGGCATCCGCCCTGCCCGCGGCGCCGCCTTCGGCATCCATGGAAATCTCGCTTTCCGTTCCTTCCTCCTCCGCGGCACGCTCCGCCGGGAGCGGCGCAAGGAAGTGTATGGCCGATCGCAAATCCGCAATGCGGGCATCCGACAAGGCCAGTCTCTCCCTCAGATCCGCGTCGCCCGCCTCGCGCAGCTTGTCCAGCGTGGAATATCCGGCCTCCAGCAGCGTCTCCACGGAGACTTCCGCCACACTGGCAACCTGTTCCAGGCCACGACCGATGGCATTGGCCTCGTTATAGCGGGTTTCGGTAAAGATATCGACCTTCCAGCCCAGCAGGCGCGCCGCCAGTTTGACGTTCTGGCCCTTGCGGCCGATGGCGTTGGTCAGCTGATCATCGGGAACAATGACTTCCAGCAGGTTCTCCGACTCATCCACCACAATGCGCGATACCGTGGCCGGAGCCAGCGCATTACGGGCATAGGTGGCGATATCCGGGCTCCAGACCACAATATCGATACGCTCCCCGCGCAGTTCCTGCACGATGTTCTGGATACGGGAACCGCGCACGCCAACGCAGGCCCCCACGGGATCCACGTCACGCTCACGCGAAAGCACCGCCACCTTGGCGCGGCTGCCGGGATCGCGGGCCACCCCCATAATCTGCACCACGCCGTCATCCACCTCAGGCACCTCGCGGCGGAAAAGCGCGGCCATATAGTCCCGGTGCGCGCGTGAAATGACGACCTGCGGCCCCCGGCCCTCCTTGCGGACCTCAATAATCAGCGCCTGCACACGATCGTTGCGTTTGTAGTGTTCGCGGGGAATCTGCTCCTCGCGCGGCAACACCGCCTCAGTGCGCCCAAGATTGATGACCCAGCCGCCCTTGTCGCGCCGCTGCACGATGCCGGAAACAATTTCGCCCACGCGATCCTTGTATTCCTCGTAAATGATCTCCTGCTCGGCATCGCGCATACGCTGAATGATGACCTGCTTGGCGGACTGGGCGGCGATACGGCCCAGATCCTCCACCTTGACGCGAAAACCCACCTCATCATCCAGCTGCACCGAAGCGTCATGCTCCCTGGCCTGGCTGAGGGAGATCTGCGTGTCCTCATTGGCCACGTCGCCGTCCTCGACAACCAGTTTATATTGATAGACATCAATATCTCCGGTATCGTCATTGTAGGACACTTCCACATCCATATCTTCGCTGAAACGGCGCAGTACCGAGGTACGCACGGCATCCTCAAGCGTGTCGATAAGCATGTCGCGATCAAGACCCTTGTCCTTGCTGATCTGATCGATGGCTTTTTTGAGTTCAAGGTTCATGATGCCTCCCGCTGCCGCGCGATTCCGTCATGCCTGCGCATGGCGGCGCGTGGTACGGCGTTGCTTCCGGGCGTACCGGAATTCAAAAAATGCGCGCGGACCGTCCTTGCCTTCCGTCCGGCGGCAAGCGTCCTGCATCCTCTGTCTGTCAAAATCAGATATCCAGCCCGTCCAGCGCTTCGTTGGGCATGGGCGCGCGCCCGCGCTTCCGCTCTCCGCGCGCATCACCGCCCTTGGGCAGCCTGCCGCCAGCCCGCCTGCCGGGGCGGACTGGCTGATGAAAAATATATACCCGCGCCACGCGCCGGGCCGCCTCCCAGGGAATACGCGCCTCGGGCAACGCCTCCGGCGCCACCTCCCCGTCGCCGCCCACAACAGCCGGAGCGATCAGAAAAGCATCCTCCTCCACAGCCGTCAGGCGGCCGCGCCAGACGCGGCGCGCCACATCCAGCCCTTCCGGCGTAAAACCGGACGGCATGCGAGCCTCAACCACGTCCCCTATATAAGGACGCATCTGCGAAGGAGAAAAAAACAACCGGTTGAAGCCGGGCGTGGACACCTCCAGCACATAGGCGTGAGGGAAAACATCCTCCACGTCCAGCGCAAGAGCGATGCGCCGGGAAATTTCCTCGCACTGGGCAATGGTGGCGGAAAAGGCGGACGGATCCGGCGCGTCTTCCCGCGCGCCAGAGGCGGCCTGTGACAACATGCCGCTGGCGGCGTCTTCCGGCGCAAGTGGCGCTTCCACAAAAAGACGCGCGACGGGGCGACCCGTCCGTGTGATTTCCACACCCCAGATATCCAACCCCAGGGAACGAACCACAGGCCCGGCAATACGGACAAGGGCGTCCTTTACAGCGGCGTCGCTCATGCGTCTCCTCCCCCGCCCGGCGGGCAAGCATAAAAAAAGGGGGCCCTTGCAGGCCACCCCGTTGTGAACTTGGTGTTCGTCATCAGGATGTCCGTGTACCGTCGCCGGTTCACGTCACGCGATAAGCAATACCCTTTTCCCCGTCAATGTCAAGGACAAATTGTCCGCCCCACAGATCCTGGCACGCCCGCGGCATAAATTTCAAAAAAAATTCTTGACAGACAAACTTTCTTCAGGCAAGTTGGATATCTCGAAAGGGTCGTTAACTCAGTAGGTAGAGTATCTGCCTTTTAAGCAGAGAGTCGCAGGTTCGATCCCCGCACGACCCACCATAACTGACACTGACAGGAACGGAAGGCCGTCATTTTTTGTATTGACAGAAACACCTTGTTCAGGTCAGAGTGTGTTCCGCCGTGGGGCTGTAGCTCAGTTGGGAGAGCGCTTGAATGGCATTCAAGAGGTCAGGAGTTCAATTCTCCTCAGCTCCACCAGAACCTTTCGGCACAGAGGCCGGACACGAGGCAGGAGATATATCCCAATTCCCCGCCTCTGATACCGAGGGAACACAAACATACCCACTCATTGTGGGGCTGTAGCTCAGTTGGGAGAGCGCTTGAATGGCATTCAAGAGGTCAGGAGTTCAATTCTCCTCAGCTCCACC
>CAKTDV010000012.1 GCA_934546745.1 uncultured Desulfovibrio sp. | reverse complement strand
ACCACGCCGTCCGCGCAGGCGATGACCACGTAGGGGGCGTCCCGGAGGTGGGCGGCGGTGTCCATGACGGTGAATTCTCCCGGCGTAAAAAAAGGCCCCCCGATGCCGGGGAGCCTTGGCAGTGTCAGGGGGCGGAGCGGCTTGGACGCTACGTCCGCTTACGCGTTCGCCAGCGCGGCCACGTAGGGGCGGATGCGCGCATGCGCGGCGTCCACGCGGCGGCGGAGTTCGCTGGCGTAGGCGTCCATATCCCTGATGGGGCGCGTCGCCACGCCGCTTTCCATGGCGGCGCGGGCCACGGCGGGCGTGACGGCCGTCAGAATACGCGGATCCAGCGGCTTGGGAATAATGTAGTCCGTCCCGAAGGTGAGGGATTGCGCCCCGTAGGCGCGCAGCACCTCGCCGGGGACGGTTTCCCTGGCCAGATCGGCCAGAGCCCGGGCGGCGGCCAGCTTCATGGCCTCGTTGATTTCGCTGGCCCCGGCGTCCAGCGCGCCACGGAAGAGGTAGGGGAAGCCGGAGACATTGTTGATCTGGTTGGGATAGTCGGAACGGCCCGTCCCCATGATGGCGTCGGGCGCGGCGTCTCTGGCATCCTCATAGCTGATTTCCGGATCGGGGTTGGCCATGGCGAAGATAATGGGACGCGGCGACATGGAGCGCACCATATCCTTGCTCACAAGCCCCTTCTGGGAAAGGCCGAGAAACACGTCCGCGCCGCGCAGGCAGGCGGCCAGATCACCCAGGTTTTCGCTCTGGGCAAATTCCTCCTTCCAGGGGTTGAGGCCAGCGCGGCCCTTGTAGATGAGGCCGCGTGAGTCAAACATGCGGATGTTTTCCCTGGGCACACCCAGCAGCGTATAGAAGCGGGCGCACGCGATGCCCGCTGCCCCCGCGCCCACCACAACGGCCCGGACGGTGGCGGGATCGCGCCCCGTCAGTTCGCAGGCGTTGAGCAGCGCGGCCCCGGAGATGATGGCGGTGCCGTGCTGATCGTCGTGAAACACGGGGATGTTCATGCGTTTTTTGAGTTCTTCCTCAATGAGGAAGCATTCCGGCGCCTTGATGTCCTCCAGGTTGATGCCGCCGAAGGTGGGCTCCAAGGCCTCGACGATCCTGATCAGCTCTTCGGGATCCGCCGTCTTGAGGCAGATGTCGTACACGTCCACATCGGCAAAGGTCTTGAAAAGAACGCCCTTGCCTTCCATGACCGGCTTGCCCGCCAGCGGGCCGATGTTACCCAGCCCCAGCACGGCCGTGCCGTTGCTGACCACGGCCACGAGATTGGCGCGGCCCGTGTAGAGCGCCGCCGCGGACGGATCGGCATGGATGGCCATACAGGCTTCGGCAACGCCCGGCGAATAGGCCAGGGAAAGATCCTTCTGGGTTCCGCACGGCTTGACGGGAATCACTTCGAGTTTGCCGGGACGCGGCGCGCTGTGGTAGCGCAGCGCCTCTTCTTTCGTAAACAGGGGCATGGGGATGGATCTCCTAGTGGGTAATGACAATTTCAATGCTCTTACCGTATTCCTGCTCCATGTCGCGCAGCGTGTCACGCTTATGGTTCAGGAGGTAGAGCGCCAGATCCGGCGCGGCCTCGTAGACAGCGCGGCCCTGATGATGGCTCTGGGTGCGCAGCAGGGCGCGCAGTTCGCGCAGCGCCTGCAGCGAGCGCCATTCCATATTGCGGCGCTGCCCTGTGCCGCCGCAGTGCGGACAGGGTTCCGTGCTGATGGAGAGCGCCGAGGTGCCCGTGCGCTGCCGCACGAGCTCAAGCAGCCCAAAGGAACTCATGCGGCCCACGTCGTGACGGGCGCGATCGTTCTTCATGGCGTGCCGCAGGGTTTTTTCCACTTCCTGCACATGCTTGCGATCGCGCATTTCAATAAAGTCGATGACGACCTGTCCGCCCACGTCGCGCAACTTGAGCTGGCGGGCAATGGCTTCGGCGGCCTCCATATTGGTTCTATGGGCCATGGTCTCAAAATTGCTCTTGCCGGACGTTTTCCCTGAGTTGATGTCCACGGCCATGAGGGCTTCGGTCTGATCGAACACCAGCCGCCCCCCGGAGGGCAGGAACACCTCGCGGGCGTAGATCTGATCGAGCTGACGCCGCAGGTTGAAGCGTTCCCAGAGCGGTTGGCGGCTGTCGCTGTGCAGCTTGACCAGATCCTTCCTGCGAGGATAAAGCAGCGAGACGGTCTCGCGGATACTTTCCGCCAGATCGGCGTTGTCCACCCAGATCTCGCACACGTCCTCGGTCAGATAGTCGCGCACGGCCCGCTGCGGCAGGCCCGGCTCCTGATAGATGAGGGCCGGGGCCGTCTCTTCCGTGGCCTTTTTGCGGATGTCGCGCCAGACGCGCTTGAGGTATTGCAGATCGTTCTTCAGCGTCGTCTTCGTGGTGCCCGCGCTGACCGTGCGCACGATGACGCCGAGTCCCTGACCGGGATCGATGCCGCTCATCATTTCACGCAGACGGCTGCGCTCCTCCTCGCTTTCCAACTTGCGCGAAACGCCGATTTGTTCCTGCCCCGGCGTCAGTACAAGGAAGCGCCCGGCCAGGGAAACCCAGGTAGTCAGAAACGCGCCCTTGTTGCCCGTGGGTTCCTTGACGACCTGAACCAGCACCTCCTGTCCCGTCTTCAAAACTTTCTGGATGGGAGGAAATTTTTTGCCCTTGGCGGGTTCGTGCGGCGCGAGATAGTATTCGGGATGCACCTCGTCTATCTGGAGAAAGCCGTTCTTGTTGCCCGTGCCGTAGCTGACGAAGGCCGCTTGGAGGTTGCTGTCGATGTTATGGATGACGCCCTTGTAGATGTTACCCTTGAGCTTGCGCTGATGGAGCATGTCCAGATAGTATTCCAGCACAAGCCCTTCTTCGGAAAGGGCCACTTCCACCTGTTCACCGGGCACCACGCTGATGAACATGCGCTTGCGTCCGGCGGCCGCCCTGGCCTTGACCGCCGCCGCACGGACACCGCCCTTTTTGCCGCCGACCTCGCGATCACCGGGAGTTTCCCCAACATCGCCTCCGTCATCCTCCGCGTCCACTTCCTCCGGCGATTCTGCGGGAAAGGCCGTGCCGCCGGGAAGCAGCGGACGGCTTTCCGGATCAAGGCTCTCCACCACGCCCATATCGTCGCCGGGATCACCGGCATCGTCGTTGCCGTCCCGCGCGACGCCGTCAGGTGCGGCGGGATCCGCCGGGCGTTTCCTGCGGTTACGGCCCCGGCCTCCCCGGCGTCCCCGGCGGCTCTTGCGGCGCGCCGCTTCTCCGGCGTTTTCGTCCGCGTCCCCGTCCGAAGCCGCATCCTGAACGACATCCTGGGAGGCGGTTGCGGCGCTGTCTGATCCGTCCTCACCGCCGCTGAACTCCGATGCGGGAGGGGCCTCCGCGCTGTCGTGCGGGGACACCGCTGTTTCGTCCAGCGCTTCGCTCTGATGCGGGGCGGGTTGCGTGACCGTGTCCTCCGCGACTGTCGCGAAGGGCGCGAGAGGCGTGTCCGGGCCGCTTTCCGCCGGGGGGTGTGCGCCCTCCCGGGGAACCGTACCACGAGGACGGGAGCGGCGGCGTCCGCCCTTGCCGCTTTCGGGGGCCGCGGCGGCATCCGGGACGCGGGCCTCCACGTCCAGCACCTGTTCCGCGACGCTGGGAGCCTCCGTGGCCTGGCTCCCTGTGGTGGGATCATCCCTTTTTCTGTCGCGCCGTGTCCGGCGGGGACGGGTGGGATGCGCGGACGCTTCGCCGGGGACGTCGCTTCCGGCGTCGGATGTGGGCGTCTCCGCCGCCGCGCCTGTCTTTTTGCTGGCACGCCGGGAACGGGAAGGCCGGGCGGGAGGGTCGGAAGTTTCCGCGCTGTCTGAAGCAACGTCTGGAGCTAGGGCGGACGCGACATCTGACGCAGTTTCAGCGGCACGCGGCACACGACGGCGGGAAGGACGGCGGGTTTTGGCGGGGGCCTGGGCTTCGCCGGGGGTTGCGGACGCGCTTTCGGAAGGGGCTCCTGTGGCGGCCATATCCGGCGTTGGGGCCGCTGCGGCAGCGGCTGGGGAATCCTTGGTGTCTGTCATAAACGTCCTTGAAATTCTTCAGGATACCGGCATGGATGCGGCATCCGGGTGGCTTCCGGCGTACCGCTTCGGGGAGAAGGACTGTGCCGCGCGGCGCGCCGGAGGGGGAAAATGGGAAAAAACCTACATCATGACGCCCGTCAACGGCGCTACCAGCAGCACCAGCAGCCAGGGGAACAGGCAGAACCCCAGCGAGCGCGCCAGCGCCGGGCGGCAGAACAGCGCCAGCCAGCACAGCAGGAACAGGGTGCGGAAGAACAGGGGAGAACGCAGCACGGCTGTCACGCCGGGCGTGGGGCCGGGCAGATAGAGGCCGCTCAGAAGGAGGTTGCTCCACTGATCGATGCAGCCGGGCAGAAAGCCCACTATCCCCCAGAGGGCGCACCAGCGCGCCGCCTTTTCAAAATGGGAGGGGTTCGCCACTTCCGGGCGATCCCGCAGCAGGCAAAGAAGGGCCGCGGCCGCGCCTCCGGCCAGAGAGAGATCGCCGAACGCGCTCCGCAGGGTCTTGCGCAGCAGGGTCAGAAGATAGGTCGTCTGGTCCATGCCCTGGGGCGGCGTTCCGAACACGCCCTCCATGCTGAAAAAGGCGGCGGTAAAACAGACGCAGGCCGCCAGCCCCGGCAACAACGCGGGCAGGACACGGGCGAGATCGTAGCGGCTCTCCTCCAGCGGCGTTTCCGCCGGCGGCACGGGAAAGGCCGCCGTCTTCCGGTAGCCCAGATAGAGAAGCCCCAGACCGGCGGCCCAGCAGGCTACGGCCAGCATGAGATTTCTTTTCATGGGAACGGCCAGCTCCGCGGGCGGGCCTGGCTCGATGCCAAAGACCAGACTGTGGTAAAACCAATAATACACGCAGCCAGCGATGGCCGTTGCCAGACAGAGACGGGCCAGCTTTGTTCCGCCCCACAGGCAGAGGCGGCCGTGCCCCCGGCGTCCGACGGCCAGCGTCAGAGCAAGAAGCAGCGGCAGTGCCAGCGCTGTGGATGCCAAAACCTGAAACACATTGCCCAGCAACATCATGAAGGCAAGAATATGACCCGTCATGCACTCTCCGGCAAAACTATCGTTTCCCCCTGACAAGGGGATATATTCAGACAGCAACGGATTTTTTGATAAACCGGAACAGCGGTGTGCGCAAGCCCGGAAGGCGGGCGAAACGGGCTTGCCAGGAACGGGCCGCGCACGCTATGAAGCGTGTCAGCCGCGCTGGAGCGGGCTTCTGTCAGAGCAGGAGAAGCTATGTCTGTCGCTGAAATTTTTCTTCTGGCCGTCGCGCTTTCCATGGATGCCTTTGCCGTGGCCGTGGCGTCCGGCTGTGCCGCGCGCGCTGCGGCGTTGCGCCAGTATGCGCGCGTGGGCGGCGCGTTCGGCCTGTTTCAGTGCCTAATGCCGCTGACGGGCTGGCTGCTGGGCCGCACGGTGCATCGCTATGTGGAAGCCTGGGATCACTGGGTCGCTTTCGGCCTGCTGGCATGGGTCGGCGGCGCCATGCTGCTCCAGGGCATCCGGGGACTGCGCCGGGGCGGCGAAAGCGACGCCTGTCCGCGTGTGGATCCGACGGCGGGGCGCAACCTCTGGCTGCTGGCCGTGGCCACCAGCATCGACGCCTTTGCCGTGGGCCTGAGTCTGGCGTTTACCAATACGGGTATCGTTGTTCCGGCATTGATCATCGGCCTTGTGTGCGCCGCCATTTCCGCCGGGGGCCTGCATCTGGGCGCGACGCTCTCGCGGCTGCGCGTCATCAACCGCTTCGCCGAACTGCTGGGCGGTCTGGCGCTGTGGGGCATCGGGCTCAACATTCTGCGGCAGAGCCTGTAGAGGCCACGGGGAGCCGGAAAATTCAAGAGGATTTTTTCATGAAAGACGAACGCAGCAAAAAAATGAAAAGCGGCCTTGAGAAAGCGCCGCACCGTTCACTGTTGTACGCGCTGGGGCTGACCCGCGAGGAAATGGAACGCCCGTTGATCGGCGTGGTCAACGCCGCCAATGAGGTCGTTCCCGGGCATATGCACCTTGACAGAATCACCGAAGCCGTCAAGGCGGGAGTGCGCATGGCGGGCGGCACGCCGCTGGAGTTTCCGGCCATCGCCGTCTGCGACGGGCTGGCCATGAACCACGAAGGTATGCGCTTTTCCCTGCCGTCCCGCGAATTCATCGCCGATTCCATCGAAATCATGGCGCGCGCCCACGCCTTTGACGCGCTGGTCTTCATCCCCAACTGCGACAAGAGCGTTCCCGGCATGCTCATGGCCATGATGCGCCTGAACCTTCCTTCCGTTCTCATCTCCGGCGGCCCCATGCTTCCCGGCGTCCTTGACGGGGAACGGAAAGGCGATCTCATCACGGTCTTCGAGGCTGTGGGTCGCGTGCGCAACGGCCAGATGACGGAAGGAGAGCTTGCCGCCATCGAGGAGCGCGCCTGCCCCGGCTGCGGTTCCTGCGCGGGCATGTTCACGGCCAATTCCATGAACTGTCTTGCCGAGACCATCGGCGTTGCCCTGCCCGGCAACGGCACCGTTCCCGCCGCCCACGCGGCGCGCCTGCGTCTGGCAAAGCAAGCGGGGATGCGCGTCATGGACGTGCTGGAAAAAGGCATCCGCCCCCGCGACATCGTCACGCGCGACGCCGTGGAGAACGCCGTAGCCGTGGATATGGCGCTCGGCTGTTCCACCAATACGACGCTGCACCTGCCCGCTGTCTTCCATGAGGCCGGGCTCGACATCGGCCTTGAAATCTTTGATGAGGTCAGCCGCAAGGTTCCCAACCTCTGCAAGCTGTCGCCCGCTGGCAGACACTTCATGACCGATCTGGAAAACGCGGGCGGCATTCCCGCCGTCATGGGTGAACTGGACAGGGCCGGACTCATCCGCAGGGACTGCCTGACCGTGACGGGCAAAACCGTCGGTGAGAATCTTGCGGATCGCCGGGCGCGCATTCTTGATGAGGATGTCATCCATCCCATCGAAAAAGCCTACTCCAGGGAAGGCGGTATCGCCATTCTGCGCGGCAGTCTCGCGCCCAACGGCGCGGTGGTCAAACAGTCCGCCGTCGCGCCGGAGATGATGTGCCGGGACGTGCGGGCCCGCGTGTTTGACGGTGAGGAAGACGCCATGAGGGCCATTCTTGACGGCGACATCAAACCCGGCGACGCCGTTGTCATCCGCTACGAAGGGCCTCGCGGGGGGCCGGGCATGCGCGAGATGCTCTCCCCCACGTCCGCCATCACCGGCATGGGCCTTGGCAGGGACGTGGCTCTGCTGACCGACGGCCGTTTCTCCGGCGGCACCAACGGCGCGGCCATCGGCCATATTTCTCCCGAAGCCGCCGACGGCGGCGTCATCGGCCTGGTGCGCGAGGGGGACGTCATCCATATCGATATCCCCAACCGCAGGCTTGACCTTCTGGTGGAAGAAAAGGAACTGGAAGAACGCCGCAAGACCTTCCAGCCGCCGCAAAAGGACTGTCCCTATCCCGTGCTGCGCCGGTACGCCCGCCTTGTCAGCTCTGCCGACAGCGGCGCCATGTACAAAAAGATCTAGCGCGGATGCGCCGTAAACAAACGGAACGGGAAATGCTGAAAGCATTTCCCGTTCCCTGGATCGCCGCTCTGGCATAGTGTGCGTATGTCATCGTTCCACCGCCAGCGGGATCCTGTCCATCCCGGCGGATTCGCGGCAATCCGACCTAGCGGATGAAGTTCGTGCCCGTCCAGGGTTCCACTACCGGCAAAGGAACCCCGGCGGCCCGGCCCGCCTCAAGGCATCTGAGCAGCCACGCCATGTTGTCGCCCAGCGTTCGCATGATTTGCAGGCCTTCGGCATCCTGCCGGGCCTCCTCCGCCGTGTTGCCGTGCAACGAATTCCAGTACTGCGACGCCACCACGGGCATGCGCGCAATGGTGAAATATTTGTTCAGGCGATCAAAGTTGGCGCTGGCCCCGCCGCGACGGCAGGTCACCACCGCCGCCGCCGGTTTGAAGGCATAGGGCGCGGACTTCATGTAGAAGACGCGATCGAGCAGGGCGCACAGCGTCGCGTTGGGACCCGCGTAATAGGTGGGCGATCCGACGATGAGGCCGTCGGCCCGGCGCAGCAGCCCGATGCACTCGTTGACAGGATCATCCGTGAAGACGCATTGGCCCGTCTCCACGCATTTGTTACAGGCGATACAGCCGCGCACGGCCTTGTTCCCCACCTGCACCAGCGTGGTCTTGATGCCCGCGGCGTTCAGGCGTCCCGCCGCCTCGGTCAGGGCGGTATAGGTGCATCCGCGCGGATGCGGGCTTCCGTTGATCAGTAATACGTTCATGCAAAACTCCTTTATGGTCTGCCGCTTTCCCCTTCAGGGAAAAGCGCGCCGCGCCCCCTCCGCCTGCCGGAAAGGACGCCGCGCGCAGGAAAAACAGAAGAAACGCCCCCCGCCCTACGCCTGTTCCGGCCCCGCGCCGCGCCCCTCAAGCGCGACCCGCAGCATGTCCAGCGCCTGTGCGACGGCGCGAAGGCGCGTCAGAGAACGCGGCGGGATCCCGGCCTCCGGACGCCCCTCTGGACGAAGGACGCGCAGCCACGTGCCTTCCGCCCCGCTCAGGGCCACATAGACCAGCCCCACGGGCTTGGCGGGCGTGCCGCCGCCTGGACCGGCAATGCCCGTGATGCCGATCCCCCAGTCGCCGCCGTTCAGCCGGCGGACGCCTTCAGCCATGCGGCGCGCCACCTCCGGACTGACCGCGCCCAAACGCTCCAGCAGATCCGCCGGGACGCCCAGCAGGCGCGTCTTGGCCTCGTTGGCGTAGGTCACCACGCCCACATGGAACACGGCCGACGCACCGGGCACACCGGTAATCAGGGAGGCCAGCAGTCCGCCGGTGCAGGATTCCGCCGTCGCCAGCGTCTGGCCCCGGCGGGTCAGCTGTTCCACGATCGCCACAGCGGCCCCGGCGGCAGCCGTTTCCTCCGGCAGCCACGCGCCCCCGACACTTCGCTCTTCCCTGCGCATTGCCGTACCCTCCGTTTTTCCGGGTTGGAGCGGCGTCACCCTGCACACGCGGCCGCTCTTGCGCGCCGCTCCATTACAGCACAGGGAAGGCGCATTGCCAAGCGGCGGCATATGCCCTACGCTGCCAGCTTTCCGCCCTCTCCGTTCATCCACTCTCTCAAGGAACTTCCGATGCGCGACACCTACGCGGGCATTGCCGTCACCGAAACCGAAAGCGGCCAGAAACTGATCCAGTGGCTCAAGCGCCGCCTCCACGTTCCCCAGGGGCAGTTGCACAAATGGATCAGAACCGGACAGATCCGCGTCAACGGCGGCCGGGCCAAGGCCTTTGATCCCGTTCGGGAGGGCGATACCATCCGCCTGCCGCCCTTCTGCCGGGAAGAGGCCGCCGCGCCCCGGACGCGGCCCCAGACATCTCCCCGGACGGCATCTCCAGCGCGTCCTCTGCCCCCCGTCCTCGCCAGCGACGACGGTATTCTGGTGTTGCACAAGCCCGCCGGCCTGCCCACCCAACCCGGCAGCGGCCACAGCGACAGTGTCGCCACCCGGCTGGCCGCGCTGAATCCCGGCGCGGCCTTCCACCCCGCCCCCGCGCACAGGCTGGATCGGGACACCTCCGGGGTATTGCTGGTAGGATGCACGTTCGAGGCCCTGCGCACCCTTGGCGAGGCCCTGCGCCAGCGCGCCGCCATCAAGGAGTATCTCGCCTGGGTACACGGCCGCTGGCCGTGGGATGGGGTACGCCTGATCCGCCACTCCCTGCGCAAGGAAAGCCCGGAAGGACGCGAGAAAATGCGTGCCTACCCCTGGAACGCGCCGCCGCCCGGCGGGAGGGAAGCGCTGCTCCTTGCCCGCCCTCTGGAACGGAGGGAAGGGGCGAGCCTGCTCCATATCCGCCTGCTGACCGGCCGCACACATCAGATCCGCGTACAGATGCAGGCAACGGGCTTTCCGCTCGTCGGGGATGGCAAATACGGCCCGCCCGGACAGTGGACCGGACAGCGGGCAGGACAGCGGGCCGGAGGCCAGCGCCTGCTGCTCCATGCGGTACGGATCACCCTGCCCGACGGACGCGCCTTCGCCTGCGCGCCGCACTGGCCCGCCCCGTGGACACCCGCCACCCTGCCGCCGCCCTTTCCGGACAGCCCGCCGCCAGATATGGCGGCCATAACGGCGGACATGCCGCCAAAACGCCCGTAAAACGGCATTCTGACCGGGCCGCCTCTTGTTTTTCAAAAAAAAATATGATAGCCTGAAAGAGGCGTACAGGCCGCAATGTCCAGCCCAAGACATATCTCCCCGGTACCCGTCCCAGGCGGACATCCCGCCCGCGATTCGTGGCGGCACAGGCCACGCGCCAAAGGAAAAGCCATGAGCGCATCCCTGCCAAGCATCGTCCTTGCCGGACGCCCCAACGTGGGCAAATCTACCTTGTTCAATCGTCTGATCCGCAGCAATCGCGCCATTACGCACGACCGCCCCGGCGTCACGCGGGATCGCATGGAAGGCGTCGTGCGCCGCAAGGACGCACGATCCTTCGGCATCGTGGATACCGGCGGCATCACCCTGGACGCGCACGCCGCCGTCACCGACGGCCCGGAAGGCATACGCGGTTTTGAGGCGGACATTCTGCGTCAGGCCGAGGCCGCCATGAGGGACGCCTGCGCCGTGGCCTTTGTGGTGGACGGCCGGGACGGCCTCCTGCCCCTCGACGAATACCTGGCCGCGCACATCCGCCGCCTGGGCCTGCCCACCCTCTGCGTGGTCAACAAGGTGGACGGCCCGGAACGCGAGGAAGAAATGCTGGCCGAATTCCACAGCCTCGGCTTTCCGCTGGCGGCCGTCTCCGCCGAACACGGCCACAACGTCCGCGCGCTTATGGACGAACTGTCGGCCCTGCTGCCGCCCGAAGAGGAGGATGCCCGGGAACAGGGCGCGCCCCTGCTGCGCCTGGCCATGCTGGGACGCCCCAACGCGGGCAAATCCTCCCTTATCAACGCGCTTTCCGGCGAGGAGCGCATGATCGTCTCCGACGTGGCGGGAACGACACGCGACAGTGTGGATGTGCGCTTCAGCCGGGACGGCCAGGACTACGTCTTTGTGGATACGGCCGGTGTGCGCCGCCGCAGCCGCATCACCGACACTGTGGAGAAATATTCGGTCAACGCGGCCATCAAGTCGGCCAGCAAGGCCGACGTGACCCTGCTGACGCTGGACGCCACCGAGCGCGTCAGCCAGCAGGACAAACGTCTGATGGATCTGCTCGACACGCGCAAGATTCCCTTCATGGTATTGATCAACAAATGCGATCTCGTACCGCCCGAAAAGCTCAGCCGCCTCCAGAAAAGCACCGGAGAGATGCTGGCCTTCTGCGGCCATGTGCCACTGCTCTGCGTTTCCGCGCTGACGCGCCGCAACCTTGCCAAAATCCTGCCTCTGGCCCTGCAAATCAAGAAGGAATGCGGCGTGCGCGTAGGCACGGGGCAGCTCAACCGCGCCATGGAAGATGTGCTGACCCGCCATCAGCCGCCCGTGGTCAAACGCGCCCGCGCCAAATTCTTCTATCTGACGCAGGCGGAGACGGAACCGCCGACCTTCGTGTTTTTCGTCAGCGATGCCGACCGCGTTCCCGAAAGCTACGCGCGCTACCTGGAACGGTCGCTGCGCCGCATGTTCGGCATCCATCACGCGCCCTTGCGGCTGCGCCTGCGATCCAGCCACAAAAAGAAGGACGCCGCGTAAAAAACCGGCGCGGAGCGCTTCTTTCCGGCGCAACGGCATTGACAGAAAGCGTAAAAACATGCCATGTCCATTGGCTACTCCCCGCGCTGAGATGGTGCGCGAACGAGGCTCTCCCCGGCTTCGCGGATGGAGCTGTTCCAGTCAGGAAGGCCTTTCCCTCCGGAAACAGGGGGAGAGGTTGCAACCCCTAACCATGAGAAGGAACGTTCGATGAGAAAAGGCATCACCTGGATGGCCGCGGCTCTGGTTTCCGTTTCGCTGGCCTCCCCGGCTCTGGCCGAGGACGGCCCCATCAAAATCGGCGTGCAGGGCGCGCACTCCGGCGACCTCGCCTCCTACGGCGTGCCCAGCCTCAACGCCGCCAAAATCGTCATTGACGACATCAACGCCAAGGGCGGCGTCCTTGGCCGCAAGGTGGAACTGGTCTCCCAGGACGATCAGTGTAAGCCCGAACTGGCCACCAACGCCGCCACCAAGCTCATTTCCGACAAGGTCGTCGCGGTCATGGGGCCCATCTGTTCCGGCCCCACCAACGCCTCTCTGCCGCTCTTTGAGAGCGCCAGACTGATCAGCGTCTCGCCCACGGCCACTACCCCGGCCCTGACGCTGGAAGGCGCGCACCCGCTCTTCTTCCGCACCGTGGCCAATGATCTAGCCCAGGCGGAACTGACCAGCAGCTACGCCCTGAACGTCCTCAAGGTCAAAAAGGTCGCCTATGTCCACGACAACGGCGAATACGGCAAGGGCTTCGCCTCCCAGAACCGCACTCTTCTCGAGAAGGGCGGCGTGGAAACCGTGCTGTTCGAGGCCATCACACCCGACGCCGTGGACTTCTCGCCCACCATCCGCAAGCTGAAGCGCGCCAAGCCCGATCTCATCGTGTTCGGCGGCTATCAGCCCGCCGCTTCCAAGCTCGTGCAGCAGATGCGCCGCGACCGCGTGAAGACGCCCCTCATGGGCCCCGACGGCGTGAAGGACGAGACCTTCCTCAAGATGACCGGCAAGGACAGCGAAGGCACGCTGGCTTCCTATCCCAAGGACACCAGCGCGCTGGACATGTACAAGCAGGCCCGCGAAGCCCATATCAAGGCCTTTGGCAGCGAACCCGGCTTTGGCTACTATAACGCCTACGCCGCCATGCAGGCTCTCCTGAAGGCCATCGAGACCTCCGGCGGCACGGCTACCGATCAGCTGCTTGAGGGGCTCAGGAAGAACACGGTCGACACACCGCTGGGCAACCTCTCCTTCAACAAGAATGGCGACGCCGCCGGTCTCGGCCTTTCCATCTACGAGGCCAGGGGCGGCAAGTTTGTGGAAACCGATCACAATATCATCCTGAAGTAAGGCGCTCAGGGTGCGGGGCCAGCCTCCGCACCCTGTTTCCGATCTCTCCGGGATACAACGCAGCGCATACGCACGAAACGGCATGGATTTCCAGTACTTCATAGAACTGTTCTTCGGCGGTCTCACACGCGGCAGCATCTACGCGCTCATCGCGCTGGGCTACACGCTGGTGTACGGCATCATCGAGCTGATCAACTTCGCCCACGGCGAGATCTATATGCTGGGCGCGTTCACCGCCCTGCTCGTTGCCGGGGTGCTCGGCATCATGGGCTTCCCCGCCGGGGGCATTCTCGTCGTCGCGGCGCTGGCCGCCGTCGTCTGGAGCGCGGCCTACGGCTATACGCTCGAGAAGGTGGCCTACAAGCCCCTGCGCGGCGCGCCCAGGCTGTCACCGCTCATTTCGGCCATCGGCATGTCCATCTTCCTCCAGAACTATGTGCTGCTGGCACAGACCTCGGACTATGTGCCCTTTCCCCGGCTGCTGCCCGACATGGAATTTCTCGACGCCCTTGGCGTCATGGGCCCCAGCGACTTTCTCATTCTCGTCACCAGCACGCTGGCCATGATTGCCCTCTCGCTCTTCATCCGCTTCACCAAAATGGGCAAAGCCATGCGCGCCACGGCGCAGAACCGTAAAATGGCACTGCTGCTGGGCATCAACGCGGACAGAATCATCTCGCTGACCTTCCTCGTCGGATCCGCGCTGGCGGCGCTCGGCGGTGTGCTCATCGCCTCGCACATGGGGCAGGTCAATTTTGGCATCGGCTTTCTTGCCGGGCTCAAGGCCTTTACCGCCGCCGTTCTTGGCGGCATCGGCTCCATTCCCGGCGCCATGGTGGGCGGTCTCGTCCTCGGCATCGCGGAAAGCCTCACCACGGGTTACCTTTCCGGCAACTATGAAGACGCGCTCGCCTTTGGCCTGCTGATACTCATCCTCATATTCCGGCCCGACGGCATCTTGGGCAAGGCCAAAGTGCAGAAGGTGTAGCCCCATGATCAACTATCTCGGAAAAGCGCTGCTGGCGTCGTGCTGGTTCATGATCCTGACCCTGCCCGTCATGGGCATACGCCTCAATTCCGTCGATCAGACCGTGGAATGGCGGCTGGATCGCGTGCTCCTGCTCGGCGCGGCCATTTTTTTCCTCTCCATGCTCTGGAACTGGTGTTTCCGGCGCAAGGCCAGGGGGCTGCCCGTCCTCAGCCTGCCTGACTCCCTCAGCCGCGCGCTGGGCGCCCTCTTCAGCCTGCCCGGCCGCAACGCCCGCACCCGCGCGATCTCGCTGGGGCTTGTACTGGCCGTCATGATCGCCATGCCCCACGTGAGTTCCTTCTACCAGACGAACATCATGATCTCGGCCCTGCTCTATGTCATGCTGGCGCTGGGTCTGAATATCGCCGTGGGCATCGCGGGGCAGCTCGTGCTGGGCTACGTGGCCTTCTACGCCGTGGGGGCCTATGCCTACGCCCTGCTCAATCAGGCCTTTGGTCTCGGTTTCTGGACGTGCCTGCCCGTGGGCGGCCTCATGGCCGTGTTGTTCGGACTGGCGCTGGGCTTTCCCGTGCTGCGCCTGCGCGGCGACTATCTGGCCATCGTGACGCTGGGTTTTGGCGAGATCGTCCGCCTGACCCTGCTCAACTGGGCCAGCCTGACGGGCGGTTCCAGCGGCATCAAGGAAATTCCCCCCCCAGGCTTCTTCGGCATGGAGATGGATATCAACGCCTCCACCATGTTCGTCTATTACATCGTGCTGGCGGCGGTCATCATCACCGTGGCCGTCATTTCCCGCCTGAAGCACTCCCGCGTGGGCCTTGCCCTCCAGGCGCTGCGCGAGGACGAAATCGCCTGCGAGGCCATGGGCATCAATCTGGCGCGTGTCAAGCTGTCGGCCTTTGCCCTGAGTTCCTGCTGGGCGGGCTTCGCCGGGGTCATCTTCGCCGCCAAGACAAGCTTCATCAACCCGGCCAGCTTCACCTTCATGGAATCGGCCATGATTCTTTCCATGGTCGTGCTGGGCGGCATGGGTTCCATCGTGGGCGTGGGCGTGGCGGCCATGATTCTCATTCTGGCCCCCGAATACCTGCGCGCCTTTTCCGAATACCGGATGCTTATCTTTGGCGCGATCATGGTCATCATGATGATCTTCCGCCCGCAGGGCCTCGTCACAGGCGAACGCCGCCGTTACCGCATCACCAGACTGCACGGCGATGCCGCGCAAAAGGAACGCGCATGAGCCAGTATTCCGAGACTTCCGGCACGGGCAGGGGCGCGGCCGCGACGCCGAAAACGCCGCCCTCCGACGCCCGGCCCGTCCTCCAGGTGGAGGAACTGACGCAGAACTTCGGCGGCCTGCGGGCCCTGAACGAACTTGATCTGACCGTCAACGAGAGGGAAATCGTCGCGCTCATCGGCCCCAACGGCGCGGGCAAGACCACCTTCTTCAACTGCGTCACCGGCATCTACACTCCGGCGGAGGGCCGCGTCTATCTCCATGACGCGGCACAGCGCCGCCACCTGCTCAATGGCCGCAAGCCACACGACATCACCGCGCTGGGTATGGCCCGCACCTTTCAGAACATCCGCCTCTTTGGCGACATGACCGTGCTGGAAAACGTGATGATTGGCCGCCACTGCCGCACCCGCGCGGGCATCTGGGGAGCGCTGGCCCGCACCCCCGCCACGCGTCGCGAGGAGCAGGAGACCATTGACATTTCCTATGACCTGCTGGAAAGCGTGCATCTGGAGCAGTTCTGGAACGAACGCGCCTACAACCTGCCCTACGGGGCGCAACGCCGCCTTGAAATCGCGCGAGCCCTTGCCACGGGCCCGCGCATGCTGCTGCTGGACGAACCCGCCGCGGGCATGAATCCGCAGGAAACCAGAGAACTGGAAGAGCTGGTACGCCACCTGCGCGCCAGCCGCGATCTTTCCATCCTCCTCATCGAACACGACATGGGTATGGTCATGTCCCTTTCCGACCGCATCTACGTCATGGAATACGGTTCCCGCATCGCCAGCGGCACACCGGAGGAAGTGCGCGCCAACCCGCGCGTCATCCAGGCCTACCTTGGGGAGAGCGACGATGCTTGAGCTGCGCGACGTCGATACCTATTACGGCAACATCCAGGCCCTGCGCGGTATTTCGCTGACCATCAACGACGGCGAGATCGTCACGCTCATCGGCGCCAACGGCGCGGGCAAATCCACCACGCTCATGACCATCTGCGGCATCAACCGGCCCCGCGGGGGGGAGATTCTCTGGAACGGCGAAGCCATTCATGAGCGTGCCCCTCACGAAATCGTCGGCCTTGGCATCAGCCAGGTACCCGAAGGCCGCCTGATATTCCCGGACATGACCGTGCAGGAGAACCTCGATCTGGGCGCATTCCTGCGCGGGGACAAGGCCGGCATACAGCGCGACATGGACTATGTGTTTGAGCTGTTCCCCATCCTTGCCAAACGCCGCAGGCAGCAGGGCGGCACCCTCTCAGGCGGCGAACAGCAGATGCTCGCCATCAGCCGCGCCCTCATGGGCCGCCCCAAACTCCTCCTGCTGGACGAACCCTCGCTGGGGCTCGCCCCCATCATCATCCAGCAGATCTTCAAGATCATCCAGAAGGTCAACGAGAGCGGCACCACCGTCTTTCTGGTGGAGCAGAATGCCAATCAGGCCCTGCGCATCGCCCACAGGGGCTATGTGCTGGAAAACGGCCGCATTGTCATGGACGGCGCGGCTTCCGAGTTGCTGGAAAGCCCGGCCGTCCGCTCCGCCTATCTGGGATTGTAGCGACGCCTCCGGGGAAAAACCCGCGCCGCATGTTCCCGCGTTCACAGACACCGGACTCAAGGAAAGAAAACGACCGAACAAAAGAGAAAGGGGAGGAGCCCCGGCACACGCCGGCCCCTCCCCTTTTTTGCGCTCTCTCCTGACCCTACTTCCCGGAAAGAATCGCCTCCAGCGTTTCCAGAAATCTGTCCAGATCGGCGGCGTCAATGGTCAGGGCGGGCAGCAGGCGCAGCGTTGTGCCGTGGCTCAGGTTGCAGATGAGGCCGCGCCGCAGCAGCTCCTTCCAGACGGGCGCGCCGTCCGCGGTCAGCTCGATGCCGATCATGAGACCCAGGCCGCGCACCTCGGCAATGGCCCCGCCAAGACGCTGACGCAGGGCTTCGGCCTTGTCGCGGAAAGCCGCGCCCAGCGCCGCCGCGCGCGCGTCGAGGTTGTCCCGCCGCAGAATCTCCACCGTCTTTGCCGCCACGGCGGACACCAGTGCGCCACCGCCAAAGGTGGTGGCGTGGCTGCCCGCCTCAAAGCCCCGCGCCGCCTCGTCCGTGGCCAGCATGGCCCCCATGGGCAGACCGTTGGCCAGCGCCTTGGCGCAGGAAACGATGTCCGGTGTCAGGCCGAAATGCTGATAGGCCCAGAAGCGGCCCGTGCGGCACAGCCCGGCCTGCACCTCGTCGCAGATGAGCAGGATGCCCTTCTGGCGGCAGAGGCGCTCCACCCCCTCAAGGTAGGCGGCGGGCAGGGGGCGCACGCCGCCCTCGCCCTGCACGGTTTCCAGCATGACGGCGGCCGTCTTCGGGCCGGTGACAGCGTCCAGCGCGTCCAGATTACCGGCCTCGACCTGAAGGAAACCGCCGGGCAGCGGTGTGAAGCCGTCGCTGAGGCTTTCCCGGCCCGTGGCGGCCAGCGCCCCGAATGTGCGGCCATGAAAACAGCTGGACAGGGTGACGATCTCGCAGGCGTCCGTGCCCCGCACTTTCCGCATGTAGCGGCGGGCCAGCTTGATGGCCGCCTCGTTGGCCTCCGCGCCGGAATTGCAGAAAAAGACCTTGCCATGATGGCTTTCGGCCAGCAGGCGGCGGGCCAGATCCAGCTGCGGTTCCTGATAGAACAGATTGCTCACATGCCAGAGACGCCCGGCCTGCGCCACAAGGGCGGCCGTCACCTCGTCGTTGCAGTGCCCGAGGCCGGTGACGGCGATACCGGCCAGCAAATCCACATATTCCCTGCCGTCCACGTCCCACAGGCGCGACCCCTTGCCGCGCGCGACGGCGATGGGGTAGCGGCTGTAGGAGCGGCACAGCAGAGCCTCTTCCTGTTCCTTCACCTGATCAAAGGCATGGCTCATGACAAATTCCTTTGGTATCTGAAGCCTTCCCCTTCGGGGAGAAGCGCTGTTCCTGGGAACGCGGCAACGCCGTGGCCCCCTTTCCCGATGACGCGCATGGTGCGGCACAGCGACGCCGCCGTCTGTGCCTCGCCGCACGGGAGAAGCGTAGTTCGGGGAGTTTCTGAAAAAAGAGTACACAGGAAACCGCGCGCTACGCGCCGGTATGCCCGAAACCGCCCGCGCCGCGATCCGTGGCGTCCAGATCGCCTTCGCGCCATAGCGGCATGAGGACAGGCTGAAACACGAGCTGGGCAATGCGATCACCGCGCCGAATCCGCCGCGCCTCCCTCGAAGTGTTGCGCAGCACGATGAGGATTTCCCCCGTGTAATCGGGATCGATGACGCCCACGCCCTGGGCCACAACAAGGCCGTCGCGCGCGCCAAGCCCGCTGCGGGAATAGAGGAACCCGGCCACCCCCGGACACAGGGGCTGCACCCGCAGGCCGGACGGTATGGCCAGCCGCCCTCCCGGAGGAATCTCCGCGGCGTCCCCGTCCAGACAGGCGCGCACATCCACCCCGGCGGATCGGGAGGTCGCCGGATGCGGCACACCGCCGTAGAGCCGTCTGGCCGCCTCGCTGGCAAAGGCCACACGCACGGGCACATTGGGGGCTGGAGTATGCTCTGGAGCAGAGGGATCGGCAGGCTTTCGGGCCGAAGGAGAGACGGGGGAAGCGGTAGGCGTTGTCATTCCCCATCTGTAGCCCAGCCGTCCGCGAAGGGCAAGGGGCCGGACTTGCCAAGAAGCGGCATTTTGTCCACACTGCGGGGAAAAAGGAGTCTTCCGCGTGAACGAAACGCCTGTTGCCGTTGTGGGCGGCGGCCTTGCCGGGTGCGAATGTGCCCTGCGACTGGCTGGCGCCGGTCTGTCCGTCGTTCTTTTTGAGCAGAAACCGCGCTTCCACTCACCGGCCCATGTGAGCGCGTCGCTGGCCGAACTTGTCTGCTCCAATTCGCTGCGGTCGGATGACATCACCTCCGGCATCGGCCTGCTGAAGGCCGAACTGCGCTCGCTGGGCAGCGCCTTCATGGCCTGTGCCGATGCGACGCGCATTCCCGCGGGAAAGGCGCTGGCCGTGGATCGCAACGCCTTTGCCGCCGCCATGACGCGCCGCGTTGAGGAACATCCGCGCATTGATCCGCGCTGCCAGCGCATCAATTCGCTGGACGACGCCGCGCTGGACGGCATGGGCGACGTGGTCATCGCCGCCGGACCGCTGGCGTCTGACGGTCTTTCCGCCTCGCTGGCCGAAGCTGTGGGCGCGCAACACTGCTATTTTTACGACGCCATCGCACCCATTGTCTGGACGCATTCCCTCGATACCCGCGTCGTGTTCCAGGCCTCGCGCTACGGACAGGAAAAGGGGGAGGAAGGCGGCGACTACCTGAACTGCCCCATGAGCCGGGACGAATACGAGGCTTTCCATCAAGCTCTGCTGGGCGCGGAAAAGACGACGGCCCACGGCTTTGAGAAGGAGACGCATTTTGAGGGCTGCATGCCCATCGAGGCGTTGGCCGAACGCGGCCCCCGCACGCTGACCTTCGGCCCGCTCAAGCCCGTAGGCTTTACAGATCCGCGCACAGGCCGCCGCCCCTGGGCCATTCTGCAACTGCGGGCGGAAAGCGCCAACGCCGAGGCCTGCAATCTTGTGGGCTGCCAGACGAAACTCACCTATGCGGAACAGGCCCGTGTCTTCCGCATGGTACCCGGATTGGAACAGGCCGAATTTGCCCGTTTTGGCAGCATGCACCGCAACACTTACGTCAACGCGCCCCAGGCCCTGACGGACGATCTGCGCCTCGCCGCCCGCCCCCGCTTCATGCTGGCCGGGCAGATCACCGGCGTGGAAGGCTATGTGGAATCCGCCGCCTGCGGCCTCTGGGCCGCGCTGCTGCTCCTTGCGCGGGCGCGGGGCCGGGAACTGCCTCCGCCGCCGCCCACCACGGCCCTGGGCGCGCTGCTGCGGCACCTGCGCACGCCCGCCAAACGCTTCCAGCCCTCCAACGCGCATTTCGGCCTCATGCCGGAACTGCAGCAGCGCGCCGGTAAAAAAGACCGCAAGGCCCTTTACAGCGCCCGCGCCCAGGAGGATTTCGCCCGGTGGAAGGCGGAACATCTGCCGGAAGAAGAGGGGTAGGCGGCGCATCCCAGAAGGGGGCGGCCTCCGCCCCTGTCAGCCGCCCGCCGGGGCGGCTGTTTCTTGGCTGCTTCTGAAAAACACGGTGGCGTTACCGAAAACGTTTCCGGCCAAGCACTGGCCCGCAGGAAAAAACAGGAGCATATCCGGCATTGCGGGTTGTTCCACCCTCCATGCCAGACACGCCCCTTCTCACCGATCCGTTACAGGATGGCTAGTAGGTGTCTGAAGACAGCGTAAAACTTTTCACGACCCCCTTGAAGAACTCTATGCGTAGCGTCTTCGATGCATTGGGGTTCGTCGCTTGAGAGGCTGCCCCCGCAACAGCCGTAGTGGCATGACTTTTCGCAGCTATCTGCGCGGACATAAGGGCGCCGCTGCCGACAAAAGGGATGCTGCTCATCGCCGTGCTCGTGGCGATAGTTGCGGCGGAGGTCCCCATGGAACCTAACAACGCATTGGATTTTATCAAATGATATGTCCATCGTTCCGTCGCATTGCTGGCTGACACTGCGTCGGGTTTTCCAAAGCGCTTTTCAACGTCCGCCTTTGTCGTTTTTCCCTTAATCAAAATCTGTGATGCTTCCTGATACGTCAGATCCTTATGCGGATTTGACATCTGGGAAACACAGCCAGAAGAGAGCAGGCCGACAGAGAGAATCAAAGAGAGAGAGAGAGAGAGAGGAAGAATCGTGCCATTTTATGCCTCCGTTGGTTGGATTTTTCGCACTTTTTTTGTCTCTATCGACATGACGTAGAAAATGTTTAGCCACACGTGCCTTGGCGCCCCTGTCAGCCGATCCAGCCGAAGCCCCTGGCCATGACGGTAAGGAGCGTCAACCCTATGCCTATCTGCCACTTGAGAAGGGCATATTTGCTTTTTTCCACATCCACACGGACTTTTTCCACCTCCGCCCGGACTTTCTCAATCTCCGTCCTGAGATCCGCATTGACTTGCTCAATCCGCGTCGTGAGATCCGCCCGGACTTTCTCCACTTCCGCCCGCGTAGTCTCAATATCGCTCTTGAGTTCCGCCCGGATCTGCTCAATCCGCGTGCTGAGATCCGCCCGGACTTTCTCAATCTCAAGGCGGGTGTCCAGCACGTCACCCCTGGTGGCAAGATCCTTGCGGGTCGCCTCCTCGTAAAAGGCCAGAATGGGTTGCAGGGCGGCGCGCAGGCGTTCGACCTGCTCCTGAAAGACTTCCGCCTGCGCTTCCGCCTGCTGGCGGCTGAACCCGGCCTGCTCCAGCTTTCTGGCATACGCCAGACTGTCAACGACAATGGTTGCGCTCATCACACCTTCCTCGCGGCGGTTTCATGTTGGAGGGGAACGGGGCCGCGCGGCAGCGCGCCAGTACGGACAAAGGCATCCACAAGGCCGAACACGACGTCATTGCCGCAGAAGTTGCCGGCTTCGGCAATGGTCGCCCGGAAACGCGGCAGGCGCAGCTCAAAATCAAAAAGCCGTTCTGGCGACAGGCTCTCCATGGAGGTCTGTATGCCGTAGCCGAGCCTCTCCAGATAGAAGGCGTTGAAGCGCTGCTCCACCATGGCCGTGAGCGGTATGGAAAACACGGGCTTGCCCAGATACAGGGCCTCGGTCATCAGCGTATGGCTGCCCCCCTGGATCACGTAGGAACACCCCTCCAGCAGGCGCAGAAAGCCCTCCTCGCTCTTGGGCATGAAATGCACGTTGCCGTCGCCTCCTTCGGTGCGGCCATAGCCGAACACATAGCAGGGACGCCGTGTGCCCGCCCGCAGGAAGTCCACCAGCCGCCGATCCGTCGCATTGCTCTGATAGACGACCACATGCCCCCTGTCCTCCGGCGCAAGTTCCAGCACCCTGTCGCGCAAAATGGGCGGCACGATGCGGACGTTGCGGCCGGGCAGGGGCGGCGGCGCATAGAAGGAAACAATGAGGTTCTCTTCCGTGGGCCGGAAAAGCCAGCGCGGCGTCAAGCCCTGAAAAAAAGCGTCCCAGCGCATACCGGCGGGCAACCCCTCATGGCGGCAGCAGGTGATGACATGCTGGTGATCCAGCGTCAGGCAGGGCAGCCCGGCCATGCGGGCGGCACGCGGCACGAAGAATTCCAGATCCGTCATGCAGACATCGGGCCGGAACTCCTCCATGATGCGCAGCACCGATCGCACATGGCTCCCGGAACGCAGCAGCAGCGGAACGGCCCTGCCGATGGTGGCGGCCAGATCCACCCTGTAGTTTTTGAAGACGGTCCCCAGATTGGGAATCCGCCGCACGGGGAACTCCCCTTCCAGAACGCCGGGCGCGTCGTCCCCGGCAACAAACAGAAACTCATGGGAACGCAGACGCCGCGCAATGGTCAACGCGCGCATGGCATGGCCATGCCCCGTCCCATGCACCCCGTAAAGAATGCGTGCCATAGAACCGCGAACCTCCCGCGACGAAAAGGACTTCCCCGCCGCGCGAACCGCGTGCTCCGTGAAGGAACAAGGGGGGTCGCGCCCGGAGGGAATTTTGCCTTTCCGCCTGTTGTGTGCTACCAGATGACTTCAGGGGAGAACGCCCCCGGCGATTCCGCGCCCCGGTTCCGTCAGCGCGCCTTCGGCGCGAGCCTTCGGGAGCCCCCTTCCAGAGAGGGCCTTTCCCCCGTGACCGTGCGCGGAACAGTGTGCGGGCAGCGCGGCTGGCAGAGCGTTCCGGCAGCGTTCTAGGCAGGAGGGGCGGGAACGGATGCCGCAGGATAGCAGCCGCCAGGGGATCGCGTCAACGCGCGAATTCCGGCGCGAATCCCGCCCCCTCTCCTTGTCGCCGCCGTGCCAGAACCACGTTTTCCCCTGGGGGGAATTTCAGGCCGTAGAGGTTTTTTCTGATGTTTCCATCCGCAGTCGCCCCATCCGCCGGCCGGCGCCGCATCCGGCGGCCCGCGGTGTTCGCGTTGCCGTGCGGCTTGCCGCCTTTCCCCGAAGGGAGGGGTGACGGAAAAGGTTTTCACCGGCTTGCCCGGTGTGTCAAGAAGAGCTTTCCCCCTGAAGGGGGAGGTTTCAGACCACAAAGGAATTTTTGATGAATCCACGCAAGATACGTGAAGATCTCGGTCGCGCCAAAGCCAGCGCCAACCGTAACGAACTCGAACGCGCCCTGTCTCTGGTCCTGCTCGCGCTCAAGGATCTTGGCGGCCAGTCCGCCCCCATGGATCTGCGCGGCGACTTCCGCGAAGGCATCAACAGCGTCACCGCCCTTGCCTCCTTCAAAAAATATCACGCCGCGCCCGTCATCTATCAGGGCGGCAAGGAGCGGGAGATTTTCGCCATTTTCGCCCGCGTCTACCAGCTCATGCAGGCGGAGAAGGTAAAGGAGGAATCCTATGAGGAGGCCATGCAGCGCAAAATGGCCCTTGACAAGACACTGAAGGAGGCCCACTCGGAACTGGAACGCGGCAAGGTCTCCGAGGCGGACGCGCTCTATGCGAAGGCCCTCTCCTATTACCGGGATGAAAAGGCCGTCTTTGGCATGATTGCCCGGCAGCTCATGGAAGTTGACGAGGTCGTGCGCGCCCTGGGCTATCTGAAAAAGGGACTCGCCGTCATTCCGGACGATCCCGAATTGAAGGAGCTGGCCAAAACCTGCACGGCGCGCCGCGCGGCACTGGGCCGCTAAGGCCCCCTTGCCGGGCCATTCTCTTCCCGGAGCCGACGCCGCCCCTCCCGCTGTGTTGGCGGACAGGTGGAAAAGGCATTCCGAAACGGAAAAGACGCTTCGCGATTTCTGATGGAGACAGCGTATGCCCCAGAATGTTTTCACGCTCAGAAATGACGGCGACAAAATCGGCGTCTATGCCAATGAGGCGCTTGTCAACGGTTCCACAGGCACGCAGACGGTCGTCATCGGCCCGGACGCCGCCACCGTCACCCTTTCGGCCACCATGGAACGCGCCGATGTGGCCTTTGACTCCTCCGCCCTGACCTTCCGCGTCAATCCCGACACCCTGCTTCTTGAGGTCTGGCGGGGCGACACCATCATGGCCGCCTTTGTCAACAATCCGGAGACAGGCACAGTGCTTGCCTGTACGGACGGCGGCGTCACCGCGCAGCTTGTGGAAAACGCGGCGGGGGACGTTGTCTTTCAGGTACGGGCGGGATCGGAGACGCAGGAACTCTCCCTTGGCGGTTCCCGCGCCCCTCTCGCCATCGCCCCGGACGCCTCCCTTGCCTCGGAGATGGCCCCGCCCACGCCCGCGCCGGAACCTCCTTCCCCGAAAGACACGCTCACCGTCCAGGAGGCGTGGGAGGGGCTGGACGCCGGAACCCTCATGCCGGGAAAAGAACGCGGCGGCATCCGGCCGCCCCTGACTGTTTCCACGTTGTTCTCCCAACGGTTTTCCTCTTGACCATACAGCTACTACACCCTGTATTCTGCGGCATATGCCACAACGCGGGCAACGATCCCTGTCTCAAAAGGACAACAGGCCATGCGGCAACCAATGGAAAAATTACGAAAAAATCTTTTTCTTCCTGTTTTCCTCCCCGTTCTTTTCCTCTTGGGCTGCCATGTGCCGGAGGAGGGGAAAGAGGAAATGGAGATGGTACAGGTACGCTATCTTGAGCTTATGCGGGAAAAGCTGGAGCTGACCAGCACCATGCCGGGCCGGGTGTCCTCGCCTGTGCTGGCGGAAATCAGGCCGCGCATAGACGGCATCATTACCGAACGCCTTTTTGAGGAAGGATCGACGGTGCGCGAGGGGCAGACGTTGTACCGTATTGATCCGGCCCCGTATGAGGCAGCCCATGCCGCCGCCAAAGCGTCGCTGGCCGAGGCGGACGCGCATCTTGCCGCCCTTGCCCTGCGGGAAAAACGCCAGCGGCTCCTCGTCGGGCAAGGTGTCAGCCGTCAGGAGCTGGAGAACACCGTTTCCCAGCACAGGCAGGCCCGCGCACGCGCCGCCAGGGCGCGGGCGGATCTGAAAACCGCCGCCATCAACCTTTCCTATACGGAAATACAGGCGCCCGTGGCGGGGCGCATTGGCGCGTCGGCCGTCACCGTCGGGGCGCTGGTCACGGCAAATCAGACTGGCGCGCTCGCCGTCATCCGGCAAACCGACCGCGTTCATATCGATATGACGCAATCCAGCGCGGAGATCCTCCGCCTTCGCCGCGCCAGAGCCTGGCACGGCTACCCTCCCGGCGGGAATACCGTGCGTCTCCGGCTTGAGGACGGTTCTCCCTACGTCCCCCTCATCCAGAGGGGCGGCGAAGAGAATTTCCCCCGCTGGATACGGGGAGAAGTCCTGTTTTCGGAAGGCGTTGTGGAGCAGAGCACAGGGACGGTACGGCTGCGCGCCGTGATCGACAACCCTGACGGACTCCTGTTGCCAGGCATGTATGTGACGGCGCTCCTTGAGGAAGTAAGCGTCGAGACGGCGTTGCTCCTTCCCCAGCGCAGTGTCATGGCAAACGCCGACGGAGGGCACTCCGTTTTGTTGTTGCGGCGGGAGGGGGACGGCGGCGCGTTTCGGGTGCTGCGCCGGGACGTGACGCTTGATCGGGCTGTTGGCAACCGCTGGCTGCTGCGGGACGGTCTGAAAGAAGGCGATCTGCTGGTCGTGGAGGGCTTGCAAAAGGCCAGGCCGGGCACGCTGGTCACAGGCGCGCCCCTGTCTTCCGAAGAGGGGAGGAAGTAGCGCATGGCGGCGTTTTTCATCCAGCGCCCGGTGTTTGCCTGGGTTCTCGCCATCTGTGTCATGCTTGCGGGCCTTCTTGCCCTGACGCGGCTTCCCGTCGAGCACTATCCCGATATCTCCCTGCCGCAGCTGAGCGTTGCCGCGCACTATCCGGGCGCCTCCGCTGGCATTGTCGATCGCGGCGTCACACAGATTATCGAACAGCGGATAAAAGGCTTGGAAAATCTTCTGTATATGGACGCGACCAGCAGCTCGTCCGGTAACGCGGAAATCGTTCTTACGTTCATGGCCGGAACGGATATTGATATAGCGCAGGTGCGGGTTCAGAACCTGCTGCAACAGGCCCTGCCGTACCTGCCGGACATCGTGCAACGGCAGGGCGTTCAGGTTTCCAAGGCGGTGGAGAACGCGTTCATGACGGTGGCTTTTTACGACGCCAGCGACACCCTGCGCGGCAATGAGATCAGCGACTATGTGGCAAGTTCCCTGATGGATCCTCTTGGCAGGCTGCGGGGCGTTGGCTCCGTAACGTTGTACGGCTCTCAGAATGCCCTGCGCATCTGGTGCAATCCTGAGAAGATGTGGCAATACGGGCTTAATCCACAGGATGTCCTTGCCGCTGTCCGGGCGCAGAACGCCCAGGTGGCCGGAGGGCGGACAGGGGCCGCGCCAGCGCTTCCCGGCCAGGAAGTCAGCATTACCGTCAACGCCTCTTCCCTGCTGGAATCCGTCGGGGATTTTGAGAATATCCCGCTGCGGGTCAGGGAGGACGGTTCCGCGCTCTTCCTGAAGGACGTGGCCCGCATCGAGCTGAACGAGGAAGAATTCATGGGGGGCACCTGGTTCGACGGACATCCGGGAACCGCCATGGCCTTCAAGCTGGCGTCGGGGGCCAATGTCCTTGAAACCACACGGCTTATCAAGACGGAACTGGAATCCCTTGCCCGCTTTTTCCCGCCCGGGCTTACCTATGCCTTTGCCGAAGACCGCGCGCCCATTGTGGAAGAGTCCATCGCATCCGTGGCCAGAACTTTGGGCGAGGCCATCGCGCTTGTGGTGGCCGTCATGTTTCTTTTCCTGCAACGCCTGCGGACGACGATCATTCCGGCCATTACCGTGCCCGTCGTGCTGCTCGGTGTTCTGGCCCTGCTGGACGCGGCGGGTTTTTCCATCAATACGCTGACGCTCTTCGGCATGGTGCTGGCCATAGGGCTGCTGGTGGACGACGCCATCATCGTGGTGGAAAATGTGGAACGTCTCATGCGGGAGGAGGGGCTTTCCCCTAGGGACGCCGCCCTGAAATCCATGCGTCAGATAACGGGCGCGCTTCTTGGCGTCGCCGCCGTCATTGCCGCCGTCTTCATCCCCATGGCGTTTATGTCCGGTTCCACAGGGGCTATTTTCAGACAGTTTTCCATGACGATCGTCTCGGCAATGACCCTGTCCACCCTTGTGGCTGTCGTCCTGACGCCGGTTCTCTGCGCCTCCTTGCCGCGCTTAGCGCGCCATGCCGCCACGGAAGGTTTTTTTGGCGTATGCAACCGGGGCTTTGACGCCCTGACGCGGCGCTATGCCGCCCATCTCAGGGGCGTTCTGCAAAAACCTCTTCTCTGGGGAGCCGCCTTTGCGCTGCTTTCCGGGGCGGGCGGTCTTCTCTTCTTGTGTTTGCCTTCCTCCTTTCTCCCCGACGAGGATTTGGGAACCCTCTATGTGGACGTGCAGCTGCCTCCGGGGGCGACGCTGGAACGGACAAAGCAAATCGTCGACGATATTGACACCTATTTCCGGACGGTTGAGAAAGCCGCCGTTAAAAGCGTTCTCTCCGTCACCGGTTGGGGCTTCAGCGGTACGGGAGAGAACATGGCCATGGTGCTGCCCCTGTTCCGGGACTGGAGCGAACGGGGCAAAGGGCAAAGTCCGTTTGATGTCATGGAGCGCGCCGCCGCCCGCTTTGCCGCCATCCCCGGCGCGGAAGTCGTTGTCATGGCGCCGCCCGCCATGATGGAACTGGGCACATCCTCCGGTTTTGAGATGCGTCTGATGGATCGGGCGGGCAAGGGGCATGCGGCGCTCTTCGCGGCCAGAGATCTGCTACTGCGGGCGACGGAGGCGGCCCCCGCCATTGCCTTCGCCCGCCATGCCGGGATGGAGGACGCGGAACAGTACGATCTGTCCATAGATACGGCCCGGGCGGGCGCGTGCCAGCTGAACAGGGGAGACATCAACGCCGCCGTCGCCGCCTACTGGGCCGGTGAGTACGTCAACGATTTTTCCGACAGAGGCAGGATTAAAAAGGTCTATTTTCAAGCTGATTCCGTCTTCCGCACAGGCATAGGCGATATGCGAAAGTACGCTCTCAGGAACACCAGCGGCGAGATGGTTCCGCTCTCCGGCATTGTCACGGCCAAATCCGTTCTGGCCTCGCCCAGCCTGACGCGCCATCAGGGGCTTCCCTCCGTCAGCATCGAGGGCGACGCCGCGCCCGGCGCCAGCTCAGGGCAGGCCATGCGCGCTATGGAACGGTGCGCCTCCGGCCTGCCACCCGGTTTTGACACCGCCTGGACAGGGCTCTCCTATCAGGAACAGGCCGCTTCCCGGCAGGCTCCCTTCCTGTATGCCCTGTCCGTCGTTGTTGTCTTTCTTTGTCTCGCGGCGCTCTATGAGAGCTGGACGGTGCCGTTGGCGGTGCTTCTTGTCGCGCCAGCCGGGCTTATTGGGGCGCTGGCAGGCGTCTCGCTGCGGGGGATGCACAATGATCTCTATTTTCAGATAGCGATTCTGACCATTATCGGCCTGAGCGCAAAAAACGCCATCCTCATCGTGGAGTTCGCCAAAGCGCTGCATGAGCGCGGGAGTGACGCGGTGTCTGCCGCGGTGGAGGCGGCGCGGATCCGCCTGCGGCCCATTGTTATGACATCGCTGTGTCTCATTCTTGGCGTCATGCCCCTTGCCGTCAGCACAGGGCCAGGCTCCGGCGCGCAACAGGCGCTGGGAACGGCCGTCATGGCGGGCATGATCAGCGCCACAGGTCTTGGCGTCTACGTTGCGCCGCTGTTTTTTGTGCTGACGGCGCGCCTCTTTTCCCGACGAATGAAAAAAAAGCCCTTCTGATGCGCCGCGATCTTTTTTCTTGACCGTGCAGTTGCTGCACAGTTTACGTTTGTGACTGAAGCGCACACACCGCGTGGCGGCGCGCTTCAGGCTTGAGGGGAAAGGCCGCCGCGCACGGAAACAAAAAAGGATTGTTTTATGAATATTAGCGCTCTTGATGGCGGCAATGCCGCGGCAACGGAAATCGCGCGGAAAAAACTGGGTGAGGAAGCGCCGGCCAGAGAAAAACAGCCCGCTTCTCCCGCCGCGCAGGAAGACACAGTCAACATTTCCGAGGAGGGAAAGGAAAAAGCCGCCACTCTGACCATGCGGTCACAAGATGAGGGGGGCGATGCGGACACCGCGCCCGGAGACGGTGACGAAAGCGGCGCGGCGGTCTCCACTGACGCCCTCAAGAAAGAATTGCAGCTGAAAAAATCGGAGATAACGCAGAAGCAGGCGCAACTGGACAGCCTGGCACGGCAGGCGGAGACCGATCCCTCCAGACAGGCGGAACTGCAAAAGCTTAAATCCAAAGTTGGTCAGTTGGAAAAAGAAGAGGCAAAACTGAAATCACAGATGTACTCGGCCTGATTTTTTCCTTCTGGCCACACCGGGGCCGGGCAGCCCTCCGCCCGGCTTTTTGGGAGCGGTTCGCGTTTTCAGCGTGAACCGCTCTCTTTCTGGACGCCAATACAGTATTTTTGCGCATATGTGATACTGCCGACGCCTTCCTCCATGACGCAGGACAGCATATCATAGATATAGATGTTTTCGCCTGTGAGCGTCATCCCCGACGTTTCCAGACACCCCAGCATGTCTGCCAGCGCCTTCTCATGACTCTCGTCTGTTCCCTTATGACCCATGACGGCATAGAGGCCCGCCTCTTTGACATGGACGGCCGAAAGGGGCGTCTTTTTCCCCGCCTTGCAAAAATAGGACTGATCGCGATACCGGCCTTGCCGTATGTCCTCAAGGAGCGCGATGGAGCCCAAGGGGTAGCGCGGCTGTTCCTCCCGCTGCCGGAGGCTTTCGTTGGCGTCGATGAACTGCTGGAGCGCCTCGTCCTGAAGTGCGGAACCACCGGCTCCCGTCGGTATGATTTCAAGGCGCTCCTCGGCGTGGTTTTCCAGCGTCAGGCTGTCGTAGGCAAAGGCCAGAGAGGCGCGCAGGCAGGTTGTCATATCCCGCAGAAGGTCCTTCCTCTGTTGCAGCGCCGCAAGCTCTTCCTTTACGGAGGCCTGTTTCTCTTCAAGAAACGCAAGAAATTCTTCCCCGTCCATATGATGAAGATGTCTCTTTATCTCTTTCAGGGAACCTCCGGTATCTTTCAGCAGGGAAAGAAGCGCGAATTCATAATACTGATCCATGCCATAGCGGCGATAACCGTTTCCGGAGATGTATTTGGGGCGCAGCACCCCTTCTTTGTCGTAAAAGAGAAGCGTCCCTTTCCGCACGCCGCAGAGTTTGGCAAAGGCCCCTGTGTGCAGCAGTTTCATGCAAAAGTCCTTAATGTGCCGGTGGACGCCCGCGCTAGACTTCCGTCGTGGCGTCGGGCCAGATGTATTTGTGGAGCTGCACGTTGATGCGCACCTCGAAAAGGCGATCCTCCAGCACGCGCGCCACCAGCGAGGCCGCGTCAAGAACGTCATCGGGGCCGTCCTCGGGACCCTTGCCGGGGGGAGGCGTCATGCCCGGCGTCCGGGCTGGCATCAGGGGAGAAAAGGCCAGCGTGGGGCCCCGGTTGCCGCGCGCTTCCCGCAGCCGCCGCGTCTCAAGGACGCGATCGCGGGCAAAGGCGTAATCCGCGCCGTCGCGAAGCACAAACTTGAGGAAATCCGCCTCTCCCAGGGATCCGAACAGGGCGGCAAAGGGGCGCATGGCGGCCGTGCAGCCGGTGGAGGGGCACTTGTAGTCATAGACGAGGCTGCCCACATGTTCCCGCCCGTCAAAGTCCGGGGCGATGCTGCCGTTGGTTTCCATGGAAACCAACACGCCGCGATCGTGCAGGCCCCGCAGCAGGGCCGCCAGCGCCGGGCCGCGCTGCAGCAGCGGTTCACCACCTGTCAGCGTGACCTTGGGGCAGCCGGAGGCATCCACGCGGGCCAGCAGCGTCTCCACCGTCATGGGCGTTCCCGGCCCGAAGGAAGAGACGGTATCGCAGCCGCCAAAGGCCCGCCAGCAGCGCAGGTTGCAGCCCGCCAGGCGGATGAAGAAGGAGGGCGTCCCCTGTCCGAGGGCGTTGACCTCGCCGTCGATACTGAGAAAGAGCGACGTGACCCGCAGGATCGCGGCGTCCGCCGGGGCGCTCAAGACGCCCTCCATTCGGCGTAGGAGGAGGGCGACTCCCACCACCGGATGCGGACGACGCGCAGATCGGGGCAGACCGTCTCCAGCCTGTGCGCCACCCACAGCACCATGTTTTCCGATGTGGGCGCATAGACGGCGCGCCCCTCCTCATCGCGGACGGCGGGCAGATGGCGCGCCGCCCAGTCCGCATGGCGCGCGTCGTTGATCACGTCGTTGAGAAAGGCGTGATCCAGATCCGCAACGATGGCAGCCATGACCCGCTTCAGATCGTGGAAGTCCACCACGATGCCGGGATAGGGCGTTCCCCCCGCATCGCCGCCGCTGACCTCCACCTCCAGCCTGCCAGTATGCCCGTGCAGGCGCGCGCAGCTCCCCTGATAGGAAGGCAGGCGGTGGGCATAGGCAAATTCGTAGATTTTTGTCACGGTCACACGGCCGCTCCGGGGCATGGCTTCGCTCCTTGTTCAGATGGCATACCGCGCCCGTGCGGGCTTGGGGGGATCGCATTTCCTTTTGGGATCGGGGGCCGCGCGCGGGTTGGGGAATTGTGCGCCCATGCGCGAGGAAAGGCAAGCCGTGCCCAGACGCTTTTCGCCCGGCCGCCCCTTGCCAGAAGAGAGAGAATTTTTCTATGATGATGGACGGCCCGTCGCGTTTCCGCATTCCAAAAGAGAGGGCTCCCGGAGCAGACACAGATGCCGAAACCCCTTGTTCCCGTTGTTCCTGTCATTTTCCGTGCGATCCTCGTCCTTGCGCTCCCCCTGCTTTTCGTGGTGCCTCTTTCCGCGGCCGCGCCCCAAGAACAGCCGTCCATGCCCCCCAACAGCGCGCTGGCCACCACGCCGCCGGAGGCTCCCGTCTCGCTCAGGCAGGCCGCCGCGCACCTGCGGGAGAACCGCCTTGTGCGCGTGGGCTGGTTCGACATCTCCGGTATTTTCGAGCGGAAAAACAACGTCATGACGGGCTATGTGGCGGCCCTGCTGCAGGCCCTCTCCCAGTATACGGGCTGGCGTCACGAATGGGTGCACGTCAATTTCAGGGATATTCCACGCCTGCTTGAGGACGGCGTCATCGACATCACCTGCGGCGTTTCCTACATCCCGTCACGCACGGAGATCTACAATTACAGCCGCCTTCCTGCGGGGTATGAGGCCGTGACGCTCCATGCCCTGGAAGACGCCCCGTTCTACTATATGGATCTCAAGACGTTCAACGGCATGCGCGTGGGCATCGTCCGGGGTTCCTACGGCGGTCCCATGCTGGATCGTTTTGCGAGTCAGTATCACCTGACGTTCCGCAAGAAGGAATATCCCAGCAAGCGGGATGCCGTGGCGGCGATCCGCCGGAAGGATCTGGACGCCTACGTGGACGGTTCGCTGTCCGGCGAAGGCATGAAGATCATCGCGCTCATCACCCTCGAACCGTTTTTCTTCGTCACCCACAGAACCAACACGGCGCTGCTCAACCAGCTTGACGACGCCATGCGCCAGCTGCACATCGCCTCACCGCGCCTGTACGCCAACCTCGCCGAAGACTACCTGCGCGGCAGGAACACGGTCTTCAGCCTGACGCGGGAGGAGCACGACTGGCTCCAGGAAAAACCGCGCCTGCGCATCGCCTACAGCGATCGGCAAATCATGATGCGGCCGGAACAGAGCGGTTCCAACTTTCTTGCGCAACTGCTTGCGGCGCTTTCCCGCCGCAGCGGCATCGCCTTTGACTACGTGTCCGCCCCCACCTATGAGGAGGCCCTGGCTCTGGTCGCCAACGACAAGGCGGACGCCGTTTCCGATATCTACGCCGGGCCGGATTTCTCCGCAACGCACGGCCTTGTCACGAGTACGCCCTACTACGATCCCCCCATCCTGCTGGCCGGGCTGGAGAAGGGCGCTCCTGGCAGCGGCCTCCGCATAGGCGCGGCACAGGAGATGGCCGCCGTGGGCGCGGCCTATCTGGCGGCCTACCCCGCGGATCAGCTGCTCTATTTCCCCTCAATGGAGGACTGTGAGGACGCCCGCGACCGGGGGAAAATCGACGCCTACATCCCGTGCTTTCCCGGCACGGCCTTTTCCGGCGACGACCTCCCCTCCCTGCCCTTTGTTACCCGCGCGCGGTACTCCATGGCGCTGGGGATTTCCAGCGAGGCCTCCCCGCTGGCGCTCTCCGTGCTGGACAAGAACATTTCCGCGCTGACTGCCTCTGAGATGGAGGCCATGCTGATGGATCGCACACCCCCGTCCCTTCTGGAGACGCTCCTGCGCGTCGCGCGGGACTACGCGCCCCTGCTGGCCCTGCTGGTAGCCGCCATCCTCGCCCTGCTGGCCCTGCGCTTCATCAGGAGCAACCGGCGGCACATGCTGACGCTGACGGAGGCGGCCTACCGCGATCCGCTGACAGGCGGCGACAACCGCGCCAAATTCCTTCTGGAGGCCGACGCCTGCCTGAGAAACGCCCAGAAACCCTATTATCTCGTCCTTGTGAATTTGCGCCGCCTCAAGCTCATCAACCGTACCCGCAGCCATGCCGTGGGCGACATGCTCATCAAGCTCTGCCATGAGGAGCTGCTGCGGCACAACCAGGGGCCCGGTGAACTGGTGGCCCACGCCACGGCGGGCAAGTTTCTGGTACTGTGGCAGTGCGATGACGATCAGTCCTTCCGCACACGCATGGAAGCCTTCTTCGCCAGCGCCGGCAAACTGCGGCGCGCGCTGGATCGCGCCGTGGTCTTTTCCTGCGGGGCCTACGCCGTGCGCCAGTACGACGGCCACATGGCCAACTGCCTGCTTCTGGCCGAAACCGCCGAAAGCTCCCTTGCCAGCGAAGACTACCATTCGCGCTACGCCCTGTACGACGCCGCCATGGAAGCGCGCCTGCTGCGGGACAACGACATGGAAAACCGCATGATCCAGGCCCTGCGCAATAATGAGTTCATCGTCTACGTCCAACCGCAGATCCGCCTTTCCGACAACTCCCTGTATGGCGCGGAAGCCCTGATCCGCTGGATGCCGCCCCACGGTTCCCCCGTTTATCCCGACGAGTTCATCACGCTCTTTGAGAAGAACGGCTTCATCAAGGAAGTGGATATGTTCGTCCTGCGCACGGTCTGCGCCTGGCTGCGCCGCCGCCTCGACGAGGGGAAGCCCGTCATCCGCATCAGCATCAACCAGTCCAAGGCGCTTTTCTTCTCCAGCGACTACGTGGACGTGTTCACCGCCACGCTCAGGGAATTCAACATCCCGCCGCAGCTCATCGAGGTGGAAATCACGGAAAGCATGGCCCTGCAGGACGAGGCCCAGTTCCGGGAAAGCATGAAGGGCCTTCGCCGCTTTGGCATCTCCCTGGCGCTGGACGACTTCGGCAAGGGCTACCCTCCCTGTCCTCGCTCCAGTCCCTTGACATGGATGTCATCAAGATTGACAAGGCCTTCCTTGACAACGTGTCCAGTGACGACGGCGCCACACACGTCATTATCGATTCCATCATCAACATGGGGAAACGCCTGCAGCTGACCATGGTGTGCGAAGGTGTGGAAAATCCCGGCCAGATAGACTACCTGCGCAACATCGGCTGCGACATAGGGCAGGGCTATTTTATCTCCAAGCCCATGCCGCTGGACGAGTTTTCCGACTATGTGAGCGCCCATTCCGGCGCCGGGGGCGGCGCGCCGTCCGCGCCGTCCACACCTGCGGAGCCGTCCTCATCCTCCGCGCTGTCCGGGGATGATCGTCCGTCATGAAATCGCGCGCCCTCTATCTCCTGCCGCTGGTGTGGCTCATCTTCTGCTACGCGCTCTACACCTCCTACATTCACCAGCAGACGCGGCGTCTCGCCGCGGGCGAGGAGCGTATGCTCACCCTCCTTGAGATCTGCCGGAACCTGCACGATCGCATCGCGGCGTGGGAAGATGGCCCGGCGCGCTGGGAAACGGACGCCGCCCGCCCGCCGCGGATGCCCGGCGGCTCTGGAGACCTTTCGGAAACGATGCCGCGCCCGCGGGTCTTTTCTGATTTTTCTGATTTCCCGAACCTCTGGAACTGGCGGGAAGGCGGCGTTCCGGAACAAATCCGGAACATGCGGCTGTGGGCCGCCTACTTCTTCACCACACTGGGTGTCTTTGTGGGCGCGCTCATCTGCTACGGGCTCCATCTTCACCGTCGCACCCTGTCCGCGCTGGCCTACAGGGAACAGCGCGCGCGGATCATGACAAACCTCGTGGATGCCGTTCTTTTCGAGTACAGCCCGGACAGGAAACACGCCAGCTATTCCCCGTTCTGGCACAGGGTCTTCGGCTGTCCGCCGCCCGACGCGGCGGCAACGCCGGAAGAGGCGATCCGCGCCCACGCCGTCGAGGAAGACCGCCAGAGCGTGCGGGACATGTTCGCCCGTCTGCGACAGGGCGCGGAAAAGGCGGAGACGGAAGCCCGCCTCCTGCGGGGGGACGGCGGTCCCCTGTGGTGCCGCATCCAGGCATGCAATCTGACGGACGATCTGGGCCGTCCCTGCATGGCGGGCAGCATTATCAACATCGACAGCGAAAAAAAGGAACGGCTGGCCCTTCAGCACAAGGCGCTCTACGATGCGCTGACAGGCATCCTCAACCGCAGCGGTTTCCAGGCCGCCGTGGAGGTGGCCTGCGGCGTCCATTGCGCCGGTCACGGCCGCTGTCCCGGCAAGACGGGAACCCCGGCCAGGCCGGACCTCTGTCCGCGCACGGCGCCCGTCCCTCCCTGTGTCTTCGGGCTGGTGGACATGGATCATTTCAAGGAACTCAACGACACGCACGGCCATCCCGCTGGCGACGCCGTTCTCCAGAGGCTGGGAACCATCCTGCGGGAGAGCTTTCCCCCACCGTCCTCCGTGGGCCGCCTTGGCGGCGATGAGTTCGCCTTTTTTCTCCCGCGCTATCCGGGCATGACGGAGCTGGAACGCCTCCTGAAAGGGTTTCAGCGGCGGCTCGCCGCCGCCGGCATCGACGGCGCGCCTATCGAATGCAGCATCGGCGTCATTGTGGAAACGCCGGGGGAATGCCGCTACACCGCCTATTTCGAGCTTGCCGATCGCGCTCTCTACGAGGCCAAGAACAAGGGTCGCAACCGCTATATCGTCTACAACCGGGTTGCCGTGCTTCCCTCTCCGGCGGCCATAGCCGTCCGGGATCCGTCCCTGGAGTCCTGACGCCGGGAAACAGCCCTAATGCGCCGCGCCCCAGTCGTCGCCCGTGCCCCAGTCCACGGCAAGGGGGAGGGAGAGCGGCGCGCCGCCGGGTTCCACCCCCGCCATGAGTTCGGCCACGCGGGCCCCGGCCTCCCCGGCGTGTTCCTCGGGCGCGTCCAGCACCAGCTCGTCATGCACCTGAAGGAGCAGCCGCGCGTCAAGGGCGCGCAGCCGGGCGTCGCGGGCCACGGCCAGCATGGCCAGCTTGATGATGTCGGCGGCAGACCCCTGAATGACGGTATTGATGGCCTGCCGCCGCGCGAGGGCAAAGGCCTGTCCGTTGGCCGAGAGAATGCCGGGCAGCGGGCGGCGGCGTCCGCCAAGGGTGGCGACAAAGCCCTGACGCCGGGCCTCGGCCTCCACACGATCATAGAAGGCCTTCAGGCCGGTAAGGCGCTCGAAATAGCGGGCGATGAAGGCCTTTGCCTCCGCCAGCGGGATATGAAGTTCCTGCCCGAGCTTTTGCGCGCCCATGCCGTAGATGAGGCCAAAGTTGATGGTCTTGGCGTTGCGGCGTTGATCGGGGCTGACCTCGGCCTGCGGCACATCGTAGATGAGGGCCGCCGTCCTGGCGTGGATGTCCGCCCCGTGACGGAAGGCGTCCAGCAGGGCGGCGTCCTGCGACATGTGCGCCAGCACACGCAGTTCCACCTGGGAATAATCCGCCGAAATGAGCCTGCGCCCAGCGCCCGCGATGAAACAGGCCCGCATGCGCTTGCCGAGCGGCCCGCGCACGGGAATGTTCTGCAAATTGGGATTGCTGGAGGAAAGGCGGCCCGTGGCGGTGGCCGTCTGGTTGAAGGTGGTGTGCAGGCGGCCTTGGGCATCCGTCAGCCGGGGGAGCGGATCCAGATAGGTGGAGCGCATTTTTTCCAGCTTGCGGAAGCGGAGGACGCTGTCCACGACGGGGTGTTTGCCCGCCAGCTTTTCCAGCGTCCGCTGGCTGGTGGAGGCCTGTCCGCCTTTTGTCCTGCGGGGCGCGGGCAGGCCCAGTTCCCCGAAAAGCACTTCCCCCAGCTGCTGTGCCGATCGGATGTTGAAGTCGTGCCCGGCGGCCCTGTGCACCTCGGCGGAGAGCGTGTCCAGCTGGGTCTGCACGTCGGCAAGAAAGCTCTGGAAGGCCGCCGCGTCAATGGCGACGCCGCGCGCTTCCATGCCCGCCAGCACGGGCGTCAGGGGCAGCTCAAGATGGCGGTAAAGCGGGAGAAGATCGGCGGCTTCCATGCGTCGGCGCAGCATGTTTTCCAGATCCAGCGCCAGCGCGGCGGGACCCCGTTGTTCGGGATGTTCCAGCATGACGCCGTAACGGGTGTAGAGGCGCGCCCAGCCGTAGTCGCCCTCTTCAGGGTCGAGCAGGTAGGCCGCAAGGCCGAGATCGAAATGTGGCGGCCAGGCTGTCCGGGACGCGTGGGATGCGTCCTCCTCACGCGCCCAGGGCGCGGCCAGCAGGGCCTTGCTGTCCGCGGCGACGAGCAGCGCCGCATCTCCCAGCCAGCGGCGCAGCTCCTCCATGCGGCCCAGCCAGAGAAATTCCTGGGGCGCGGGATCGGCGTCCACGGCCACATGCGGCGGCCTGCCCGGGCCGGAGGCCCAGACAAGGGCGGCGCGGCGGCCCGCGCAGGAAGGCAGATCGGCGGTGGTGCGGGCTTCCGGGGCCTGCGCCAGCGGTTGCGGCGGCTGGGGCGTGTCCAGCAGCGTCCCCGGAAGCGTCCCCTGTTCGGCCCCTTCCCCCGAAAGGGGCGGCACGGGCGGCGGAATTGGCACGGACGCCTGATGGGAAGCGGTCGCCCCCCCCATAACGCCCTCAACCGCGTCCGTGTTCGCTGCGGAAGAGGGCTGGACCGCCGGATGGGTCGGACTGCCCTCTCGCGGCGGCTGGCCGCGTAACAGGGTCTCCAGCTCGCGGCGCAGGGCGAAGAGCTCAAATTCCCCGGCAAGGGCCGCGCAGCGCGCTTCGTCGGGGGGCTGCACGCGCAGGTCGTCCAGCGTCAGATCGGCGCACTCCCCGCGGGAAAGGCGTGTCAGTTTGCGCCATGTGAATATGGTTTCCAGATGATCGCGCAACTTGTCCTGGATCTTGGGCGGGAGCAGGGAAAAGCGATCGCGGATGTCCTCCAGGGTGGGGCAGATGGCGCAGATCTGGCGCGCCGTCTTGGGGCCGATGCCGGGCACGCCGGGAATGTTGTCGCTGCTGTCGCCGATGAGTGCCTGCATGTCGGGCCAGTGTTGCGGCGCGATGCCGCTTTCCGCCGTGAAGGCGCTAGCGTCGGTGAGCTTTTCCTCTTTGGCGGCGGGATCCCACATATAGACGTTGGGGCCGAGGCACTGTTTCAGATCCTTGTCGCCGCTGATGATGATCACGGGGCGTTCCTCGCTGAAACGTGCTGCCAGCGAGGCGATGCAGTCGTCGGCCTCGCAGCCCCGCGACACTTCCAGCCGCAGGCCCAGCGCGCGCACCAGCTGGCGGATGGGTTCGAGCTGACGCACGAGATCTTCCGGCGTGGCGTCGCGGTTGGCCTTGTACTGGGCGTAGATTTCGTGGCGGAAATTCTTGCCTTTGCCGTCCTGGATGAACGCGAAGTAGCGTGGGCGCTCGCCGCGCAGGATGCGCAGCAGGATGCGGGAAACCACGGCCAGCGCGTTGGTGGGGAATCCGTCGGAACGCCGCATGGTGCGGTTGGCAAAAAAGCCCCGGAAGATGAAGGCGGAACCGTCCATGAGAAAGAGGGGTTCCCTGTGAAGGGCGAGGCGCGTCCTGAGCGACATGGCTGCTGTCCTTTGAGCTGGAGGGGAAGCGGCGCGCCGCTCTTGCGGGGAGGCCGCGCAGCGGCTATACTTTCGTGTCTATGGTAGCCCACAGGTAGCACACAACGTGTGGAAAGGCAAAAAGGATGACGCGATGAACACCGGTCCGCACATACGCCTGCGCCGGGACGGGGCGGAATGTCTCGTGTGCGTGGGCGGCACATGGGAACTTTCCCACCCCTGGCCCCCTGAGGCGGGGGAAGCCCTGCGCGCCGCCGAGGGCGGGTGCGGGCGTCTGCGCCTGACGGCGGAGGAGCCGCTTCAGTGGGACAGCAGCCTGCTGGTCTTTCTCGTTCGCCTTGTGCGTCTGGAGCGCGCCGCGGGAGGGGAGATTGTGGACGATCTGCCGCCCGGCCTGAGCCGCCTGCTGCGCCTGGCCTTTGCCGTGCCCCCCAGGGAAGGGGCCGGGCGTGCCGCCGGGGACGAGGGGACGCTGGAACGGCTGGGCGGCGCCGTGCTGTCCCTGCCCGCGCGCATCGGGGATTTCCTTGAATTTCTGGGCGAGGCCACGCTGTCGCTCTGGCGTTTCGTGACGGGCCGATCACCCATGCGGCCACAGGATTTTCTGGAAGCCATGCACGAATGCGGCGTGTGCGCTCTGCCCATCGTCTCTGTCACAAGCCTGCTGTTCGGATTGATTCTGGCCTTTGTGGGGGCGGTGCAGCTGCAGCAGTTCGGCGCGCAAATCTACGTGGCCGGACTGGTGGGCATCGGCATGCTGCGCGTCATGGGAGCCGTCATGGTGGGGGTGGTCATGGCCGGGCGCATGGGCGCGTCCTATGCCGCCGTCATCGGCACCATGCAGGTCAATGAGGAGGTGGATGCCCTCTCCACCACGGGCCTGCCGCCCACGGATTTTCTGGTGCTGCCGCGCCTGCTGGCGCTGGCGCTGATGACGCCGCTGCTCACCGTCTACGCCGATCTCATGGGCATTCTCGGCGGTTTTCTGGTGGGCGTGACCATGCTGGATCTCAACGCGCTGGAGTACATGAACGCCACCATTTCCATGGTCAATTTCCGGCATGGCCTCATCGGTCTTGTCTACGGGGGAGTGTTCGGCGTCATCGTGGCCCTGTCCGGCTGCTATCATGGCATACGCTGCGGCAGGAGCGCCCTGGCCGTGGGGCGCGCCACCACTACGGCCGTGGTGCATGCGCTTGTGGGCATCATCGTGGCCACGGCCATCATTACCGTCGTCTGCAATCTGTTGCGTATCTGAGCCATGAACAGCAAAGCACCCCTTTCCGAAACGCCGTGCCTGTCCGTCCGTGATCTGACCGTCGCCTATGGGGACTACGTGCTCATGCGCGACGTGAGCTTTGACGTGCGCGGGGGAGACATCTTTTTCATCATGGGTGGTTCCGGCTGCGGCAAGAGCACGCTGCTGCGCGTGCTCATGGGGCTGAAAGCGCCGGGCCGGGGCCGGGTTCTCTACGGCGGGCGGGATTTCTGGAGCGCCGGAGAGGAGGCGCGGCGGCGCCTCATGCGCGGTGTGGGCGTCCTCTTCCAGAGCGGCGCGCTGTGGAGTTCCATGACGCTGGCGGAAAACGTGGGCCTTCCCCTGCAGCTGTACACGGATCTTGGCGAGGCGGAAATCCGCGAACTGGCCTCCCTCAAGCTGGCGTTGGCAGGGCTGGCCGGTTTTGAGGACTACTACCCCAGCGAAATCAGTGGCGGCATGCGCAAGCGCGCAGGTCTGGCGCGCGCGCTGGCGCTGGATCCCGCTATCCTTTTCCTGGATGAGCCTTCGGCGGGGCTGGATCCCGTCAGTTCCCGCCTGCTGGACGACCTTATTCTTGAATTGCGCGACACGCTGGGAACGACCTTTGTCATCGTCTCGCACGAACTGGCCAGCATTTTCGCCATCGCCACCAACGGCATCTTTCTGGACGCCGCATCCCGCACCGTCACGGCGCGCGGCAATCCCCAGGCCATGCTGCGCGATCCCGGCGCGGCCTCCGGCGCGCGCAATTTTCTCACACGTGGCGGCGAGGGGCGGGAGACGCCTGAACGCGCCGCGCCATGAAACAAGGAGACAGGGCCTATGGCCTCCAAAACACAGAAAACGGCCGTCGGGGCGTTCGTCATCGGCGGCCTGCTGCTGTTCGCCGTGGGCATCGCGGCGCTTGGCGGTGGACGTCTGCTCAGTTCCGCCATGGAATACGTGCTGTATTTTGACGGATCCGTCAGTGGGCTGCAAATCGGATCCCCGGTGGTGTTTCGCGGCGTGCCGCTGGGCAGCGTGACCCGCATCGCGCTGGAAGCCCGCCCCGGCGAGGCCGGGCCGTCCATTCCCGTCTACGTGCGCCTCAAGGAGGACGCCTTCGAAGGCGTCGGGGGAGCGCCCACGGCCGAATTGCAGCGGGAGACCTTCCGGCGCATGATTCAGGGCGGTTTGCGCGCCCGCCTGCAAATGCAGAGCCTGGTGACGGGACAGTTCCGCATCGAGCTGGATTTTGCCCCGGGAACGGAGGCCGTCTATCATTCCGCCACGCCGGATATGGAGATTCCCACCCTGCCGTCGCCCATCGATCAGTTGCAACGGCGTCTGGCCAGCCTGCCGCTGGCCGAGATGGCGGTGTCCGCGGACGTGTCGCTGCGCGCGCTGGCGGCCCTGCTGGGATCCGGCAGGATCGAGACGGCGCTGGAGAGCTTTACCGGGGCCTTTGCCGCCATGCGGGCCAGCTTTGCCCGGCTGGACAGTCTCATGGAGGAGACCCGGCCCGCGGTGCAACGGTTGAACACGACGCTTGGCGCGGCTTCCGGGGAACTGCCTCCGGCATTGGAGCGCTTCCGTCTGGCCATGGAACATGTGGAGCGCGTCACCCGTACCGCCGGAGCGGTGCTGCATCCCGCGTCGCCCGTCATGGAGGATTTGCGGCGCATGCTGCGCGAGGCGACGGCGGCCATGAGTTCCCTGCGTTCCGTGGCCGATACCATCGAACGCAACCCCGAAGCCCTCATCTACGGTAAACAAGGACAACGCCGATGATCGTTTCCCGCCAGATCCTCTTCTCCCGCCTGTGGATGGCCGCGCTCTGCCTTGCGCTGGCCCTGCCGGGCATGGGCTGCGTCAAGAGTGCTCCCACCTCCTTCTATCTGCTGGACAGCGGCCAGCCGCCCCAGCGGACAGGCCCCCTGCCCGGCGGGACGTTGCGCCTTGGCGCGGTGGCCGTGCCGGAATACCTTGACCGGCGGGACATGATCGTGCGCCACGCCCAGGATGCGCGGCTGGAAGTGGCCGGGCTTCATCAGTGGGCAGAACCGCTGGCAAAGGGCGTGCATCGCGTGCTGCGGGAAGTGCTGGCCCCGCGTCTGGCCGGGGGCGGGTACAGCCTCCTGCCCGATGGTGACGCGGGGGAACAGGCTCCAGCGCTGCTGGTGGACATCCTGCGGCTGGACGGCGATTTCCAGGACGGCTCCTGTCTGTCCGCCCGCTGGCAGTTGCGGGATACGCGCGGCGGCGTCTTGGCGCAGGGCGTCTTTTCCGACGAAGAACCCGGCGGTCCGGATTTTTCCGCGCTGGCCCGGAGTCAGAGCCTGCTCGTTCAGCGTCTGGGCATCCATCTTGCCGATCAGCTGGCTGTTGCGCTGCCTCGCCGCGCATCGCGCTAAGGCGTGTGCCGTGCGGTGGGGAGGGAGGTATGGGCCTTGTCCGCAAAGCCTGATCAAGGCGTCCGTCTTTTTGAAAGCGGTGATTGTGACCGCCTGGAAGGGGGAACGGTCAGGGCCTGCAAGAGATACACGCCTATCTCTTTGACGGTCTCTATGACGTTGCCGGGCGGTTGCGCGATGTCAACATTGCCAGGGGCAATTTCCGCTTTGGCAACAGCCTCTATCGCGAAGTCATCTTCAAGGGTATCGAGCAATCTTCTTTTTATGAGGACTGGCGCGGTTCCCGGAGCGCCGCCGCGACGGTGGCGGGCGTCAGGCAAGAGAGACGCAGCGGAAGGCTGTGTGAGAGCGCGAAGGAACACCAGTGCCCGGGAAGCGGCAGCGAGTTCCAGAAAAGCGGCGGCAGTGCGGGAAAGGGAGCGGACACGCCCCGCCGTTGCCCGCGACGCCCTGTGGAGACGCGCGCCGGATCGAGAGTGAGACCCGTCCCCCAGGCCTTCAGCAGAGCTTCCTTGACGGTCCAGCGGCGCAGGGCCTCGCAAGGCGTCGCGTCGCGTTCGTCGCTGTGGAAGGCGCGCGGCGCTGGGGGCGGAGACGCGACGGCTTCCAGATCGACGCCCAGACGCAGTCCCGCCGGACCCAGGGCCAGCCCGCAGGCAACGGCGTGCGGGCTGTAGGCAAAGGAGACGGCCGCCTCCATCCCCTCAGGCGGTAGCCCCGCTGGAGACATTTCCGGGGAAAGGCGGCGGAACGCGGGCGCACCGGACGGCATCGCCACGAGCGTGGCGGGCAGGGCGGGGCAGGCATGGCGGCAGGCAAGAAGCAGCAGCGCCCGTGCCAGCAGGCGCGCCCGCGCCGCCTGGGGATCGGTAAAACGTTCTCTGTGTGCCGTATCCTCAGGAGAGAGCCGGGCCGCTGTCCAGTCCCGCAGCCGGGCCGCCAGCGACGGCGGGAGCGCGGCGCAGAACAGCAGATGCAGCGCCGGGCGCGGCGGATGCGGCGGAATCAGCGGGGATGTCACGCCGTCATCATCCCTTGAGGAAATAGGTCCAGATCAGGGAGATCATGAGCAGGGAGAGCGAGACGATCAGCGCCCGCCGGACAAGCGCGCCGCCGATACGGATGGCCATGCGGCTTCCCAGCCAGTTGCCGGTTATGGAACCGGCGGCCATGCAGAGGGCCAGCGTCCAGACCACATCGCCGCTCAGGATGAAGACGAGGGCCGCGCCCGCGTTGGAGGCCAGATTGAGTACCTTGGTGGTGGCGCTGGCCTGGAGAAGATGGACGCGCACCAGCAGATGCAGGGCCAGAATGAAGAAACAGCCCGTGGCGGGGCCGAAAAAGCCGTCGTAGACGCCCACGCCAAGGCAGCAGAGCGGGGCGAGTACGTAGAAACGCGGGCCGTCGGAGACCAGCGGCGTCGCTCTGTCCTTCTGCGGGATCAGCGTGGCCATCATGGCAAAGGGCAGAAGGACGATGAGTACTTTGCCCAGCGTGTTGGCGTCAAGACTCAGGGCCAGCCGGGAACCGATGGCCGAACCCGCCAGGGCAAAGCCCGCGCCAATGGCGGCAAGCCTCCAGACGACGAGGCCGCTGCGGGCGAAGGTGCCAAGCGCCGTGGCCGTGCCAAGGCAGGCGCTGACCTTGTTGCAGGCCAGCGCCGTATGCGGCGGCACGCCGGTGAGCAGCAGCGCGGGGAGGGTGATGAGCCCGCCCCCTCCGGCAACGGCGTCGATACAGCCCGCCAGCAGGGCCGCCAGCGTGCAGATGGCGAGAACGCTTGTGGTGATCATGTTCTCCGCCTCCTACCATTGTTTGAAGATGACCCAGGCGGCCAGCACGATAAGGGCAAACCCGACGATATAGTTCCAGCGCAGGGGCTCGTGCAGATAGAACACGGAAAAGAAACAGAAAACGCTGAGGGAGACGATTTCCTGAATGGTCTTGAGTTCGGCGGCGTTGAAATAGCCGTAGCCGATGCGGTTGGCGGGCACCTGGAGCAGGTATTCGAAAAAGGCGATGCCCCAGCTGGCAAGGATGACCAGCGGCAGGGCGGACCCCCTGTGCCGGAGATGCCCGTACCAGGCGAACGTCATGAAGATGTTGGAGCAGAGCAGTAGGCCGATGGTGACGGCGGGAACGGGCAGTTGCATGACGGATACAGTGGGGTAAGAAGGGAAGGAGGAATAAAAAAACGTCCATGTTTCCACGGACGTTTTATTTTCTCTGGAGCCCTTGACCAGGATTGAACTGGTGACCTCATCCTTACCAAGGATGCACTCTACCGACTGAGCTACAAGGGCATGTCGCTCTCGACAGAAGAGGTTCTACGGGAAAACCCTCCGGGCGTCAAGCGGTTTTTTCAAAAATTTTTCTGTGGCGGTTTTCGCCGCCGGGGCTGCTGGTCTTGGCGTGTGTTCGCGTTAGCAGCCTAGACGGGTTGGTCTGGGGGGCTTGGCTGGACTGGTTGGTTTGCTTTGGCGGACAACAGCTTATTTTTTTCATTGTGCAGGTGTTTCATGATGACGTTCCTGACCACCTGCTCACGGGAAATGCCTAGCTTTTCCGCGATCTCGGTGATGGTGTCGTATTCCGCCTTTTGGCACTGGATGGAGATGTGGTAGCCGCGCTGCCTGTTTTTTCCTGTGCGCGGCTTCCCCGTTTTTTTTGGGGGGGTCATGGACATACCTGCGCTCCCTTTGTTTTGTGTGGGTTCGTAGTCGGGCTGTCTTTTTCCTTCCCGTCCGTACAGATCATGCTTCCTTCCGGGAGCATTGTTCTCCTTGCGGGCTGTCGGCGGCTCGCAGGGCGGCCATGAGTGCCCGGAAAAGGGCGCGGCGGGCGTGGGGCGGCCCGGCGGGGGCTTCCTCACGGGCGGCCCGCGCCGTTCGTTCCAGAGCTTCCCGTGTGGCGGTGTCCGCGTCGGGCAGGCAGCGGCGCAGCAGCTCCGGCAGTTGTGCCGTGGTGGCATCCAACAGGGCGGAACGCCACTGTTCTGCCCGGCGGTGCAGGGCCGCGTCCGCCTGATGGGCGGCGGTACGGGCGGCAAGGGCCGCCTCGATGGGTTCCGCGTCGACGTCCCGCATGAGGCGGCCGATATACTGCCGTTGCCTGCGGCGGCCTTCCCTGTCGCGGATGCTGTCGTAGAGGCGGAGCGCCTCTTCCAGATCCGGGGAGAGGGGGAGTGCCGCGCGCACTCCGGGAGCCAGCTCCGTCAGCCGTTCGCCCAGCGTCTGCAGGGCCGTGCTCCGGCGTTTCCTGGCCGAACGGCTCAGGCTTTCCCCGGTGTCCGTGATGTCGCCGCTGGCGCGCCATTGTACGGTTTTTTTACGCGGCACGGAGCAGGACTCCCAGAAGGACGCCGATCAGCATGACGATGGACACGACGCCGTTAAGGGTGAAGAAGGCCATGTTGATCTGGCGCAGATCGTCCGGCCGCACCAGCCTGTGTTCCCAGAACAGCACGGCGGAGATGATCAGCCAGACGGCGTACCACGCCCAACCCAGATTGGCGGCATAGCCCGTCAGCAGCAGGAAGATGGACGTCACCGCGTGGGAGAGTCCGGCAATGGCCATGGCTGTGTCGGGGCCATAGACGGCTGGCACGGAATAGAGATCAAAGGCCACATCGAACTCATAATCCTGAAAGGAGTAGTAGATGTCAAATGCGGCCGTCCAGAAGGTGACGGCAAAGAAGAGCAGCACGGCGGGCATGCCGAGGCTGTCGGGTGAGACGGCCAGCCAGCCCGCCACCGGCGCAAGGCCCAGCGTCGCGCCCAGCCAATAGTGGCAGAGGGGCGAAAAACGCTTGGTAAAGCTGTAGGCCGCGGCAAAGAGCAGGGCGGGGATGGACAGGTACAGGCAGAGCTGATTGAGAAATGCGCAGGCAAAGATGAAGACAAAGGCCATGAGGCCGCAGAACGACCGCGTCTGCTGGACGGTGATTTCCCCCGTGACCAGCGGCCGATTCCAGGTGCGCGGATTTTCGCTGTCAAAAGGGAGATCCATGATGCGGTTGAAGGCCATGGCAAAGGAGCGCACGCCGATCATGGCGACGGTCAGGGCTATGAGTAGTCCCGTAGGCGGTATGCCGTCCGCCGCCAGCACGGCCCCGGCATAGGCGTAGGGCAGCGCGAAGACGGAGTGCTCGATTTTGATCATGCGGCAGATGGCCGCGAAGTTGCCAAAGGGCGTCTGAAGGGCGGGCATGTGACTAACCTCCGCAATCGGCGGGATCGCCGTGAAGTTTGTCCAGCGCGTGCGGCAGGGCAGGCAGCACGGCGGCGAGATTTTCCAGGACCGCCTTGCGGCTCCCCGGCAGGGTGATGACGAGACTCTGGCCGATGATCCCGCAGACGGCGCGGGAAATGGCGGCGTGCGGCGTCTTTTTCAGGCTTTCCAGCATCATGGCCGTGGCAAAGCCGGGCAGTTCGCTGTCCAGCAGGGGGGCGACGGCCTGTGGCGTGACGTCGCGCGGGCCTACGCCCGTGCCACCGCTGGTGCAGATGAGATCGTAGTGTTGCCCCAGCGCCAGTTCCAGCAGCAGGGCCCGCAGGGAGGGGGCGTCGTCTGGCAGAAGAAAGCCCTGGGCATGGCACAGGGGCAGGGCTTCGCCTACCGCGGTCGCTATGGCCGGGCCGCTGGCGTCGTCGCGCAAGCCCCGCGATCCCTTATCCGACAGTGTGATCCAGGCAAGGCTGCGCCCTTTCTTGCGGGTGTGAAGCCGCGTCTCGCCCGCCGGAAGGGTGTCAAGGGCCGTCAGCAGCGGGCAGGGAAGGGCATGGGGCGTGCCCGGCAGCCAGACGCGTCCAGTGACGCGCAGCCGTTCCGTGCCGTCATTGTCAAAGAGCCCCGTACCCGCGGGCAACGTGGGGAGAGGGCCGGAAGCCATACGGTGATGCGGCATACCGGCCCCGCGAAAGGTCTCCGGGATCAGGGGTCGCGTATCGCCCGCCGAGGCGGCGCTCAGAAGGCAGTGCGGCACAGGCGTTTCCTCCGGTGAAAAAGCGGCGCGGAAAAACCCGTGCCGCCGCGGTGCGGGCGGGATGGCCCACAGGTTGGGGGAGGGGCATTCCGCACGGATGGGGCCTATTGTAGCCCGTATGGCTTTGCGTTACAAGTCGGAGAGGAGACGCCGCCGTTTTCCCTTCCTGCGGAACAAACGCGCCCTTTTCCCGGCCCGTGGCGCGGGCGGCGTCACGTTTGAAATTGAGATATTCTACCGTAAGGATACGTATGACCACCCGTAGTCAGGATCAGACCGCCATGCTGCGCACGCTCGGAACCGGCAAGATGCCGAGTCCCTCCGGCGGACCTTCCGTGGAGCTGCTGGAAGCCTTCCCCAACTGCTATCCGAAGCGCCCCTATGTGATCAGCATCAGCTTTCCCGAATTTACTTCCCTGTGCCCGGTGACGGGGCAGCCGGATATGGGCTGTATTTCGCTGGAATACGTTCCCGACCGGCTGTGCGTGGAATCCAAGAGCTTCAAGCTCTATATGTTCGCCTTCCGCAATCATCAGTCCTTCATGGAGACTATCGCCAATACGGTTCTGGAGGATATGCTGGCCCTGCTCGATCCGTGCTGGTGCCGTGTCAAGGGGCTGTTCGCGCCGCGTGGTGGAACGCGCATCCATGTCTTTGCCGAGGAATTCAAGGCCATGCCCGAGGAACAGGACGTCCGTGTGCGCGCCGCCGTGGCCGCCTGGCGCGCCGAGGCCGACCCTCACCGCCCGTAGCGGGAAGATGCCATGCCGCCGCGGGGCCCATCGCTGGCGCGCGCCAGCCTCTTTCTGGGAGGATGCACGGTTCTGTCACGGCTGATGGGGCTGGCGCGGGACATGGCCATGGCTTGGCTGCTGGGCGGCGGCCCCGTCGCCGACGCGCTGGTGGCCGCCATGCGTGTGCCGCATCTGTTGCGCCGCCTGCTGGCCGAGGGATCGCTGTCCATGACGCTGACGGCGGCCTTCGTCCGGCGGGATCGTGTCCGTCCCGGCGCGGGCGGGGAACTGGCCCGCGCGGTGGCGGTACGCCTTGGCGGGCTGCTGGCGCTGCTGCTGGCGGCTGGCTGGCTGGCCTCGCCCTGGCTGCTGGATATCCTTGCGCCTGGGCTCAGCCCGGAGGGAAAGGAGCTGGCCTCCCCGCTCTTCCGCCTGTGTCTGCCCTATGCCGATTTCGCCATCATGGCGGCCGTCAGCATGGCCGTTCTCCACAGCGGGGGTGCGTTTTTCTGGCCCGCCGTCTCCCCACTGGTTTTCAATGGCGTACTGTTGCTCTTTGCCGCCGCCGCGGCGCTGGGGCTGGGCGATGCCGCCGTGCTGCTGGCCGTTGGCCTGACCTGCGCTGGCCTTGTGCAGTGGCTTGTGCAGGCGCTGGCCGCGCGCCGTCTCTTCGCCGGATCGCCACCCTGCCGTCCCGCGGACGGGCGGCGTGTGGGGAGTGTGGCGTCGGCCTGCCTGCGGCGTCTGCCTCCGGGGATTCTGGGCGCGGCCGCGCCGCAGCTGGCGGCGCTGGCGGCCATGACGCTGGCCTCGTTGGGGACGCCCGGCAGCGTGGCCGCCCTGTACTATGCGGAACGTCTCATGGAAGTGCCGTTGGGCGTTGTGGGCGTGTGTCTGGGCATGGCCGGCCTGCCCAGCCTGAGCCGGCTGGCGGCGTCGGGAGACTGGGCGGGCTTTGACGCGCAGATCGGCGCGGCCCTGCGTCTTGCCATTCCTTTCAGCCTTGCCGCAGCCGCCGGGCTGGCGGCTGTGGGGCCGGAACTGGTGGCGCTGCTGCTGGGGCACGGCGCATTTGATGACGAAGCCGCGCGGGCCTGCGTGATGGCCCTCTGGGGTTCCCTGCCGGGCCTTCCCGCCTGCGCCGCCGCCCGCCCGCTGCTGGCCGCCTGTACGGCGGCGGGAGCGTGGCGCGCCGCGGCGGGGGGCGCCTTGGGGGCCGTCGCCGTCACGGTGGCAACGGGCATTGTCCTGATCCATGTCCTGCCCCCGCCGCTGGAGGCGGGCGCTCCGGCGCTGGCCGTGAGCGCCGGTATGGTGGCCCATGCGCTTTTTCTCTGGAAGGCGCTCCGGCGCCGTCGTCTGCGTTGCGGCCAGCCTTGGGATCGGCCGGTATGCGCGGCGGACATGGCGCGTGCCTGCATTGCGGCGGCGGCGGCCGGGCTTGCGGCCTGGGGGGCGCTGGTCTGTCCGCCTGTTCCCGTGACGGGCGGACTCTTCCGGGCGTTGGTTCTGACGCTGGCCTGCGCCGCGGGCGCGGGCGCATGGGCGGCGGCGCTCCTTCTTCTGCGTGATGCCGCCGCGCTGGCCGTGTGGCGTATTCTGTGGCGGTAGGCAGAGGAAAAGACGAACGCGGAGAGGGCGGCCTGTTCCGCCAACGGAGTGACAATATATGGAACGACGGCAGCAACGTCGCTGGATGGTGTTGGGAATATGGCTTTGCGCCATGCTGCTGATGGCGGGTCAGGGGCTGTGGGCCATCTGGCAGTACCGGACGGACGCGGAAGCCCGCCTGCTGAGCGAGGCCGGGCGCGCGGCGGCGCGCGTCGCGGGGCTGCTTTCCCTCTCAGGCGGAAGCCCCGGAGCGGCGGCGGCGCTGGTGGCTGTCGATGTGGCCATGGACGACGATCGCGTTTACGGCGTTCGCGTGCAGGCGGCGCAGGGGGCCCAGGCCGGCATGCGGCGCAACCATCAGTGGGAGCCCGTGCCCTGGGACGGCGAAATCATGGAAGAGACCGTGCAGGGCATGAGCCAGATCAAGGAAGAGGGCCGCCCCGTAGGCAGTGTGGAAATCTATATGTCCCGCCGTCTGACCAGAGAGGAATGCGCGCTGGCCGTGCGCGCGGAAGCCGTGCGTTTTGCTTTGAACGCCCTGTTTTTTTCCGTCCTGCTGCTCTGGACGCTGCGCCGGTACGGCGATCTGGCGCGCCTGTCCCGTTTTCTCCGGGAACGCTGGCAGGGCCTGCGGCCGGAAGAGGCGCGCGATACGCATCTGAGCGCCGGGGAGCTGGCCCGTGAGGGCGCGCCCGCCCTGCCGCCTTCCCCGCCCGCGCCGGAGGTCGTTGACCTTGAGAAGGGGCGTCGCTACATGGAGGTCCACAGCGAAGCCGTCCACATCACGGCGGGTCTGTTCCGCCAGACCTTTCTGGAAGCGCCCGCCCTTATGGGACGCCTGTTCGCCAGGGGTGCCGTGGCGGAGCTGTCGCATCTCGGACGCCTGCTGGAAGTGGCCGCGCCCTGTCTGGGCGCGGCGACGCTGATGGAGGCGGCATCGGCCATGCAACGCGCCCTGAACGATCCACACTGTGAGACGCCCGCGCTGGCCGTGGAAGGCTGCGCGCGGGCCTTGGACGACGTTTTGGCGGCTCTGGGCTGATGCCCCGGCCAGCAAATGACGCAACACGCCTGAAGGAGGCCGCATGGGGTTCTTTTCCAGATTCAAGAAGTGGATGGGGGCGGAAACGCCGGAAGAACAGGGCGCGCGGCCTACCGCGTCCGAAGCTGTGGCGGAATCCGTGTCGGAACCCGCTGGTATCGCGCCGGAGACGAAGGAATGTGAAGAGACGGCGGCGTCCGAAGCTGGGGAGGATGCGCGGGAAGCGGAAGAGCTGGGAACCGTCGCGGAAGCCCTTCCTGAGCCAATGGCGGAATCCGTGCCGGAATCCGTGTTGGAGGAGGCCGCGCCGGAAACGGCGGCTCCCGCGCCTGTCCATCCGGAGGCGGACGTGACTGCCGCCCTCGAAACCGTTTCTGGACGTGAGTCCAAAAATACGTCGGAAACAGGCGCTGAAAGCGCGGCGGAAACCTCCGCGCCTGAAACGGTGATGGAAACCGGCGAAGCCGCGCCAGATGTCTCTCCGGAAGCGAGGGAAACCGAAGAGGCCGCCGCGCCGGAAACCGTGGAGGAAGCCGCGCCGGAAACGGCGTCCGCCGGGATTGCGCAACGGGAGGAAGGCGCTGTGCCCGGAGAGTCCGAAAGCGTTCCCGAACGTGCGGCAGAGGAGGGACCGCGCCGGAAGAAGGGCTGGTTTGCCTCGCTGTTCGGCGGCGATCGCGAGGAAGCGGAAGACTCTCGCCACGCCTCCCCCGCTGCCGCTGACGCCGGAGATGGGGCGACCACCCTCGCGGACGCCGCCGCCATGACCCTGCGTCTGCGTGAGGCCGAGCCCCGGCTTTCCGTCTGGCTTGGCATCGTCCTTGACGGTGTGGATGAGGCCGGTGGCGAACTGTGGCGGCGTCTGCATTTCCTGTTGCGTTCGCTGGATGTTCCCGAAGGAGAGGCGGAGGCCTTTGTGGACGACTTCGCCCGCTGGCTGGAACGCATGGAGTATCACCGTCTGGAGGAATTCCGCTCCGAGCTGCAATACCGGCTGGCGCTGGCGCTTGACATGGAGGATGAGGAGGACGAGCGCAACCGCCTCTTCCTCAAGATGAGCGACGGCCTTGCCCGCACCCGCGAGCAGCTTTCCCGTCAGCTCAACGCCGTTTTCAGCGGACATGGGGAACTGACGGATGCCTTCTGGGAAGAACTGGAAGAGCTGTTCATCATGGCGGACCTGGGGTACGATGCCTCCATGACGCTGGTGGAGCGCCTGCGCCGTCGCGCCGCCGCCAGCGGCATCGTGCGGGCGGACGCCCTGCGCGCCGTGCTGCGGGACGAGATCGAGGAGATTTTTCGTGTGCCGCGCCGTATTGCCACCTTCACGCCGCCGGAGGTCGTCCTCTTCATCGGCGTCAACGGCGTGGGCAAGACCACGACCATCGCCAAGCTGGCCTACCGTGCGCGCATGCAGGGCAGGAAGGTTATGATCGCGGCGGCGGACACCTTTCGCGCCGCCGCCATTGAGCAGCTCCAGGTCTGGGCGGATCGCGTGGGAGCGCTGTTCCATGCGCGCCCCGCCGGTTCTGATCCGGCGTCCGTGGCCTTCGAGGCCATGGATCGCGCTCTGGCCGAGCAGGTGGACATTCTTTTTGTGGACACCGCCGGACGCCTGCAGACCAAACACAATCTCATGGAGGAGCTGGCCAAGATCCGCGCCGTCCTCGGCAAAAAGCATCCCGGCGCGCCTCACCGCACCGTGCTGGCGCTGGACGCCACCACCGGCCAGAACGCGCTGTCCCAGGCGAAGCTTTTCAAAGAGGCCGCGGGCGTGGACGAGCTGATTCTGACCAAGATGGACGGGACGGCCAAGGGTGGTGTGGCCATTGCCGTGGCCATGCAGGAGCATTTGCCCATAACGTATATGGGGTTTGGCGAAAAGCTGGAGGATCTGCGCCCCTTCAATGGCGACGATTACGCGCGCGCCCTGCTGGGCGAAAAAAAATCTTGACGTCCGGCGGCCCTTCGGGTACACAGGGCGGAGTTCTTCTTGGAAGAACCTCCCTGGACGGCAGGGAAGGGCAGGCATAATCTGCCCTGTGCGCCCGAAGCCGCACGCATTTTTCTGTGTGGCGGCTGCGGGATTTGACATGTGCAGGCGTTACCAGATGCCGATACATTGTCGAGCCGTTCCAGCCCGTTGACGGATCCCGTCCGCTGTGCGAACGACCCGGGGCTGTAAGGTGCGGGGGCAAACCCCGATTTGGTGATCCTGCGTTCCCTCTGGCTGTCGCCTTCCGCGGCGGCCTTCAGGAAGCGCCGGGCGCGTCACGGAAGTGATGCGGCGTTTCCGCCCCATTCTCCGTATCCTGTTTTCAGGATGTCCACGACGCGCCACGTTCAGGCGCACCAGTCACTCTCTTTGCCCCTTCCGGCCCCATCATGGGGCGGCGGCCTTCGGGTCGTATGGTCCGCCATAACGCGCGTTGCGAATCGTCCCGCGATTCGAAAATGCAGCCAAGGAACCCGCGTCGCCCCAACAGGCGCGGGATGTTATCCAAACGGAGTAGGCAAGATGACGACAGTTAGCAGTGATCGCATTCGGATCAAGCTCAAGGCCTACGATTACCGCATCCTCGACAAGGCGGTTGCGGAAATCGTGGACACGGCGCGCAATACCGGCGCCGGCGTGGCGGGGCCCATTCCCCTGCCCACCAACATTCGCAAATACACCATTCAGCGCTCCGTGCATGTGGACAAGAAGTCCCGCGAGCAGTTTGAAATGCGTATTCACAAGCGGCTTATGGATATTCTTGAACCCACGCAGCAGACCGTCGACGCGCTCGGCAAGCTTTCCTTGCCCGCCGGTGTTGATGTGGAAATCAAGCTCTAGTGAGAGGCAGTCATGGCTGAAAAAATGGGAATCTTGGGTCGCAAGCTTGGCATGACCCGCATTTTTGCCGGCGACGGCGCGTCTGTGCCCGTCACGGTGGTTCAGGCCGGGCCCTGCCCCGTCACCCAGGTGAAGACCGTCGAGAAAGACGGCTATAACGCATTGCAGATCGCCTTCGTCGAAGGCAAGGAAAAGCACGTAGGCAAGGCCATGAGGGGCCATTTCGCCAAGGCGGGTACGGGGCTGTTCCGCCGCCTGCGCGAAATTCGCCTTGAGGGCGCGCCTGAACTGGAAGCCGGCGCGCGGCTGACCGTGGAAATGTTCGCGGCCGGCGACATGGTGAAGGTGACCGGCAAAAGCATCGGTAAGGGCTATCAGGGCCGTATGCGCCGCTGGAACTTTGCCGGCTCCAAGGACACGCACGGCTGCGAAAAGGTGCATCGTAACAACGGCTCCGTGGGGAACAACACCTTCCCAGGGCACGTGTTCAAGGGCCGTAAGATGGCCGGTCACTGGGGCGACGAGACCGTGACCCAGCGGGGGCTCGTGATTGTGGACGTGCGCCCCGAGGACAATGTCATCCTGATCAAGGGCTCCGTGCCCGGCCCCAAGAACGGGCTCGTGCTGATCCGCAAGCAGTAGGGGAACATCAATGGCTACTGTGAAAGTATACGACCAGAACAAGCAGGAAAGCGGCGACATCACGCTGGCCTCCGACGTGTTCGAGGTTGAGGTTCGTCCTGAAATCCTCAATCTTGTGGTACGCGCCCAGATGGCCGCCCGTCGCGCCGGTACCCATAAGGCAAAAACACGCGCCTTCGTCTCCGGCGGCGGCGTGAAACCCTGGAAGCAGAAGGGCACGGGCCGCGCCCGCGCCGGTTCCAACCGTTCGCCCGTGTGGCGTGGCGGCGCCATCGTGTTCGGCCCTCAGCCGCGCGACTACAGCTTCAAGGTGAACAGCAAGGTGCGCGCCCTCGCCATGAAGATGGCTCTTTCCAGCCGTCTTGCCGGGGAGACGCTGCTGGTGGTCAAGGGTATTGAGCTGCCCGAAGCCAAGACGAGGCATTTTGCCAAAGTGGCCGGAGCGCTGGGCCTGACAAAGGCCCTCATCGTCGCGCCCGAGCTGGACGAAACCCTGTGCCGCTCCGCCCGCAACATTCCGGGACTGACGCTGACGACGCCATCGCAGCTGAGCGTGTTGGAAATCCTGCGTCACAAGCAGCTGGTGCTGCTTGAGGGCGCTGTGGCGCCCGTTGAAGCGCGCTTTGCCAGATAGAGGGGGCTGAGATGGAATTTACGCAAGTGCTTTTGAAGCCCCTGATTACCGAAAAGACGACCTTCGTGAAAGAAGGCGCCAATCAGGTGGCCTTCCTTGTCCATCCCCGCGCCAACAAGCTTGAAATCAAGCAGGCCGTGGAGAAGGCGTTCAATGTGGAAGTGAAGGCGGTCAACGTGGTTCGCAAGGCTCCTTCCAACCGGGAGCGTCAGGGTCGCGTGATCGGCCGCAAGCCCGGCTGGAAAAAGGCGTATGTGACCCTGGCCGAAGGCGCTAAAATCGAGTTCTTCGAGGGAGTGTAGAAACATGGCTGTCCGTAAGCTGAAACCGACCTCTGCGGGCCGTCGTTTCCAGACGGTTTCCGATTTCGCGGAAATCACCCGGACGACCCCTGAAAAGTCGCTCACCGAAGGTCTGAGCAAAAAGGCCGGCCGCAACAACCGCGGCCGCGTGACGAGCCGCCGCCGCGGCGGCGGCGTGAAGCGCCTGTACCGTATCATTGACTTCAAGCGCAACAAGAGTGGCATTGAAGCCCGTGTCGCGCATATCGAATACGATCCCAACCGTACCGCCCGTATCGCCCTGCTTCACTATGTGGACGGAGAAAAGCGCTATATCCTCGCCCCCGTGGGCCTGAAACAGGGCGACATGGTTATGAGCGGCGTCAATAGCCGCACCGGCGTCGTGGCCGACATCAAGCCCGGCAACGCGCTGGAAATGGGCCGCATCCCCGTGGGTACCATTATCCATAACGTGGAGCTGTACCCCGGCAAGGGCGGTCAGCTCTGCCGCGCCGCAGGCACCTATGCCCAGCTGGTGGCCAAGGAAGGCAAGTATGCCCTGTTGCGCCTGCCTTCCGGTGAAGTGCGCAAGGTGCTGGCCTCCTGCGTGGCTACCGTGGGTCAGGTGGGCAACATCCATCATGAGAACATCTCCCTGGGCAAGGCCGGTCGCAACCGCTGGCTGGGGCGCCGTCCCAAGGTGCGCGGCGTGGCCATGAACCCCATCGACCATCCGCTGGGCGGCGGCGAAGGCCGCAGCTCCGGCGGCCGCCATCCCGTGTCGCCCTGGGGTATGCCTGCCAAGGGCTTCAAGACCCGCGACAAGAACAAGCCTTCCTCGCGCCTCATCGTTAAGCGCCGCGGCCAGAAGTAGGAGTAGATCATGCCCAGATCGTTGAAAAAGGGGCCGTTCGTCGACGGCCATCTGATGAAGAAGGTCGACGCCGCCGTGGCCAACAATGACCGTCGCGTGGTCAAGACCTGGTCGCGCCGCTCGACCATTTTGCCTGAAATGGTGGGGCTCACCTTCGCCGTGCATAACGGCCGGAAGTTTGTGCCCGTCTTCGTGACGGAAAACATGGTGGGCCACAAGCTGGGCGAATTTTCGCCCACCCGCACCTTCCACGGCCATGCCGCCGACAAGAAGGCCAAGGCCGGAAAGAAGTAGGGTAGAGAGATGGAATCGAAAGCTATCGCCAAATATCAGCGCGTCTCGCCCCGCAAGACACGCCTTGTGGCCAGAAATGTCGTGGGCATGGGCGTGGAAGAAGCGCTGAACGTGCTGCGTTTCACCCCCAACAAGCCTGCCGGCGTGTTGTACGGTGTGGTCAAGAGCGCCCTTGCCAATGCCTCCCAGCTGGGCGGTGTGGATGTGGACGCCATGGTGATCAAGGAAATCGTGGTCAACGAGGGTCCCACATGGAAGCGCTTCATGCCCCGCGCTCAGGGCCGCGCCACCAAGATTCACAAGCGTACGAGCCACGTTACCGTTATTCTCGCAGAAGGGCAGGACTAGGCTATGGGTCAGAAAGTACATCCGTTCGGCTTCCGGCTTGGGTACAACAAGAACTGGCAGTCCCGCTGGTTCAGCAAGAAGGAATACCCTGCCTTTGTGTATGAGGACAGCAAGATTCGCGCCTACGTCAAGAAGCTCCTCTATCATGCGGGCTTGGCCAGGATCGAAATTGAGCGTGCGGGAGGCAAGGTTCGCCTGATCCTCTCCACAGCCCGCCCGGGTATCGTCATCGGCCGCAAGGGCGTCGAAATCGAAAAGCTGCGCGGCGATCTCCGCCGCCGGTTCGGTCGCGAGTTCTCGCTGGAAGTGAATGAAATCCGCCGCCCCGAAGTGGAGGCGCAGCTGGTGGCCGAGAATATCGCCCAGCAGCTTGAGCGTCGCGTGGCCTTCCGTCGCGCTATGAAGCGCACGGTCTCCCTGGCCCGCAAGTTTGGCGGCGAAGGCATCAAGGTGACCTGCGCCGGCCGTCTGGCCGGGGCCGAAATCGCCCGTACCGAATGGTACCGCGACGGCCGCGTACCCTTGCAGACCCTGCGCGCCGATATTGATTACGGTTTTGCCGAGGCGCACACCACCTATGGCCTCATCGGCGTGAAGGTGTGGATTTACAAGGGTGAAATCCTTGACAAAGAGGTTGATCAATAATGCTCGCGCCCAAGAAAGTTAAATTCCGTAAATGGCAGAAGGGCCGTCTGCGCGGCCTTGCCAGCCGTGGCGCTTCCATCGCGTTTGGCGATATAGGCCTGAAGGCCGTGCAGCACGGTCAGTTGTCCAGCCAGCAGATTGAAGCCGCCCGTATCGCCATGATGCGTCACATCAAGCGTGGCGGCAAGGTCTGGATCCGCATTTTCCCTGACCGCCCCGTGACAGCCAAGCCTCTGGAAACCCGTCAGGGTTCCGGTAAGGGGGCTCCCGTGGGCTGGTGCGCGCCGGTCAAGCCCGGCCGCGTGCTGTACGAAATCAAGGGCGTCAGCATTGAGCTGGCCAAGGAAGCCCTGACCCGTGCCGCCCACAAGCTGCCCGTCAAGACCGTGATCGTCGTGAAGGAGGGCGTCTAACATGGCCAAGAACGAAAATGCCCGCCTTTCCGCAGCGGAACTGACCAAACTCAGCGCCGGGGAACTGAAGGAAAAGCTGGCCGAACAGCGCGAAGAGTTGATGCAGGCCCGTTTCAAGCACGCTACGGCCCAGCTGGAAAAAACCTCCGAGCTGAAGGCCATGCGTCGCCAGATAGCTCGCATCTCTACTATTCTGAATCAAAAGGACTAAGGGGCGACGACCATGCAAGCTCTGGAAGATCGCAAGGGTAGAACCCTCATCGGCGTCGTCGTGAGCGACAAGAACGACAAGACCATTGTCGTGCGCGTCGAAACGCTGGTGAAGCACCCCCTGCTGAAAAAATATGTGAGGCGCCGCAAGAAGTTCACGGCTCACGATCCCATGAACGAAGGCGGCATTGGCGACAAAGTGAAGATTATCGAGTACCGTCCCATGTCGCGCAACAAGCGCTGGCATCTGGTGAGCGTCCTCGAAAAGGCTGTGTAGGGTGACGCCATGATTCAGGTAGAATCGACGCTTCAGGTGGCCGACAACTCCGGCGCCAAAAAGGTGGCCTGCATCAAGGTGCTTGGCGGCTCACACCGCCGCTACGCTTCCGTGGGCGACGTGATCGTGGTTTCCGTCAAGGAGGCCATGCCCCACAGCAAGGTGAAGAAGGGCGATGTGATGAAGGCCGTCATCGTCCGCACCGCCAAGGAGGTGCGCCGCATGGATGGCAGCTACATCAAGTTTGACGGCAACGCCGCCGTGCTGCTCTCCAATCAGGGCGAACCTGTGGGGACCCGTATTTTCGGCCCCGTGGCTCGCGAGCTGCGCGCCCAGAACTTCATGAAGATCATTTCCCTTGCGCCGGAAGTGCTGTAGGAGCAAGACATGAAATCGTACCGCATCCGCAAGGACGACATTGTCAAGATCATTGCCGGCAAGGACAAGGGCAAGGAAGGGAAGGTGCTGAAGATCCTTCGCAAGAAGGATCGCGTGCTGGTGGAAAATGCCAACAAGGTGAAACGCCACATGCGCCCCAACCCCTATGCCCAGCAGCCCGGCGGCATCATCGAAAAGGAAATGCCGCTGCACGTGTCCAACGTGATGTTGATCTGCCCGCTGTGCCACAAGCCTACCCGCGTCGGCTACAACTATGTGGAGGCCGAAGGCAAGCGGAAGAAAGTGCGCGTCTGCAAAGAATGCAAAGAAGTCATGGATTAAGGTGAAGCAATGACCCGCCTTGAAAAAATATATCGAGAGAAAGTGGCTCCGGTATTGCAAAAGGAGTTCAATTACACCTCCTCCATGCAGCTTCCCGGAATTGAGAAGATCTCTCTGAACATCGGCCTCGGCGCCGCCAGCCAGAACAACAAGCTCATGGAGGAAGCCGTGGCCGAACTGACGGCCATCGCCGGACAGAAGGCCGTGGTGACGCGCGCCAAGAAGTCCATCGCTTCCTTCAAGGTGCGCGAGGGCATGCCCATCGGCGCCCGTGTGACCCTGCGCAAGGATCGCATGTGGGACTTTCTGGACAAGCTGATGAACTTTGCCCTTCCCCGCGTGCGCGACTTCCGTGGCATCCCGGATCGCGGCTTCGACGGACGCGGCAACTTCACCCTGGGCATCAAGGAACACACCATCTTCCCTGAACTGGAAGTGGATCGCGTGGAAAATCCCAAGGGTATGAACATCACCATCGTTACTTCGGCCGCCACGGACAAGGAAGGCAAGTTCCTTCTGGATCAGCTGGGCATGCCGTTCCGCAAGTAAGGAGGAAACCATGTCCCGTACTTCGCTGGAAGTGAAAGCCAGGCGCAAGCCCAAGTTCAGCGCCCGTGCCTATAACCGTTGCCCCATCTGCGGCCGTCCCCGCGCCTTCATGCGTCAGTTCGGCATCTGCCGTATCTGCTTCCGCAACATGGCGCTGCGCGGCGAACTGCCGGGTGTGCGCAAGTCGAGCTGGTAATCCCGGCCGGTTATTTTTTCCGCTTTGAGGGCGGCGGCGGGCCTTCCGGCCCGCCGCCGCCCTTTGCCGTCGTAGACATCACTTGACGCGCCGCGGTTTTTCCGGTATGGACATCCGATCGGGAAGTAACGGCATCGGGCCGTCAACCCCGCAAACGATTTTTTCCGTAGGAGCTTTCGATGATGACAGATCCTATTGCGGATATGCTCACGCGCATCCGCAACGCACATTTGGCCCTCCACAAGGAAGTGAATGTGCCGCGCTCGAAGATGAAAGAAGCGCTTGCCGCCATCCTCAAGCAGGAAGGTTACGTCGAAGACGTGGCCGTTGCTGATCGCGACATTACCATCACGCTCAAGTATCAGAAGGGCAAGGCCGCCATCTCCGGCCTGAAGCGCATCAGCACGCCCGGCCGCCGCGTGTATGTGGGGGCGCATCGCATTCCCCGTGTGCAGAACGGGCTTGGCATCTGCATTTTGTCCACGTCCAGCGGTGTGCTGGACGGCATGACCGCTCATGAGAAGAAGGTGGGCGGCGAACTTCTGTGCGAAATCTGGTAGGGGTGCGATCATGTCTCGAATCGGCAAATTGCCTGTTGCCGTGCCCAATGGCGTCGAAGTCAGGATCGGCACGGATTTCGTGGAAGTGAAAGGCCCCAAGGGCAGCCTCAAAACGCCCGTGTGCCCGCTTATCCAGTATGAGCAGGCCGACGGCCATGTGACCCTGACCCGCAAGGAGGAAAGCCGCCAGAGCCGTTCGCAGCACGGTCTGCGCCGCACTCTGCTCGCCAACTGCATCGAGGGTGTGACCAAGGGCTTTTCCAAGCAGCTGGAAGTCATCGGCGTCGGCTATCGCGTCGCCGTGAAGGGCAATCTCATCGAGCTGTCGGTGGGCTATTCCCACCCTGTGCTCGTGGAGCTGCCCGATGGCATCAAGGCAGGGGTTGAGGGCCAGGTGCTGACCCTGAGCGGCATCGACAAGGAACTGGTAGGCGAAATGGCCGCCAAGATTCGCCGCATCCGCAAGCCCGAACCGTACAAGGGCAAGGGTATCAAATATGTGACCGAGACTATCCGCCGCAAGGTCGGCAAGTCCGGCGGCAAGAAGTAGGTGGTCGCGTCATGAAAATTACCAAGAATGAATCCCGGCTGCGCCGTAAGGTGCGCATTCGTAAAAAGGTGAGCGGCACGGTTGAGCGCCCCCGTCTGGTGGTGTTCCGTTCCAATACCCATATCTATGCCCAGATCGTCAACGACGCGGAAGGAGCCACCTTGGTTTCCGCCTCGACGCTTGCGCTTTCCAGAACCGAGCCCGGTCTGCGCTGCAACAAGAGCGGTGCCGAAAGCGTGGGCAGGGAAATTGCCCGTCTGGCTAAGGAAAAGAACATCACCCGCGTGGTTTTCGATCGTAACGGATACCTTTATCACGGTCGCGTGAAAGCCGTTGCCGACGGCGCCCGCGAAGGCGGCCTGGAGTTCTAATATGCGTCAGGAAAGCACCAATAGCGAAACCCAGACCAATGAGCTGGGCGAAATCGAAAAGGTGGTCGCGCTGAACCGCGTGGCCAAGGTGGTCAAGGGCGGCCGTCGTTTCAGCTTCAGCGCGCTTGTCGTCGTGGGCGATGGCAAGGGCGGCGTGGGCTTTGGTCTCGGCAAGGCGCAGGAAGTGCCCGAGGCTCTGCGCAAGGCGACCGAGCGCGCCCGTAAGAGCCGGGTGTCCATCCCCCTGGTGGACGGGACGCTCCCTTATGAAGTGCTTGGGCGCTTCGGCGCGGGCCGCGTGATGCTCAAGCCCGCTTCCGAAGGTACGGGCATCATTGCCGGCGGCGCGGTGCGCGCCGTCATGGAAGCTGTGGGCGTGCGCGACGTGCTCGCCAAGGCCATCGGCACCAACAACCCCCACAATGTGCTGCGCGCCACCATGCAGGGGCTTATCTCCCTGCGCAGCGCTGAAGACGTCTCCGATCTGCGCGGCAAAACGCTGGAAGCTCCGAGGAAGTAAGTTATGGCTGAAATTCGCGTAAAACTCGTGCGTTCGCGCATCGGTACCACGCCCGCGCAGCGCCGCATGCTCGATTCCCTGGGCCTGAAGCGCCGTGAGAAAGTGAAGACGTTTAAGGATACCCCCGCCATCCGGGGCATCATTGCCAAGGTTTTGCACCTCGTGGCTGTCGTTGACTAACCGCGAGAGGAGTACGGATATGCAATTGCACAATCTTTTCCCCTTCCCGGAAGAACGCAAGACCCGCCGCCGTGTGGGACGCGGTTCCGGTTCCGGTCTGGGCTGCACCGCCGGCAAGGGTCATAAAGGTCAGAATGCCCGTGCGGGCGGTGGGGTACGCCCCGGTTTTGAGGGCGGTCAGATGCCTCTGCAACGCCGTCTGCCCAAGCACGGCTTCAAAAACTTCCTCTTCAAGGTAAGCTATCAGGCCATCAATCTCGATTCCCTGCTGGCCGCCTTTGAAGGCAAGGCCGAAATCACCCTTGACGACATCTATGCCCGCGGCCTGGCCCGCATGGGCGCGCCTGTCAAGGTGCTTTCGCGCGGCGACGTGACGTCCGCCGTGAAGGTCGAGGCTCACAAGTTCAGCGCCGCCGCCGCGGAGAAGATCCGCAAGGCGGGCGGCGACGTGTCCGAACTGGAGGCCGCTCCCGCGGCCGAATAACCGCGATACCGCCGCCAGCGGAGTCCTTCTGGGGTTTGCCGGCGGCGGTCTGCCGGACAAAAGCAACGAGTAGTTCATGGCAACACCTGTCAACAATCTGGCCGGACAGGCCTCGCTGGTCAAACGCTTGGGCTGGACTTTTCTGCTTCTGTGCTGCTACCGCATCGGCGTACACATTCCTGTGCCCGGTGTGAACACCGAGGCGTTGAAAGCCTTTTTCGACAATATGTCCAACACACTGCTGGGCATGTTCGATCTGTTTTCCGGCGGAGGCCTTTCCAATGTGTCCGTGTTTGCCCTTGGCGTCATGCCCTACATTTCCGCATCCATCATCATGCAGCTTCTGCAGGTGGTGCTGCCGGATGTGAAACGCATGGTCAAAGAGGAAGGTCAGGCCGGGCGGCGCAAGATAACGCAGTATACGCGCTATCTGACGGTGCTGATCACCCTTGTGCAGGGCTTTGGCATCGCTGTGGGGCTGGAGTCCATGCTCAGCCCGAGCGGCGCGGCCGTGGTGTTGCATCCTGGCTGGGAGTTCCGCTTCATGACAATGATCACGTTCACTACGGGCGCGGTGCTTGTTATGTGGCTGGGCGAACAGATTACCGCGCGCGGTATTGGCAACGGCATTTCGCTGATCATTTTCTGCGGCATTGTCGTCGGCATTCCGCGCGGCGTGATGCAGTCTGTGGATCTCATCAGAACCGGCGCCATGGAACCGGTGGTGGCCGGCGCTGTGGTGTTGCTCATGGCGGCGGTGCTGTGCGCCATAGTCTTTGTGGAAAGTGCCCAGCGCCGGATTCCTATCAGTTATGCCAAGCGCCAGATCGGTCGCAAGATGATGGGCGGCCAGAACACGCATCTGCCCCTGCGCCTGAATACGGCGGGCGTGATTCCTCCCATCTTCGCCTCTTCGTTGCTGCTGTTTCCGGCGACCATCGGCCAGTTTTCGTCCAACGAGTATGTGAAGCTCGTGGCCGATTTCTTTTCGCCGCATGGCATCATGTACAATGTCCTCTACGTGGCCCTGATTGTCTTCTTCTGCTACTTCTACACAGCCATCATCTTTGATCCCAAGGACATGGCCGAGAATCTGAAGAAGAATGGCGGCTTCATCCCGGGCATACGGCCCGGTGAGCGGACGCAGGAATATATTGACGGCGTTCTGTCTCGTCTGACCCTTTCCGGGGCGGCGTATATCTCGCTGGTGTCCCTGTTGCCCATGCTGCTGATCGCCAAGTTCAACGTGCCGTTCTATTTTGGCGGCACGAGTCTGTTGATCCTTGTCGGGGTTGCCATCGACTTCCGTAACCAGATCGAATCGCACATGATTTCCAGTCAGTACGAAGGCCTGATGCAGAAGGCCCGTAAGACGGGGCGCATGTAGCGAGGAGAAGATCATGAAAAAATACCACGGCGCATTCATTAAAAACGATCGGGAAATAGCCTGCCTTCGCGAAGCCAATCGGATGGTGGCCAATATCCTGGACGCTATCGGCGACGTGGTCGCGCCGGGTCTCACAACCCAGCGTTTTGAGGAGATCGCGCGCGACATGTGCGCGACCTATAAGGTGAAACCGGCCTTTCTGGGCTATTGCGGCTATCCCTACGCCACCTGCTGCTCGGTGAACGAGCAGGTTGTGCATGGTTTTCCCTCTTCGCGGCTGCTTCAGGAGGGGGACATCGTGAGCGTGGACATGGGTGTCGTGTTCGAGGGCTTCGTGGGCGATGCCGCCCGCACCTTTCCTGTGGGCGAGGTGAGCGAGGAAGCCCGGCGGCTTATGCAGGTGACGGAGGAAAGCCTCTACATCGGCATCGACAAGGCGCGGGCGGGCAACGATGTGTACGACATCGGCGCGGCTGTTCAGGAACACGTGGAAGCCGCGGGTTTCAATGTGGTGCGTCGCTTTGTGGGCCACGGCGTGGGATCGCGGATGCATGAGAAGCCGGAGGTGCCCAACTTCCGGCCTGCCATGCGCGGGATGACCCTGCAGAACGGCATGGTCATCGCCATCGAGCCCATGGTAACTGCCGGTACCTATGAGGTGGACATCCTGCCGGACAAGTGGACCGCCGTGACGCGGGACGGCAAGTGTGCCGCCCATTTTGAGCACAGCGTGGCCATTACCCATGACGGCCCCAGAATTCTGAGCATCTCGGACAGGGGCCTGAACCGGCACACAGTGTAGAAAGAACGGCGGTACATGCCGCCAGTTGACAGACGATTCAAAGATGGATATGGGTTTCTGTTCCCGTCCGCTCCGCGCGAGGGGACAGCCGTCAAAACCGGGAGATGTCGCCCGGCCGGGCGACGGCGAACTGGTTACGGCAGGGAAGGGCCTGCCGCCCATATATGGAGACGCGATATGAAAGTCAGACCTTCCGTCAAAAAGATATGCCCCAAGTGCAAGGTGATCCGGCGCAAGGGCGTGCTTCGTGTGATTTGCGAAAACCCCCGGCACAAGCAACGCCAGGGCTAAACTGGTCAGGAGATGAACTGTGGCGAGAATAGCTGGTGTTGATTTGCCCCGCGGCAAACGGGTGGACATTGCGCTCACCTATATTTACGGTATCGGCCGGACGACGGCTCTCAGGATCCTGGACGCCACCGGCGTGAACTGGGAACGTAACATTGACGATCTTTCCGCCGACGAAGTGAACGAGATCCGCAAGGAACTCGAAAGCAACTACAAGGTGGAAGGCGATCTGCGCCGTGAAGTTTCCAGCAGCATCAAGCGTCTGATGGATATCGGTTGCTATCGCGGTCTGCGTCATCGCCGCGGCCTGCCGGCCCGCGGCCAGCGTACCCATACCAACGCGCGTACCCGCAAGGGGCCCCGCCGCGGCACCGTGGGCAAGAAGAAGTAAGCTTTTTCTCCGTCGCCAGACGGTAAAGAAGAGGGATCATCATGGCCAGAGCCAAGAAAGTTGCCAAGAAAAAAGAAAAGAAAAACGTGCCTGTGGGCATAGCCCATATACAGGCCTCTTTCAATAATACCATCATTACCTTTACTGATACGCGCGGCAACGCCGTCAGCTGGGCCTCCTCCGGCCAGAGCGGCTTCAAGGGGTCGCGCAAATCTACGCCTTTTGCCGCCCAGGTGGCTGCCGAAACAGCCGCCCGCAAGGCCCAGGACAACGGTATGCGTACCGTGGGCGTTTATGTGAAGGGGCCTGGTTCCGGTCGCGAGGCCGCCATGCGCGCCATTGCCGCCATTGGTTTTCGTGTTGCCTTCATCCGCGACGTCACGCCCATTCCGCATAACGGCTGCCGCCCGCCCAAGCGTCGCCGCGTCTAACGCAAGAGGTTTACTGACATGGCCAAATATACTGATGCCAAATGCCGCATTTGCCGTCGCGAAGGCTGCAAGCTCTTTTTGAAGGGCGATCGCTGTTTCAGCGAGAAATGCGCTCAGGAACGCCGCCCCTACGCCCCCGGCCAACATGGCCGCGCGCGCAAGAAAGTCAGCGAATACGCGGTGCAGCTTCGTGAAAAGCAGAAAACTCGCCGTACCTATGGCATTCTCGAGCGCCAGTTCCGTGGCTACTTCGAGAAGGCCGATATGCAAAAGGGTGTCACCGGCACCAATCTGCTGGTGATTCTTGAACGCCGTCTCGACAACGTGGTGTATCGTCTGGGCTTTGCCAATTCGCGCAATCAGGCCCGTCAGCTGGTGCGTCACGGCATTTTTACCCTGAACGGACGCAAGGTCACCATTCCTTCCCTCCAGGTGAAAGTGGGCGATACCATCGAAGTGCCCGAAAAAAACCGCAAAATTCCCGTGCTCGCCGAAGCGCAGGAAGTGATCGCCCGCCGCGGTTGCCCCGCTTGGCTTGAATCTGACGGCGCCGCTTTCAAGGGTGCGGTCAAGGCGTTGCCGCAGCGCGACGATATTCAGTTCCCGGTCAATGAACAGCTGATCGTCGAACTTTACTCCAAATAAGCGGGGTGACCATGCTTATCAAACAAGGCGAACGCCTTATCAACGCGCGGAACTGGTCCGAGCTGGTGAAGCCCGATCAGATTTCCCGCGAGGAAGAAACGGCCAGCAGCACGCACGGAAAGTTCGTGTGCGAGCCGTTGGAGCGGGGTTATGGCACCACGATAGGCAACGCCCTTCGTCGTGTGCTTTTGTCCTCCCTGCAAGGGGCGGCCTTTGTGTCGGTGAAGATCACCGGCGTGCAGCATGAGTTCACTACCATTCACGGCGTACTTGAGGATGTGACCGATGTTATTCTGAACATCAAGCAGGTACGCCTTGCCATGGATACGGACGAGCCTCAGCGGCTTGTTCTCCGCGCCGATGCCAAGGGTCCCGTGACAGCGGCCCAGATTCAGGGCAATCAGCACGTTGCCGTGCTGAATCCCGAACTGCACATAGCCACCCTGACCGAGGACATTGCTCTGGAAATGGAGTTCGAGGTTCGCATGGGCAAGGGCTATGTACCTGCCGACATGCATGAGGGCCTTGCTGACGAAATCGGAGTCATCAAGCTGGACTCCAGCTTTTCGCCGGTGCGAAAAGTCGCCTACGCCGTCGAACAGGCGCGCGTGGGTCAAATGACCAACTACGACCGCCTGATCCTCGATGTCTGGACGGACGGTTCGGTGTCGCCCGAAGACGCTATCGCTTACAGCGCCAAGATCATCAAAGACCAGATTTCCGTGTTCATCAACTTCGATGAGCGCGTATCCGGCGAGATGCGCCTTGGCAGCAGCGACAGCGGCGAGATCAACGAGCATCTCTTCAAGAGCATCGATGATCTTGAATTGTCCGTGCGCGCCACCAACTGTCTGCGCAGCGCCAATATTGCCACTGTGGGCGAACTGGTGCAGCGTTCTGAGAACGACATGCTGAAGACCAAGAACTTTGGCCGCAAATCCCTTGATGAAATCAAGGGGGTGCTGCTGGACATGGGGCTTGATTTCGGCATGAAGGTGGACGGCTTCGAGAAGAAATATCAGGAATGGAAAAGGAAGCAGCAAAATGAGGCATAGCAATTCCGGCAGAAAACTCTCGCGCACGCCTTCGCACCGCAAGGCCCTGTTGCACAATCTTGCCAAGGCTCTGCTGCAGCACGGGCGCATTCGCACCACCGAAATGAAGGCCAAGGAATTGCGCGGCGTTGTGGAGCCCTTGATCTCCCTTGCCAAGCGCAACGACCTGCACGCCCGCCGTCAGGCCTATCGTGTGCTGTGTGATCACGCTCTGGTAAAACGTCTGTTCGATGAAATCGGCCCTCTGTTCGCCGGCGTGCCGGGCGGGTACACCCGTGTCATGAAGCTCGCCATGCCCCGCAAGGGCGATAATGCGCCGATGGCGATTATTGAACTCACACATCAGCCCGAAACCAAGGTTTCCGAAGCCGCGGCTCCGACGGAAGCCGCCGCTGGGGAAAAAGCGGAATAAGCTTTTCCGCATGATTTGAAAAAGGGGCCTCAGGGCCCCTTTTTGCCATTCTGGAGCGGTTTCACGGGCACTGTGCGACCGCTTTTTTTGTGCGCTGAACGCCCGCGCCCGGGCACAGGGAAAACCACGTTTTTCCCGCGGCGCGCAGGCGGCGCCACTTTTGACGTTGGCAACCTGCATACGTAAAAAGATTGCTCTAAGGAGGAGGACGCCATGCAGCTTTTGCAGAGGGCCAAGGCCGCTGGCTGAGCGGCGAAAATGGCTCCGGGGGTCCTGGAGCAGCTTCTGGGTGGTCTCTCGTCCGCCATGCCGCCGGCACTGGAGGCGCGGATTCTGGCCGGGCGCGCCCGCAATGAGGACGCGGCGGTCGTGCGCGTGCCCGAGGGCAGGGCGCTGGTACAGACTGTGGACATTCTCGCACCCATTGTCAACGATCCCTTTCAGTTTGGCCGCATCGCCGCCGCCAATGCGCTTTCCGACGTCTACGCGCTGGGCGGTGAGCCGTGGTGCGCCATGAATATTGCCTGTTTTCCACGAGAGCTGGCCGAGGACGATCCGGAGGGCGTGCTGCTCTCCATTCTGCGGGGAGGCGCGGAAGCCGCCGTGGAGGCGGGGGCAGTCATCGTGGGGGGGCATACGGTACAGGACGAGGAACTCAAGTTCGGCCTTTCCGTGACCGGCCTCATTGATCCGGTGCATATAGCGGAAAACTCACGCCTTCGGCCCGGTCTCGCACTGGTGCTGACAAAACCTCTGGGAACGGGTATTCTTGCCACGGCCGTCAAGGCCGGATGGGAAGGTGCGGCTGAAAGCGAGGCTGTCCTGTGCCACTGGTGCGGTCGCCTCAACAGGGTGGCGGGCGAGGCCGTCCGTCGTTTCCGTCTGCCAGCCGCCACGGACGTCACCGGTTTCGGCCTGGCGGGACACGCGCTGGAAATGGCGCGGGCGTCGGGTGTCCGTGTGGCGCTGGACCGAGCTTCGCTGCCACTGCTGCCGCGTGTGCCGGACTATGTCAACGATGGTCTTATTCCAGCGGGGACCTACAACAACCGCCGCCATTGTCTCCGCTTCCTGCACCGGAACGGGGACGGTGACGATGCGCTGGAAATGGCCGCCTTTGACGCCCAGACATCGGGCGGAATGCTGCTGGGCGTACCGCCGGAGCAGCTGGAGGATGTCCGGGCCTTTTTGCGTGAGAACGGCGATCTGGATGCCGTGGTGGGGGAAACGCTGTCCGTGGAGGCGGACGGCACGGCGCTCTGGCTGCGCTGACATCAGAAAATCAGGGGGAACTATGGGGAAAACGTCTCGTGAAGTACTGGGAACCCGGCTGGGCTTTTTGCTGCTTTCCGCCGGATGCGCTATCGGCCTCGGCAATATCTGGCGTTTTCCCTATATTACCGGTCTGTACGGTGGCGCGGCTTTTGTCGCCCTCTATCTCTGCTGCCTGTTGGCCGTGACGCCCATTCTGATCATGGAAATCGCCGTGGGGCGCGCGGCACGCTGCAACATGGGCCTGGCCCTGCGCAAGCTGGAACCGGAGGGGACCCACTGGCACCGTTTCGGCTGGCTGGCGCTGGTGGGCAGCTATCTGCTTATGATGTTCTATACCGTGGTGACGGGCTGGTTGCTTTCCTACTGCTGGTTTTTCCTCAGTGGGCAGCTTTCCCACCTGGATCCGGCTGGCGTGGGAGCTTTTTTCGCGGGCACGTTGCGGGATACCGGGGGGCAGGTGCTCGGTATGACCATCGCCGTGGCTACGGGATGCCTCGTCTGTTCGCTGGGCGTGCGCAAGGGCGTGGAGCGCATTGTCAAGGTGATGATGGCCGGTCTTTTCCTGATTCTTATTCTGCTTGTTTTCCGCTCGCTGACGCTGCCCGGCGCGGGGGAGGGGGTTTCCTTCTATCTGGCTCCCGACTTCGGGCGGCTGTGCGACAAGGGGTTTTTCAGCGCCTGTAACGCGGCCCTGAATCAGGCGTTCTTCACCATTTCCGTGGGTATCGGCTCCATGACCATTTTCGGCAGCTATCAGCCCGACGATCGCCGTCTGGCGGGCGAAGGCGCCTGGATTGTGAGCATGGATACCCTTGTGGCCATCCTGGCGGGGCTGGTGATCTTTCCGGCCTGTTTCGCCTTTGGCGTCGACGCTGGCGGCGGGCCAGGGCTTGTGTTCGTGAGCCTGCCCAATATCTTCAACGTCATGGAGGGCGGCCGCCTCTGGGGTGTCCTCTTCTTCATGTTCATGTCCTTTGCGGCGTTGTCCACCGTCATCGCCGTCTTTGAGAATATCATTTCCTACAGCATCGATGTGTGGGGAATGTCACGCCGCCGATCGGCCGCTCTGCATTTCATCGGCCTCTGGCTGCTGTCCCTGCCTTGCGCGCTGGGCTTCAACGTCTGGGCCGCTTTCCAGCCCCTGGGGCCGGGTACCAACGTGCTTGATCTGGAAGACTTTCTGATCAGTAACAACCTCCTCTTTGTGGGGACGCTCATGTTCCTTTTCTTCTGCTGTACGCGCCGGGGCTGGGGCTGGAAGAATTTTCTGGCGGAGGCCAACAAGGGCGAAGGGATGGCGTTCCCGTCTTGGCTGAAGGGGTATCTGACCTATGTTCTCCCGTGCCTGATCGCTGTTGTGTTCATCATGGGCTATGTGGAACGCCTGAGTAAATAATTTGATCTGGATCGGGGAGAACCGTTATGGCGGAAAAGAAATCGCGTGAAATGCTGAGTAGCCGCCTTGGCTTCCTGCTGCTGTCGGCGGGCTGCGCCATCGGCCTTGGCAATGTCTGGCGTTTCCCCTATATTACGGGCAATTACGGCGGAGCCATTTTTGTGGGTATTTTCCTGATTTGCCTGCTGGCCGTGGTGCCCATCATGATCATGGAATTTGCCGTGGGGCGCGCCGCCCGGCGCAACATGGGCCTTGCCTTTGCCCGGCTGGAACCCGAAGGCACACGCTGGCACCGCGTTGGCTGGTGGGCGCTGGCGGGCAGCTATGTGCTCATGATGTTCTATACCGTGGTGACGGGCTGGATGCTGCTTTACTGCTGGTATACGGTGTCGGGCGCACTGAGCGGCCTGCAACCGGCGGAGGTCGGCGCCTTTTTTGGCAATGTGCTGGGGAGCGCGGGTACACAGGTGCTGGGTATGACGCTGGTGGTGCTCATCGGTTGCGGCATTTGCGCCATGGGCGTACAGAAGGGCGTGGAACGGGTGGTCAAGATTATGATGGCCGGCCTTGTGCTCATTCTGCTGGCGCTGGTAGGGCGCGCCCTGCTCTTGCCCGGCGCGCTGGAGGGTGTGCGCTTCTACCTTGTGCCCGATGTGGATCGCCTCCTTGAGCAGGGCGTGTTCAACGTCGTCAGCGCCGCCATGAATCAGTCCTTTTTCTGTCTGTCCGTAGGCATCGGGGCCATGACCATTTTTGGCAGCTATCAGGGCAGGGAACACGCCCTGACTGGCGAAGCGCTCTGGATTACGCTCTTCAATACACTGGTAGGCATCTTTGCCGGGCTGATCATCTTTCCCGCATGCTTTTCATTCGGTGTCGCGCCCAATGCCGGGCCAGGTCTCGTCTTTGTGACGTTGCCCAACATTTTCAACAACATGTTTCTCGGCCGCCTGTGGGGGACGCTCTTCTTTGTTCTCATGGCCTTTGCGGCGTTGTCCACCGTTATCGCCGTCTTTGAGAACATCATTTCCTACAGTGTGGATGTCTGGGGCATGTCGCGCCGCCGGGCCGTGGTACTGCACTTCATCGGCCTCTGGCTGCTCTCCCTGCCGTGCGCGCTGGGATTCAACCTCTGGTCCGGCTTTCAACCGTTCGGACCCGGTTCGTCGGTGCTGGATCTGGAGGATTTCATCGTCAGCAACCACATGCTGCCTCTGGGGGGACTGCTCTTTCTCCTTTTCTGCTGCCTTCGCCGGGGCTGGGGCTGGGACAGCTTCCTTGCTGAAACAAATGCCGGTGAAGGCATGCGGTTTCCGGCATGGCTGCGTCCCTATCTGACTTGGGTCCTACCCCTTGTGATTCTGTTTCTTTTCGTCATGGGCTATGTGGACAGGTTCGGGGGCTAAGGCGCTTTCCCGTTAATGTGACCGCGCGCGGGCCTCGTCCGGACTTGCCCTTCGCGCTGGCTCAAGGCATACTGAACTGGCTTTGCGGTGTTTTTCGCCTCGCTATCTTGTGGATTCACGTTGAAAACGTCGCCGCTCTGGCGGATGCGGGATCGGACGCCCGCACCCGGGTTCAAGAAAAAACTCGTTTTTTCCGCCGTGCGCAGCCAGCGTAACTTTTGAAATGGAACAATTTCAAAGGCAAAATGCTCTCAAGGAGAAATCATGAGCGAACTGTTGTTTGACAGCCGCCGCGCGCGCAGGAAATCGGCGCTGCGCGAATACGCGGAAGCGCTTGTCGTCGCCCTGCTCATTGCCTTCGTCATCAGGACCTTTGTGGTGCAGGCTTTCAAGATCCCTTCCGAATCGATGGTACCGACGCTGCTGGTGGGCGATCATCTGCTGGGGAACAAGTTTGCGTATGGCATCAAAGTGCCGTTTACTGATTTCTATATTTACAAAGGGGAAGACCCCCGGCGCGGCGACGTGGTCATTTTCGAATATCCCAACGATCCGTCGGTTGATTACATCAAGCGTGTCATCGGTGTGCCCGGCGATACCGTCAAAGTCGTGAACAAACAGCTCTACGTCAACGGTGAGGCTGTTCAAGAGCCGTATACGCAGTTTATCGACGGTGATACCATCAGGCCCATCCGCGACAACTTCGGCGAGATGACACTTCCTCCGGGCAAGTATTTCATGATGGGCGACAACCGGGATAATTCCGAGGATTCGCGTTTTTGGGGCGTCGTGGATCGATCGGCCATGCGCGCCAAGGCTTGGCGCATCTACTGGTCATGGGAAGGCTTTACCGGAAAAGGTATCAGCGAAAGCGTACGCTGGGAACGCCTCGGCATGGAAGTGAAGTAGCGCGAAGAGGCGCACCGCGTCGCGCTTCTCGGTATCGTGAAGAGGTTGGCTGCCTCCTTGTTGCGGGTCGCCCGCTCTTTTGTTAGTCTGCCCTCCATCAGGCGAGAGTGGCGGAACTGGTAGACGCACCGGACTTAGAATCCGGCGGCCTGGCCATGCGGGTTCAACTCCCGCCTCTCGCACCAGTCTGGAAAATCAGGGGGTGAGCGCCTTTTTGCCGGGCGGTGTGGCGTCTTCGGCCCCGGAATCCCGCACCAAAGCCGCACCAAAGCCGCCCGGCGTTCGCGGCGCGTCCAGGGCGGGCATGAGCGCCGCCGCCCGCGCCTGGCTCCCGATGGTCACATGGGCGTAGTGCGCGCCCGTCGTCGCCACGCTGGCATGGCCGAGCTGGGCCGCGACGGCGGCAAGGTCCGCGCCTCTGGCCAGCATCTCCGTCGCGGCGATGTGGCGCACGTCATAAAACCGCAGCGACACGCCGGCGCGCTCGTTGGCGAGACGCCATGCCGTGCGGCAGGAGACGACGCGCTTGCCGTCGCCCCGGTGGCAGACCCACGGGATGCCCGCCGCCATGTCGGCGCGGCAGCGTTCCTCCGCCTCCGCCATGTACCGGGGAGGCGGCACGACCGTCTTCAGCCGTCCGCTCTTCCCCTGCCTGACGATGACAAGGCCGCGCCGGAAGTTGAAGGCGTCCCACGTCAGGGAAAAAAGCTCCACCCGTCCCGGGCGCAGGGCAAGAAAAAAGGCGGTCCGCACCGCCCACTGGAGCCATTCCGGCAGCTGGGGGAAGAGCCTGCGCAGGTCCTCGACGCGCGGCTGGATGACCGGCCGGACGTGCTTGAGGCGTTTGTAGTCCCGCCACGGGTTGCGGTGGATCAGATCCTGATCCACGCCCCAGGCCAATATGGCGCGGATGTAGGCCTGATATTTGTTGATCGTCCCGTTGCCCGCGCCCCGGGCGCGCAGGGCCTCGCGCATGCGCTCGAGATCCTGCCGGGTCAGGCTCTCCGCGTAGTTGTCGCGCAGGAACTCGCCCGCGCCCTCCACGTGCCCGCTCCGCGTGTCGCGCCCGGCCAGAAAGGAGACGATGCCCTTTTTCGTCTCCCGGTGCATGTCCGGCCGCGACCGGAAATAGAGCATGGCAAGTTCGCCAAGGCTCAGGCGTTGCGCCGCGGGGCAGGCGCGGGCCAGCGTGTCCGCCTCCCAGGCGCGGGCCTCCTGCTCCGTGCGGAAGGTCTTCTGCCGCCACGTGCCGCCGCCGTCCTTGTAGCGGACGATCCAGCGGCCGTCGGCGCGGTGGGCGATGCTCATGGCTTCCCCCCGCCTACAGGCCGCACGCCGCGACAAAGTCCCTGCGCGACAGGCGCGCCCGCGCGGGCTTGCGGGGCGGCCCCTGGGGCGTCAGCCCGCACAGGTCGTTGATGCGATCGCGGATGGCCGCCGTCCTCGCGGCGTGATCCGCCTCCAGCGCCAGCATCTCCGTGTGCAGGCGCGCCAGTTCCCGGAGCCGTTCGGCGTCGGTCAGCATAGGCGTTCCTCCCCGCGATCCTCCATGCGCATGCCGCCTCCCGCCGCCATGCCCGAATCCGAACCCGAATCCGAACCCGAATCCGGCCGTGGGCGCGCCGCCCGCGTGATGTCCTCCGCCGGGCGCGGCCGCTGGTCTCCGTCCGTCCCGCGCGGGCGCTGGAACGCCGCCGTCAGGCAGCGGATGCACTGGCCCGCCCCGTCCGGCGTGCCGCGCAGCTCCACGCGCACGCCGCCGATGGAAAAGGTGTACGTCCTCACAACAGCTCCTCCAGAAACGTGAAGGCCGCCCACGCGACCATCGCGCCGGCGGCCCCCAGCCAGCCCCGCCAGTTGGCGAGGGGGGAAAGTTCGTGCCACATGATGTCCGATCCTCCTCCGGGCCTTGGGCCCTTGCGGCCGTTGCCGCGTTCAGGTTGCTGCTGGGAAACGGGAGCGGGGCGTCCGCCCGCGCCCGATCATGGGGGCCGCCGGGGGCGCCGGGGCCGGGGACAGTGTTCGTTCTGGCCGCCTTCCGTGCGCGGGCAACAAAAAAGGCCCCGTGGGGGGCCGGTGAAAAAGCGTGCGCCGGAGGGCGCGCTACGATGTCTTGCGGTTTTCTCAGTGCTGCCTGCGGGTGAGGTAAAGGCCACAGACAAAAACGCACGTGCCGAAAAGAATCGCGGCGATCATGGCGGATGTGAAGGTCATCGTATCCCC
>CAKTDV010000011.1 GCA_934546745.1 uncultured Desulfovibrio sp. | reverse complement strand
GGGAGGTGGTGGTGTTGACGCCGTCGAATTTGTTGGTACCGTCAGAGGTGGCAAATTCGGAGGCGTAGGCGTTCGCGGTAGTTGTTTAATAGGGTAGTGTGTATAACTTTATATGTTTTTTCATGGGCGGCGCCGCGTCGGCGGGAGCGTCTCTGGACAATGTGCGGAGGGATGCTTATAGTTCCGCCAAACGCGCTGCAAGGCCGAAGGCCGCGCGGCCGCCTTTCCGCCGGATGCGGAACAGGCCGTCGGACGGGACGCCCCCGGAGTGAACCCTTTCCCGGAAAGCACATGCAAGAATTTCTTCGAACCTGCCGCTACTATTTCGGCTATGCCTTTTTCTTCAGCATGTTCGTCAACATCCTGCAGCTGACCTTTTCCATCTATATGCTGCAGGTCTACGACAAGGTGCTGACGAGCTTCAACCTTTCCACGCTGGCGGTGATCACCATTGCCGCCATCATCTGCCTTGTGGTGCTGGCGCTGCTGGAATGGATCCGATCGCGCCTGCTGGTCCGGGCGGGCATCGCCTTTGACGCGGCCCTGGGCGGCAAGGTGCTGGATCTCAACCTGCGCAGCGCGGCGGCGACGGGCGCGAGCCCGCGCGAGGGCACCCTGCGCGAGGTGCAGCAGCTGCGCAACTTCCTGGGGGGCAACGCCGTCTTCGCCTTCTGCGACCTGCCGTGGATGCCCATCTATTTCCTTCTGATCTTCGTGCTGCATCCGGCGCTGTCGGCGGTGGCCCTCGGCGGGGGCGTGGCGGTGTTCGTTCTCGGCGTCCTGACGGAGCGGATGACGCGCTCGCGGCTGGAAACAGCCACCAAGCTCAACGGCCTGTCCGCGGAGTTCACCGGCGCGGCCCTGCGGAACGCGCCCATCGTCCATGCCATGGGCATGGTGGGGAACGTGTCCGCCCGCTGGCGCCGGATCAACGACGACGTCATCGGCCTGCAGACGCGCGCGAGCCAGAGCGCGGGCCTGCTGCGCGCGGCCAGCAAATCCCTGCGCGTGGGCCTGCAGGTGCTGATCTACGCCGTGGGCGCGTATCTGACCGTCATGCACGAGACCACGGCGGGCGTCATGATTGCGGCGTCCATCGTCATGGGCCGCATGCTGGCCCCCATCGATCTGGCCATGGGCACCTACAAGCAGTCGCTGGAAGCCCACAGCGCCTATAAGAACCTGAAAAAGCTGCTGGACAATCCGCCGTCCATGCCGCAGATGGAACTGCCGCCCCCCAGGGGCGAACTCACGGCGGAGAACCTCTATTTCGCCGTCAACGGCCGCCCGCTGATCAAGGGCATCTCCTTCCGCCTGCCCGCGGGGCAGTCCATGGCCATCATCGGCCCCAGCGCGGCGGGCAAGTCCACCCTCTGCAAGCTGCTGCTGGGCATCTGGCCCGCCACGGCGGGCAAGATGCGCATCGACGGCGCGGACATACGATCGTGGGACTCGGAAAAACTCGGCCCCTATGTGGGCTTCCTGCCGCAGGATGTGGAGCTTTTCTCGGGCAGTGTGGCCGAGAACATCGCCCGCATGGGCGATGTGGAAAGCCCCAAGGTCATCGCCGCGGCGCAGATGGCGGGTGTGCACGACATGGTGCTGCATCTGCCCAAGGGCTATGACACGCAGATCGGCCAGTATGGCGGCACCCTCTCCGGCGGACAGCGCCAGCGCATCGGCCTTGCCCGCGCCCTCTACGGCATGCCGCGCATCATTGTGCTGGACGAACCCAACGCCAATCTGGACGAGGAAGGGGACGCGCATCTGGCGCAGGCCATCGTCAATATGAAGCAGGCGGGGTCCACCGTCGTGCTGGTGACGCACAAGTCGAGCATCCTTTCCATTGTGGACAATATCATGGTTCTGCAGGATGGTCAGATCGCGCTGTCCGGTCCGCGGCAACTGGTGCTGGACAAGCTGGCGGAAATGCGCCGCCAGCAACAGCAGCAGGCCGAACAGGCCCGCTTGCAACGCGAGGAGATCGCCCGCCGCCAGCAGGCGGCCCTGCGGAAAGGAGAAGAGAACTAAATGGCCGATACCCATAGCAATACGCCCGGAAATCCCGGCGGCCAGCTTCCTGAAGCGGAAGGCGGACGCGGGGACGCGCGTCCCGGCGGGGAAGGGCCGCTGGTGGAGACAACGGCGCATGTGCTGTCGCGCATACGCCCCCTCAGGATGTTTCTGCCGGGGGCCGCGCCCGACGACGGCAGGACCTCGGAAGATCCGGACGGCCCCATCGAGGATCCGCGCCGCATCGTGCGGCAGGGGCTGCTTGTGGTGGCCCTGTTCTTCGGCGTCCTTGGCCTCTGGGCCACCTTCGGCGAGATCAGCGGCGCCGTTGTCGGCGTCGGCACCATCAAGGTGGAGAGCGAGCGCAAGACCGTGCAGCACCTTGAGGGCGGCATTGTGGACGCCATCCTTGTGAAGGAAGGCGAGGAGGTGAGGGAGGGGCAGATTCTCCTTGAGCTGACCTCCGTGCAGGTGGACGCCTCGGAAACGATGCTGCGGAAGCAGCTTGTGGCCCTGCTGGCCTCGCGTGAACGCGCCCTTGCCGAAAAGGACTTTCACGGGGATCTGATCTGGCCCGATGACCTGAAGACCCTGGCGGGCGACACCGGCAGCGAGGATGTGCTCCAGAACGAATACAGGATATTCCTTGCCCGCAAGGACAACCTGAACGGCCAGATTTCCCTGCTGGAGAGCCAGCTTGCCCAGCTGGCCGCCCAGATCAGCGGCTTTGAGGATCAGCTGAAGGCCGAACAGACCATTGTCCGCACGCTGGAGGAGGAACTGGGCGCCAAGCGTCAGCTCTACCGGGAGCGCTATCTGGAAAAATCCCAGATCCTTGAGCTGGAACGCACCCTTGCCTCCCATCGGGGCGAGCGCGGCCGCCTGCGTCAGGCCATTGCCGAGGCGAGGCAGCGCAGCGACGAGACCCGCCTGCGCATGGAGGATCTGCGCAACCGCTTTGTGGAGGAGGCCATCAGCAATGCGGGCCGCCTGGAAAACGAGATCGTGCAGACGCGCGAACGCATCCGCCCCCTGCGCGACGCCCAGCGGCGTTTGCAGGTGACGGCCCCTGTCAGCGGCAAGGTGGTGGATCTCAAGGTGCATTCGCGCGGCGGCGTGGTGCGCGCCGGGGAGCCGCTCATGGACATCGTTCCCCATGACACGCCCCTGATCATTGAGATGCAGGTGCCCATCAACAAGATTACCGAGGTCCACGTGGGGCAGGAGGCCAATGTGCAGCTGGACGCCTTCGATACCCGCATCATTCCCCACATGCCCGGCAAGGTCGTCTACATTTCGGCGGACCGCCTTGAGAACAGGACCAGCGCGGGGGCCATGCCCTATTACCTCTGCCATGTGGTGGTCGATCCCGAACCGCTCAAGGACTACGGGCTCTATCTCTCGCCGGGCATGCCCGCCACCGTCTTCATCACCACCAAGAAAAGGACGGTCATGTACTATATGTTTGAACCGCTCCTCAAGAACTGGGATCGCGCCCTGCGGGAATAGCGCGGAACGGGATCGCGGCTTGCCCGGAGCCCCCATCATGAGAAGAATGCCCGTGTGGGTGTGGCCGCCGCTGTGGCTGCCGGTATGTCTGCTGTGTGCCGTGTCCGTGGGGGCGGCCCCGCCCGCTCCGTCCGTCCCGGCCGCGTCGGCCGCGCCAGCCGCCCTGTTGTCCGCCGCGCCCGCCTCGCGCTATGCGCGGCTGACGGCGGGGCAGGGCTTTACCGCGCGCCGCGAGGAGGGCCACCTGCGCTACGAGGGATACCTGCGCCTGTTGCCGCGCGGCTTTTTCCAGCTGGACGAACGCCTCGCCTGGAAGAAACAGCCGCCGTTGCGGCGGGTCTCCTCCGGGCTCTGGTTTCAGCTGGAGGGGGGGGCGCTGCTCTGGCTGTACAACCGCTATGGCCTCTCCCGATCGTGCAATGTGGGGGAGGGGGGCGCGCTGTACGCGGACATGCCCCTGCCCGGCCAGGGCGGGTCGCTGTCCGTGGTTTTCCGGCCCGCTGTCCGGGCTGAGGTCCCGCATGGTGACGCGGCTGGCGCGGCACAAACCGTCCCGCCTCACGCCGCCGAAGGCGACGGCGAACCCCTGCGTCTTATGGGCCTCCTGCGGCGGGAGCCCGGCGGCGTCGTGTTTGTGGAAAGCGCTTCCGGGCTGGAATTCGCGCTGGAGGGCTCCTTGCCGGATCCCCTGCCGGAACTTCCGCCGGAAGAGGCGGGCGGACGTCCCCTGCCGCGCTTTCTTGAGCTGGAAGGGCGGCTTTCCGGCGCGCGCCTGATCCTTGACCGGGTGCTCGCCGTGAGCGGCGTCCCCCCGTCCGGCCCGGAGGAGGGGCCGCCTTCGCTGGCCGTGGCGGCCGGGGAGGGACCGTGGCTGCTGGAACTGCCCGGCGGTCGGCGGCTGTCCGCGTCGCTGGCGCTGTCGCCGCCGGCGGGCGCGGCCGCGCGGGAGGAGCCCCCGTCATACGCGGGACGCCTTGACCTTGCCGGAAAGGACCTGTACCTCTCCCTTCCCCTCACCACGGCGGGACGGCGGCTGCGCCTTGCGCTTTCTGCCGGGGATCGCGCCATGCTGCGCGCCCTGGGCCACGAGGCGCTCATGGAGGATCTGCTCTCCCTGCGGCGCTGGGCCGTGTACGGGCCGCTGCTTGTGTTCCACGACGGGGAGGGGGAACCCCGCTGCATCCTGACGCGGCGCGGCGGGGATCCGGCGGCGGGGCCGGGAGCGGGGGGATGGTGAGAACGCCGTCCGCCAGGGGCTGTTGCTTTTGAATCATGGGGAAAGCGCCGCTTTTCCCTTCTCCCAAGGAGCTGCTGATGAAACGGATATGTCTGGCGGCGCTGGCCGTCCTTGTCCTGTGGGCGGGAGCCGCCCGGGGGGCGTCGTTCACCATGCCGCAGGCGGTGGATCGCGCGCTCTCGGCCAATGCCACGGTGCAGTCGAAAATCCTCACGCTGGAGCAGGCCCGCATGAACGTGGGCGTGGCGCAAAGCTATTTCTGGCCGCGCGTGTCCGTCATCGCGGGGCATACGAATTTACAGAACAACCGTGACATGGCGTCCTACAGTTCGGACGACCTGAGCAGCAAGACATGGACAAAGAGCGTCCGGGTCTCCTGGTCGGTGTTCGCGGGCTTCGCCCATCTGAACAACCTGCAGAAGTCCCTGTTGCAGGTGGACATGGAGGCCGCCCGGCACAGGCAGGCGCGGCTGGAGCTGGTCTCCAACGTGCAGCTGCAGTTTCTGGCCCTGCTGCAGGCGCGGGAAAAGCTGCGCACGGCCACCGACGCCGTGGCGCGCATCCGGAAACAGCTCGATGCGGCGGAAGCCTTTGTGCGGGTGGACATGGCCCCCTATGCCAACGTCCTGCAGAACAGGGTGGAACTGTCGCGGGCGGAACAGGAAGTCATCCGCTGCAAAAATGAAATCCGCAATGCCGAGGTGCAGCTCAACCGCTATCTGGGCTTCCTGCCGCACGACAGGGTGGACTACCGGGGACGCCTCCAGGATTTCAGCCTCGCGCCGGTGCGGCTGAGCGAGGAACAGGCCATCAACACGGCCCTGTGCAGCCGCCCGGATCTGATCATGGCCCAGAAGAGCGTCGCCGTGGCCTTCAAGGACATGCACGCCCGCATGGGGCAGTATCTGCCGCGCGTGGACATCACCTATGACAACGCGCGCTACAGCAAGGACTACGACGACCGGCGCTACAAGGACTACACCCGCAGCTACTGGTCCGTGGGCATCAACGCCTCGTGGGAGATTTTCAGCGGCGGGGAGACGACCTTCGGTACGCTGGGCGACCGCAAGCGGGCACAGGCCCTGCGGAAGGACTATGAGGACGCCATGGGCGGGGCCCGCACCGAGGTCATCCGCGCCCGGCTGGACATGGCCGCCGCCCGTGAGCTCATCACCACGACGCGCTACGGGGTGGACGCCGCGCGCGAAAACTACGCCATGGCGGAAAAACGCTACATGACCAGCATCGGCACCATCACCGATCTGGTGGACGCGCAGACGCGTCTGACCGAGGCCGAGCGCGACGCCAGCCAGGCGCTGGCCGACTATCAGTCGGCGCGGGCGCGCTTCTTCTTCCATATTGGTCAGGAAAACAGGGATCTGAAGTAGCCGCGGTGCTGTACCATCTTCTTGCCTCCATCTGTCTGCTGCCCGCCTCCGTTGCCGTTTTCGGGCGGGGGTGGTGGCGGGCGCTCTGTCGCGGCCCGTGGTATTTTTTCGGGCAGGTCGTGAAGATCGGGCCGCAGCGCGTCGTCAAGCGCGGGGCCGTGTTCAACCTGTGCGTCTTCTATCCCATGCGGGCGGGGGTGGAGATTGTCCGCCGCCGCAGTGTTGCCTTTGTGTTCCGGGCCGCCGCCGGGCTGCTGCTGCGCCGCTTGCGCGGCGACGGGGGAGGCGAAGCGCGGAGCCGGGAGGTGCCGCCGCCCGGGCCGGGGCCCCTGCCGCCGCTGGCGGCGGCGGCCCTGATACGGATGGTCCAGAGGCCGGAGGTGGAGGCCGTCAGCCTCGATATTTTTGACACGCTGCTGACGCGGCCCGTGATCACGGATCCCAGGGAGATCTTCCATCTTGTGGCGGCGCGTGTCGACGCCCGTTTCGGCGTGGATTTTGTGAGGCTGCGCTGGAGCGCGGAAGAGGAGCTGGGCGACCGCTACGCGACGCTGGACGCCATCTATGACCATATCCGCCGCAGGCACGGCCTTGACGGCGGGGTGGTGGACGCGCTGAGGGAAGAGGAGCTGCGCTGCGAACGGACGCTGCTGCGCCCCCGGCCGGACATGCTGGCCGTGTGCCGCGCGGCGGCGCGCGCGGGCAAGCGCGTCGTGGCGGTCAGCGACATGTACCTGCCGTCGGAATTTCTTCTGGAGGTGCTGCGCGAAAAGGGCTTTGACGGCGTGGCGGCGGTGTACGTCTCCGCCGAACACGGGGCGCGCAAGAGCGACGGCGGCGCGCTCTTTGCCACCATGCTGCGGACTGAGGGGCTTGATCCGGCGCGGGTGATCCATCTGGGCGACGACGCGCGGGGCGATGTGGCCGAACCCCTGCGCCTGGGCATGGCGGCCGTCCATGTGCCGTCCGTCCGCCAGATGCTGCGGGAGCGGGGCGGCGGCATGGCCGCCGTGCTGGCCGTGGCGGCCCAGCGGGCGCCCCTGTGGGGCCTCCTGCTCGGTCAGGCGCTGGAGCGCGTGTTTGACAGCCCGGAACAGGCCCCGGAAACGCTGGATCGCTGCGACGCCGCCCTGCTGGCGCGCCTGTGCCTGGGGCCGCTGGCCGCCTCCCTGTGTCTGCGGGCGCGGGCCGTGGCGGAGAAGGAGGGCTACGCGCGTATTTACTATGCCTCGCGCGACGGCTGGGTGCCGTCGCTGGTGCACGCCGCCCTGCGGGAACGGCTGGGCGGGCCGGAGGGCGTCTATGTGCAGGCTGGACGGCGGGCGTATTTCCCCTTTCTGGCGGACTCCTTTACGGCATATGCGCGCACGCGCAGGCTGGCCGCCAATCTGGAGCGTTTTACCCTGGAAAACCTGCTGCGCGGGCATTTCGGCCCGGAGGCCGCGCCGTTGCTGGAGACCATGACGGCGGAGGAACGCGCCCTGCCGTTCTGCGGGGAGCGCCGCAGGGCGCTGGCCGTGCTGGAACGGCTGGAGGCCCCGCTGGAAACGCTCATGGAGGCGCGCCGGGAACGCGCGCGGCGGTATTATGAACGCCTCTTTCCGGCGGACGGGGAACGTTTCCTGGTGTTTGACGTGGGCTATTCCGGATCCATTTCCACGGCGCTCACCGCCGTCACGGGCAGGCCCGTGGACAAGCTCTACTGCTGGCAGAACGAAAGCAACGTGGCGGCGGACAAAACGCGGGGGACGCGCACCTTTCTCCTTGTGGGAGGCGCGGACTACCTGCCGTACCATCTGCTTCTGGAAGAACTCTTCGCGCCCTGCGAGGGCGGCGCTGTGGATTTTGACACGCTGGGCCGCCCGGTGCGGGAACCCTTTGACGCGCCGGAGGCCATGCGCGCCACGCTGGACACCGTGCGGGAGGAATGCCTTGCCTATGCGCGGGAGCTGGCCGGGCGCTTTGGCGGCTATGCGCCCCTGCTGGCCGGAGACGCGCCGGGCGGCGCGCTGGACATGCTGCGCCGCTGGTTCCATGACGCGCCCCTGGGCAACGGCGCGGCCTTGCGTCCGGTGGTCTTTCCCGACCCGGTGTACTGCGAGCGCGCGCGGTCGCTGGAGGAGAAGATCGGCGCGTTCCTGCCCTGGGGCGACGTCTTTGCGGGGACGGGCTTTGATGATCCCGGCGCGGCCCTCGCCCTGCCGTCCCTGTTGCGGCCCCCGTCCCCCCCGCTGGAGGAGGTTGACGGCGCGCGCGTGGGCGTGCATATGCATATTTACGGGATCGCGCTGGCGCAGGAGCTTGCCCGCTATGCGGCCGGCATCCCGCTTCCCTTTGATCTTTTTGTCACCTATACGCGCGACGGGGACGCGGCGGCCCTGCGCGCGCTCTTTGATCCGTCCGCGCTGCCGCTGGCCCGGCGCGTCGCGCTGCGGCGCACGCCCAACCGGGGGCGCGATGTGGGCCCGTGGCTGGCGGGCGTGGGACGGGAGCAGCTCGGCTACGATCTCTTCTGCCATGTGCATGCGAAACAGTCGCCGCACATGGAGTTTGGCGAGGCGTGGCGCGCCTACCTGCTGGACAACCTGCTGCGCCCCGACGCCGTGCGCGCCGTGCTGGCGGCCTTTGCCCGCGACGCCCGGCTGGGCTGCGTGTTCCCGGCCATCTTCACCCCCCTGCGGCGGGTCATGACGCGGGTCGGCGTGCCCCTGTACGGATCGGAAGAGGAGTTCGCCATGATTACCGGGCTGCTGGAGCGCATGGGCCTGCCCGCGTCCTACGGGCGTCATGAGCAGTTCTTTTCCGGCGGCACCATGCTGTGGTTCCGTCCGCTGGCCCTGCGGCCCCTGCTGGAGTGCGGGCTGCGTTTTGAGGAGTTTCCCGAGGAGCCCATCGGCGTGGGCGGCACGCTGGCCCATGCGCTGGAGCGTGTGCCGCCGCTGGTGTGTGCGCGGTGCGGCTACACGGCGCGATCGCTGACCTGCTATCCCCCGGCGCTGTACTGACGCCGCATCTCCGCCCTGGAACGTGTTCCGCGTTTTTTTTCCGGGAAGTGAGGATTTGGTGATGAAACAGATACCGCGAACGCCCCCTCTGTGGCATCCGCTCCTGCTGACGGCCATTGTGGCGGGCAATGCCCCCCTGATTCTGCATATGACGCGGCGGCAGCTGGCCCTGCGCTACAAGGGGTCCGTGCTGGGCTGGCTCTGGAGCCTTGTGCAGCCGCTGACGATGCTCGTGGTCTACGCCTTTGTGTTCGGCATCGTCTTCAAGGCGCGCTGGGGAACGGCGCCCGGCGGCGACGTCTCCTTTGCCGCCGTCATGTTCTGCGGCATGGCGGCCTTCAACCTTTTTTCCGAAACCGTCAACGCGTCGGCCCCCGTCATTCTCCAGAACGCCAATCTGGTGAAAAAGGTCGTCTTTCCGCTGGAGATTCTTCCGGCGGTGCAGCTGGCGTCGTCCGTTGTCCTGGGCGCCGTGTGGTTCCTGCTGCTGTTCGCGGGGGCAGCCGCGCTGGGCATAGGGTTCCATGCGTCCCTGCTGGCGCTGCCCGCGCTGCTGCTGCCGGTGCTGCTGCTGGCGCTGGGCGTGGCGTATTTCGTGTCCGCCGCGTCGGTCTATGTGCGGGACATGCCCCATCTCGCCGGCGTGGCCACGCAGATTCTGTTTTTTGTGACCCCCATCCTCTATCCCGTGGAGCTGGTGCCCGATCACCTGCGCTGGGTGCTGGAGCTGAACCCGCTCGCCTCCATGGTGGAGGACATTCGCGGCGCGGCGCTGTTCGGGCGCTGGCCGGACTGGGCCGTCTTTGGCCGGAACCTGCTCGTCGGCCTTGTGGCCTGCCGTCTGGGTCTGTGCTGGTTTCTCAAGACGAAAAAGGGGTTTGCCGATGTGCTCTAGCGTGGGATCGACGCCGGGAACGCCCGTGCGGAGGGAAGAGGGGAGCGCCCCGGCGGAGGGCGTGGCCATTGAGCTGCGCGGCGTCGGCAAGACCTTTGAGATCTACGATCGTCCGCGTGACAGGCTGCTGCAGATGCTCTGCCGCGGGCGGAAGAACTTCTACCGGGGGTTCACCGCGCTGCGCGACATCGACCTGACCATCCGCCGGGGCGAGTGCGTCGGCATCGTGGGGCGCAATGGCGCGGGCAAGAGCACCCTGCTGCAGATCATCGCCGGGACGCTGGCCCCCACGGCGGGAACCGTGCGCACGTGCGGCCGCGTGGCGGCCCTGCTGGAACTGGGGAGCGGCTTCAACCCCGAATTCACGGGCAGGGAGAACGTCTACCTCAACGCGGCCATCCTGGGCCTGAGCGACGCGGAAATAGACGCGCGCTACGGGGACATTGTGGCCTTTGCCGACATCGGCGACTTCATCGATCAGCCCGTGCGCAACTATTCCAGCGGCATGGTCATGCGGCTGGCCTTTGCGGTCATCGCCCATGTGGACGCCGACATCCTCATCGTGGACGAGGCCCTTGCCGTGGGGGACGCCTACTTCACGCAGAAGTGCATGCGCTTTCTGCGGCGCTTCATGGAGGAACACACGCTGCTCTTCGTCAGCCATGACATCGCGGCCGTCAACAGCCTCTGCACGCGGGCCGTGCTGCTGGAAGGCGGGACCGCCGTTATGCGGGCGTCGCCCAAGGAGGTGACGGACGTCTACCTGCGGCGCGTGTATGAGGCCGCGCAGGGGGAAAGCGCCGCTCCGGCGGCTGATGCGGGCGCGCCCGCCGCGCTGCCGGGAACGGACGATGGCGACTATCAGGACATGCGGCAGGAATTTCTGCGGACGTCCTCCCTGCGCAACGACATTCAGGTGTTCCGTTTCCGCGAGGACGGCGAATTTTTCGGCAAGGGCGGCTGTGCCATCGAGCAGGTCTGCCTGTGCGACGGGCAGGGGCGGCCCTGCAACTGGATCACCGGCGGCGAAATGGTCACGCTCGCCGTCCACTGCCGGGCGCTGGAGCCGCTGCGAAGCCCCATTGTCGGTTTTCATTTCAAGGACAGGCGGGGACAGATTCTCTTTGGCGACAACACGTGGCTGACGTATCGGGAGCGCCCTTTTTCCGTGGCGGCGTCACAGCTGTTCGCGGCGCGCTTCACCTTCCGTATGCCCCTTCTGGAAAAAGGGGAGTATTCCATCGGCGTTGCCGTGGCGGACGGCAGTCAGACGGAACATGTGCAGCATCAGTGGCGGCACGACGCCCTCATACTGACCTCTGTCAGTTCCAGCATTGCCACAGGGATCGTGGGCATCCCCATGAGGAACATTGTGTTTGAATCCGTGCGGCGGAGTTCTTCCTCCGGAAACCCCTCCCCCACGGTATAAGTGTCGCATCTGGAGTGCCTATGGAATTTACGGGAGAACGCTACTGTCCGCAGATCAGGGGAGAAATCGCCCTGGAACACTATCTGCGCTATGTGCTGGCCGCCTCGCTTGCCGGGGGCAAGGACGTGCTCGACATGGCTTCCGGCGAGGGCTACGGTTCGTTTCTGCTGGCGGGCAGGGCGCGGAGCGTCGTTGGCGTGGACGTCTCGCGGGAAGCCGTGGACAACGCCGCCGCGACCTATGCCACGCCCAATTTGCGCTATCTTGCGGGCGACGCGGCGGCCATTCCCCTGCCCGACGCGTCCGTGGATATGGTCGTCAGCTTTGAGACCATTGAGCATCATGACCGCCAGGAGGAAATGATGGCGGAAATCCGCCGTGTGCTGCGTCCTGGCGGCCTGCTGATGCTCTCCTCGCCGGAACGGGCCGTCAACGAGGATGCGTGCGGCCGCAACCCCTATCATGTGAGGGAACTTTACCGGCATGAGCTGGAGGCCCTGATCCGCCGGTATTTTCCCCACTGCGCCTTCTGGGGACAGAGGACCGTCTTTGCCGCCGTGCTGGCCGGAGAGGACGCCGCCGGATCCGCCGCGCTGCGGACATGGCCCGTGGGCGCGCGCATGGACAGCGACGCCGCCGTTCAGGGGCTGGACGCCCCCAAGTTCCATATTGTGCTGGCTTCCGACGCTGCCGCGCTGCCGTCGCTGCCCCTTGCCCTGATGGAAGGAGACGTGCGGGAGTCTGAGGCATTCGCGCTGGCCGCCGCCGAAGCCGCCGGGGAAAGGGAGGCGCTGGAACGCCAGATCAGGGATATGCGCGAGGCCCATGCCGCGCTGGAAAGGGATCTGAGCGGCATGGCGGCGAAATGTCTTTTCCAGGAGCGGAAGATTGCGCAGATGGAGCATTCCCGTTCGTGGAAGCTGACCGCGCCGTTGCGCGCGCTGGGAGGTGTGGCGCGCCGTTTGCGGCGCAGGTTTTTTTTTCTCCTGCTGCACCTGATTGACGCGTCGCGCCGGGCGCTGTGCCGTCTTTGTGGACGCCGCGTGCCGCCCCGCGTGGTGCTTGTCTCCGGCGAGGCGCACACGGCCGGGCATGTGTACCGCATGCGGCGGCTGTATGAGGCTCTGCGGCCCGGGCATGACGCGCTGCTGCTTTCCGTGGAGGAGGTGGAGGAAAACCCGTGGCGCGCGCGGCGGGCGGATCTGCTGTGGATCTGGCGCGCCCGCCTGACGCCCGGCCTTGAGCGCGCCGTGGCGGGGGTGCGGCGCGGAGGCGGCAGGGTTATCTTTGACATTGACGATCTCTGCTTCCATCCTTCCCATTACGCCGTGGAATACATGGACAGCATCAGGCACCTCAACTTTGATGTCGACGTGTTGCGGCGGGACGGGGAGCGCATCCATGCGCTGGCCGCGCGCGCGGATTTCTGCGTGGGCACGACGCCGCCGCTTGCGCGGGAACTGCTGATGAAGACGGGCAAAGGCGCGGCCGTCGTGCGCAATACCTTTGACCATGCCTGCCGGTTGCGTTGCCGCGCGGAGCGCCGCGCCTTTCTGGAAGGGAAGGAGGACGACATCCTGCGCATAGGCTATGCGGCGGGGACGGCGACGCATCAGGCCGATTTCGCCGTGGCGGCCTCTGCCCTGCGGCGTGTTCTGGAGAAACACCCGCATGTGCGGCTGGTGCTGTTCAACACCGTGGACATTTCGGAAATGGACGCGCTCAGCGGCATGGAACAGGCCATTGAGTGGCGCGACACGGTACCCCTTGAGGATCTGCCCCGCGAACTGGCGCGCTTTGACATCAACATCATTCCGCTGGAGACGGACAACGTCTTTTGCCACTGCAAGAGCGAACTCAAGTTCTTTGAGGCGGCGCTGGCGGGTGTGCCTTCGGTCGCCTCTCCCACGCGGCCGTTTTGTGACGCCATCCGCGACGGCGAAAACGGCTTTCTGGCGGAAGGGCCCCGGGAGTGGGAAGAGAAGCTGGAATGCCTTGTGCGGGACGCGGCGTTGCGCGGGCGCATGGGCGGCGCGGCGCTGCGTTCCGTGCTCTGGCGGTTCGGGCCGGAATATCTGCGCCATGGCGCGGCGGCCGTTGTGGAGTACGTGCTTGGCGATGCGGCGCGGCGCGCGCGGGTGTTCGCCTCGGAGGCGCTGTGTCTCCAGCGTGACGGCGAGCGCGGCGGGGAGGCCATAGCCGTTCCCGATTACGAGGTTGTGTTCTCCAGCGGACCCGGAAGCGCCAGGGTGGCCGTTGTGATTCCGCTCTACAATTATGAGACCTATGTTCTTGAGGCGCTGGAATCCCTGCGTGCGCAGACGCTTCAGGACTTTGACGTCGTTGTCGTCAATGACTGCTCGACGGATGCCTCGGAAGAGACGGCCGAACGCTGGCTGCGGGAACACCGGGCGCGCTTCGGATCCGTCGCGCTGTTGCGCAACAGCCGCAATTCCGGGCTTGCCATGTCCCGCAACGCCGGTATTGACTATGCGGGCGCGGAATTCGTCATGCTGCTCGATGCCGACAACCTGCTGTTGCCGCGGTGTCTGGAGGAGTGCGCGGCGCGCCTTGACGAAGGCGCGCAGGCCTTTGTGTTTCCCCGGATCGAGGTGTTCGGCGACAGCGGCCGCGACGCCGTCTCCCGCGGCGACTGGAATCCGGCGCAGCTGCGGTACGCCAACTATATCGATGCCATGGCCATGATAAAAAAGGCCCACTGGGCGGCTGTGGGCGGCTATACCGTGCAGAACCTTGGCTGGGAGGACTATGATTTCTGGTGCAAGCTTGTGGAGCGGGGCTTTTACGGCGTCAACACCCGCGATGTGCTGGCCCGCTACAGGGCGCACGGCGCATCCATGCTGCATCAGGTTACGGACGGGGAACGATCAAAGGAAGCCATCAAGGAGGCCATGCGCAAACGGCATCCGTGGATGGAGTTCTAGACGGGAGAGAATGGCATGACGCTCGTCAGTCTCATCATACCCGTCTACAACGAAGAGGAATCCCTGGAGATCTTCCACCGTACCGTCTCTCCCTTCCTTGAGGGGGAACCGTACGACTTTGAGTTTGTCTTTGTGGACGACGGCAGCCGGGACGCGACCCTTGCCGTGCTGCGCCGTCTGCATGGGCGCGACGCGCGTGTCAAGGCCGTGTCCTTCTCGCGCAATTTCGGCAAGGAATACGCGCTCACCGCCGGGTTGCGCTACGCCTCCGGCGAGGCCGTCATTCCCCTGGATGTGGATTTGCAGGACCCGCCGGAACTGATCCCCGCCTTCCTGCGGCATTGGGAACAGGGCGCGGACATGGTCGTGGGTGTGCGCGGGAACCGGGAGGCGGACGGACGCCTCAAGCGCTGGAGCGCCGCGCTCTTCTACAGGGTCTTCCGTCGTATGACGGGGGACATGATTGAGGACAACGCCGGGGATTTCCGTCTCCTGTCGCGGCGCGTCGCCGACGAGCTGCTGCGCCTGCCGGAGCGCGTGCGCTTCAACAAGGGCCTGTACGGCTGGGTCGGTTTTTCCCGCGTCACTGTTCCCTATGTCCGGCCCCGCCGCGTGGCGGGCACGGGCAAATGGCCGGGCTGGAAGCTCTGGAACTTCGCCCTTGACGGTATCTTCAGCTTCAGCACGCTGCCCCTGCGGCTCTGGAGCTATCTGGGCGGGCTTATCGCGCTCACGGGCTTTGGCTATGCCATGCTGATCCTCGTCAGGACGGTGCTCTACGGGGTGGATGTGCCGGGCTATGCCTCGCTGATGGTGGTCGTGCTGACTCTTGGCGGCCTCATTCTCGTGTCGCTGGGCATCATCGGCGAGTATCTCGGAAGGATTTTTGAGGAAATCAAGCGCCGTCCGCTGTATATTGTCCGGGAAACCCTCGGCTTTGACGGCGGGACAGAGGCGCGTTGACGTTGGCGCGCCACCGCTTTCAAACGGGACGCCGCCCGCACGGCGGAAAGCAGGGCTTTTCCCTGTTTCCGGGCGAGGGCGGCGTCCATTGCCGTGTTGTTGTTGCGTTGCGGCGCTAGGCGTCTTCGCCAGCCCCGTCGCCGCACTGTATGTCGATGCCGCCGTTTTCCGCAACGCGCAGACGGACGGCGCCGGGGTCGCCGTCGCCGTTTTCCGTCATGTGCCGCAGAATGCGGCGTGACAGCGTGGGCAGGATGGAACCCGCCAGCACGGCGTCGATGTTGCGCGCGCCGGTCTCCGTTTCCGTGCAGCGCCCGGCCAACGCCTCGGGCAGGGCCTCGTCCCACGAGAGCGCCATGCCGTTGCTGGCGCGCAGGCGTTCGGCCAGCGCCGTCAGCTTCTGTGCCGCGATGGTTCGCAGGGCCGCCAGCGTCAGGCTCACGTAGGGGACGATGGTCATGCGCGCCAGCAGGGCGGGCTGGAAATGCCGCGTCAGCGTGGGGCGCAGGGCCGCCTCCAGCGTGGCGGCGTCGGGTGTGCGGCCGTCCGCGCACAGCTGTTGCGTGATGGCCGACCCCAGATTGGAGGTCAGCATGATGGCCGTGTTGCGGAAACTGACGCTGACGCCTTCGCCGTCGGTCAGCACGCCCTTGTCAAAGACCTGATAGAAGAGCTGCATGACATCCGGGTGCGCCTTTTCCGCTTCGTCCAGCAGCACCACGGCATAGGGCTTGCGGCGGACGGCCTCGGTGAGCAGGCCGCCTTCCCCATAGCCCACATAGCCCGGAGGCGAGCCGATCAGGCGCGACGCCATGTGCTTTTCCTGAAATTCGCTCATGTTGACGGTGACAATGGCGTCCTCGTCGCCAAACAGGGCGTCGGCCAGCGCGAGGCCGGTTTCCGTCTTGCCCACGCCCGACGGCCCCACCAGCAGAAAAACGCCCAGCGGCTGTCGCGGGCCGCGCAGGCCCGCCTTGCCGGCCTGTATGCCCTCGGTGACGGCGGCCAGCGCCGCGTCCTGCCCCTTGATGCGCCGGGCCAGCGTCTCGCCCAGGGCCGCTATCTGTCCGGCCTGTTCGCGGGCGACCTTGCCCACGGGAATGCCTGTCCAGTCCGCCACCACCCGCGCCACGGTCTCGGCATTGACCTCCACGCTGATGAGCGGCGCGCCCGCCTGACGGGCCTCCAGTGCCGCGCGCGCGGCGCGCACAGCCTCCAGCGCCGCCTCCCTTGTGAGGGGGCCGCCGCCGTCCGCCGCCGGCGCGTCCGGCGCGTCTCCGGGCGCGGGCGTCCCCGCCGCTGCTTCCACAGCGTCGTGTGCCGTCGCTTCCGTTGCCGTCGTCGCGTCCGTCATGGAGCCGGGCAGGGCGTGGAGCGCCTTGCGGGCCTCCAGCAGGGCTTCCGCCAGACGCCGTTCCTCCAGCCAGTCGTTTTCCAGACGCGCGGCTTCGGCCCTGGCCTCCCCGATGGCGCGGCAAAGGCCGTCCAGGCGTTGTCCGTCCACAGGCACGCCCTCGTCGCGATCCCGTTCCAGCGCGGCGCGCTCCCGTTCCCCCGCCTGCGCGCGGCGCAGGGCATCCTCCAGCGGCGCGGGGCGCGCGGCCAGCGACACCTTGACGCGGGCGCAGGCCGTGTCCAGCAGGTCGATGGCCTTGTCTGGCAGGAAGCGGCCTGTGATGTAGCGCGCCCCGAAATCCGCGGCGGCCTCGATGGCGTCGTCACGGATCAGCACGCCGTGGCTCTTCTCATAGCCCGCGCGCAGGCCGCGCAGAATCAGGGCTGTCGTCGCCGGGCTCGGTTCGTCCAGCCCGACCACCTGGAAGCGCCGCGCCAGCGCCGGATCCTTCTCGAAATATTTTTTGTATTCCTTCCACGTGGTGGCGGCGCAGGTGCGGATGTCGCCGCGCGCCAGCGCGGGCTTCATGAGGTTGGCGGCGTCGGAGCCGCCGGAGGCGTTGCCCGCGCCCACCAGCAGATGTGCCTCGTCGATAAAGAGGATGATGGGGACGGGCGAGCGCTTGATCTCGTCCAGAACGCCCTTGAGGCGGCGCTCAAATTCGCCCTTGACCGAGGCCCCGGCTTCCAGAAGCCCCATGTCCAGCCCCAGCAGGGTCGTGCCGCGCAGGGTTTCCGGCACGTCCCCCTCGATGATGCGCAGGGCCAGCCCTTCCATGACGGCGGTTTTGCCCACGCCCGGTTCGCCCACCAGAATGGGGTTGTTCTTGCGGCGGCGGGCCAGAATGTCCACCATCCGCCGGATTTCCTGATCCCGGCCGAACACCGGATCCAGCTTTCCCGCCCTGGCTCTGGCCGTGAAATCCTCGCAGAAGCGCGCAAGAAAGCCCTCTCCCGTCCCCTTTGCCGTGCCGGATGCGGTGGCCGCATCGGGTGCGGCGGGCGCGGCCGCGTCCTCTTCCTCCACGGAGGAGGCGCGCACCTCGCCGAAGCCCCGCAGCAGGGCGTCCGGCTCCACGTCGCGCAGCAGGCGCGGGTAGTCGCCCTGCGCATAGAAGTTGGGGCGGCGCAGAAAGGCCAGCAGCATGCCGCCGGAGCGCAGGCGGACGCAGTCCAGATCCACGGACGACACCAGCCAGCCCGCCTCCATGACATCCTGCAGGGTAGGCGAGAAGACCGGGCGGCCGCTGTTGCCCGACCGGAAGCCTTCAAGGGCGCGGTTGACCGCCGCCCGCAGGCCGTCCCTGTCCACGCCCGCCGACGCCAGCATCAGCGCGGCGTCGCACCGCGCTTCCTCAAGACAGGCAAGCAGAAAGTGTTCGAGGCAGACCTCGTAGTGTTCCCGGTGGACGGCCATGCCCGCCGCGCTGTTGAGCGCCTGCTGGCAAAAGCCGCCGCACTTGTCGATGAGGCCTTTCATGGTCACGCCGATCATGGGGACTCCTGGAGCTGATGGGGGGTGAGCGTTGTGTGCGGGCGCGCCTCTTCCGGTGAAGAGGCGCGCCCCTGTCGCGCGCCGCGCCAGACGCGCGCGTCTGGCTGGGGACGCCGTTTTTTCCGGAAAGCGGAAAGGACGTCTACTTCTTCCAGTCGTCCACGTATTCGATGTTGCCGTCGTTGTAGGTCCAGGTGATCTTGGAGTAGGTGAGGGAGACGTCTTCCATATCGTGGTAGGGTTTGTTTTCGGGGAGGAAGGTCAGGGGCGTGGACTTCCTCATGCTCACGATGATGGCGTCCTCCATCTTGATGGTGAAGTACTTTTCTTCCGTGCCGTCGGCCTTGATGCGGTAGTGATCAATGGTGACCGTGCACTGTTCGCCCGTGCAGCAGGCTTTGTAGAGCTTGGGGCTGGCCTGATCCACATGCTTGGTGACGGTGATCGGGTGATGGATGCGCTGGCCGGTGGGCAGGCCGGTATGGGTGTCCTTGGGGATTTCCACAAGGTGATCGATGGCGTAGACAAGCACCCTGTCCTTCTTGTCGCCGCCCTGCGGGCAATCGCCCTTGATTTCGCCCTGTGTCTTGCCTTCCACCTTCATGTACGCTGTCAGTGCCATATTGCAAAACCTCGGTGTTTGGAGTGAGGCCGGTGATCGGCCGTATGCGCGGTTTGAACCCGCGCTCTTCTCAGTTCTTGTCCAGCTTGCCCACAAGGGAGAGGGTGAAGCTTGCGCCCATGTACTTGAAGTGGGGGCGGGCCATGATGCTCACGGTATACCAGCCGGGTTCGCCTTCCACGTCGTTGACGGTGATGTGCGCCATGCGCAGGGGGCGCTTGCTGCGGGTGACGGGATCGGGATCGTCCATTTCGGTGACGTACTGGCTGATCCAGGTGTTGAGCTCGCGCTCAAGGTCGTTCCGCTCCTTCCAGGTGCCGATGTTTTCGCGCTGTATGACCTTGATGTAATGCGCGAGGCGGTTCATGATCATCATGTAGGGCAGCTGCGTGGAAAGGCGGTAGTTGAGTTCCGCGGCCTTGCCTTCGGGGGTGTTGGCGAAGACTCTGGCCTTCTGGCAGGAGTTGGCCGAGAAGAAGGCGGCGTTGTCCGCCCCCTTGCGCATGCTCAGGGCGATGAAGCCCTCTTCCGAAAGTTCGTATTCCCGGCGTTCGGAAACGAGAACCTCCGTGGGAATCTTGGTCTGTATCTGCCCCATGGACTCAAAGGTGTAGATGGGCAGGTTGCCGACGGCGCCGCCGCCCTGCGGGCCGATGATGTTGGCGCACCAGCGGTATCTGGCGAAACTGTCCGTGAGGCGTCCGGCAAAGGCGAAGGCCGTGTTGCCCCAGCAGAAATCCCCGTTGGCGGAGGCGTCTTCCTCGAAGACGAAGCTTTTGGCGGGCACGGTGTTGGAGCCGTAGGGCACGCGCAGCAGAAAACGGGGCAGGGTCAGCCCCACATAGCGGGCATCTTCGGATTCACGGAAAGAACGCCACTTGGTGTACTGGGGCATCTCAAAAATGGATTTGAGATCCTTGAGATTGGGCAGATCCTCCCAGGAATCGATACCGAAAAACTCCTTGCCCGCCGCGCTGACAAAGGGGGAATGCGCCATGGCGGACACCGACGCCATATACTGCAGCAGCTCCATGTCCTGCGGGCCGGGGCCGAATTCGTAATTGCCGATGATGGCCCCCACGGGCTGGCCGCCGAACTGGCCGTATTCCGCCGTGTAGACATGCTTGTACAGGCCGGAACTCATGATTTCAGGGGCATCCTGAAAGTCGGTCAGCAGATCGTCCTTGCTGACGCTGAGAAACTCGAGCTTGATGTTCTGGCGGAAGTCCGTGTTGTCCACAAGGTACTTGAGGCCGCGCCAGGCGCTTTCGAGCTTCTGGAAGCGCTCGTTGTGCATGATGGCGTTGACCTGCGCGCTGAGACGCCTGTCGAGATCGGCGAGAAGCCTGTCCACCAGTGCGGGAGAGACCTTGGTATCCTCCGACGGTCTGGCCACCAGTTCCTTGAGAAAGGCCTGCAGGCCGTCGCGGGTGGCGGCAAAGCCGTCGTCGCCGGGTTTGAGGCGCGTCGCCTCGACGATTTCATCCAGCAGGCTCGTGGAGGCGGCTGGCGCGGCGGCGGGTGCGTTTTCAGTCTGGCTCATGAAGGCTCCTTACTTTTCGTCAAGATTCAGCTCGTTGAGCAGGGCCGCGCGGGCCTTGTCGTCGGAAACCATTTCCTGCACCCTGCGGCGGAACTCGGGCACGTTGGCCAGCGGCCCCTTGAGGGCCTTGAGCGATTCGCGCAGCTCCAGCAGGCGCGCCAGCTCCGGCACCTGACGGACGATGGCGTCCGGGGTGAAGTCGTTGATGTCCTCAAATTTCAGATCCACGGCCAGCCGGGCTTCGGGGTCGTCGCCGGACAGCCTGTCGGGCACGCTGATGGTCATGCCGAGGCCCTGCCCCTTCATGACATCGTTGAAGTTGGTCTTGTCCACGGAGACGGGGGCGCGATCCTCCAGCGCCCTGTCGTCCTCACGCTGGGTGAAGTCGCCGAGGACCATCAGCTTGAGGGGCAGCTCCACATCCTCTTTGGCATCGCCGGTGGCGGGCCGGTACACGATATTGACGCGCTCCTTGGGGGCGACGGAACCTTCCTTGCTCATCAGAAACTCCTTTGCGGTCTGAACGCTCCCTTCTCAGGGGAAGCGGTGTTTTTTGGGCAAAACGGCAGGCCGGCGCGTTCCTACGCCAGCAATGGGGAACGTGACGGCCGGAGGCGGCAGATTTCTCCGGCGATGGCGGCGGCGTGCGCGCGCGCTTCCGGCGTCTCGATGGCCGACCATACCGCATGGCAGATACGGAGCGCCTCAAGGCAGAGATCCGGCTGCCAGTGGGCAAGGCCATGTTCCTCCATGCGGCGTTCCAGTTCCCCGGCCAGAGGTTCTGCGGCAGGCGCGTGCCCCGCAAGGGCCAGCAGCCGCGCCTGTTCCATGCGCAGGGGAAAGGCGCGCGCCGACAGCGGCCCCAGCGTGCGGCGGGCGTCCTCAAGCATGTCCAGCGCCGCGGCAAGATGCCCCGCGGCGGCGGTTTCCCTGGCCCGGGCGCGCAGGGCGTCGCCTTCATGGGCGGTTTCCGGGGAGGCTTCGGGGGCGTCCTGTGGGGCGGCGGAACCCTCCGCCGGAGCGGGGGCGTCTCCTGCGCGCAGCCAGTGGCGCGTTGCGGCGCTGGCAAAGGGGCTTCCGTCGGCAAAACGCAGCTCCGCCACCCCCGGCAGGCGCGCCGCGAAGGCGCGGCATTCCCGGTGGACAAGCGCCGCCTCCACCGGGCGTCCGCAGGCGGTCAGCGCGGTAAAAAGCAGGTGTTGCGCATCCAGATGAAAGGGCGAGGCGGGCAGCATCCGGGCTGTGGCGGCGGCGGCTTCGGCGGCGCGTCCGCCGGTGAGCAGGCTGCGGCATGACGACATGTTTTCCTCCTGCGGCGGCGGCAGGGCGGTGAGGCCGTCGCCGTCAGCCGGGGGCGTGTGTTCCATGCCTCCCCAGAGCCCCGCGTAGAAGGCCGCCCAGGCGGCGGGCGCGGCGGGAAGCTCCCCGGCAAAGGCCAGCGCCGCATAGGCGCGGGCGGCCGTCAGGAAAGCGGTCTGGGCCTCTTCCTCACTGGCCGGGTTGGCCGGGCTGGCCGGAGGTACGGCGGGCGTCCGGGGCGGCGCGGGCTGTGGCCGCGCCGTAGCGGGAGGCGTCACGGGCGCGGTGGCCGGTTCGGAAGGCGTGGCTTCGGGAGGTCGCGCCGCCGTTTCTCCGGCGTCGGGATCAGTGGCGGTATCGGGCGCGGTTTCGTGATCGGCGTGGGGCGTTCCGGCGTCTTCCCGCACGTCCAGCCGCTGGACGCGCTCCAGCAGATCGCGCAGGGGCGGCAGATCGGGCAGCACGTTGCCGAGCGTGGCGTCAAGATCCCGGAGCGAGGCCAGCAGGTCGTCGCGCACAGCCGGATCCGCCGGTTCCTGCGGCGCGTCGAGCAGGGGGGCGATCCGTTCCCGCCACCACGTGAGCATGTTGACGCGGGCGCGCAGGCGTTTGAGCGGCGGAAAGCAGGTGTCCCACCAGGCGTCCAGCAGATCGGCCAGCACGCGGACGCCGCTGGCAAGACCCGGAAGGCCGCCGGTGTGCGCCAGCCCCACGCAGAGGTAGACGGCGGCGGGGATGTCCTTGGCCTGCCGCTGGAGAACGGTGGCGGCGTTTTCCGTCACGGCGTTCCAGTCCACGGCGGAAGCGCCCCGCAGGGAACTGAGCTTGGCTGTTTCTTCCAGCAGGCGCTGGTATTCGGCGCTCTGACGGGGATCCGTTCCCGCCGGAGCGGCGTTGCTGACGGGAAGGCGTCCCAGTTCTCGAAGCTGCATAGTGAGTCCGGTGGTAAGGTTCGGTGACATGCCGCAAAAAGGGATTTTCGCCTGTGCGCGTCACACCCGTCTGGGGCGGGAGGTGCGGGCCGGGAACCCTCGTGCCCCTGCAGGGTTTTTACCACGCGGTACCGCGCTTTGCAATAATGTACCGCGCGTCGGGGACAGGAAGCGCCCCGCCCCGGATCAGGTGCTGATGGTGACGCGTCCGGAGGGTTCCACCAGCGTCGTCCAGTGGATGCGGACCGTACCGTCTTCCAGCGCAAGCTCGGCATCGAGAAAAAACGCCAGTTGCAGCGGCTGGCCGGGATCGGGCGCGTAGCGGACATGCACCTGCCTCAGGCGCGGCTCGCAACGGCTGATGAAGGCGGAAAGCTCCCGCTCCAGGCGGGGGATGTCCGTCGCGCTGAAGGAAGCGCCAAGGGCGCTGAAATCCGGCATGCCGAATTCCTGATCCAGCACGGTGTTGCCCTGCCGCGTGTTGAGGATGCGGGAGAGGTGATTGGTCACGGACTGGACGATGTCCGCCGTGTCCACGGCATCACGCTCGCCGCCCTGCCGCCGGGCATGGCGCAGGCGTTCCAGAAAGCGCAGCCGGGTCATGGGGCGGTCTCCCGTGATGGCGGATGGGAACGTTCGGAAACGCCCTGTGCGGGGGCATTCCGGGGGAGAGGCTGTCTCACGGGCGTTCCTCCCTCGGGTGGAAAATGATGCGGATGTCCCTGTCGGAATAACTGGCGGCGGCGTCGAGGGGCCTGCCGCCGCGCGACACGGCGCTGACGCGTATCCATGACGGATGGGAGGCGATTTGCAGGCGCTGGACGCACCCGTTCCGGGGGCGGACGTCCACGGTGACCTGTGCGCTCCACTGCCCGTGCAGATCCACGCTGCGGGAGGTGATGTTGACGGGCGTGATGACGGTGTGCTCGCCGGGTGTTCCCTCATAGGCGAAGAGCAGTTGCAGGGAACCGTCGTCGCGCACCTCCAGGCGGGGAGGGTGGAGGCGGCCTTTGCCGGGACGCCTGCCGTGCGGCAGATCCCTCCAGAGCGGGACAGGGGCGGCGGGTGGCGCGGGCGCGGCGGCGGTGGCCACAGGCGCTGAAGGCGCCGGGGCCGGTTCCGCCTGTGCGGGCGGCTGGGGACGGGGGGGCGCCGGGGGCGGCGTCAGCGGCGCGCGGGGGACGGGCTGCGTGAACATGAGCGCCAGCAGGTTGCCTGTGGAGGCGCCTCCCCCGAAGGCGGCGAGGGCCATGCCGCAGACGGCAAGCAGCCAGATGCCGAACATGGCGCGGCAAAGCAGGCGGGTGGCGTTGGCGGGCGTTACCATGTGTAGACGATCCTTTCCGGCAGGGTGGAGGGTTCGTTGTCCCTGGCTTCAAGAATGGCGGCGGAATTGTCCGGCAGCAGGCGCACGGTGAGGCGCGTGGCCGCGATGGCGGCAAGCTGCCGCGCCGCGTCGGGGAAGTCTTCGGGCGTGAAGGTGCGTTCGCCGTACTGGAAATCGCGCAGAAAGGCGATGAAGTCGGGATAGGTGTGGCGGGCCTCAAAGCCGGGGAAGCGCAGCGTCAGGGTCGCGTCCGCGCACTGGGCCCGCGCATAGCGGATGCGGGCCGAGCGCGGGTAGTTGTTGTTGATCAGCCGTTGCGGCGCGTCGCCGCACAGGAGCGAGAATTCCGTGCTGTCCGGGCGCTGTGTGGCCTCGGCGTTGAGAATGGTCGGCTGCGATCGCAGAAGAACGTCGTAGGTCTCCCTGGGCGGCGCGGCGGCCACGGCTTCGGCGCGGGAGATGGACGCGAGGAAATCGGCGGTGAAGGGGAAGGGGGTCCCTTCCCAGAAGGCTGCCGCGGGCGCGGCGTTCTGGCGACGGAGCAGGGGCGCGATGGTCTGGGCAAGGAAGCGCGTCACCGCGCCGTCCCTGCCGTAGAGGGCGTCCAGATTCCGTCCCTCGTACAGGGCGGCGGGGCTGCTGAGGACCTCGTTTTCCCATGCGTGCTGCACGGCGGCGGCGGCCTGTACGGTAATGCCCTGGCGCAGGCAGTCGAGCATGCCGGCAAGCAGCAGGCGTCCCGCGCCGTGCGGCGCGGCCAGCGGCGGCAGGACATCTTTCATGGCCTCCATCGCGCCGGTATAGGGGCTTTCCTCCGGCGTGTCCCTGGGGTTGGCGAAATGTTCCCGCGCCAGCGCCAGCGAACGGCTCTGGCTGCCCATGACGCGCAGCAGCTCCGTACAGTGGCCCAGAGCGCGGCGCAGGGCCATGGCGGCTTCCAGCGACTGGCGCAGGTGTCCCATGTCGCGCGTGACGTCGCGCAGGGAGGCCAGCAGTTCGGGCGATTCCAGGGAGATGGAGAGGACGCCGCGCCAGGCCGGGGTTTTCCCGCTCTGGGGATCCGCCAGGGCCATGTCGCAGAGGATCCGCAGCAGCAGCGCGTCCTGTACCCAGGGCGCCAGGCTGGAACCCGTCGCCCGTGCCTGTCGCGCCAGAGGGAGCAGTTCGTCCCCCATGCGCTGCAACAGGCGCAGGTGCGGCAGGGCGGCGGCGTTGCCCTCCGCGCCCAGGGCGGCGAAGATCTCGCTTTGCTGCAGGCCGCTCCATCCCTGCCCGAAGGCCGAGGCAAAGTCGCGCCAGGCGCGTTCGTAACGGCGCAGGTAGTCGTGCCGGTAGGCCTCGATGTTCTGGCGCATGCCGGGAGTGTTGCCGCTGGCGGTAAGGATGTCCCCAAGGGCGTCTTCCATGACGGCGTAGCCGCGGGCCGTGTAGGCCGGAGGGACACAGCGTTCCCTGTCGCCGCCGGTGGGCGCGTCCGTCCAGAAGTGCGAGAGGCAGACGCGCGCGGCGGGCATGCCCTCGTTGACGCCCTGCTCCACGTCGCGCAGCAGGGAGGCCTCTTCGCGGCTGACGGCCCGATCCAACAGGGAACGGATGCCCGCGGCTAGGGCGTCCTGCATTTCGCCGGCGGGCATCCAGTCCAGCGCGAACAGATAGAGCTGGGCGGAAAGCATGTTCCAGTCCTCATAGTCGGCGAGCAGCGGAGAGGTCTGTATCCTGGTCTTTTCCTCCACGGAGCCTGTGCGCAGCTTGTCGGAAACAACGTCGCAGAGCCAGCTGATCAGCAGCGCCGAATCCCTGGCACGCCTTTCGTTCCGCGCTGTTGGCGGCTGGCTGAGCTGATGCAGCAGGCGGCCGCGCAGGGGGGCCATGACGGTGGCGTAGGTCTGTTCCACAAAGCGCAGTTTGCTCTGCTGTTCCGCGCGTTCCAGCATGTTCAGGCCCAGCGTCGGCAGGAGCCAGTTCCTGCGGGCTTTTTCCAGCTGCAGCGCATAGAGCATTTCCGCATAGAGCTTTTGCAGGCGCTCGTCGTGGGAGATGTTTTCCGTGCGCGGCGGGGGCAGCCTGAGCACGTTGCGCTGGTAGACGGTGTTCGCCGTCAGCAGGCCGCAGGCAAAGAGCGTGAGCAGCAGCCACGCGCCGAGCATCCACAGGCGCGTGGAGGCGAAAAAGGGAAGGCCGCCGCCCAGCGGGCGGGAATAGCCCCGCAGGGGAAGAAAATCGGAGAAATAGGGCTGGACGAAAGGAGGTTGCCCGCCTTTGTCGGGCAGGGGCGCGCCAAAGCAGAAATGCACGCCGCGCAGCGGGCTGAACGCCTGATGCGCCACAGGCGTGCACAGGGGCGACAGCAGGCGCGTCAGGCGGGGGCCCAGTTCCCGCAGTTCGCAGAGGGCGCGCAGGGCGTCGCCCTGCGGAGGCGCGCCGTCCACGGCCTGTTCCTGGAGGCCGCGTTCCAGCTGGGCGGCGGCCCGTTCCGCCACATGGGGCAGATCCGTTTCCGGGTCGTCCAGCAGAAGGCCCGGCGCGTTTTCCAGCAGCGAGGGGGGCAGCGGGCGCGCCAGTGTCTCCATGCCCGGCAGCGCCTCCAGATCGCGCACCAGCACAAAGACGGGGCAGGAGCGGCGGCGGCTGAGCAGGAATTGCTGTACGGTGTTTGCCAGAGCCATGCCGCGCGCGGGCAGAAGATCTTCCCCTGTCTCCCGCAGCGCGCGCGCGGAGACGATCAGGATCAGTCCCTGAAAGGGGCAGGCGCCGCGCTGTTCCGCCGCCAGTTCCAGCAAGGTGCGCCAGTCCTCCGTGTCGCCTTCGGGGGCGGCGCATTCCAGCGCCACGGACGATCGCAGAAAATGCCAGCGTAACGGCGCGTCTTCGCCGGCGGGAACGGTCTTTCCCGCGCCCTGGAGCAGGGAGGGGCCGCCGTCCAGCGTCAGCGTCAGGAACCACGGCTGGCTGAAGCGCAGGGTCTGGTGAAAACGCGCGGGCGAGGCGGCCATGAGCCGCATTCCCTGCCGCCATGCGTCGGCCATGCCCCCCAGGGCGGGCGCGCTCACCGTCGTGCTCCGCTGTTCGTCAAGAACCCTGCGGATGAAGAGTTTTTTGTTGCTCCAGCGTACTCCCGCGCGCACGGCCACAATCAGGGCCGCCAGCGCCAGCAGGCCCAGCAGCACGACGGCGCCCGTGGCCAGAGGCCAATGCATCCACCATGCCAGCGCCGTCAGAAGCCCCAGCGCCAGCGCCAGCAGCGCCGCGCAGAGCAGCGCTTTCAGTAGTTTTCCCAATATCCGCATGCTTGTCCGTCCTTGCGCCATAGGGGGAGTCTTCATTGCATCGGGCCGGAGCACGGCGCTGTTGCGCGGTTTTTCTCCGTGCCCTGGGCGCGGGCGTCCCCTCCCGCTTCCGCCAGATCGGCGACGTTTCCACAGTGAGGCCGCGCTAGAATTGCGGGAGCGGAATGCCGGACAGCGCCGCGGCGCAGAGGGCGCCGAACAGCGCGACGGTGAGGGGCGGCAGAAGAATGTAGGCCGCCTTCTCCAGCGTCGCCGCGGCCAGGGAGGCCGCCGGACATTCCCGGGACAGGCCTGGCTCCGGCGGTGGCTCGGCCCGCAGCAGCAGGGTGCGCGCGGCCTTGCGGTAACGGTGGAGCGTTTCCGGGGAATCGCGCAGCATGCCCCGGAAACCGTAGAGCAGACAGAGCGCATAGACGCTGACGGCGGCTGTGGAAACGCTGTCGCCGCCGCGGAGGGCAAAGGCCTCCAGCGCGCGGGGCGCGTCGTCCTCCTGTGCCTCTCCGGCGGAGGCCGGTGGCGGAAGGCCTTCCAAGGGGGGGGCGGCCTGGCGGACAAGGGCTGTCAGAAGGGTGAAGAACTCCTGGCCGGCGGAGGCCGTGCCGCAGTAGCGGTATTGCAGGCTGTGGGAAAGCCAGTCCGCCGCATCAGGGCGGGGACTCTGCAAAAGCTGTTCGTCAACCCAGGCATAGACCGCGAAGCGGGCCTGATCGCAGGCCAGCCGTACACGCCGGGCCGCGCTGTCCATGCCCCCGTCCCTGTCGCCGGCAGTGTCTGGCAGGGGCAGGGGCGTGCCGTCGGGGGAGGCCGGCTCCTCCGGTGGCGGGGGGAGCGGCAGGGCGCGTTCCTCATCGGCCAGCGCGATCAGGCGCCCATGCGCCTCGGACAGAGGCAGGGCCAGCCCTTCGGGTGCGCCGCCGCAATGCAGGGCCTCGGCCATGAGCCGGGAAAATCGGGGAAGGAAATTCATCAAAACTTCCTTTGTGGTCTGAAACCTCGTGAAACCGCCCTAGCACTGGATGACGGCCAGCACGACGGAAAGATCATCGGGAGGATGGGGGAGCATGAGGGCGACGTTGCCCTCCCGCATGATTTTGCGCCAGAGAGGATCATTCTGGTCAATGGTGAAGTAGAGTGTGTCTGTCCTGTGAGGGAGACCCGCGGGCGGCTGGACGGCATGGCGCAGCCGCACGCCGGGCAGGGCCTGCGCCACAATACTGTCGAGGTTTTCGGAGGGGGCCAGTTTGGCGAGGTGTTCCATGCGTTCGGCAAGCCCTTCGGCGTGGGCTGTCCTGACAAGCAGCCAGTAGGCGTAGGCGCCCGCGCGGGCGCTCTGGGGCATGGTGGCGCACAGGTGATCGGGGCGGTCCCGCGTTTCCAGGGGAAAGGTGAAGGCGGGGCCGATGACAAAGGTGTCCACAAGGCGCGCGATGATGCCGCAGGCGGCCCGGAAGCAGCTCTGGGGATTTTCGTGATCGTAGGGCGGCAGGGCGCGCGTTCCCTGTCGCGTTTCGCCCAGCGCTGAAAGGCTGGCGGAAAAGACGGACAATTCGCCCACAAGGCGGCAGAGCGCCCGGTAGACGGGCCAGGGATGCATGGACGGGGCGTTGAGAAACTGTTCCAGTTCGGGGGCGTTGCGGCTGAGAACGCCGAGGATGCTGAACAGGGTGATGCCCTGCAGCGACGAGACGCCGGACACGCCCGCGTCGCCCGCGACGATCTTGTATTCTTCCAGCTGGCGTCCGCGTGACAGCAGCGTGTCGCGCACGTCATGCAACAGGCGGCGCAACTCCGGGACGGCATGGATATCGACGCAGGGCGGAGTGAAGGAGGCGTCGAGGCGGATGCGTTCACCGTCGCGGATCAGGCGCGCCAGAGGGATGCGCGGCAGATCCGGACAGTCTCCGGCACTGAAACAGAGACGCAGGTTGTAGCGCAGGGTGCCCACGTCGGCTTCCGGGCCGTCGCCCATGAGATCGGGAACGGTCTCCGGCGTGAGCGGCGCCGTGTAGCGAAAGGTTTCAGGCGCGTTGGCGGGATCGTCGGTACGGAGCACGTTGCCGCCCTGTTCCCTGAATTCGGCCAGCGCCAGCCCCACGGAGAGCGGTTCTTCCGGCGTGGTCCAGTCCGCCAGAAAGGAGCGGGGAGGCAGGGTGGCGTTGGCGGGCAGCATGGCCCATTCGCCGGAACGGAGCAGCAGTTCCAGGCGGGAGACCTCAAAGACGCCGTTGTTCAGGGCGTCCTCATTGACGGCAAGACGGCGGACGCCCCAGAGGTAGGGATTCAGCAGGGAGGCCAGGCGCGTCAGGGCCGAAAGCCGCTGTCCGCGGGAAAGCTGAAAGTGCTGCGGTTGCAGGAAAAGGCCATGTTCCCAGAAAAGCGGGCTATCGTACACGTTCGGCTCCTGTGACGCTGAGTGAGCTTTCGCCGAGGCGGATCAGCACCTGTACCGGGGCGGCATTGTACAGGGTCGTGGAAAAAAGCACGCCTTCCGTGCGTGTGTGCAGGGGAAAGGGCATGACGGCGGCGCACTGATCCGGCACAAGATGCGTGTAGCCCGCGGCAATGCCGAGATAGCGGGCGTGTTCCGCGCGATCCATGACCACGTCCACCGTGGCGCCGGGCTGGATCTGGAACAGGCGGGCGCTCTGGGCCTGCGCCGCATCGGGGCGGCACTGCAGGAGTTCGTCCAGCCCGTCAGGGGTGGCGCTTTTACCGGCAAAGGCGGCGTAGTCCCTGAGCTGATACAGGCAGAGGGTCAGACCCAGCGCGGTATCCCCGTCGCGGTTGAGATCGGGCGAGGCTTCCAGACGGCAGCGCAGGCCGCCTGGTTCCAGATTCCAGACAACGTCGGTGGGATTGGTGGCGGCCGCTGGCGGCGGTGGCGCGGGCGGGGGCGTGTTGCCACCGCAGGCCGCCGGAAGAAGGCCGCAGACAAGAATGGCGGAAAGCCAGGCAAGGCGGTGGCGCGGGCTATGGCGGCGGCGATCAGGCAATCCGCACCTTCGTCTGCGCGGCCGTGCAGCACATGCCCGTGGTGTTTCCCTGATTGTGCCTGGTGCATGCGCCCTGGGATACGGCGGCCTTGCCTTCCAGCGAGACCTTTTGCGAACCTTTGGCAAACTCGCCCTTGCCGATGAATTTTCCCGACGCCGTGCCGCCGTTGACACCCGGTTCGTCGCCGTTGGAAAGGGCCGTTGCCGATTTGACGTGCAGGGCCGGAGCACCGTCGATGAAGACTTTGGAACAGGCCGTGTTGGGCGTGACCAGGGAGCACTGGAACACGTTGACGTAGGGCGTGGGAACGGGACCGCCGGGGGTGGGCGTCTGGCAGACGTCCGGCGGCGTGCTCGTGCAGAGGCCGCCCTTGAGCGTGAGGGCAAACATGGCTTAGCCTACCTTGATATGCCGGCCGTCGATATCGACCTGTCCGGCGGCGCGGATGTCCGCATGTTCCGCGCGCAGGCGGTAGGAGGCGCGCGCCTCGCTGCGGACGCGTCCCGCTGCCCGGTGCGCGAGATCCTCCACCTCTTCCTCCAGCGCGCCATAGCGCCCGGCGCGGCGCAGGGCGCGTTCCCCCAGATCGCGGCAGAGCGTGCGCATGGCGGCAAAGCCCTGCAGGAGCATGTGGCCGCCCAGCGTCAGCAAGCCCGCGCGCACGTCGACGGTACCGCCGGACAGGCGCAGATCCCCGGCGCTCAGGGCCAGTTCCCGCCCCCGCAGCCGCGCCCGCGCGGGAAGCCGCACCTCGCCGGTGGCGCGGGCATCGGCACGCCGCAGGACGCTGAGCACCCAGGCGCCGCCGTCGTCCAGCAGGGCCAGCAGCACGGTGTCCCGGACTTCCGGTTGCAAGAGGCATCCTTCCGCCCGGCGGGCGCGCACGATCCCAAAAGAGCCGGCAACGAGCAGATCGTCGCCGTCTCCGGTCCGGACGGTTCCTGAAAGCAGCGCGCTGCCGTCATATGTCTGAGCGAGGGCTTCCATGCCTGTCGTCCTTTGCTATGCTGAAAACTGTTCCGCCCGCAGGCGTTCCGGATCCGTGGGACGCGCGCCTTCGAGACGCGCGCCGCCCATGGCGCAGCCGTCCAGCCGGGCGGCATGGAGATCGGCGACGCGCAGGTCGGCGTCGCGCAGATCGGCGTTGCGGGCCTGGACATGCGACAGATCCGCCATGTGCAGGTTGACGCCGGGCATGCTGGCGGCCTCCAGATCGGCCCCGGCCAGCACGGCCTGCCGGGCGTCGACACCCTGCCACCGGGCCGCCCGCAGGCAGGTTCCCGCCAGATGGGCCTGTGTCAGGGAGCAGTCCTGGAGGACGCTCCCCGAAAGATCGCTCCCCATCAGCCCGGCCCTGTCCAGACGGCAGCGGCGGAAACGCGCGCCGCCCAGATCGGTATGCATGGCGATAAGCTGGGTGAGATCGCAGTCCTCCGCCTCAAGCGCCCGGCAGGTACAACCTTGCAGCGTTACAAGCATAGCCGCGACACGCCGGAAACGCAAGGCGCAGAGATCGCAATCAAGGCAGTGCAGCATTTCCGCCGCGCCGTCCTCCAGCGGCGGCAGGCGGCGGAGGCCTCGCAGCGTCGCCCGGGAAAGGGTCGCGCCGGGCCACAGCACGTCCTCAAGGGAGCATTCCAGCAGAAAGGCCCGTTCCAGAACGGCCCCGTCCAGCCGGACACTCTGGAAAACCGTCCGGGAGAAGGAGGCGCCGGGGAGCCGGGCATGGAGGAAGGTGCAGTCCTCGATCCTCGCGCCGTCAAAGACGGCGTCCGCGAGATCCGCGCCGTCAAAACGGCAGCCACGCAGACGGGCGCGGGTGAAATCCGCCCCGCCCAGATCCGCGCCGCTCCAGTCCCTGTTTTCCACGACGGCATCCGTAAAGTCGCTCATGCGATCTTTCCCCCTCTGGCGGCCAGAATGGTGCGGGCAATATGCGCGCCCTCAAGACGTGTTGTGGCGTCGGTGCCGATCCGGTACAGATCCGCGCCGTAGAGGCTGGCGTTACGGAGATCGGCGGCCTGCAGCCGCGCTTCGCGCAGGGAGGCCTCGAACAGGTCGGCGCGTTGCAGCGACGCGCCGCGCAGGGAACAGCGGGTGAGGGCGGCATGACGCGCGCGCGCGGCGTCCCAGGCCGTGCCGGTGAGATCGCAGTCGGTAAAACTCGCGTTTTCTGCCGTCGCGCGCCGGAAGACGGCCTGCGGCGCGGCAACGCCGGACCAGGCGCTTCCGGCGAGGTTCGCGCCGGAAAAATCGGCCCTGGGGGCCTGTGTGCCGTTGCCCAGGGCCGCATTGGAAAGATGCGCGCCGGAAAGATGCGCGCCGTCGAGCCTCAGGGCGTGCAGATCGGCGGAGCACAGGCGCGCGCCGGAGAGATCGGCCCCCGAGAAATCCGCGTTGCGCAAACGGGCATTGTCAAAAACGGCGTTGGCGGCATGAAACTCGGTCGCGCGGCATTCCTGGAAGAGCGCGCCGGAAAAGTCGGCTTCCCGCGCATCGGCTCCGGCGAGGCTTGCGCCGGTAAAGTCCGTGTCGGCGGCGCGAAGGCCCCGCATCCGTGCTCCGTCCAGCCGGGCGCGCAGAAAGACGGCGTCTGTGGCATCGCTTTCCCGGAGCGTTGCGCCGGAAAGATCGGCGTCCGCGAAGGACGCGCCGCGCAGGCGCGCTCCCGAAAGATCCGCGCCGGAAAGGTTCCGTCCGTCAAAGCGCAGCCCGGAGAGATCGGTACCGGCAAAACAGACGCCCGCCAGCGATGCGCCGGAGGCAAGCAGGGCCGCGACGTCCGCGCGCGACGGCGGCACGCCGGATGCCGGGGGAGGCGTTGCGGCGGCGTCCGGTCTGGCGTCTGGCCCGGCGTCAGGAGCGCCGTGTTGCACGGCGGCCTGGGGAGGGGGCGTTTCGGAGGGCCGCTGTCCGGCGGCTTCGGCCGAAGAGGGCGTTTCCTCCCCCGGCGCGCCTGTCTCAGGAAGCGGCCCTGTCGCGGACGTGGATTCCGTGAAGCGGCGCAGCGTTTCCTGATACTGGCGCAGGCGATCGGAAACGGAACCGGCGGGAAAACCCGCGGCGGCTTCCAGTGTCCGGGCGTAGGCGTCAAGCTGGTCGGGGTCGTCGGGGGTCTGTTCCAGCATGTCCAGCAGGCGCGCGGCCTTGTCCGGGCGCATGCCCGCCTTTTGCAGAAGATCCAGAGGCGTTCCGGCCATGTCGCCCGACAGCGCCCTGAGATGGGTTCCCCTCTCCGGCCCCAGGAGGCGCAGCGTCTGGCTCATGGACTCCAGCAGTTGTTCCGAGGGGTGGAGCAGCGCGGCAAAGCGGGCAAGAAAGGCCTCGCTTGCCTCCCGCCATGCGGCCGCGCTGGTATGGCGCGTCGGATCGGGCGGTTCCAGCTCCAGCGCGGCTGTGGCGGCGGCAATGCGATCTTCGGGTACTCCGGCCTGCCGTAACTGTTCCTCCAGAGGCGGCGGGGGGGGCGCCGCCTGTGCGTCGGCCAACGTGGCGCTTATGGCGTCGATACGGCGGTGTGTTTCCCTGATCTGCTCCGGGGAAAGGGGCGGCAGCCCGGCGTTCTCCAGCGCCGCGTTGATGTCAGGCAGGCTTTCCTCCAGTTCCTGGCGCAGGGTCGCGGAAACCCCGGTGGGAGAAAAGGGGGGGGCGGAAGACAGGCCCCCGGTGGCGGGGGCGGATGCCCCAGATACCCCCGATGCCCCCGATGGTACGGCCGATGCCGCGTGTGACGCGGCCCCGGAAGCGGAGGCCGTGGTGGATGCGGCTGTCGCGGTGGCGGCCGTGCCCATACCCGCCGCGACAGCCGCGGCGGCGGCCGCGCTCATGCCGTGTGGAACGGTCTCCGCCGCCGTTTCGGTGGGTTTGGCCCCGGTGGACGCGTCTTCCGGGGAAGGCGATCCGGAGGGGGCGGGCGCCGGCACGCTTTCCAGGTGTGCCGGTGAAAGCTGAAAACGCGCGGCGGCGATGTCGGAGGCGGCCTCGTCGGCGCAGGGAACGAGGGCATGCCAGTAGATCAGGGCGGTCGCGTATCCGGGGAAAAGCCAGAGGGTATCCGCGCGGATGGCATGTTCTTTCCAGGCGTTCTCCTTCTGGCGCAGGAGCTCAAAGCGCAGTCGCGCCCCGGGAAGGCGGAAACAGCGTTCGGGGGCGTCGGCGAAAACGCCCGCGAGACGGATTTCCTCGTCGCCGCGCAGACCGCCGGGCAGGCGCTGTTGCGGTTGCGCTTCGTTGAAGAAGCGCCAGTCCGCATCGTCGGGCAGGCCGGGCCAGCGTGTCCTGAGCCAGCGGGCGTCATAGGTTCCCAGATGCCTCATGCGGCAGGGCCACGCGCCAAGGGGCAGGGGGCAGGCGGGCGCGCCGTGCGGGAGCGCCGGATCCGAGACAAGGGGCGTTTTGCCGCCAAGAGGGTTGTTTTCGGCGTCGAGGGCCGTATTTTCCCAGATCAGTGGCACGGGCGCGCCGTCGGGCGACGCCGCCACAAGAAAGCGGCGGCCTCCCTGTCCCACGCGGATATCCGCGATGCCGCCTTCCCGCGAGCGGGGCGTGACGGAACCCGCCAGCAGCCATTCCGCTTCCTGCTTGGGAACACCGGCATCAAGGCGGCAGCCCGGCGGCAGGGCCCGCATGGCCGTAGTGAGGGCGGTATCGGCGGCCAGCGGGCCGCCCGTGCGCATGTCGATACCCAGCAGCACGCTGAAGGCATGATGCGGCGCGCCCCGCCAGTCCAGCGGCTGGGCGGCGCAAAACAGCGTATCCGGTTTCTGTATGTCCACAGCGTATTCTCCCCGGGGGTCTCTCTAGGAACAGTGCGCGCGCCAGTGAACCGTCACCCCGGCCCGTTGCGGCGTACCGCCGAGAAAGAAGCCGGGGCGGCTGTTCAGGCCCAGCGCCGTGGGGCGGGCCGGGGCGGCCGTGGGATGCAGCACAAGATCAAATTCCAGCGAGTGCTGCACAAATTCCCGCACATGGGTTCGGATGCGTTCGTGCCACGCGCCGTCGTGCAGAAAATCCACGATGTCGTCGGGATGCACGGCATCCAGATGGATGCGGAAACGCCCCGTGCTGTCGCGGATCCGGCTGCCGATGACGGCATCCCCGCCCAGCGCGGCGTTGGCCGCGCCGAGGCGGCAGCGCTGTTCAGGCGCGATGACGGCGCGCCGTTCCACGCACTCTTCCACGCGCACGTCGCGGCGCTGGAGCAGATACCCCAGGGAGCGTTGCAGGCGCAGGGCCGAGCGGTTGCGGCACACGAAGAGTTCCGTCAGGGCGACGGGCGGCAAGCCCTCGCCGTGCTGCGGCCGTCCCATGAGGCAGAACAGCAGATGGGCCGCCCTGACGTCGCCGTTTTCGAGCAGTCTCCGGGGCAGGCGGTTCTGCCGTTCGGCATCGTACAGCAGATGATAGAAATGATTGTTGATGATGTCGAGAAAGTCGCGTGTCAGGCTCTCGTCGTTGCGCGCCTCCTCAAGGAGTTCCTCGGTATAGAAGGTCGGCAGCGGCCCCGATGTGCCGTACAGGCCCAGCAGGGTCGTCGTCAGTCGCCATGCCGGGGGCGCGGCCGGGGCGTCGGGATCGTCCGGTCCCCGCACTTCCGTGATGTCCGTGGCGGGAAAGGCCAGCGACAGGTGGGGGCGGATGAACACGTCCCGCGCGAAGGGCGGCAGCGAGGGCGCGCTGGCGTGGGCGCGATCCAGCAGGCGCAGGGCCTGCCCCAGCGTCATTTCCCGCGCGTGTTCACGCAGCGGGGCTGTCAGATCAGCGGGCGTGCGCCCAGATGCGGCGTCCATGACCAGTTCCCGTTTTCGTTTGCCAGCGCGACCCGCAGCTGGGTGAAGTTGTTGAGGAGGGAGAATTCGGAAAAGAGCATGTCCAGCGCGTCGCAGAACAGATGGGCGTCGCCGCGTGAAATGAAGGCTTCCCGGCTCAGGGTCAGGCGCAGCGTATGGCCGCGCAGCAGGCGTCCGCGAAAGAGGCGTTCGTCGGGCTGGGAGGAAAAGGCGAGGATGGCGTCGCAGCGGCGGCGCTGGGCCGCGGCCAGTTCCGGGGCGCTTTCCGGCGGCGGCAGGTAGAGCGAGAGCAGATCGCGCAACGCCTGCGGCGAGGCCAGCGACAGCAGGTTTGCGTTGAGATGCCCCACGAAGCGCCAGAGCAGATCCTCCCCGGCGGGGCGCGGCAGTGTCGGCGTTGGCGCAAGGATGTTGCTGAAGGTCGCCATGCCGGGCGAGCTGTCCGTGGCTTCGCGGATGTCCCCTACCTGGAGCCGGGAGGGCTGGGTCACGTTGCAGCAGCGCAGTTGCAGCGCCAGTGTGAACGGTTCCGTGGTTATGGGCGCGGCGCGGCGGTAGAGCGGCGTGATCAGATGTTCCGTCTGGCCAGTGACGGGGGAGACTCGGAAGCGGAGCTGGTAGAGGCCCCCCCCGTGCTGCGGATCGCAGGCCTCGAACGGCAGGAAGTCCTCCATGCGGCCGCCGGGAAAGAGCGCCGTGGCGCGTTCCACCGAGAGGATGTCGAGCGTGCGGCGCACGCCGTCCTGTGGGCGCAGGAGGTATTCCTCCTGCGTGTGGCTCACGTTGACGGGTTCGGAAGCCACGCTGCAGATATTGGTGGCCGGAAAGACGTTGAGCAGAAAAGCGCCGTCCCGGAAGGTCACGTCGCGCGCGGCTTCGCCCTGGAGGTGGAAGCGCAGCTCGTATTCGGAGGCTTCGGGCAGGGAGAGGCGTTCGAGCCCGTGCAGGTGGAAGAAGAGAAGTTGCTGCGGTTGCAGGAAATAGCGTTGCAGCATCATATAGGATCGGGCAAGGCCGCGCCCGGCGGCAAGGCGGCCGTCGTGGGAAGGGATGGCCGCCGTTTGCAGGGCCCCGTCGGGAAGGGGAACGACCTGTTGTCCCGCCACGGCTTCCAGACGGGTCAGTCCGTGCCGCAGCGCGTCATAGTGCCGGCTGGCTTCGGCGTAGGGGGCGGCCAGATGCAGCCGCAGCGGCGTCCCCTTCAGGGCCCGCAGGGGAAAGGGACTGTGCAGATGCAGGCCAAGCGTTGCCGAAAGGTCGTTGCGGCGTTCAAAGGTGATGCGCAGAATCCGCAGGGGCAGCAGCGTGGCGTCGGCATCCAGCGTATAGATGCAGGAGACCCCGTTGACAGGCCGCGACGCCAGCTCGATACCCCGCCGCAGCGGAATGATCTCCCGCAGATCCCGCCTGGGCGTAAAGGCCATGAGGGTTGTGGACGGCGTGGGCAGGACGGCATGGGGAAAGGCCAGCCGCAGCAGGGTCTGCAAAAGCTCCGGGGCTGTCTGATCCAGGCGGCGGCGGACGCGGCCGCAGAGATAGGCGATGCCTTCGAGGATGCGTTCCACATCCGGATCCGCGCCGGGCTGCATCATGGGGGCCAGCGCCGGATAGCGCCGGCCGAAGTCCCGCGCGTCCTCGCGCAGGATGGAGAGTTCCCGCTGATAATAGTCGTCCATGTCTCCCCTCAGAAAAAGGTGTCCCGCTGTTTCCGGCGTTCCCGTTCGCGGGCGTCGGCCGTCTCCTCAAGGTGGCGCACATCCTCCTGATGCTGGTCGGCGGCGCGGGCCAGCGCTTCGGGATCTTCCAGCCGCAGGCGGGCGTCGCCGCGCGTCGCGGTGAGGGTCAGGCGCACGCCCTTGGCAAAGTCCCGCGCATAGTTGCCGTAGCGCGGCCCCACGGGATCGCCTTCGCGCTGGAGGGGCCCCAGATGAAACCGCTCCCGGACGGCCCTGTGGAAGGTTTCTCCGGCGTGTCCCTCGATATCCAGCCGCGCCGCGCGCTGTTCCGGGCCGCAGTGCCAGACCGTGACGCGCGTCATGGGGGCGTCCGCTGATGTGTGGTCGAAAGACTCCGCAACGCAGCCGCCACTGTTTGTCATGGCGCGGGAGGCGTACCCGGCCGCGCGCAGCCGCGCGCGCGTCGCCGAAGGCTGATCGCCCAGCCGGATACCGAAGACGGCGGGCGGCGGGGGCGCTTCCGGCGCGGCCATCGCGGACATCGGGGCCATCGCGGCCACAACGCCGCCCACAAGGGCGGCAAGTCCGGCAACGGGAGGCGGCAGGGCGCGGGAAAAGCGGCGGGTCAGGCGGAGCAGAGGCATGGCGGTACGTGTTCGCGGCGGGCGGGTTCTGGCGGCGGCGCGCAGTTATATGTTTTCAATATCAATTTTCTGATGTTTTTCCGTACGGAACTGTTCGATCTCCGAAAAATCTTTTTTCTTAGTGGAGGAAACGGGACAGCCGCATATCTTGATGGCGCCGCCTATGTTGAGGATGCCGCCCTCCGCGCCTTTGATCTCTGAGTGCGACAGGTGAATGCCTCCGGCGCAGGTGGTTTTTGCCGTGATGTAGATCATATCTCCCGCGCAGGCGATGGCGGAACCATCTTTCACTCCCATGACCGCGCGGTTATCGGCGGCCAGAAAACCCGCCTTCCCTGTTCTCAGAATGCAGCCCTCATTATTGAGCTCCAGCAGCGTAACGTCATCGCCGTTGCTTTTCCTGTGCGCCACAGTCACCCGATCGGGTTTCATGGCCGCTTCCGTAAAGTTGGCCTCGTTGCTGTCCGCCCTGCTTTGCAGCTGGATTACGGCCTGCGTGTCCCCGGTCGTGAGAAAGATGCCCGGCGGATAGGTGGCGTTCTGCTCCCTGCCGTGCAGCCGGACGGACGCCGGGCCGCTCTCCAAGGCAATTTCCTTGTCTCCGATGATGCGGGCGTTCTCTTCGCTGCGCTGACAGGACCAGCGGTTGCGCATGTAATGCAGCTCCGTGGTATCGGCAATGAAGGTCGCCTTCCCGCGAATATCGTCGCCGGTTTTCCTTTCGTCCCCAAGGACGCATTTGAAGTCCTGCCCGATGTCCTTTTTCATGAAATCCGTGGCTTTGCTGCCGTTCGCGACCTTGACGCCCCAGTAGTCCGCCGCGTCCATGCCCTTGCGTTTGTCCTCTTCATAGGGGGTAATCACGCCGATATCGGCAGCTTTATCCGCATCATCGAACAGCGTGGCCGTGCCGAGCGCGATCTGCATATCCTCCCGCATAGCATTCTTTTGTTGCGGATCATTAGGCGCGGGCAGGTCGCGCGTATTGCGCAGAAAGCCGCCCTGGGTGTGCATGGCGATGGCGTTTTGCGCGGTCATGGTGATATTTCGATCCTTGGCGCGCAGGAGAATGCCGCCCAGCCGTTTGGAGGGGTTGTAGCCCCTGTAGAAGAGGATCAGCGACACTATTTCGGGGATCAGCGCCGCCACCGTGTCGACGAGGTAGGCGCGCCCGCTGTTGTGCTTCAGGTTGGTAAGGTAGGCCTGAAATTTGTCGTCGTCGGTGCAGAATCCCTGCCACGTCGTTTCCAGATTGGCAAGATCCGCCTGGAAAGAGGCTTTTTTCTCCTTGGCGTCACTGGCCTCTTTTTGCTTTTCGGTATACTTCTTCCGTGCCTCTTCCAACACTTTCTTTGCCGCGTCAACTTCCTCGGGCGAGCCGCCCTCCTTTTTCTGGAGATAGGCCTGTTCAGCGTTGGACCACGCCTTCAGCGCCGTTGCGGCTTCTGACTCTTTCGTGGAAATATCCGCAATGGCCGTGCTGAGAGCGAGGGAGACTTCGGCGTAATGGGCGCACGGTTCCTCAAGGTAGGAAGCCGTATTCTTATATTTTTCGTAGGTCTTGCCATACCCGGACAGGTCTTGCAGGGCCTTTTCCAGCGCGCCCTTGTACGCGATCTCCGGCGTTGCCGCGGAGACTTCCGTGGCAATGGCCGTGGAGTCGGCGGCCAGGCCCGTCAGGCGTCCGAGAAAGTAGGGGAGTGCCGCGGAAAGCATGTCGCCTACGCCCGGCGCGACCTGCAGCAGGGTTTTTGCCATGTCGTCTTCCGTCACCATGGCCCCGCCATAGGGAATCGGCGGGGTGTGGAACCCGACGAGCAGGTCTCCCACCGCGTTCGCGATTGCGGAGAGAAGCTTTATTCCGGACGTTCCCCATGAGAGGCCGGCTTGCGCCTTCTCGCCGAAATCCTGGGAGGCCAGCGTCCCCGTCACGGAAGCCGCGCAGTCCGCCAGGGCGGCGCAGAGGGCCGGCCAGTAGTATTCCTTGTCAAAGCGGTAGGCCCCGCTGCTGACCTTGAAGCCGCTGAACTGGGAAAGACCGAAACTCGCCATCTGCGTACCGCACGTGCCCGCCATCTGGGCAATATGCGCCGCGTCGAGAAGGGCGCTTTCCGTGGAGCCCGCGGCGACGGTCAGGCCGCTGCCCGCGGCGGTCATGAGGGAGATGCCCTGCTTGCTGTCCGTGTCGTTGATGGTGATCTGATTCCCGCCGGGGGTGCGCAGGCCCTGAAAGTTCGCGTTGTCCGCGCCGGAGATGGAACCGGTCTCGCCATTGGCCAGCGCGCCCGCGATGACGGGCAGATCGGGATTGCCGTCCACAAAGGAGACCAGCACTTCCGTGCCGGGCAGCAGGGGCAGGCTCAGGCCGCTGTCCTTGCCCACCTGCGGCTGGGCGCGCCGGATCCAGCAGCTGGCGTTGCCGCCGGTTCTGCCGGAGATATCAAAGGGAAAGGTCAGCCTGTAGCGCCCGTAGTTGTCGGTTTCCGCCCGCGCGCCGGAACCGTCGCCCGCCACGAAGGCGCGCAGTACGCCGGAAATACGGGTACGCGGGGCCGTGCGCGCCGGGCGGTAGGGGATGCCGGCCTCCATGGCGGTAAAGTCGTTGCGGTAGTAGAGATGTTCGGTGGCGTCGCGCAGGGGAATGCCCAGACCAAGGGAAAGATAGGCGTCCTGCCGTCCTTCGTGGGTGATTTCCGTCACCAGATAGTCGCGGTTGAAGTTGGCGTTATAATGCCTGTCCAGCCGGAAGATGCGGCCCGGGCGCAGCACGGGCGCGGAACTTGCGCCGTGGAAGATTCGTCCCCGGCAGCGCAGTTCCTGCGCGCGGATGGCCGCCAGCCGCGCCGCGCTGGCGTCGTTGTCCACATATTCGTTGCTCAGGTAGACATCGCCAAGACCGTTTTCGTCCACATCGGCCATACCGGTCACGGGCCTGTTGGGGTTGCGCCAGTCGTAACTGCGCAGGACGACGCGCCGGGGCAGGGGCGTCTGCGCCAGTGAAAAGCTCACCACGGCTTCCTCCCGGCGATCGCCTTCCAGCCCCGATGCGGGCGCGTAGAGGAGCGTGGGTGCGTCCCCGCCGTCGTGCGACCTCGGCGCATCCGCAAAGATCACCGTATCGGCCCCGTTTTTTTCCTCCACATAGAAGTAGGCCCCCTGTTCTTCCATACGCCAGCAGATGTAGTCATAGAGGCTTTCCTGATACTGCATGGCGAATTCCGGCGCGGGATAGTCCTGGGCCGTGAGGCGGAATTCATGGGGAAACTGGAAAAAGGGCTGCGACGCCATGAGCTCCCGCAGCACGTCCTCCAGTTTTTTCCCGAGGAAAATGGCGCTCTGGCGGATCTGGCTCAGTTTCCAGAAGGTGGGCCGCAGGCGGACGGCGTAGTAGGCATAGCCGTTGAAAAAGCCCCGCTGTTCCACACGGGCGGGATAGCCCGAAAACACGGCGGGCGCGGCGTCGCCGTCGCGCAGCACCTCGAACCGGCAGGGCTTGGCAAGCAGCGCGCCCGTGTCCACGGCGGCATCGGCGCAGACAAGATCGATGTGAAAATCAAAGAGGCGGTGCAGCCCTTCCACGCCGGTAAAGCCTATGACATGAAAAGGCGTCTCTGTCTGCGCCGGAGAGAAGAAGCGGAAACGTTCTGTCAGCGTGGTCGTCATGGGCGTATCCTTGGTGGAGGCAGGCCGTTCCCGGGGAGGCGGGGTGGCGGAACACAGGTATACGCCATTGTGCCCGCAAAGAAAAGGGACGGCGGCCGGGCAAAAAGAAAGCCCCTTGAGGGGCTTCCCGAAACGGGCGTGTCATGCGTCCTGAACCGGGGTGTCCCCGATCTGGCGGGCGGCCTGACGTTTTGCCTGACGGGCGGCCTGGGCTTTCTGGACATTGCGCGCTATTGTCTCCGCGAGATCGAGGGACATCAGTTTCTGCGATGGGGCATAGTCGCAGAGCTCCTTGTATTCTTCCACACTGATGTTGTGATGGTTTTTCAGATGACGGACAGTCAGCGTGTTGAATTGCTGTCCGCACAGGCAGCAGGCGATGCTGTCCCGGGTAATGGCCTGCTGGGGATCCATGATGAGATCCTTTTTGCCGGGGCGTTTGCGCGCGGGCCTGGGCGCGGCTGTCTCAGCGGCGGGGGCGGAAGGTTGCGGCGCGACAGTGGCGGGCATTGCGGGAACGGCGCGCGCGGGGGGAACCGGAGGAAGGGGGGCTACGGCGTGTTGCGCGCCGCCCGCGTCAAGGGAATTGATGCGCCGCTCAATATCTCTGTTGAGAAGTTTGGCTTTTTCATATTGAGACATGACGAATTCAATGGACTGATCGCGGTATTTTTCAAAAACTGCGGTAAAGATATCTTTGTCTTCAAGGGGCATGGCTCTTCTCCTTGGGGCCAACATAGACGAGATGTGAAAAAAATTCAAGGGTGTTAACTAAATAATGATGCTATATCTTTCCAGCTTCCATTAACATGGAACTTGGCAAAAAGTGCCATTGTAAGGTCTACCATTGAGATAGGGTATCCATCCATAAGCACACAGGAACAAGCCCAAGAAATGCTTACGGAAATCAGGGTTACAATAGAGCGAAAAGACAATATCCGGGCGCATCTAGAGGCAATGCAGAACCGTCTTGAAAATACGATAACAAATTTGAATATTCAAGCTGAAAATCTGCAAGCGTCAGAATCCCGTATATCAGATACGGACGTTGCAACTGAAATGACGGAATTTATTCGAAATCAAGTCCTTTCACAAAGCGCCATTGCCATGCTCGCGCAATCAAACTCCCTGCCACAGATGGCGATGCAACTGGTAGGTGGCTAAAAACGCATCCCCACCGCCAAACCCATGTGGCGTCTTGGTGAACGCCGCTCCTGACCGGATAAGTGCCTTTTCGAGGCTTCCACAGGGCCTTTTGAGGCTGTTACACGGGTATTTCAGGCAGGTGAGAGATGCACGCCTCCACAGGCGCACCAACGTCGCCACAGAATGATTGGCGAAAAACAACGTTTGCCGCAAAAAGAGCCGGTCAGGGAATTTCCCCTAACCGGCCCTTTTTCTGGTGCTTTTTTGCTGGTCGGGATGAAAGGATTTGAACCTTCGACCCCTTGAACCCCATTCAAGTGCGCTCCCAGACTGCGCTACATCCCGACGCGGGAATAGAGTTAGCCCACAGGAGGCTCCCTGTCAACAAAAAATCCCGCCTTTTTGGGGGATCGTGTCCCCAGGGCGTCCGTTGCGCCGCCGGGCAAAGGCGTCACTGCCGGCCCATGTCCATGAGACGGACGATCTGATAGGCAAAGAGCATGTCCGCCTCACGGGCGTTGCGCAGGAACGCCTCGACGTAGCCTCTGGCATACTCCGGCGAAACGTCCTTGAGTTGCCGCAGCAAATATTCGTCGGAGGAGACGCCCACCGCCAATGAAATATCGAGGAGAAGCCTGTCTCTTTTGCCAGAGGGGGAATCGTTATGCATCGGAAAACTCCTTTGTGGCTGGATGTTCTGTCCTGATGCGGCCGCGGGAGCGCGCCCCTTCGCGAGCCCTCCTTTTCCAGAGAGCTGTTCCCCTGGGCACATGGCCGCCTCAAGGGCAATCCGTTCCGCCCTATCCTTTTTTCCCTTATGGGAACAGGGGGGTAATATTTATAGGAAAAATTGAAAATACCCTGGGGATCCCCGGAAAGGGAGGGCTCCTCTTTTGCGGCTAAGGTTTGCGCTGCGGCGTTCTTTTCTGTATAGAGGGGAGGGCGTCCCGGCATAACGCCGGGGCGGCAACCTCCAAGCAAGGAGCATCCGCATGAAATTGGGCAAAAAATTTGCCGGTCTTGCGCTGGCGGCGCTGGCGTTCGGTCTGGCGGGCGGTCAGGCGCTGGCCGCCGATCCCGTGAAAATCGGCGTCTATCTGCCGCTGACCGGGCAGAACGCCTTTGGCGGCCAGCTGGAACTGGAAGGCGTGCAGCTCGCCAACAAGGAAATGCCGTCCGTGCTTGACGGGCGTCCTGTGGAACTGGTCGTCGTTGACAACAAGTCTGACAAGGTGGAGGCCGCCAACGCGGTGAAACGCCTCATTGAGCGCGACAGGGTCGTCGCGCTGATCGGCACCTACGGTTCCTCGCTGGCCATGGCCGGCGCGGAAATCACCGAAAAGGCGAAAATTCCCGGCGTGGGCACCTCCTGCACCAATCCGCTGGTGACCATGGGCAAGAAGTATTACTTCCGCGCCTGCTTCATTGATCCCTATCAGGGCGCGGCGGCGGCCACCTACGCCGTGGAAAAGCTCGGTTTCAAAAAAGCCGCCGTGCTCATGGAAATGACCAACGACTACGCCGTGGGTCTTGCCAATTTCTTCAGCCGCGCCTTCAGGAAGCAGGGCGGTGAAATCGTCGCCAACCTCAAGTACAGCGCCGGTGATCAGGACTTCACCGCCCAGCTCACCGAGCTGATTTCCAAGAAGCCCGATATCGTCTATATGCCGGCCTATTTTGCCGAGGGCGCCATCATCATGAAGCAGGCGCGCGAACTGGGGGCCACCTTCCGCCTCATGGGCGCGGACGCCATGGACAACCCCGATACGGTCAAGCTGGCGGGCAAGGCGGCCGAGGGCTTCCTGCACACCACCTTCCCCTATGATCCCAGGATGAAGAGCATGAGCCCCGAAGCCGCCAGATTCACCGAAGCCTGGCGCGCGGCCTATCCTGAAAAGGAGACCAACGTCAACGGCGCGCTGGGGTATAACAGCTACTTCCTGATCTGGACGGCCATCAACAACGCCAAGTCCGCCGATCCGGCCGCCATCACCAAGGCTCTGGCCGACATCCGGGATCTGTCCACCCCGCTAGGTGTGCTGACCATCAACAAGACGCATGATGCGGAAATGCCTGTGGGCATCATCGAGTACAGGGACGGCAAGCGCGAATATGTGGGCGAAGTGACGCCCAAGATGTAAGCTGATCGAGGCCTTCCGGCGGCGACGGCGCATACGGCCCTCGCCGCCTTTGTTCGCGCGGCGCGCACGGGCGCGCCGCGCGCGTTCACCTTCCGCGTTTTCCGGCGCGGGCGAGACTGCGGGCACGGCCCGTTTCCGGTGGCTCCATGACGCTCGAAATGTTTTTTCAGCACTGTTTCAACGCCCTGACGCTGGGGTCGCTCTACGCCCTCATCGCCATAGGCTACACTATGGTGTACGGCATTCTGCGGTTGATCAACTTCGCCCACGGCGACATCCTCATGCTCGGCGCGTACTTTGTCTTTTTTGGCACCTTCGCCTATGGCTGGCCGTGGGGCGTGGCGGCCGTCGTCGCCATTGCCGGGGCCAGCGTGGTGGGCGTGGCCGTGGAGCGCATCGCCTACCGCCCCCTGCGCGACGCGCCGCGCATTTCGGCCCTGATCAGCGCCATTGCCGTGTCCTTTTTCATCGAAAGCCTGGCCGTCGTCGTCTTCAGCGGTCAGCCCCGGCCAGTGTTGCAGCCGGAATGGCTGCTCTCCGAATGGACGCTGGGCAACGTGCGCATCCTCAAGCTGACGGCCTTCGTGCCCGTCATGACCGCCGTTCTGGTGGCCGTGCTGCTCTATGTCATCTACCGGACAAAGCCCGGCCTGGCCATGCGCGCCATTTCCAAGGATATTGAGACGACGCGCCTGCTCGGCGTCAAGGTGGACAACATCATCGCCTTTACCTTCTGCATCGGATCCGCGCTGGCGGCGGCCTCCGGCATCATGTGGGCCCTGCGCTACCCGCAGGTGCATCCCTATATGGGCATCATGCCCGGCCTCAAGGCCTTCATCGCGGCCGTCTTCGGCGGCATCGGCTCCGTGCAGGGGGCTGTCATCGGTGGCCTGGCCCTGGGCTTCGTGGAGATCATGACGGTGGCCTTTCTGCCGGAGCTGTCCGGCTACCGGGACGCCTTCGCCTTTGTGCTGCTGGTGCTTGTTCTGGTGTTCAAACCCACGGGACTGCTGGGCGAACGCATGGAGGAGAAGATCTGATGCGCTGTACTTCCACCACGATCCCCACCCTGGGCGTCATGCTGCTGGGGGGCCTGTTTCTCTGGCATGCCGGTCTCTTTCTGGGCGACTACCAGACGTACATTGTCAAGCTGATCTGCATCAACGCCATTCTGGCCCTGTCGCTGAATCTCATCTACGGCTTTACGGGCATGTTCTCCCTGGGGCACGCGGGCTTCATCGCCATTGGCGCCTATGTGGCCGCCCTGTGCGTTCTGTCGCCGGAACAGAAGGAAATGATGTGGATTCTCGAACCCGTCATGCCGCCCTTTGATCAGTTGTTCACGCCGTTCTGGGTCGCCGTGCTGGCGGGAGGGGCCGTTGCCGCCGCCGTGGCCCTGCTGATCGCCCTGCCTGTGCTGCGCCTTGGCGACGACTATCTGGGCATCGCCACGCTGGGCTTTGCGGAGATCATCCGCGTGCTGCTCACCAACATGACGCCCGTCACCAACGGCGCTCTGGGTATCAAGGGCATTCCCGAACACGCCACGCCCGTCGTCTGCTACGTCTGGCTGCTGGTGACGCTGGCGGTGCTGGTCCGGCTGCTGTCCGGCAATTTCGGCAATGTGCTGCGCTGCATCCGCGACAATGAAATCGCCGCGGGCGTCATGGGCATCAATGTGTTCCGCTACAAGGTGCTGTCCTTTTGTCTGGGGGCCTTCTTCGCCGGGGTGGGCGGCGCGCTGCTGGGCAGCCATCTCTCCACCATCGATCCCAAGATGTTCAACTTCCTGCTCACGTTCAACGTGCTGATGTTCGTCGTGGCGGGCGGGCTCGGCTCCCTGACGGGCAGCCTGCTCGGCGCGGGCATCATCACCGTGCTGCTGGAATGGCTGCGCATCCTTGAGGAACCCATGGATATCGGCGGTCTGGAGATTCCCGGCATTCCGGGTATGCGCATGGTCGTCTTCTCTCTGGCGCTGCTGGGCATCATCCTCTTCCGGCGTGAGGGCATCATGGGCACGCGCGAACTGACCTGGGGCGCCATCGCCGCGCGTTTTCGCGGGCGTTCCGAAGAAGGAGGCAGGGCATGAGCGACAGCGTCATGGAGCCAAGGGACATTCTGCTTGCCGCCTCGGACGTCACCATGCGCTTTGGCGGCGTGACGGCCGTGAGCGCCCTGTCGCTGGCCGTGCCGCGTGGCGCGGTGAGCGGCATCATCGGTCCCAACGGCGCGGGCAAGACGACGGCCTTCAATGTGCTGAGCGGCTTCTACACGCCCCAGGAAGGGACGATTCTCTTTGACGGCCACGACATCAAGGGCCGCAAGCCCTATGAGATCTGTCGCCTCGGCATGGCGCGCACCTTCCAGAACATCCGCCTGTCGCGTCAGATGTCCGTGCTGGAAAATATCATGGTCGGCTGTCATGTGCGGCGGCGTCAGCCGTGGTGGAGCGCTCCCCTGGGCCTGCCCGGCTACTACAGGGAAGAACGCGCCATCGCCGCAAAGGCCCGCGCGCTGGCGGAACGCCTGGGGCTGGACGGCGTATGCGGCGAACAGGCGGGCGGCCTGCCCTACGGCGCGCAACGCCGTCTGGAGATTGCCCGCGCGCTGGCCACGGAACCGCGTCTGCTGCTGCTTGACGAACCGGCCGCGGGCATGAATCCGCAGGAAAGCCTGGAACTCATGCATCTTATCGAACGTATCCGCCGGGAATTTGATCTGACCATTCTGCTGATTGAGCACGACATGAAGGTGGTCATGGGCGTCTGCGAATACATCTGGGTCATGGAATACGGCGCGCTCATCGCCGAAGGCTCTCCCGGGGCCATTCGCAGCAATCCCGCCGTCATTCGCGCCTATCTTGGGGAGGACATGCCCAATGCTTGAGATCCGTGATCTGTATGTGCGGTACGGCGGCGTGCAGGCCGTGCAGGGCGTCAGCCTCTCCATCCGGCGGGGAAGCATCGTGACGCTCGTCGGCGCCAACGGCGCGGGCAAGAGCAGCGTCATCCGCTCCATCGCGGGCCTGAACAAAACGGTCAGCGGCGAGATTCTGCTGCGGCGTCGCGAGGGCGATCCGCCGCGTTCGCTCATGGGGCTCAAGCCCGAGGATATGGTGCGCAACGGCATTTCCCTTTCGCCGGAGGGGCGGCGCATCCTGCCCCATCTGACCGTGGCCGAGAATCTCCGTCTGGGGGCCTATGCCCGCACGGACGAGGACGGCATCGCCGCGGATTTTGAGAAAGTCTACGACCTCTTTCCCCGTCTCCGGGAGCGATCCTGGCAGAAGGGCGGCACGCTGTCCGGCGGCGAGCAGCAGATGCTGGCCGTGGGGCGCGCCCTCATGGCCAGCCCGGATCTGGTGATGCTGGACGAACCGTCGCTGGGCCTTGCGCCCCTGCTGGTACGGGAGATTTTCCGTGTCATCCAGCGTATCAATACGGAAGAGGGCAAGACAGTGCTGCTTGTGGAGCAGAACGCCTATGCGGCGCTGTCCGTGGCGCATTACGCCTATATTCTTGAGGTCGGCCGCGTGGTGCTGGAAGGCCCAGGCAAGGAACTTCTGGAAAATCCCAGGGTCAGGGAAGCGTATCTGGGCGGCTAGGCCCACCTGATGAAACGCGCGCCGGGGAACCCCTCTTTGAGAGACGCTTCCGTCAGGGAGGGGCAAACCGCACGGTGGCACGGGAATGGCTGGCCGCCGGCAGCGGTTCCGGGGGATCGAAACATTCCCAAGCGCCGCGTAGTGCGGCGGGGCACGCAAGGAGCGTCTATGTCGAAACTGTCCGTATTCATGGTGTGGGTTGTTCTGCTGGCCGGTCTGTTGCTGCCCTGCGGGGGACAGGCCGCGCCGGAACCTTCGCTGTCCGTCGCGCCCGTGGGGAGGGGAGAGGAAATTCTGACTCGCCTGCCCAACGGGCTTGCCGTGTATGTCATCCGCGATCAGCGCTTTCCCCTGGTCTGCACGCGCCTCTATGTGCGCGCGGGATCGGCCAATGAGGACGCCCGGCAGGCGGGCATCAGCCACGTGCTGGAGCATATGGTCTTCAAGGGGACGGAACAACGCCCCAAGGGGCGGGTGGCAAAGGACGTGGAGGCGCGCGGTGGCTATCTCAACGCGGCGACCAGCTTTGACAAGACGTACTACCTGACGGATATGCCCGCCGATCAGTGGCGGATGGGCATGGACGTGGTCAAGGACATGGCCTTTCATCCCCTTCTTGATCCGCAGGAACTGGAGTCGGAAAAGAAGGTCGTCATCTCGGAGCTGGAAGGGGACGACGACACCCCGCACAGCAGGCTTTTTGAGGCGTTGCAGACGGCGACACTGAACGGCACTCCCTACGGGCGTCCCATCATCGGCTACAGGGAAACGATCAACGCCCTGACGGCGGAGGATTTGCGCGCCTACATCGACCGCTGGTATCAGCCGCAGAACATGCTTCTGCTGGTGGCGGGCGACATCGATCCGGAAGAGGTGCTGGCGCACGCCCAGGCCCTTTTCGGGGATCTGCGCAACAGCACCGATCTGGATGCGCCCGCTCCCGTGGATCTGACGGTGGCGCCCGGCGGCCCGAGGGTGGAAGTCGTGCGCGGCCCGTGGAACAAGGTCTATGTGGGAGTGGGCTTTCCCGCGCCCGCGCTGTCCGATGCGCGTTCCGTGCCGCTGGACGTTCTCGCCTACCTGCTGGGCGGCGATGGCACATCGCTTCTGCAGAGGAAGTACCGCTATGAGAAGCAGTGGGTGGAAAGCGTCTCCGCTGGCAACATGAGTCTGGCGCGGGCCGGACTTTTCCTCGTGACGGCCCAGCTCGACGCGGAAAAACTGGGCCCGTTCATGGAAGAACTGGCGCGGGATCTTTCCCGTCTGGACGCGCGCAGGTTCGGGGATGCCGCTCTGGCGCGCGCGCGCTTCAATCTGGCGGACGCCATGGATCGCGCCGGAGAAACGCTGAACGGACTGGCCTCCTGGCGCGGCACGGTACAGTTTGATCTTGGCGGGCGCGACGCCGAACGCAACCTGCGTCTGGCGCTCGACAACGTGGATGCGGCGCAGATGGAGAGCGCCCGCGATCTGTGGCTGCGGCCGGAGCGCCTGCGTGTCCGTATTCTGGCTCCGCAAAACGCGGCCCTTCCCGACGTTGCCGCCCTGTTGGACAACATATGGCCTGTGCCGCCCGTGACGGACGGGGCGAAGCGGGCGGCGGTGGAGACAGGCAGGGAATATCTGGATCTTGGCGATGGCCGCACGCTGATTCTCCAGCCCGATCCCGCCGTGCCCTATGTGGCCATGTCCTTCATGATGCCCGGCGGCAACGCGCTGCTGTCGCCGGAGAAGCAGGGGCTTGCCCATCTGGCCGCCGCCGTGCTGAAGGATGGCAGCGGCAGCAGAAACGCGCAGGCCACGGAGCGTTTTCTTGCCGAACGGGCGGCGGCGCTGTCCGTTTCCGCCGGTTTGCAGACCTTCAGTATTTCCCTGACGGGGCCTTCCCGTTTCAATGCCGACTTTTGCGCGGCATTGCGGGACATGCTGGAGAAACCCCGCTTTGAGGAAAAGGAGGTGCGGCGCGAGGCCCGCCTGATGCTGTCAGCCCTGCGCCAGCGCCAGGATACCCCGGCGCGCTATCTCTTCAGCAAGCTCAACGGCTTTCTCTATCCCGGGCACGTCTATGGCTATGATCCGCTGGGAACGCCGGACAAACTGGCCGTGTTTTCCCGTGACGATGTGCGCGCCTTCTGGAGAGAGCAGAGCGCACGGCCCTGGGTTCTCTCCGTGGCCGGAACCTTCGACCGCGACGCCATGCTGGCCTTTGCGCGCACCCTGCCCAGGCCGTCGGCTCCCGGCGTGCGGGTGGATGCCCCCCGCTGGGGAGATTCCCGGAAACTGGAGCTGCGCCTTCCCGATCGCAGCCAGGCCTATCTGGCGCTGAATTACAGGGCTGTGCCCCGGCATCATGAGGACGCGCCGGCGCTCATGCTGTTGCAGGCGCTCCTCTCAGGGCAGAGTGGCCTGCTCTTTAACGACATGCGCGACGAGCAGGGGCTTGGCTATACGGTGACGGCCCTGTACCGTGCCATGCCGGAAGCCGGTTCGCTGCTTTTCTATATCGGCACGACCCCGGAAAAAGTGGATCTGGCCAGAGAAGGCTTTGCCCGCATCATCGCTTCGCTGCGTGACAGGGAAGTGTCTCCGGAGCAGCTTCGGGCGGCCGTCAACCGGATGCGGGGCGGCTATTATCGCGAACGCCAGAGCCTTGACGACCGCGCGGGCGAGGCGGCGACGGACGCCGTGCTCGGCAACCGCCGCGACTTCCAGAAATTCCTGCTGGACAGGGCCGCGAAGCTGACGCCCGCCGCCGTGCGTGAGGTTGCCCGCCGCTATCTTGTGCCGGAAGGGGAATACGACGCGCTTTTGCGGCCCTAGCGCGGTGTTGCCTGTGGAGGAGAGAGCGGGAGCGGCACCATGACGAACGAGGCTGCGGCGCGACGCCGCGTGGCCCGGCTGGCGCGGGCGGCTCTTGCCCGGAATCCCGCCGCGTGTTTCGCGCTGGCCGTGCGCTACCACAGGGGGCAGGAGGTAGCGCGCAACGAGGCTGTGGCGCGCGCCCTTTTCGAACGGGCGGCGGGGCTGGGGCACCCCGGGGCCGCCCTGGCGCTGGAACGCCTGTGGAGCGGTGTTGCGCCTCCGCTTCCGCAAGCGTGCCCTTTGCGGGACGTGGAGCGGGCCTCCGCCGATCCGGAATGCCCAGCGCCGGAGGCCCTGCCGGAACCTCAGGCCCTGCCGGAAGCTCCAGGGGAAAAGACGCCCGATCCCGCGGATGTTTTCTATGCCGCGGGGTGGGCCCGCGCCTGTGGCAGCGGCGTTGCGCAGGACTGGGAAAAGGCCACGGCGTGGTACCGCAAGGCCGCCGATCTCGGCCATGTGCTGGCGCAGGTATCTCTGGGCAACTGCCTGCGCGAAGGCCACGGCGTGGCGCGGGACGCGGGCGGCTGCGTCCGCCTGTACACGCTGGCGGCGGAGCGGGGCTTTGCCGACGCCCAGTGCAACCTTGGCTGGTGCTACGGGACGGGATTCGGCGTACCGCGCAATTACAGCAGCGCGCTGCGGTGGTACGGCAAGGCAACCGCCTTGGGCCATGCCCTTGCGGAACACAATTTTGACGTGGTCCTGCGGGAGTTTGACGCCCAGCTTTCCCGCCGGGCGCTGCCGCTGGAGTATGAGGCACTGCGCATCGCGCCAGACGGCACCCTGGAATTCAACGGCCGCAAGTGCTGCCTCTACATCCCGCGCCAGCATCGGGAACTGGTCAATCTCACGCGGCGGGAAACCTGCTATACCTATCATCTGTGCGCCTGCCGGAGCATGGAGGACTTGATCGGCACGGCGCGCGGCGATCTCTATGCGGCGACATCGCGGGCGGACGGACGCTTTGAGGTGGCCGTGCTTGAGCGGGGAGGCGCGCGGACGCCCATGAGCTGGCGTCCTTACGACATCCACATTGAGCTTTGCGGCAACTGCCGTTCCATGCTGCTGGCGTGCGGCCTGTATGCGGATCCCTTTTCACTCCGGGAGTTTTACGATCGCGTACAGCCGCCGTTGAGGCCGCTTGAGGGCGAGGCCGTCCAGCGGCCCGTGACACGCGCCTATCCGCCGCCCGTGGCCGTCGCGTTGCCGCCGGAGCTTATGGGGGACGGCGCTAACTAAAATAAGTGGACAAAAGAGAGCCTCTTTGCCATGATGTGTGCGCATGGAAATGCCTCTCGCGCAGCGCGTTTTTCATTACTCGCGGGCGAATTTCCTTTTGAATTTACTGACTTTACTAAATTTCAAAAGGGACAGGTTGAATGAAGTTCAGGGGAACCTCCCATGCCCGCCAGCATCGTCAAGCGTGGTGGAACGAAAGTTCCTTTGATGGTGTCAAAATTTAATGAACTCAGGGGAACCTCCCATGCCCGCCAGCATCGTCAAGCGTGGTGGAATGAAAGTTCCTTTGATGGTATCAAAATTTAATGAGCTCAGGGGAACCTCCCATGCCCGCCAGCATCGTCAAGCGTGATGGAACGAAAGTTCCCTTTGATTCAGTCAAAATTCTCAACGCCATCTCCAAGGCCAACAAGGCCGTGGGCGGGGAGGACATGACGCCGACGGATCTTCTGTTTGTAACGGAAAAAGTCTGTCGCAAGCTGGACGATCAGGGCCTTGAGCATGTGGAGGAAATCCAGGACGTGGTGGAGGACATGCTGATTCAGTATGACTACGCCCGGACAGCCAAGGCCTATATCCTCTATCGCGCCGAGCATACCAAGATTCGCAACGCCGAATCCTATCTGATGGATATTTACCGGAAGCTCACCTATTCTCCGGCCATTGAGGAGGATATCAAGCGCGAAAATGCCAATATCGACGGCGACACGGCCATGGGCACCATGCTCAAGTACGGCTCCGAGGGGGCCAAGTTCTTTACCGACAACTATATTTTGCCCAAGGACGCGTCGGCGGCGCATGCCAACGGCGATATCCATATTCACGACAAGGATTTCTACATGCTCACGGAAACGTGCTGCCAGATCGACCTGATCCCCCTGTTCAGGGACGGGTTTTCGACGGGGCACGGCTTTCTGCGCGAACCCAATTCCATAGAGAGCTATTCCGCGCTGGCGTGCATCGCCATCCAGGCCAATCAGAACGAGATGCACGGCGGCCAGAGTGTGCCGCATTTTGACTACGCCATGGCCGGCGGCGTCATCAAAACGTTCCGCAAGGAATATGAACGCGCCTTTATGGCCTTTGCGCGCATCAGGGGCGGCATGGACGAGGAGGAGGCCGGGCGGTTTTTCCGGGGCGTTCGCACGACCCTGGGCGAAGGCGTGCGCATGGGCGCGGTGGACGACTACGGACGCCGTATGCTGGCTGTGGCCGCGCCGCGGGATCGTGATCTGCTGGCGGGCGCGCATGCCTACGCCGCGGAAGAGGCGCTCAGGGCGACGGAGCGCCGCACCTATCAGGCGATGGAAGCCTTTATCCATAACCTGAACACCATGAACAGCCGCGCGGGCGCGCAGGTTCCCTTCAGCTCCGTCAACTACGGTACGGATACCTCCCCCGAAGGCCGCATGGTCATCCGGAACCTGCTGCTGGCCACGCAGGCCGGTCTGGGCAACGGGGAGACATCCATCTTTCCCGTGCAGATTTTCAAGGTCAAGGAAGGGGTCAACTACGGGGAGGGCGATCCGAACTACGATCTTTTCCGTCTGGCCATGGAAACGTCCGCCATGCGTCTTTTCCCGAATTTCAGTTTCATCGACGCGCCGTTCAACCTCCAGTATTATGACGGCAGCTATAATAGCGAGGTCGCCTACATGGGCTGCCGCACCCGCGTCCTGGGCAATGTGTACGACGCCGGGCGGGAAGTGACGTGCGGGCGCGGCAACCTGAGCTTCACCTCCATCAATCTTCCCCGGATAGCCCTGGAGGCGCACGGCGACAGGGCGCGCTTCTTTACGCTGCTGGACGCGCGGATCGATCTGGTTTTCCGCCAGCTGCTGCACCGCTTCAAAATCCAGTGTTCCAAAAAAGTCCGCAACTACCCCTTCCTTATGGGCAACGGCATCTGGCTGGATTCCGGCAAACTGGACTGGGACGATACGGTGGAGGAGGTGCTCCGGCATGGCACGCTGACAGTCGGTTTTATCGGCCTTGCCGAAACGCTGGTGGCGCTGACGGGCAAACATCATGGCGAAAGCGAGGAGTCCCAGCGGCTGGGGCTGGAAATCATCGGCCATATGCGGCGGCGCGCCGATGAGGAGGCGCGCCTGACGAAACTCAATTTTTCGCTCATCGCCACCCCTGCGGAAGGTCTTTCAGGGCGTTTTGTCAAGCTGGATCGCGCCCGTTACGGCTCCATCCCCGGCGTGACGGACAGGGAGTACTACACCAACTCCTTCCATGTGCCCGTCTACTTTCCCATCAGGGCCTTCCGCAAGATTGACATTGAGGCGCCCTACCATGCCCTGACCAATGCGGGACACATCACCTACGTGGAACTTGACGGCGATACCTGCAAGAATCCTGAGGCGTTTGAGGCCGTCATCCGCTATATGCATGATCGGGGCGTCGGGTACGGATCCATCAACCATCCGCTGGATCGGGATCCGGTCTGCGGCTATGTGGGCGTCATCAACGACGTCTGCCCCCGGTGCGGCCGCCGGGAGGGGGAAGCGGTCAGCGAGGAGACGTTGCGAATGTTACGCCGCCGCTACCCGCACATGCCGTCATGCCATTGCCGCTGATATTTTTCCGTGCGGGCGCGACAGGACGCCGCGCGGAGAGGCGCTCCCCGGAGAACTGTTGCGTCCGGGAGTATCCGTTGAAGAAAGAGGAGGAAAACCGATATGCTGATGGAATCCCGTCTCAAAAGCGAGTGCAAGCCCGAGGAAAAGATGGTGGGCGAGGGCGTGGCGTTTGAACGTGTCCGCCGTATCACCGGCTACCTCGTGGGCACACTCGACCGCTTCAACAACGCCAAGCGTGCGGAGGAGCACGACAGGGTGAAGCATGCCTGAGCTGCGCGTCAGCGGCATTGTGGAAGAATCCATAGTGGACGGCCCCGGCCTGCGCTATGTGATTTTTACGCAGGGCTGTACCCGCGCCTGTCCGGGGTGCCATAATCCCCAGACACACCCCCTCGACGGGGGAACGCTCATGGATACCGGGGCCATTTTCCGGCGGTTTTCTGAAAATCCCCTGCTGGCGGGCATCACGTTTTCCGGCGGCGAACCCTTTCTTCAGGCGGAGGCGCTGTGCGGCCTTGCCGAAGCTGTCCACGCCGCGGGCAGGAACGTCATGGCCTATACGGGATTCACCTTTGAGGAACTGCTGGATAAGGCGCGGGCGGAACCTGCCGTGGCCCGTCTGCTGGAGCTCGTGGATCTGCTGGTGGACGGCCCGTATATCGAGGCGCTGCGCGATCTCGATCTGCCTTTTTGCGGCAGCGCCAATCAGCGCCTGCTTGACCGCCATCAGCGCGCCCAACTGGCGGCGCGCCATGCGGGGAAGGTCGCTGCCGGAGCGCCATAGGGCCGTATCCGCGCAGACAGGCGTTACCATGCGGGAAGAAGGGCCCCTTTCGCGCGGAACAGGCGAAAGGGGCCCTTCTTCCCGTAGTTAACGGAAAAAGATTAGTCGGCGGCGATGTCGTAGGCGTCGAGCTTGTCCTGAATGGCGCTGATCAGCATGGCCATGACGGCGGCAATGCGGCCCTGGGCTCGGGCAAGAGCGTCGCCGTCCATCAGATGGGACGCTTCTCCCTCCCCGCTGATGCCAAGACGGCGGAAAAAGAGCAGGGGACATTCCTTCTGGCGTTCCTGTGCCAGCAGCTCCATATAGGCGGAAAAGGGGCCGTCAACGAATTCCTCCACGCGCGTTGTATGCGGAACGGCATCGGCATGTCCTTCGGCCTGTTCCAGCAGAAAGCCCGTATCCCGCAGATAGGCTGTCAGGACGCTGTTGGGGGCGTGCTGCATGAGGCCCGCCGTGACGGCGGCATGGACAAAGGCGCGCCACTCCCCGCAGAGAGCCGGCGCCAGCGGCCCGCCCCAGAAGATTTCCGGAAGGCCGGAGCGCTGCGCCATGCGCAGAATGTCTTCCGTGCCTGTGTTCAGGGTGAAGAGAATATGCGCCGCCTCCACGCCCCGGGCCGCCGGCAGCGGTTTTTTCTCCTGGTTTTCCATAGGTTTTTCCTTTATACGCTCGTGAGTTCGTCCGCCTGGGGGCGTCCGGCTTCCTGCGCTTTTTGTTTTTCCGCCATATAGGCCTCATAGCCGCGCCGCCGCAGGAGGCAGGCAGGGCAGACGCCGCAGCCGTAGCCCCAGGCAAAACGCTGGCCGCGTTCGCCCTCATAGCAGGTATGGCTTTCTTCCAGAATGCTGTTGACAAGCGCCTCTCCGCCAAGATCCTCGGCCAGTTGCCATGTCGCGGCCTTGTCAAGGAACATGAGCGGCGTGTGCAGGATGTAGCGGCTGTCCATGCCAAGATTCATGGCGACTTGCAGCGCCTTGACGCTGTCATCGCGGCAGTCGGGATAGCCGGAGGAATCCGCCTGGCAGACGCCGAGGACAAGGTGGCGGATGCCGCGCGGATAGGCCCAGGCGGCGGCATGCAGGAGAAAGAGGAGATTGCGGCCGGGTACGAAGGTGTTGGGCAGCCCTCCGGAGCCGCCGTCTATGGGCATGTCCGAGGTCAGCGCGGTATCGGCCAGCTGCCGGAAGAGATCGATATCAAGGAGCGTATCCGCGCCGAGGCGCGCTTTCCAGTCCGGGCGGATGGCGGCAATGGCCCCGCGAACGTTGGCGCGGCAGCGCAGCTCCACAGCATGCCGTTGCCCATAGTCAAAACCAAGCGTCAGCACCGCGGAAAAGCGGGACAGCGCCCAGGCCAGACAGGTGGCGGAATCCTGCCCGCCCGAAAAGATGACGAGCGCGGACTGATTGCGCAACGGGGCTTCCGGTTGATGGACACAGGCGTTCATGGGGTGGATTCCTCCGGGGAAGAAGGGAAATGCGGGGCGGAGCCGGGGGCGTCCGGTGTCAGGAGTCCGGCCAGAGAGCGGAACCCTTTTTCGTGCGCGCGGGAGCATAGCCCGCCATAAAGGCATCCATGAGATTGCCGAAAAACACACGGTTGCGGGGTTTGATCTTCCGGCTTTCCGGGCTGTCCGAGAGGAAGAAACGCCGGGAATTTCTGTTGCCCACATAGGTTTCCTGGGCCTGCGGCAGGGAGAGAAGGCGGGCCCACATGCCGCGGCGCTCGGCAATGGCCTGGCTCTGGAGGGAGAGCAGGCGCCTGACGAGATCGGCGTCAAGCCCGTCATGATAGGAGAAAAAGGCCGCGCCCCGGGCGATCATGGCCTCGTTGACCGACTCGCCGCCAGGGAGCAGGACTTCGGCGACAAGGCGTCCGTAACGATCCCTGCTTTCCTTGCCAGCGGCCCGCAGCCGTATTTTCTGGCCGCGCGTCATGGCCGTGAGAATGGCCGACGCCTCTCTGGCATAATACTGGGGTTTGTTCTCGCGCCGGTTGAGTTCAGGCGTGTCTATGCCTGCCAGACGGATCACGCGCCGGTCGCGCAATTTGAGCGTGTCGCCGTCAAAGCAGGTGGCGACGGCCCCCTCAGGATCGCCGGGCAGATCGGAATCCGCCTCCACCCGCGCCGCAAGGAGCGCCGGCAGGAGGAGCAGGATACAGAGAAAGAGCGGGCGGCGGGCTGACATGGCTCAGTTTTCGTAATACGAGCGCAGGGACTGGCTCCGGACGGGGTGGCGCAGCTTGCGCAGCGCCTTGGCCTCGATCTGGCGGATGCGTTCCCGCGTGACGTTGAAGAGCTTGCCGACTTCCTCAAGGGTATGGTCGCTCTTTTCCGCGATGCCGAAGCGCTTGCGCAGCACCTGTTCCTCGCGGGGGGTGAGATCGGCCAGCACGGCGGCCAGCTGTTCGGAAAGTTTGGTATTGATGACCTCTTCCGCCGGAGCGACGGCTTTCTTGTCCTCGATGAAGTCGCCGAGGCTGGAATCCTCCTCGTCGCCGATGGGGGTTTCAAGGGAAATGGGTTCCTTGGCGATTTTCAGGACTTTTTTGACCTTCTCCACAGGATATTCCATGCGATCCGCAATTTCCTCCGGCGTGGGATCGCGGCCCAGTTCCTGGACAAGATAGCGCGAGGTGCGGATCAGCTTGTTGATGGTCTCGACCATGTGCACGGGGATGCGGATGGTCCGGGCCTGATCCGCGATGGCGCGGGTAATGGCCTGGCGTATCCACCAGGTGGCGTAGGTCGAGAACTTGTAGCCGCGCTGATACTCGAACTTGTCGACGGCCTTCATGAGGCCGATGTTGCCTTCCTGAATGAGATCGAGGAACTGGAGCCCCCGGTTGGTGTACTTCTTGGCGATGGACACCACAAGGCGCAGATTCGAGCGGATAAGCTCCTGCTTGGCGCGCATGGCCGCGTTGTTGCCGCGCTTGATGCGCCAGAGGACCTCCTCGAGATCGTTGACATTATGGCAGCATTTTTCCTGGAGGCGCTTGAGGATTTCAATTTTGCCGATGATCATTTCCTTGAAGGAAAAGAGTTCGTCCACGCTGAGTTTGAGATCGCGGGCGGCGTCGGTGGGGTTGATTTCGCGCTTTTCCAGACCGTCGAACAGCGCCTGTATCTCGGCCTGGCTGCGCCCCGTGGAAAGAATATAGGCGGAAAGATCGCGCTGGCAGTTGTGCATCTGGCGCACATAGTCCTCGACCGTCTCGATGATGCGATCGATAAGGGTTTTTTCAAGTTTGATGTCGCGCAGGCGGGAGACGATCTCTTCCTTGTAGGTGATGATTTCTTTCTGAATGTGCGCCACCTTGCGCTCAAGGGTGTTGCAGTCGTCAAGCTTCCTGTAGATTTTACGCTTTTTCCTGTAAATCTGTTTGATTTCATCCAGCAGCAGGATGACGCGGCCGCGCTGGTTGAGTTCGTCCTCGCTGGGATCGTCTTCTTCTATGGTCTTGACGACGTCCTTGAGCTTGATGCGGTTGAGGTGCAGATCCTCGCCCACGTTGATGAGTTCCTCAACGGCGACGGGCACCTCCACCAGGGCGTAGAGCACATCCTGTTCACCCATTTCTATTTTTTTGGCAATGACCACCTCGCCGTCGCGATCCAGCAGCGGCACGGCCCCCATTTCCCGCAGGTACATGCGCACGGGGTCGGTGCTGCGGGAGGAATAATCGGCGGATTCCTCGTCCTCCGCAAGATCGAGAGAACTGTCCACGGCGTCGTCGTCCGGTTCCGCTGTCGAGGAGGGGATTTTCTTGCAGTCCTTTTCGGAATCGACGATGACGATTTCCAGCTGTTCGAAAATACCGATGATTTCCTCAAACTGTTCCGGCGAGCTCATTTCCACGGGCAGCGCCTTGTTGACCTCGTCAAAGGTCAGAAAGCCCGTTCCCTTGCCCTTGGCGATGAGGGATTGGATCTGCTGGACATCTTTAATGTTGCTCATGGACGTTCTCCAAGGTTTCCTGCAGGGCGCGGAGAAATTCCTCATCCGCGCCGGGATCGCCCGCGTTCTGGCGCAGGGCTGCCACAAGGGATAATTTCTGCGCGGAAGCGTAGTAGGCGTTGAGATCGTTGCGCAGCGCTTCCAGTTCTTTGTTGCCGTCGTCGCGGGGAGCGGCCTCCGCCCCCCGGCAGAAAGACCAGAAATTTTTTTCCCGTTCGTCCAGATGATAGGCCGCCTCCGGACCCCATTCCTCAAGCTTGTCCCAGAGGCGGCGGGCAATCTCGGACCGCAGGGCCAGATCCGCGCCCATGCCGCGCAGATCCTCGAGGCGTTCCGGGTAGCGCACGGCGTACATCATGATCTGCCTGTCCCGCATGTTCTGGCGGGCTCTTCCGCCGGCGGGGGCCGGCATTCCGCCGCCGCGTGTCCTGGCGCTCTGGCGGCGCAGGGCCGCGCCCTGCCGCAATTCGCTCTCCGAAAGCTGGAGCCGCGTTGCCAGACGGGAGGCGTAGTGGCTGACAAGCTCCGGCGCCTCCACCTGGCTGAGGAAGGTGCGCGCCCATTCCACGGTTTCGCGCGGCGCCAGCGCGCGCAGAACGTCCACGCAGAAACGCAGGCCGTCGGGGGCATGGGCCAGCAGGGCCTCAAAGGCTTCCGGCCCCTGGGTGCGCAGCAGGCTGTCAATATCCTCGCCATCGGGCATCAGCACGACGGAACAGGCCAGGCCGCGCGTCAGCAGCATCTCGCAGGATCGGAGCGCGGCCTTGCGCCCGGCGCGATCCCCGTCGAAGAGCAGGATCATCCGCGAGGTGAAGCCGGAAAGGCGCTTGATCTGTTCCGGAGTGAGCGCCGTGCCCAGGACGCCCACGGCATTGTCATAGCCGTACTGATGCAGCGTGAGGACATCCATATATCCTTCGGTCAAAAGCGCCTGTCCTTTAGTGGTAATTCCTCTGCGGGATTGCGCAAGGCCGTAAAGATGATCGCCCTTTTTGTAGAGGGGGGTGTCCGCGCTGTTGATATATTTGGCTTCCTCCTCATCGGCGATGATGCGTCCGCCAAAGGCGATAACCTGATTGGACAGGCTCCTGATGGGAAACATCAGCCGGCCGCGAAAGCGATCGTAGGGGCGCTGGCTGCGTTCCGAGATGCCGAGCAGGCCCGCCTCCGCCGCCATGCGTCCGTCAAAACCGGCCCGATGCAGGGCCGACGCCAGCGACTGCCAGTCGCGGCGCGCCCAGCCGAGGCCGAAGCGCCGCACAATATCCGCGCTCAGACCGCGTTTCTGGATATAGGCGCGGCATTCCCCGGCTTCGGGGCTGTCGAGGGCGGTGGCAAAGTGGGCGGCGGCCAGCTCGTACATCCTGAGCATCTGAAGGCGTCCCGAACGCTCACGCCGTTCCTGTTCGCGGCGTTTCGGATCCGCCGGGCCGCGCTCCAGCGTGATCCCGGCCTCCGCCGCGAGCTGTTCCAGGGTGTCGCGGAAGTCCAGTCCGTTGATACGGCCGTAAAAATCGAAGATATCGCCCGAGGCATGGCAGCCGAAACAGTAGAACAGGCCCTGCTCCTCATTGATGGAAAACGAAGGCTTGGTTTCCTGATGAAAAGGGCAGGGAGCGACCCAGCGCGGACCGTTGCGTTTCAACTCGACGTAACGGCGCGCAATATCCGCGATATTGAGGCGCTCCTTGATGGCTCGTATGGCGTCTCTGCTCTGCATGGGGCGTCTGGATGATAAAAGAGTGCGCGCGGGAAGGGGGCGTTTCTTCCCGGCATGGGGAAGGCTAGCGCAGCAGGACGACGGTCATGCCGTCGCCGCCGCGATCCTCCGGCGCGGTGGCAAAAGAGGCGGCCGCGGGAAAGGCGCGCAGAAATTCATGGATTCTGCGCCGCAACGCGCCGGTGCCGCGTCCATGCACGATTTCCACTTCGCCGATGCCGGCCAGCAGCGCCCTGTCGAGAAATTTTTCCACCTCCGCCTCAGCCAGTTCGGCGCGCTGGCCGCGCACGTCGAGACGCAGCGGGGAGGCGTCGCGGTCTTCCGCGGCCGCTGGCCGGTCAGGAGCGGCATTTTCGCGCACGGCGGCCAGCACGGGCGACACGGGACCGCCGCGTTGCGCGGCGGGAAGCGCCCGCGCGTCCGCAAGGCGCACGTCCCTCATGGATGCCCAGAGGCTGACGCCGTTGAGATCGACGCGCACGCGGGATCGGCGTTCGTCGACATCGGTCACAACGCCGCGTTTGTTGAAGGTCAGATGGAGCACGCTCTGCCCGGGAGCGAAATGTTCGACCAGCGGCAGGACGGACGCCTCTTCCGGGCGCGGATCTCCGGCCAGGGTGCCGCGCAGGCGGGAAAGTTCCCGGAGCGCCTGCTTGTGCCCGGCCTTTCCCTCCCGCACGGCGCGCATCAGTTCGGCGGCCTGGGCGCGCACCTCGTCGTGCAGGCGCTGCCGCTCGCGGCGCAGCCCGTCTTTTTCGTGTTCAAGCCGCTGCTTCGCCTTGGCCTGCTGGGCGCGCAGTTCCTGGATTTCCCGTTCCCGCTGGGCGGCAAGCGCGTTCAGGCGGGCCAGCAATGCGGACGTATCGCCGCCGTCCTGCAAAAGATAGCGTTCCGCCCGGCGCAGGATGCTTTCCGGCAGGCCGTATTCCCGCGCCACGTCGAGAGCCTGGCTTGCGCCGACGTGATCGTACGCCAGCCTGTACAGGGGCTTTTTGCTGGCGGGATCGAAAAGGACGGAGGCGGCGCGCGCGTGTTCGCGGGTCAGCGCGTAGCTTTTCAGGGAGGGGAAATGCGTGGCGGCCAGGACAAAGGTGCGGTTGGCGATGAGTTCATCCAGCACGGCCTGCGCCAGCGCCGCGCCCTGCGCCGGATCCGTTCCCGCGCCGAATTCGTCCAGAAGGACAAGGCCGCTTTCGCCGAGATGCCTCCATGCCTTGGCAAGGTGCTGTATCTGCGCCGTAAAGGTCGAAAGATTGCCGGTCAGGCTCTGTTCATCGCCAATGAAGGCGTCCAGGCGCGAGAACCACGGCAGGTGGGAACCGCCCGCCGCGGGAACCGGCAGACCGCTCATGGTCATGGCGGCGATCAGGCCCAGCGTCTTGAGGCAGACGGTCTTGCCGCCGGCGTTGCCGCCGGTGATGATCAGGGCGCGTTCGCCGGGGCGCAGCACGATGTCCAGCGGGCGGACGCGGGCCTGGCACTGGCGGCTGCTTTCCGCCGCATCGCCGCGCAGCAGCGGCGCCAGCATGAGCAGGGGATGGCGCGCGCCCAGAAGCTGAATGCCTTCCGCCGGTGCGGTAATGGGGACGCAGCGGCCGTCGATGGTGGCGGCAAGGGCGCGCTTTGCCTGGAGGAGGTCCAGTTCCGCCAGCAGGCGCAGAGCCGCATGCGCGCCGGGAAGTTCCGCCCGCAGCAGATCGGCCAGATAGGCCAGAACCTTGCGTTCCTCCTCGCGTTCCTCGCGCTTGAGTTCCTGGAGGCGGTTGTTTATCTCCACCAGGAACAGCGGCTCGAAGTAGCATGTTTCACCCGTCTGCGACCAGTCGTGGATGATGCCCTGCATGCGGCCCTTGAAATTGGCTTTGAGGGGCAGCACATAGCGATCGGAGGACAGGGTCATGAACTCGTCCTGCAGGTAGTGCAGCATGTTGTACTGCACGGCGTAGTCCTTGACCCTGCGCATGCAGCTCTGATGCAGGCGGCGCAGTTCCACGCGCGCCTGATAGAGCGCGGGGGAGCTTTCGTCCCTGATCAGGGCGTCGTCGGAGATGCAGCGGTTGAGGGCCGCCGTCAGCTGGACGGGCAGGGGCTCGGCGTCCGCCAGCGCCAGCAGGCGCGGCCATTGCCGTTCCGCGTCGGGCACGGCGATGGACTGGCGCGCCGCCTGCGCCTGGCGCAGCATTTCCCGCAGCGCCCAGAAGGCCTCGGCGTCAGGCTGCGCCGCGCCGCGCCGCGTTTCCACGGCGTGCAGCAGGCCGCCTACGTCCGGAAAGGCGGCAAGATGGAAACCACCTTCGGCAAGGGGGCGTTCCATCCAGGACGCCGCCTCCTCATAGAGGCGGGCGGCCTCCGAGGCCGTTTCGGCGTCGGGCAGCGGGGCGAGACTCCGGGCGCGTTCGCGTCCGGCGGAGGTACGGCACAATCCGGCCAGCCAGGCCGTGATTTCGCCGAAATCCAGCGCATGGAGGGTGCGGGCGTGTATCATGCGAAGTGGGGACGTGGGGATTAGTTGCTGAGACGGGCCTTGACGGCGGCGGAGAGCGCCTTGCCGTCCACGCGGCCTTTGTGATCGGCCATGACGGCGGAAATGACCTTGCCCATGTCGCGCGGCGAGGAGGCCCCGGTAGCGGCGATGGCGGCGTCAATGACGGCGGTCAGCTCCTCGTCGCTCAGGGGTTTGGGCAGATAGCCTTGAAGCACGGCCAGTTCCGCGGCTTCCTTGCCGGCCAGGTCCTCCCGGTTGGCGGCCTTGTACTGCTCGATGGAATCCTGACGCTGTTTGCCTTCCTTGATGATCAGATCCAGCATCTCGCTGTCGTCCAGCGTGCCGCCGGGGCGGCAGAGATCCACCAGCCTGTTCTTGACGGCGGTCTTGAGCAGGCGCAGTACGGTCAGGCGTACACTGTCTTTGGCCTTGTAGGCCTGAATGTAGTCTTTCTCAATCTGTTCGAACAGGCTCATGCTATCCTCTTTTTCTGGTCGGCGAGCGGCGTGGGGCCGCGAATCCGGCGGGAGAACGGGCGGGCGCGCGGCAGGCCGCCGGAGGGACCGCGCCGTAGCGGGTGGCGGGAACAAGCGGAAAATGCGGGAGTCCTGTGCAGGGCCCCCGCCGGAAAGGCGGTCAACGCAAAAAAATGGCGCGATGTCATACCGTACTGGTGACAGCGCGCCGTCCACGTTACGCAATGTTCATCTTGCGCATTTTCTTCATCAGGCGCTTGCGGGCAGCGGCCTTTTTCTTTTTGCGCATCACGCTGGGCTTTTCATAGTGCTGGCGCTTCTTCATTTCGGAGAGAACGCCGGCCTTTTCCACCTGCTTCTTGAAGCGGCGGAGCGCAATATCAAAATTGTAATCGTCTTCGTTCAGGAAAACGCCGGGCATGGACATCACCCCCTCTGGGCTGTACTCCGATTCCGGGAAGGATCGGGCTGGCAGGCCGAAGCCTGGTGGTAGAATGTCGCCGGTGACGTTGACATTCCGAAGGAAGATATTTTTTCTACCCCCGCAAAAAGAAAAAGGCAAGCGCTTTTTTGCCGTTTTGAGGCACGCCATTATTGATTCCAGACATCCATGGTGGGAAACAGCCATGAGAGCAGGCAGAAGAGGGGAAAATGCAGGGCCGGAACCGCGAGGAAAACGGAAAGCGGCAGCAGAGCCAGGGGGCCCTGGCGCGGGAGCTGCAGAAAGCGGCGCAGCGCCGGCAGGAGGGCGCGGGTGATCAGCGCGGCGGCGGCCGCATCCAGAAAGAGTTTGAGCGGCAGGCGTACCGGGGAGAAGAAAAGACATGCCGCGAAGAACACAGGAAAAAAGAGAAGCGACAGCAGCAGTGTCGGGCGCGCCAGGGCCGCGTACTCCCGTACACGGCGCCTGCCGCGCCTGGTGAACAGCGGAACAATGAGAAGAAGCAGGATGAACAATAGGGCAAGACGTGCAATCATGGCGTTCCCTTTGCGAAAAATACGGAGAAAACACAGGGCGTTCCACTTGCCTTGCGCCTCAGGTATCCTTACCATGTCCGCCTGCGATGGAAAAGAAGAACGGGTGCGTTCTTTTTTCGCAAGTCCTGTGTTTGAGGAGGCTTTTGGTATGCGGGCTGTGAGAGCGTTGCTTCTGGCCGTGCTGACGTTCCTGATGGGGAGCGTTCTGTCTGAAGCGGCCGAGGAACGATGGCCGGTCTTCAATCTGGCGGATCCGGCGGGGGAAAAGGTTATGGATCTGTATACGCGGTCGTTCCATAACCATTTTGCCGCCACTGTCGGGGAATCCATGCTTCTTTACGCATCCAGGAAGATCCCCATTGAGGATGTCGTGCGGCAATGCCGCGACGCCTTTGCCGACAGAAAGATAGATTACAACGGCACCGTCTACGCCACGTTTACGGATATTTCCCGTGAAAATATGGAGAATATGCTGCAAAACGGCAATATCCTCTATTTTTTCCCGGCCTTTCTCGCCGTCAACCAGCACAGGGGGGACGCCCTGATCAGCGAGGGGCTGCTCTCGGAAAAGGCTGTCACCGTGCTTGCCGCGATGCTGCCCCTTCTGAGCGATCTGGTGCGGAACGGCGAGCTGCAGAGCGGCATGGCGGCGGAACTGCGGGATCAGCGGAAAGCCGATCCAGACGGCGGTCCGGCGCCGCGGCCCGCGCCCCGGGGCGCGACAGGCAGTTAGCGGCCGCAAGGCCCCGGCTTTTCCCACGGCGGCGGTGTCTCTCCGGCGGACGTGCGCGGACGGCGCCGCTCATGCTCTCGCGTCGCCGGAGACGGCGTGTGCGGCGATTCCCCATGCCCAGCCTTCGCAGATGCGCTGAAAAGCGTCCACAGGCAGTTGCTCCGGGCGCAGACGGGCGTCTATGCCCGCGGCTTCCAGCGCTTCCGCGACGCCGGGCCAGGGGGCGCGCCGGGCGATACCGCCCAATTGTTTGCGCCGCTGCTGGAAAAAAAGCCTGATGAGACGGGCCAGCGATCCCGGGTGGCTGGGCAGGCGCTCGGGCGGTAGCGGATCAAACGAGAGCACCGCGGAATCGACCCTGGGCGGTGGCGAGAACGCGCCCGGTCCGACGGTGAACTCCATACGCGGTTTCCAGTAACTCTGCACCCAGACGGAAAGTCCGCCATAGTGCCGGTTACCCGGTGTGGCGGCCAGCCGTTGCCCTACTTCCTTCTGCACCATGAAGGCCGCCCGGCGCAGCGCCCGGCACTGGGCCGCCATATCCCAGATCAGGGGCGAGGCCACATTGTAGGGCAGATTGCCGAGAATTTTCCACGGCCGGTGGGGCGAAAGGCGCGCCCAGGGAAAGCGCAGGGCGTCGATCAGTATGGCCTGTGTGCCTCCGGAGGCTTCGCGCTGGCGTTCCCGTGCAAAGCGTTCGTCTTTTTCCAGAAGAAACAGCCGGGCATGGGGCAGTCGCTCCACAGCGCGCGTCAGGGCTCCCGGCCCCGGCCCGATTTCCACAATCCAGTCGCTGGCGGCCGGTTGCGCCAGGGCGGCGATGCGATCGCAGATATGATCGTGTTTCAGAAAGTGCTGCCCAAGGCTTTTCTTGGCATAGGGAACCGGCATTGGCTGCCTTCCTTTTGAGAGCATGGTGCGCGCCGCCCGCGAACGGAGGAAACAACGCGCGCGTTTGCCTGTGTCTGAAGCGGGCGTCCGCGCTAGCAGTCGAAATGGTCGAAACGGAGCAGCAGCCCGGCGCGTCCCTGCGTTGCGGAACGCAGGGAGGTGGAAAAGCCGAAAAGCCTGCGCATGGGCGCGCTGCCGCTGATTTGCCTGAGTCCGTGGCATTCCCGCATATCGTCCACCTTGCCGCCGCAGCCGCCGAAAAGGCCGATGGCCGCGCCAAGGAAGTCGTCCGGCACACTGATTTCCACGTGCATGACAGGTTCCAGCGCGATGGGAGACGCGGCGGACAGGGCCTCGCGCAGCGCCGCGCCCGCGGCCATGTGGCAGCCGGGCGCCGTCGTCAGTCCCTCCCGCCGTGGTATGGCCGTAATGATGATCTCCACATCCTCCACAGGAGAGCCCGTCAGATCGCCGCATTGCAGCGCATCGCGCACGCCGGACAGGGCCGCGTCCGCGAGGGCCGGAGGCAGGAGCCTGGCGGCCTCCCTGGGATTTTCTGGCAGGAAGTCCCCCAGGCGAAGGGCGTTGCCCGAACCGCGCGGCCGGGGAGCGACCTGAAGGGTGACCTCTCCGTGATGCCGTTCCCTGCCAAGCTCCCGATCGAACACATGCGACGCCGAAGCCGGTTTGCGGATGGTTTCCCGCAGCGTCACCTGCGGATGCCCCACACGGGGACGGATGCCGTATTCCCGCTCCAGACGTTCCAGCAGCACCTCAAGATGCAGTTCGCCCATGCCGGAGATGGCGCGCGTGGCGGATTCCTCGTCCATGACGGCATGGAAGGTGGGATCCTCTTCCATATAGCGGGCAAGCGCCTCATCCAGAACCGCGCCTTCCCCGGCATTGCGCGGCTCCAGCGCCAGCGTGATGACAGGCGGATAGCTGTCGATGGGTTCCAGACGCGCGTCACCGCCGGGAGCGGTGTAGGTGTCGCCGGTACGCGCGCCGCGCAGCCCGATGACGGCCGCGATGTCTCCCGATCCGGCGGCGGCAAGCTGCTCCCGTCTGCCGGCGTTCATACGGTAAAGGCGGCCCACGCGATCCTCCTGGCCTGTCCTTGTGTTGCGCAGGCTGTCGCCCTCCCGGATGCTGCCCGCATAGAGGCGCAGAAAGGCCAGCTTGCGGCCGTCTTCCATCAGAATCTTGAAGACCAGCGCCGTCGCGGGGCCGTCGGGCGTGATGACGACATCGTTACCTTTGGCATCGTGACCGACGGGCGCGGGGATGTCCTCCGGCGAGGGCAGATAGTCGCGGACGGCGTCCAGAAGGGGCTGGATGCCGGTATTGCGCAGGGCTGAACCGCAGAGCACGGGCGTGAGGCGGCGGGACAGCGTCGCCCGCCGCAGCGCGGCGGTAATGTCCTCCGGCGTGTGGACGCCGCGCAGATAGCACTCCAGAAACAGGTCGTCGGCCTCGGCGATTTTTTCCAGCGCGCGTTCGCGCCACGGCGCGGCAAAGGCGCGTTCTCCGTCATTCCACGGGCGTCGCGTCACCGTGCGGCCCTGATCGGCGGGATCGAAATCCAGACGTTCCCCGCGCAGGATGTCCAGCACGGCCTCAAAGGTTTCTCCCTCCCCCCAGGGGATGGTCAGCGCCACAGGATTGGCGGACAGGCGCGTGTGCAGGGCCTCCAGCACCCTCTCGAAATCCGCGCCGGGGCGATCCATCTTGTTGATGAACGCCAGCTTGGGGACGCCGAAGCGTTCGGACTGCCGCCAGACGGTTTCCGATTGGGGTTCCACACCGGCGACGGCGCAAAAGACGCCGACAGCGCCATCAAGGACGCGCAGGGATCGCTCCACCTCGATGGTGAAATCCACATGGCCGGGCGTATCGATGAGATTCAGTTCGCAGCCGTCCCAGTGGCAGGAGGTGCAGGCGGAGGTGATGGTGATGCCGCGCTCCTGTTCCTCCGGCAGATAGTCCATCGTGGCCGTGCCGTCGTGAACCTCGCCCAGCCGGTGAATCTTGCGGCTGTAGAAGAGCATGCGTTCCGAAAGGGTCGTCTTGCCCGCGTCGATATGGGCGATGATGCCGATGTTGCGGATTTGTTTCATGGTTTTTTCAGGCTGTGCGCGGCAGCAGGCCGAAGCCGTGCCGGAAAACGGAGAAGAAGTCCGGTGAGAGATCGGTATGCAGCCAGAGGCCCTCGCAGCCAGGAGAGAGGCTCAGGCGGCCCAGAGGAACGGCGCCGCTGCGGAAGGGGCCGCCATCCCGCACCTTGCTGTGGGCGCGCGCCGGGGCCTCCGCGGTAAAAATGGCTTCGGGGCGGCCCGATCCCGGCATCAGGGCGCGTTCCACAGCGGTCGCGCCATGACAGAAACGGAGAACGTCCCCGTCAAAAAGATCAGGGCGCTGTACGGCAAGCGCCGGTGCGCCGCGCTCTTCAAATGTGCGCAGGGAAAGGACCCTGGCCGCCGCCGCGATGCCGTCCAGCTCCCCTTCGTGCAGCAGGGCGAGGCGTCCCGGCGCGGGCAGTTCTTCCAGCAGGGCGCAGAGATCGGCGGGATCCATACGGAAAATATCCTCCACGCCGCAGAGCTCCAGCGCCGTCAGGACGGCTCCCGAAGGCGTGCCGCCGACACAGACGGCCCCCAGCAGCGGTGTTTCCGCCAGCTGGGCGCACAGGGCCACGGATGCCAGACGCGCCGCCGCCGCATAGGACGGGGAAAAGGCCATGACTGCCCACGGCGCGGGATGGCGGCCGCTGGACTGCCAGTAGCCGAGGCGCGCGTCGCGGCGTTCGTGGCGGCAGTGGCCGCCGCACGCCTGACGACCCTCATAATGCGCCGTACCCAGCGCAAGGCCCGTCTTGATTGCCGCCCGGCATTGCGGGGAAGCGGCCTCATAGGCCGACGCGCACACGTCATCCGGCACGCGGCACGCCTCCAGATGCGCGGGCCAGCATGGCGCGGCGTCCCGTGCGTCCGCTTCGTCGCCGTCAGGGGTACAGATCTGCGGGGCTTCCGCAGGCAGCGTCTGTCGGAATTTTCGCATGGGTCCTCCTTTGTGCCGTGCCGTCTGTCATGATATGTCTACGCGGCTTTCCCTCCGCTGTGAAGAGGGGGTGGCGCGCGGGGGCATCACAGGGTCTACGGCCGGGGGCATTGGGCCCAGAGCCGGTTGAGAAGGACATGCGTTCTGTCGCGGCGCTGGGGGTCGCGCATGGCTCTGGCGGCAAACGCGCCCCAGGGGAGAGTGGCGCAGTCCTGCGACGCGGCGGCCGCCAGCCTGTCCAGCAGGCTTTCACGCAGATCATGGTCATGGATGAGCGTCACGGCGGTGCAGGCGGCATCGAAGCGCTTGTCCGCGACGGCCGTTTCCAGGAGGGCGCGCAGGGCGGCGTCCTTCTGGGAGCGCGGCTGAAAGCCCGTAGCGGCGTTGGTAATGGCCTTCTGATAGTAGCGTCCGCGTTCGTCCGCGGGGAGGTCGATGCGGAAACCGCCGGCACGGGCGGCAAGGCTTTCCTCCAGTGGCGTGACGTCGGGTGCGGTGGCGCCGTGCCAGACCCGCGCCGCGCCGGCCAGCAGGATCACCACGGCGCAGAAGAGCAGCGGCACTTTCCAGCCGGTGCTTTTTTCCATCTAGACCTCCGTCGCGGCGATCCAGCCGCGCAGTTCCTCCAGCTGATGGGCGACGGATGCCGGGCCGGTACCGCCGGGCGTTTCGCGGCGGCGCACGGCGGCGTCGTAGTCGAGGACGGCATACACGCCGCCGTCAATGCGTTCATCAATGGCGCGGAGTTCCTCAAGGGAGAGATCTTCCAGTCCCTTGCCTTCCTTTTCCGCCAGGGCCACGGCGTGGCCGGTGATGTGGTGCGCTTCGCGGAAGGGAATCCCCCTGGCGGCGAGATAGTCGGCAAGCTCCGTGGCGTTGAGAAAACCGTGCGCGCAGGCGGCGCGCATACGCCGGGTATCGAACGTCAGCTCCTCCACCATGCCCGCCATGAGCGCCAGCGACTGGCTGACGGTGCGATCGGCGTCGAGGAACCCTTCCTTGTCTTCCTGCAGATCGCGGTTGTAGGTCATGGGCAGGCCCTTCATGACGGTCAGCATGCCCATGAGCGCGCCGTAGACGCGGCCTGTTTTGCCGCGCATGAGCTCGGCCACGTCGGGATTCTTTTTCTGGGGCATGATGGAGGAACCCGTGGCGTAGCCGTCCGGCAGCCGCACGAAACCGAAGGAGGGATTGGCCCAGAGAATGATTTCCTCGCACAGGCGTGACAGATGCGCCATGACGCAGGAGGCGGCAAAGAGGCTTTCCATGACGAAGTCGCGATCCGAAACGGCGTCCATGCTGTTGCCGTAGATGCGGGGGAAGCCCACTTCGGCGGCGACGGAGCGCGGGTCCAGCGGATAGGTGGTTCCCGCCAGCGCGGCAGCGCCCAGGGGCGAGATGCGCACCCGCTGGAGGGCGTCGCCCAGCCGTTCGTGATCGCGGCGGAACATCCAGGCGTAGGCGAGCAGGTGGTGGGCAAGGCTGACGGGTTGCGCGGGCTGCAGGTGCGTGCAGCCGGGCAGGATATCCCCCTGGTGGCGGGCGGCCTTTTCCGTCAGCGTGGAAACCAGCGCCACGGCAAGGGCGCGCCAGCCTTCCAGACGGTCGGCCACAAAGAGGCGGAAGGTCAGGCCCACCTGATCGTTGCGGCTGCGGCCCGTGTGCAGCTTTTTGCCCGTATCGCCCACAAGCTCGGTAAGACGGGCCTCGATGTTCATGTGCACGTCCTCGAGTGCGGGCTTCCAGACGAAACCGCCCGCCTCGATTTCCGCCCTGACGGCATCCAGCCCCGAGATCAGGACGTCCGCCTCCTCCGGGGTAATGACGCCCTGTCGGCCCAGCATGCGCGCGTGGGCCTGTGAGGCCCGGATGTCCTGGGCATAGAGGGCGCGGTCATAGGTCTGCGAATCGGTATAGGCGGCGACGGCCTCCCTGGGGCCTTCGGCAAAGCGGCCGCCCCAGCTTTTATTGGTGCTCATGCGTGGTGTCCGTTCGTTGAGGGTTTGTCGGAGCGGCCGGAAAGAGGGGAAGCCGCCGGGCGGGAAAGAGCGGTTTCATAGTGGGGATGAAAGCGCTCCGGCGGCCGCCCGCGCCCGGACACGGGGAAAAAGCCCGTGCGCGGGCGGTATCGCTTCTGAAGGTGGCAACTTCCAAAGCGGCATGCCCAGAAAGGGGAGGATGGCCGAGGGCCGCCCTCCCCCGGGAAGAGGGGCAAAGACGTCAGTTATCCAGCTTCCGCCGCACGGCGGCGTACATGCCGAGGCGCAGGGAGTTCAGGCGGATGAATCCCGCGGCGTCATGATGATCGTAGTTGCCGCCTTCGAAGGTGGCGAGGTCTTCGGAGAAGAGCGAGAAGGGGGAGGTGCGGCAGAGGGGCCAGACGCCGCCCTTGTAGAGCTTGGCCTTGACGGTGCCCGTGACGGTTTCCTGCGCCTTGTCCATGAAGGCCTGCATGGCCTCGCGTTCGGGCGAGAACCAGTAGCCGTTGTAGACGGCGTGGGAGTAGGGCACGGCGAGCATGTCGCGCAGTTGCAGGAGCTCACGGTCAAGGCAGATGCCCTCAAGGTCGCGGTGCAGGGCGTAGAGCAGGGTTCCCGCGGGGTTTTCGTAGACGCCGCGGCACTTCATGCCCACATAGCGGTTTTCAACCATGTCGTCGCGGCCGATGCCGTTGCGTCCGGCAATATCCGCAAGCGTCCTGACAATGTTGTAGGGCGACAGGGCTTCGCCGTTGACGGCCACGGGGTTGCCCTTCTCAAAGCTCACTTCCACGAATTCCGGGGTGTCGGGGGCCTGTTCCACGGGCACGCAGCGTTCGTGGCAGGACTCGTGGGGAGCCTTGGCGGGATCTTCCAGTTCGCTGCCCTCGAAACTGGTGTGCAGCATGTTGGCGTCCATGCTGTAGCGCTTGGCTTCCCTGGAGATCGGGATGCCGTTCTTTTCGGCAAAGGCGTTGAGTGCCGTGCGGGACATGAGATCCCATTCGCGCCACGGGGCAATGACCCTGATGTCGGGCGCCAGCGCCTTGGCGGCAAATTCAAAGCGCACCTGATCGTTGCCCTTGCCGGTGGCGCCGTGGGCGATGGCGTCCGCGCCCTCGCGGCGGGCGACGTCGATGAGCGCCCTGGTGATGCAGGGGCGGGCAATGGAGGTGCCGAGCATGTAGCGGTTTTCATAGCGTGCCGCGCCGCGCATCATGGGGAACACGAAGTCACGCGCCATTTCCTCGCGCAGATCCACCACAAAGGCCTTGCTTGCGCCCGTCTTGAGGGCCTTGGCCTCCACGCCGCCAAGGTCTTCGGGCTGGCCGAGGTCCGCCGTCACGGTGATGACCTCGCACCGGTAGGTTTCAATCAGCCATTTGAGGATGACGGAAGTGTCCAGGCCGCCGGAATAGGCGAGCACAACTTTCTTGATCTCGTTGCTCATGGTATGGGCCTCGCTGAAGTTGCCATCCGCGGCCGCTTCCCGTCCGCCGGCAGAGGTCGCGCCGGCGGACGGGAAGGCCGTGCGACGCCTCTCCCCCTGAGGGAGGGAGAGAGTCCAGAAAAGGGCGCTCCGGCGTTTCCCCCTGAAGGGGGGAGGTTGCGGGCCGCGAGGAATTTTTTGATGAAGCCGCGTCAGTATTCCCCAAAAGCACGGGATTGGCAAGGGCGGGGCGGGCTGGCGTGAGGCTGTGGCGCGCTTTTATTGACTTTTCACAATGCCGCGGATAAAAAAAATCGTTTTAGCCGGAATCGGGATACTTCCTGACGCACACACGATTTCCGGAAGCCGTTTTTCACCGCGAGAGCACGCAACCGATCAGGGGATTCTCATGCCGAAGCGCACGGATATTCATAAGATTATGGTCATCGGGGCCGGGCCCATCGTCATCGGGCAGGGCTGCGAATTCGACTATTCCGGCTCCCAGGCCGTCAAGGCCCTGAAAGAGGAAGGCTACAAGGTGGTGCTGGTCAACTCCAATCCCGCCACCATCATGACTGATCCGCATATGGCCGACGCCACCTATGTGGAGCCGATCGAACCCGAAACGCTCGCGGCCATTGTCCGCAAGGAACGCCCGGACGCCCTGCTGCCCACGCTGGGCGGCCAGACGGCGCTGAACGCGGCCCTGGGGCTTGCCCGCCTTGGCGTGCTGGAGGAATGCGGCGTGGAACTCATCGGCGCGCGGGCGGATGTCATCGAAAAGGCCGAAAGCCGTGAGCTTTTCCGTCAGGCCATGGAGAACATCGGCCTGCGCGTACCCGCCAGCGGCATTGCCCGCACGATGGACGACGTGCGCCGTCTGGGCGATGTGCTGCCTTTTCCACTTATTGTGCGCCCGGCGTTTACGCTGGGAGGCACGGGCGGCGGCGTGGCCTACAACATGCAGGATCTGGAGGAGGTCGCCGGGCGCGGCCTTGCGGCGAGTCCCACTTCCGAAGTCATGATTGAGCAGAGCGTGCTGGGGTGGAAAGAGTTTGAGATGGAGGTCATGCGCGACAGGAACGACAATGCCGTCATTGTCTGTTCCATTGAGAACCTTGATCCCATGGGCGTGCATACCGGCGACTCCATTACCGTGGCTCCGGCGCAGACGCTGAGCGATGTGGAATATCAGGCCATGCGCGACGCCTCGCTGGCCATCATGCGTGAAATCGGCGTGGAGACCGGCGGCAGCAACGTGCAGTTCGGCATCAATCCCGCCACGGGCGAGATGGTCGTCATTGAGATGAATCCGCGCGTGTCCCGTTCGTCGGCGCTGGCATCCAAGGCGACGGGCTTCCCCATCGCCAAGATCGCCGCCAAGCTGGCCGTGGGCTATACGCTGGATGAACTGCGGAACGACATCACCCGGGAGACGGCCGCCTGTTTTGAGCCCGCCATTGACTACTGCGTGGTGAAGATCCCGCGCTTCACCTTTGAGAAGTTTCCCGGCGCGAAGGATGAGCTCACGACGGCCATGAAGAGCGTGGGCGAGGCCATGAGCATTGGCCGAACCTTCAAGGAGGCGTTGCAGAAGGGGCTCCGCTCCATGGAGACCGGCGCGACGGGGCTCGGTTTCCATTTCAAGGAGGAACTGCCTGAAAGGGAAAAGATCCTCGCCTCCCTGCGCACGCCCAGTTCCCGCCGCATCTTCGGCGTGCGGCAGGCGCTGCTGGCCGGCGCGGGCGAGGAGGAAATCCACGAGGCCAGCGGCATTGACCCCTGGTTCATCCGCCAGATCCGCGACATCGTGGAGATGGAACAGCGCATCCTGCATTTCGGTCTCGCCAACGACATGACGCCCGCCAACGCCGAACTGGGGGATGTCCTGCGGGACGCCAAGGAGTTCGGGTTCTCCGATCGCCAGCTGGCGGAAATGTGGAAACGCCCCGAGAACGACATCCGCCGCCTGCGCAAGAGCCTCGGCATCGAGCCGACCTTCTATCTTGTGGATACCTGCGCCGCGGAATTTGAGGCGTATACGCCCTATTACTATTCCACCTACGAAACCGGGCGGGAAGCCGTGGTGGAAGACCGGCGCAAGGTCGTCATCCTTGGCGGCGGCCCCAACCGCATCGGGCAGGGCATCGAGTTTGACTACTGCTGCTGCCACGCCTCCTTTGCCCTGCGCGACGCCGGGGTCATGGCCATCATGGTCAATTCGAACCCCGAAACCGTCTCCACCGACTACGATACGTCCGACCGTCTCTATTTCGAGCCGCTGACCTTTGAGGATGTGATGAACATCATCGAGAAGGAAAAGCCCGAAGGCGTCATCGTGCAGTTCGGCGGGCAGACGCCGCTCAACCTTGCCGTGCCGCTCATGCGCGCGGGCGTGCCCATTCTGGGGACGTCGCCCGATGCCATTGACCGCGCCGAGGACCGCGAACGCTTCCAGGCGCTTATTGAGAAACTGGGCCTGCTGCAGCCCCCGAACGGGACGGCCATGACTCTGGAGGGCGCCCGCGAGGTGGCGCGGCGTATTTCCTATCCCGTGGTGGTGCGGCCCAGCTACGTCCTTGGCGGCCGGGCCATGGCCGTGGTCTATGACGACGCCGAGCTGTCCGCCTATTTTGCCGAACAGGTCCCCGACAAGCCGGAACATCCCATCCTGATCGACAAATTCCTTGAACATGCCGTGGAGGTGGACGTGGACGCCCTGTCAGACGGCACGGACGTCTATGTGGCGGGCATCATGGAACATATCGAGGAGGCGGGCATCCATTCCGGAGATTCCGCCTGCGTCCTGCCGTCCTATTCGCTCTCCTATGATCATGTGGCCCTTATCGCCGCGCAGGCCGAGGCGCTGGCGCAGGAACTGCGCGTCGTCGGTCTGATGAACATACAGTTCGCCATCAAGGGCAACGACGTCTACATTCTGGAAGTCAACCCCCGCGCCTCGCGCACGGCCCCTTTTGTGTCCAAGGCCACCGGCGTGCCGCTGCCCTATCTTGCCACGCAGGTCATGCTTGGCAGGACGCTGGAGGAACTGGACCCCTGGAGCATGCGCCGGGGAGGGTTCACCTGCGTGAAGGAAGCCGTGCTGCCGTTCCAGCGTTTCCCCGGCGTGGACATCATCCTCGGCCCGGAAATGCATTCGACCGGCGAGGTCATGGGCATGGGCGACAGTTTCCCCGACGCCTACCTCAAGAGCCAGCTTGGTTCCGGGCAGAAGCTGCCGCAGAAAGGCACGGTCTTCCTTTCCGTGAACGATCGGGACAAGCCCCTGCTGCCGGAAGTGGCCGGAATGTTCGCCGATCTTGGTTTCGAGCTGCTGGCGACGCGCGGCACGGCCAAACTCCTCAGGGAACATGGCCTTGAGGTGGAGGTGGTCAACAAGGTGTACGAAGGCCGTCCCAATATCGTCGACCGCATCATGAACCACGAGATAGCCCTTGTGGTCAACACGGCCTCCGGCAAGAACACGGCGCGGGACTCCAAATCCATCAGACACGCGGCGCTGACCTATGGCATCGCCTACTGCACGACCGTGGCGGGGGCCAGGGCCACGGCCACGGCCATTGCCAAGCGCCGTGCCGACGTCCATGTGGAAAGCCTGCAAGAATACTATGCCCGTGAGGTGCGCTAATATGAAAGCGGTATTGACTCTGGAAGACGGTTTCACCCTGAAGGGCAGATCCTTTACCGGCGAATGTGAAACCGGCGGCGAGGTCATTTTCAATACCGGCATGACCGGCTATCAGGAAGTGCTGACCGATCCCTCGTATTACGGGCAGATGGTCTGCATGACGTACCCGCTCATCGGCAACTACGGCATCAACGCGCAGGACATGGAATCTTCCAAAGTGCACATGCGCGCTCTGCTGGTCAGGGAATGCTGCAAGCAGCCTTCCAACTGGCGCGCCAGCGAAAGCCTGCCCGATTTCCTCGTGCGCATGGGCGTGCCCGGTATCGAAGGGCTTGATACCCGCGCCCTGACGCGCCATCTGCGCCTGCATGGCGCCATGCGCGGCATCATCTCCACCCGCGACGGCGATCCCGAATCCCTGCGGCAAAAGGCGCTGGCCCTGCCCAGTATGGAAGGGCAGAACCTTGTTCCCTTTGTGGCGGCCACGGCGCCCTATGTTCTGGAAGACGGCATACAGACCTTTGTGCGGATCGGCCCTGACGGCTCCTACGCCTGGAAGGGGAGGGGCCTGCCTCTGCTGGTCTATGACTTCGGCGTCAAATGGAACATTCTCCGGCTGCTGGAGAAGGTCGGTTTTGAACCGCTGGCCGTGCCGCCCTCCTTCAGCTTCGAGGCCGCCAGAGCCAGCGGGGCAAAGGCCGTCTTCCTTTCCAACGGCCCTGGCGATCCCGCGACGCTGACCGGCGAGATCGCCCTGATCCGCCGGTTGATGGAGGTTTTTCCCGTGACGGGCATCTGCCTTGGGCATCAGCTCATCGGCCATGCGCTGGGCGGGACCACGGCCAAGCTGAAGTTCGGCCATCATGGCTGCAACCATCCCGTGCGCGACAACACCACGGGCAGGGTGGAAATCTCCTCGCAGAACCACGGATTCCATGTGGTGCTCGACGGCCTGGACGATGTGGAGCCCACCCACGTCAACCTCAACGATCACACCCTTGAGGGACTGCGCCACAGGACAAAGCCCATCATGAGCGTACAGTATCACCCGGAAGCCGCCGCCGGACCCAACGACGGACGCTACCTTTTCAACCGCTTTTTCGAGATGGTTTCGCGGGCGGTCTAGCGCCGCTGTTTCAGGAGCATTTCTCTTTCCGGGGGGACGGTACCGCGCGGCCGTCCCCCCGCGCCTTATTTCCAGACAAGGGCGCACCATTCGCCGTCGATGATCCGGTCCGCCTCGGGCAGGCCCTGCGCCCGGTAGGCGGCTTCGACGCCGCCAGCCTGAATGACCAGCAGGCCGGAGAGGACAAGCACGCCGTGCCGGGCGCGCGCCGCGGCGATGTCAGGGGCCATTTCCGTCAGGGGGCGCGCCAGAATGTTGGCCAGCACCAGATCGAAGGTTTGTCCCTTCACGGCCTCCACGCTGCCCGCGCGGATCGGGAACGCCTCCGGGGCGATGCCGTTGAGTGCCCTGTTTTCCAGCGCGTTGTCCACGGCGATGGGATCAATATCCAGTCCCGTTCCCTGAAGGCCATACTTGCAGCAGCCGATGCCCAGCACGCCGGATCCCGTTCCCAGATCAAGAAAGCGTTGCCCGGCGGCCAGGCGGCCTTCGTCCAGCAAATCGCTGATCGCCCGGAGGCAGAGCGCCGTCGTGGCATGATGGCCTGTGCCGAAGGCGCTTTTCGGCTCGATGACAACGGGTGTGATGGCCGCGTATTCAGGGCTGCCAGCCAGCCAGGGCGGCAGAACGACAAAGCGGGAACCGCAGCGCACGGGCGTGAAGAAGTCCTTCCAGGCGTCCACCCAGTCCTTCTCCTCGACGGCGGCCAGTTCCAGCTGTTCCACATCCGGGACGGCACGGCGGACGGCTTCCCGCAGATCCTCCAGATAGCCTTTCTGATCGCAGTGAATGCGGAAGCGGGTTTCCCCGGCGGGAAGGTTCTCTTCCTCCCAGCCAAAGCTGACTTCCAGCGCCAGCAGGCCGCACAGGCGGTCATAGGTGTCTTCCTGTGCCACAATCTCAAGACGGTAGAGCTGTTTCATCAAAGATTCCTTGGTTTTTCCGCCCCAAAGCAACAGTTTCCCAGCGTGTGAGGGCATGTGTTTCCCGACTATTCCCCGCCGGAAAGGGGGTGTCAAGCTTCCCGGGCTTTCCTTGCCTTTCCTGTCCGGGGGCTGTATACAGGATCGGATTGAAACGCCATTTTTCCAAAGGCCAACCATGAGCAACGACGCCCACCTTGCCGCCCTGCTGGCGGACATCCGCGCCACCTTTGACGTGGACTTCGACCCCCTTGATATTGACGGCCAGACGTTGCATCTGCTGGCGGTCCGCAACATGCCGCGGCATCTGGACGCCCTGCTGGCACGCGGAGCCATTCATAACCCGCTCAGGGATCTGCCGCTCTGGGCCAAGGTCTGGCCCGCGTCCTTTCTGCTCGGACGGCTGCTGCGTCATTTTGACCCCGAAGGCAGGACCCTGCTTGAAATTGGCGCGGGGTGCGGGGTGACGGGGCTTGTGGCGGCCCGGTACGGCTTCAGCCACATCACCATCAGCGACATTGTGCCCGAGGCCCTGCAATTTGCGCGGGCCAACGTCTTGCGCAATGGACTTGAGGGCCGCGTGGATGTGGCGCGGGTGGATGTGGCCGCGCCCGGCAGGGACGAACGCTTTGCCGGGGGCGTGGACATCATTGCGGCCTCTGAGATTCTCTATCTGGACGAACTGCACCGCCCGCTGCTGAAATTCTGTTCGCGGCATCTGGCCAAAGGCGGCAAGGCCGTTTTCTGCACCGATACGGCCCGCGCCAAACCCCGTTTTGCCAAAAATGCGGCCAAATATTTCAAAACCACAGAGCGGCGCATCGGCATAACCAGCCAGGATGGCGAAGGACAGAAACAGGGCCGCCTTTATGACATTCTCGTTCTGGAGCGCGCATGAGTCTTCCCCATATTTCTCTTTCCTCCTGCCCCAAGGGATATACGCACGATCTGGACAAGGCCATAGCTCCGGAAGACACCGTGCGCCGGGTGCGCGCCCGGCTTGAGGCGGCGCGGACCGATATTCTGGCGGAAACGCGTCGCGTCGATATTGGCCGCCTCGGCATCCCTGTCTACCTCAGCGTCTGCGGCGCGGAGGCGCGGCGCGTCATGCCCACGCGCAAGCAGATGGGCAAGGGGTCCTCCCCCGCGCAGGCGCAGGCGTCGGCGCTGATGGAGCTGATGGAGCGCTACGCCTTCTTTTCCTTCTGGGAGCGCCGCCCCTTTTTCCATGAGGCGACCTGGAGCGAAGCCGAGGCGCGCTTCGGTTCGGCCCTGCTGCCCATTGAGGAGATTGTCCGATCCGTGCATGACAGCGGCGATGCCGCCACGGCCCGCCGCCTGATGGATCTGCGCCGCTGGCAGTTCTTCCCCGCCACCCGTCTGGGCGACGGCGAGACCGTCTGGCTGCCGCTGGACTGGTTCAAGATGCTGGGCGAGTTCAACGGCACGTCCTCCGGCAACAGCGCGGAAGAGTCGCTGTTGCAGGGACTCTCCGAACTTGTGGAGCGCCATGTCTGCTGCCATGTGGACGGAAAGCGCCTGGAGACGCCCACCGTAACGGTGGAGGAGGGCGACGACGCCGTGCTGCTGTCGCTGCTGCACGCCTTTGCGCGCAACGGCATCAAGCTGGTGCTCAAGGATTTTTCCCTTGGCATGCCGCTGCCGACGGTGGGCGCCGTGGCATGGGATCCCGCCACCTTTCCGGAGTCGTCGGAAATTGTCTTCACGGCGGGCACCGCCGCCACGCCCGCCAAGGCGGCGGTGCGGGCCGTCACGGAAGTTGCCCAGCTGGCCGGAGATTTCTGCACGCGCGCCTGCTATGAGGCGTCCGGCCTTTCCAAATTCGAGCGGCTGGAAGACATCGACTGGCTGCTGCGCGGCCCCTCCGTGCCCCTGCGCTCCCTGCCGTCCGTGGAGCATGACGACATCCGCGAGGAACTGCGCGCGGCCGTCGCCGGGCTTGCGCCGCTTCAGGTCTACGCCGTGGAGACGACGCATCCCGATCTGGGCATCGCCGCGCACTACACCATGGTTCCCGGTCTGGATTTTCGCGAGCGGGATCGCAATCAGAGCATCGGCCTCTTTGTGGGCCGCAAGCTGGCGGAAGAGGCCGATGAGGCGGACGCCACCCGGGGGCTTGCCGTTCTGGAGGCATGCCACCCCCAGGCGCATTACCTGCCTTTCTTCAAGGGGATGCTGGCCATGCGGCGCGGCGACAACGCCGCGGCCCATGCGTTCTTCCGCGAGGCGGCCCCCTGCCAGCCCGACGGCGACGCCTTTGCGCTGGCGTCCTTCTATGCCGGGTACGTCCTGACCCTTGACGGGCGCTGGAACGACGCCCTGCCGTTTCTGCGGGAGGCGTTCGAGCGCTGTCCGTCCATGAAGGAATACGGAAACCTCGCCGGCGTGGCGCTTTTCAAGATGGAGCGTTACGACGAGGCCGCGTCGTATTTCTCCCGTGTGCTTCATATCGACAAGGGATCCGCCATGGACTGGGCCAATCTTGGCATGTGTCATAAGCGCCGTGGCCGCGACGGCGAAGCGGGGCAGTGCCTGCGCCGGGCGCTCTCGCTGGACGCCTCCCTTGACTTTGCCCGCCGCGCCCTGGAGGAACTGGAGACGCCCGCCGGGCAATAACGTCCCCCAACGCGTGCTTTTTGTTGACAGCGCGCCTCAAATCCTCTAAGAAAAAAGAGCGTCGGGATGTAGCGCAGTCTGGGAGCGCACTTGAATGGGGTTCAAGGGGTCGAAGGTTCAAATCCTTTCATCCCGACCAGCAAAAAAGCACCAGAAAAAGGGCCGGTTAGGGGAAATTCCCTGACCGGCTCTTTTTGCGGCAAACGTTGTTTTTCGCCAATCATTCTGTGGCGACGTTGGTGCGCCTGTGGAGGCGTGCATCTCTCACCTGCCTGAAATACCCGTGTAACAGCCTCAAAAGGCCCTGTGGAAGCCTCGAAAAGGTGCTTATTATCCGGTCAGGAGCGGCGTTCACCAAGACGCCGCATGGGTTTGGCGGTGGGAAGTGCTGAACTACGTGCCAAGGCCTCTTTCTTCCTTGGAAGGAAGTCGGGGAACAGGGCTGTTGCGCCTTCTCCTGTCCTCTCCTACACCTCCATCCTTCCATCAGCGCTCCCCAGAAATTTCTCGACAGGCTGCTTGACGGTAAGCTGCTGGCATACCGCCCGGTAAGCTCTTGTTTTTCCAGTAAGGGCGGTATGTTAGCCACTTTCACATAAAAAAGTTGCTTTTTTTTTGAAAAAGCATAGAAAATTGTTCAACCAGAGAGGAAGAGGGTGTTTCTGGTGGTGAAAAAATTTTTAATAAATTTGCTATATTATAAAATAAAAATCTTTTTTAATTGATTTTTATGTGGAAAATATCTACTATGACAACCTCATCTTTCCACCTTGCCCTTGCCCAAGGAGGAGACATGGATTTGCTGCTGGATGCGTTGAGCCTCAACCTCGATTCTCTTTCGCTCTGCTGCCTTGCGGGGTGGTCGATTCTGAACAAGTCGCCCTATCCCAAGAAAATCCTTATGAAGCTGCGGGGTAACGAGTCCGGGCAGATAAAGCATGTGCCACCGCACACTAGCGTTTCCTTGCCGGATAATGCCAATTACCGCTTCTGGGATGCGGAAACGCATGTCGAGATTGTTCCACGCCGTCAGGTCATCGTGAACAAAGACGGATTTTTTGAATAATTTTTCCCAAGTCCAAAACTTGAGGCTTTACTATGCAAGACAAAAAGACCCAACAAGCGACACTTGAACTTGAGTTGATTGATAATCAATATCAAGTCGTTGACAGAAGAAAAATGCTAGCCCTCCTCATAAAAAAAGGAGTTCCACGAGAGCTTGCAACGCGGCTTGATGACATTTGGGAAGAGACTAAGACTATTGGAAAAAAATTTTTTCAAATTGGAAGAATTGTAGTCTGTAAGATTGCAGAATTTATTCTCAGATATCCTCATACTGCTGTAGGTTTGCTGCTAGGCGCTGCATTAGGCTTTCTAGCTTCTCAGGTACCTTTTTTAGGACTTATCCTTGGTCCAGTGATTGGCACTTTTACCATGATATATGGTGCCATCCAAGGAGCAGAAATGGATACAGGTGAAAAAGGAATGAAAGCTCTGATAATAGGTGCAGAAGATTTCTTTGCAACAATTGTTGACATATTCAAAACTGTATTGGAGGAAGCGCTATGAGGACAAAACCAACACAAGATTTATTTGCTGAAATAGAAGAAATCAAGGAAGCTGATATCCAGCAAGCTAATCAAGCGATTTGCAAGCCCGATAGGCTGGGAACAGCAGCTGCTATTGCTGGTACAGCATTGGTAGGGATGGCGGGGATGATGAGCTTAAAGAAACCTTCTCTGGCAAAAAAAGTAGGAGTCGGAGTTGCGGCATCGGCATGTGGTGCATTGCTTATGGGATGGCTCAGGTCGGACGCAAAAAGAAAATAATGAGGAGAGTGAGATGAGACTTCCTACCCTTCTGTTAGGTCTCGTGACGGCAAGTATCGGGGTTAACAAAGTAAGGAACAATGTAAAGCAAAAAACATTTTTAAAGTCAGAGCTGTTAGGCGAGCTCGTGCATGGAAAAACTAAGCCTTCTAAGATGGCTATGCTGGCTGCTGGAATTTGCACAGGTATCACAGGACTTGGGGTTGGAAAGCTAACAGAGAAAGGAGCTGAGCAGGATGCAAAAAACCAGAAAAGACTTAGCTGATTAGCACGCTTTCATCCTATACGAATATGTCTCTCAGCAGCATAACACAAAAAGCGGCACATGGCTCGTCCATCTGCCGCTTTTTCTTTGCCTTCTTCCCTGAATTTCCTCTTCTCCACCCCACCAGAGCTTCCCCTCCGGGAGGCAAATTCCCCCTATCCCCCAAAAAAGCCCAAATTTTGATTCTCCGGGGTTTTTCCCTTTTTGGCATAAGGACTTCATTTTTTTTAATTTTCGGGCCTTAAAATTAAAATATGGCCCAATGTCCGTTTTTGCCTCTGGAAGTTTTCAGGGGAAAATACGCACTGTTATTTTGCTTTATATCATGACATCTTAACGGAATAGATATAGATATTTCCTCCATATCATCACAGATATGGAGGAAAAACAAATGAAAGAACAGGAAGAATTTTACCTTATCCATACCTATAGCAGAAGACAGGCAATCGAAGATGGTGTGCTTATCGATGTAACGGACGAGGCAAAGAGCTTTGGCTTTTGCATCCCTGTGGCAATTACAGGAAACCTAATCTCTTGTTACATCGAGCCGGATGCCGCCTGTGAGGCCCTAGGTCAGTCCTTTTCTGGACGCCTGAGAGATGTCTTGGCGGTTCTCTCCTTCGAGGCCCGAAAGGCAAAGGGGGACAGGCTGACCTTCAAGGTGGCTTTTCTCATGGATGCGGAGACAGGACGCACCGAGACAGTGAAGATTCTGGCCATTATTGGGCCGGGCGATGAAGGCGAAGCCGTTTTGACCGTCATGTTCCCAGAGGACGAGTAGCGACGTGGTAAAATATGGCCCCCTGATGGGGGCCTTTCTTTTTTTTGAAATTGACGGCTCTCAGCCGCCGTTTTTTTTAGGATCAGCTTGCGCTGCACGATTTCACTTTCCCTGAGTTCGTATATATATGGTCTACCTATAGCCTTAATTAAGTAAATAAGGCTTTTTTTCTTGTGTCAGGGGGAAATGTATTTTTTCTTTTTTCTCACTTAATGGAGATGTATATGAGTTTTTATGAAGCGTTGAAAACAATGATTGATGCTAATATCGAGAATAAAAACACAGACTGGCAAAAGGAAGTGTTTGAGAAGCTGCATACCAAATTCTCGCTTATATCGCTGATGGATGGATTTGGTAACAGTTCTTTCAAAGCTCCCATCGAAAAAGGGTGGACGCGGTACTGCACGGAAAAGAATCCGAACCTCCCGACCTCAAGAGACAGGTGCGGCATATGCACCGGCCCGGCAAGCGGACTTCTTGTCCTGGACGTGGATAGCCTTGAAGATTTTCAAGCTTATTTCGAAAGAGAACACGGGATACCGCCACAGTTCGACACCTTCATTGTTGAAACCGGCCGAGGCTATCACATTTATTTCCAGTACCCAAATGACGGTCAGGAATATACCAACAAGAGCTTCCGGGAGAAAGGGTTTGACATCCGGGGACTGGGGGGGCAGGTGGTTGCGCCGGGGTCTCGTCATCCCGAAACTAAAAAGGCTTATGCGATAGCTAGCGACTTTGAACCGATTCCGGCTCCTCAATGGCTCTTGGACTTGTGCATCAAGCCCGCTTCAAGTGAGAAAAGCCAGCCTGAGGAGGTCAAGCCTTCTGAACCAGTTTCCCCTCTCGAGCTGGCTGGCAAACTGGAAAAACTTCCATCGCATATCAGGGAGATGATTGCGCAGGGGAAACCCAAGGGGCAACGCTCCGAAGCGTCCATGCAAGTCATGCTCTTTTTGCTGTCGCATGGATTCACGGATGAAGAGATAAAAAATATCTACGGCTCGTATCCCATCGGGGAAAAATCGAGAGAGCAAGGTGATGGATGGTTTAAGCGTGAATTGGAATCGGCAAAGCAACATGTGCAAAATTCTCCGCAACGGAAGAAAACAATATATAGTTGCGTAAAAGCTGATGACATCATAAAGAGTGACATAAAACAAAGCTTCTTGATTGATACGGTTCTTCCAAAAGGCGGGCAACTCATATTGCACGGAAAATCAGGAACGTTTAAAACACATCTTGTGTTACAGCTGTCGATTGACCTGTTGCATGAAGATAAAGAGCGATTCCTTGATACATTCCCAATAAACAGGGAATACCGTCCCCGAAATATATTGATTATAAACGGTGAAAACTCTGTTGCAGATATGAAGGCAAAAATGACTATGATTGAAAAGTCCATTGATGAAGAAAAAGTGTCAGCTATAAATAAAAAAATACTCTTCATGGAGAAGAGCGGCTATGTTACTTTTACTGATACTTTTGATAATCCAACCTTTATTCAAGCCATATCTTCTCAGGTAAAGGAAAATTCTATTGACTTGGTAATCATCGATAATTTGCAGTGCTTCCATACGCGCGTTGAAAACGAGAATGCACAGATGAGACAGGTTGTCAATAAAATGACAGAGCTTGCCGTCAGGCACGACCTGACCCTTGTTCTTGTCCACCACTCAGGGAAAGGCGATGCGACCGAGCTGAGAGGCGCATCCTCCCTGAAAGACTGGGCGACGAATATTATCGCCATCGAGGAAAGCAAGGGTAACTACTTACTGCACAATACAAAAAGTAGAAGCTCAAAAAAATTTGAGATGTTGAAGCTGACATTCAATGAGAGCATATTGACGCCTTGTGATACAAAAGAAAGAGATGAAGATATTATATCGATTGTCATGAAGCAAAAAGGTGGATTTATAGATACAAAGGGAAATCTCGTAGAGAGTATCAAAAAATATTGCTTGGAAAATAAAATAAAGAAATCAACAGTGGAAATACGTAAGATGATTGAAGAGGCTGTAGCAGTGGGAAAGCTTATTGTAAAGAGAGGAGATGCAAACTCATATCAATACCAATTAAAAGCATGATACTGATTGAGGTTTTTTTAAAAATGAGTTTTTTGAAAAAATTTTAATGAATTTTAGTAAACTGTAAAAATAATTAAGTTTTTAGTTTTTTGCCCATATATTTTATTAATTTTGGAAAACCCCCTCCCCCTTTAGGGGGGAGGGTGGTTTCTCCATGACCACAATAATTAAAAATTTTTTATATATTTTTTTTGTGGTAAAATAGGTATCAAGATATGTCATTATCTTCTAAATAATATAAATATAGTTTAGTACCTTTTGAAGAGGTACGTTCAAACCAAGCGGAAGCG
>CAKTDV010000010.1 GCA_934546745.1 uncultured Desulfovibrio sp. | reverse complement strand
GTGTTTCCCTCATGTTCCTTGCCAATGGAGGCGGCGCGACGTCTTCCCCACGCCCGTGGGGGTGTTTCATGGCCGTGCCATTTCACTTTGAGCGGCCTCAGGTCTTCCCCACGCCCGTGGGGGTGTTTCCTTGGAACAGTTGACCTTGTTGTCGGCGGAACGGTCTTCCCCACGCCCGTGGGGGTGTTTCTGGAACTGCCCCGCCAACTTCTGGCGTTCGGCCGTCTTCCCCACGCCCGTGGGGGTGTTTCTGGAAAGCAAGCGTCTCTCTTTTAGCTTCACTGGTCTTCCCCACGCCCGTGGGGGTGTTTCTTGGATGAGGACGCCAATCCATGATCGACTTCAGTCTTCCCCACGCCCGTGGGGGTGTTTCTTCGTCCGCATTGACGCGATAAATTTTTGCAATGTCTTCCCCACGCCCGTGGGGGTGTTTCTGCGACGGGGCGGACAACGGCGTGGGTACCTTCGTCTTCCCCACGCCCGTGGGGGTGTTTCCAACACGCGTCAAAATGCAATCATCCGGCGACAATACGCGCCTTGATGGTCGGAAGGCTTGCCAGAACCGGCAAAGCGCCCTATACCGAGGTAAGAGAGAAGTCCACACAGCAGGGAGGAAGCAATGACTCAATGTTTGGAGAATGAATTTCTGGCGGACATCTTTCCCGCACAGCGCACGGAAGATTTTTTTGACGCGCTGTTCGGCGGCGCGGAAGAAGGCGCCTATGACATCCGCCTCACATGCCGCGAGCTGACGCCCGATACGGCACATCTGGCCTTTGAACTGCATGAGCGGCCGGGCAAGTGCCTTGCCTGCAACCTGACCTATGGCCTGCCGCAGGTCTTCCAGCGCCACCCAGTGCTGAACGTCGCTGGTGTGGTGCGCGCCGTGGCCGATCACCTCGGCTGGAACCCCGACGGCGTGAACTGGGCTCTGGGCAGCACGGAAGAAATCAGCCGCCAGCTGCACTGCATTCCATTGACCATAAAAAAACAGAAATAATCGCTTGACAGCAAAGCCGTTTCAAGGCATGTTTCTTTTTGCGCCAGCTTAGCTCAGTTGGTAGAGCAGCTGATTCGTAATCAGCAGGTCAAGAGTTCAAGTCTCTTAGCTGGCTCCAAAGATTTCAAAGGGGTTACGTTTTCACGTAACCCCTTTTTTTCTGGATGACCTTCTCAGGCCTCTGGAACTCTTGGAGCATTTTACTCTTGAAAGGTTCGCCACGCTCATCGCAGAGAAAAGATATAAGGAATCAGCACGAGAGTGGCAACCGGCCGGCCTTTGATCCTTCCAGGAAGAAAACGTGTCCGCCGTGCGGCGGCCAGCGCCGCCTCGTCAAAGACTCCCGCCGGATCAGAAGCGTAAACACTGCAATGCCGCGGCTTGCCGGAAACATCCACGACAACCTGGACAACCACCCGCCCCTGCAGACGCCTCCATCGGGCTTTGTCCGGGTATTCGGGTGTCGCTCCAAGGGCAATGGACGGACGTTGATCCACGGCGTCTTCGGCGTAGACGCTCAGGGTCCCCACAGTGAGCGCCGTACCGCGCGTTGCGCCTTCCCCGGTTTCAAGGGGATTTTGCGGCATCCTGGCGGATTGTGGCTTCCGGACGGACGCCTGCCCTGTCCGCTTCCATGTGTCCCGTGTCCGCTGGGGGATACGCTGGCGGAGGCTGGGGCGCGGAGGCATCTCAGGCTTCACGGATGCCGGAGAAGGAGACGGGACACCCTGCTCAGGAGCAAGGGATGTTTGCGTCGGAGCAAAGGCCGCGATCGAAACGCGATAGATCTTCTCTGCCGGCGGGTTTTCGGTATCCGGGAAAAGGAATCCGGCCATGACCAGAAGTCCGTGCAGAAGCAGGGAAAAAACCACGGGCACTGTGGGTTGGAAAAACCTTATGGGTGTCATGGCGCAGTCATGCCCATTGCGGGCGTCCGATCCGGCCGGGCCTTCCCTGCGCCACCGGATACCGGCCCGCTCCCAGATTCCGCCACCATACCCACACGGGTTATGCCGGCGGCCCGGATGCGACCAAGGACATCCATCACCACTCCGTACGGAACCACCTTGTCAGCACGCAGAAAAATTTGCGCGTCCCGCCCTGACACGGTACGCCGCAGCAGAGCATCCAACGCGCCCACGGTCGCAGGGTACGCGTCCAAAAAGAGCGTTCCGTCGCTTTTGATACTCACAACCATACCATCATCTTTCGCGGGCAGCACCTCCGTGCTCTGTGCCTGCGGCAGATCCACATCGAGACCTTCCGTCATCATGGGCGCCGTAACCATGAAGATGATTAACAGAACCAGCATGACATCCACAAAAGGCGTCACATTGATATCGGCCGCAAATCCGCCGTCAGGGGAAGACACGCCTACCTCTCTCCCGCGAAGGAGATGCCTTCGCGATGCGCGTCCATCTCATGCCGCATGCGGTTCAAAAGCTGTCCCGCGTAATTGACGCACACGGACTCAATGTCCGTAAGGCGCGCACGGAAGAAGTTGTAGCCGCACACCGCGGGAATGGCCACGAACAGACCCATCGCCGTGGCGATGAGCGCTTCAGCGATACCGGGCGCGACGGTCGCCAGAGACACGCTTTTCAGGGAAGCTATCGCATGAAAGGAGTGCATAATACCCCACACCGTGCCGAAAAGGCCAATGAAAGGCGCCGTGTTGGCCGCTGTCGCCAAAAAGGCCAGCGAGGGTTTGAGACGCGCCAGTTCCTCGGTAATTCCGAAGCGCAGGGCGCGGCGCATATTACCGTTGAACAGCCGTTCAGCATCACCGGCACGGCTGATGCGGTTGAATTCCCGCACGGCGCGACGCGTGATGCCGTACAGGGTGGATCGTCTCTCGCGCTCCACCAGAGACAGGGCGGACTCCAGCGCCCCCGCATCATCAAAGGCGCGGAGGCCCTGCCTGGTATGATGCCGCGCGGCACGCAGTGTCAGCCACGTGACGGCCATGCAGGCCCAGCTCGCTACGGACATGAACAAAAGCACTCCCAAAACGAACTTTGAAATCAGCGTGGCCTGTACGACGGCCTGAAGCAGGGAATCCATACGCTGCTCCTCACCCGGTTAGACATTCTCCCGTGGCTCGCGGTCCGCGCCGCGGTTTCCGATGATGGCGCGCCCGCGGCTTCAGCAGTGGCGGTTCTCTCCGGCGAGTCAGATATGCGTCAAAGACGCCCTGTACCGGATGCAATGGGAATCGCGTCAGCGCACCTATCCAGACAGGGCCGTCTGCCGTGCGATGGCATCTATCGTTGCGGCAAGGCGTCTGCCGACCCCGTCAAAATCCATGCTGTCGGTGTAATACTTCTCAAGAACGCCATGCTCCGCCCTGATCCGCGCCAGGATTTGCATGGCAAGGGAAAGCGTCCGCTCATAGCGGGCGGTGTTTTCCGAAATCTCATCCTGGAGTCCGGACAGACGTCCGGCGCGTTTCCCCTGAAGAGTGAAGCATTCCTTGACAATGCGTGCCGGCAAATCCTCAGGTTGCGTTGTCACCAGGAAATTCAGCGCGGGGATATGCACGTGATCCAGCAGGCGGGGATCGATGGGTCTGTGGTAATACTCCACATCAAAACCACGGCATTTCGCTTTTTCGGCCACGGCCTCAAGAATCCTCGTCCGCCCCATGCCCGGCTCCCCCTTCACAGCCACCGCCGCTGTTTCCTGGCGCAACAGGGTGGTGACGTTATGAATGGCGCCTTCCGGCGTATTGGAGGAAATATAGGCGTGACGCTCCGCTCCGTACGTTTCCGGGCCAGAACGGAAAAGGACGCCCTCAATGATGCGCTCCGCCACAGCTGACAGCTCTCTGGGATCCTGGCGCTCCCTGTGAATGTCCTCCACATTGGCAAGAAACTGTCTGGCGGCGTTCAAGACGCGGAACGCGCTGCGGAAAAGTCTCTCCGCTTCCAGGTTGATTTCCCTGATTTCCCTGGCGTGCCGACGGAGCCTTTCGGTATCCCAGTGATCGCCAAGGTTGAGAATCTCATCCACCGCGCCGGGATTGTCGGGATCAAAGACATGATGGCCGGTGGCGGCGGTAACGACGGCTTTCAATGCCGGAATCACAACGGCGTCATACGACCGGGGATCAAGGGAGCAATGCTGGTACTCCAGATCATACCCCTGCCGCGCAAATGTCTCCCCAATGGCGCTGATGAACGTCGATTTTCCCGTTCCCGGTCCACCTTTGACAATAACAATGCGCGCACCCTCAAGTCTGGGCAAAAAGTTGAAAAAGGTATGAAAACCACTACCCGCATTGCAGCCGAAAAAGCAGCGCGTCGTGTGTTGCTCCGTCATACTCCGTCACTCCTGCTCCAGAACGTTTTGCTGTTGAAATTTGCCAATTCGCGCGGCGGAAAAAACCGCCTCTCCATTGTTCCCGGGCGTAGGCCTCCGATACCGCGTCCACCAGAGCGATGTTACGGCGCAAATATGTCCGCGCTATGAAAGTGTCTTCATAAACAGCCCGTAGCAGTCCGCCTTGCGCACGCGGTTGGCAATCTCGCTCCTTTGTGTCGTGTAAAGTCCTTTTTCTCTCATTCTGTCGAAATACTCGCCCCCTGAAAACGTATAGCGTCTTACGAGGCCCGACGCGGAGGAAAGGCCTTCCTGCTCGGCATGGATGATGTCTCCGCAGGCAAGCGTTTGCGGAAGAATGACCGCGTGTTTTCCCATCAACGTCCGCACGGCGTTATGCCCGGCAAGAGAGCCCGTGGCTATGGCTTCCGTGTGTCCCACAAAAAACCCAGACTTTTCACCGGCACAGAAAAGATTATGGAAGCCCTCCACCTTGAGCGCGTTATTCCGGGGAGCTCTGGACAGGAAACGTACCGAATTTGTATGCCCGCTCCCCGTGGCGATCATGGCGTTCTCAAATCCGGCAATGCGCCGCATGTCTTCCAGCGACAAAAATGGCGTCATAATTTTAGCCGTGTCGCCGGTATCCAGAAGGATCAGGTTGGACGCGTACTCCCGCAGCGCGTATTGCTGGCAGGATTTGCTCCGCAGTTTTTCCCGGTTGATCAAGGCTGCGGGCAACGGAACAACGGCAACGCCCCGTGTGTGCAATTTCTTCCGGATATTCCCGGACAGAGAACTCTTGCGAAGCTCAAAGGAGCCGGAAAAAGAACCAGCCTGACCGTCGCACCGCATCCCTACGTAATCCGTCAGCCCGGCGCTGGCCGTCAGGCTGATCCTGGGCCCGAACACGGGACAACGCAGAACGCACATGGCGCAACCGTTTCCATACCGCATGCAATTGCTCAACGAACCCGCCGATCCTGTGGCATCAACAAAGACATCTCCCTCGACACCCACGTCAGCCGGATCATGCAGCGTCACGCCACGCACGCTTGCTCCGCTGGTCAGAAAAGCGACTGCACGCGAGCGGAAGTGTATCTCGATACCCCATCCCTCCAGAAAGCGCCGCACCGCCGGTTCGATTTTCGTGGTGGAATAGAGCCAGGCGTGCGCATGCCCAGGGAAATCGACATTTTTATGCGTCGCTACACTGTCGGTGACACTGAAAAGCCCTCCCGCACCCATGGCCGTCAATTCTTCCGCCGCTGTCTGACGGCCGTTGTTCCGCATGATACCCCCCGCCAAACCGCAGCCAAGAAGCATGTCCGTACGTTCCAGAATGACGACCCTGCCGGCTCCTCCCCGCTTTGCGGCAAGCGCCGCCGCGGAACCGGCCCACCCGCCTCCGATAATGATCACCGTACCTTTCATGTGCCTGTCCATCCCTACCGGGCATCGCGCCTCAACGCAGCGTCTTGCACACTCTGATGGATTCACAACCGCGCCTGTCATGGCAGGCGCCACATATCCCCTCGCCGCAGCACATGGTTTGACTGACGGATCCCAAAAACACCGCGCTCACGCCGGCACGCACGGAAACAGCCGCCACCATTGCGGCCAACGGGTCCCCTCCCGCGCAGAAGACCATCTGGCACGGGACTTCCTTCATCACTGTCCGCAGCGCCTCTTTTGCGTCAGGAAAAGTCATCTCAAAAACACGCATCCCAGATTCCGGCAAAAAATTTCTTATGAAGGAGCTTTCCGGTTTGCCAAGCACCGCTGTGACGCGGTTTCCTCCACGCAGCAGCGCATCGACGACATTGGGCAGAACGGAAGCCGCGATACCCCCGGACACAAGAAGGCAGGATTCTCCCTTCGCCGCCAGAATATGCCTGCGCCCAGTTATGCCATTCCAGTACGGGCCGCGTATCCACACGTCCGTTCCGGCGCCACGCAAACTTTCCGTCTTCGGCCCAATCACCTTATAGGTAAGCAGAATGCTCTGTGTCTCCGGGAATGCCCTCACAACGGCAAGAGGGGTATCAAAATGCGGATTGTCGTCCCCGCGGACAAAAACAAAACTTCCTGGCGTGCGCAGCTCCGCCGCCAGGGACGGCGTGACGCGCACGGCGAGAAGTACCGCGCCGTCAGGATATTCTTCCTGGCGCAGGATGGGGAACCTGCGGCTTTGCCGGACCTTTCCTCTCCCCCACTGGCTATGAGCCCAAACGCACGATCCGGACCAGTGGCAACGGCATTCACTTTCGCCGCGCAATAGCGAACACGCTATGCAGTGCCCGAGTTCCGCGAGCTGGCACGGACAGTAGACGCTCCCAGCGTCCACACACTCCACAGGCCGGCTCACTCTGGGACGCGGGGGCGCTTCGCACACCATTGCCGCCAGACGTTCATGCCGAAACATGGCCGCCTCCGCCGCTGTCCTCCCGCATGAGCCTGTTCAGGCCAAGCACGTAAGCCCCGGCCAGAACAAGGGCGATTTCCTCGTAGCAGCTGACATGCCCGAAGATCTTGGGAACATTGACCAAAACCCAGGAAAGCAGCATAAAGACAATGAGCGTATCCACGTGGGGCATGGCCGCACTGAGAAGAGCCAGTGTAAAGATTGCCAGCGGGCACGGCACACCAGGCAGAGCAATCATACCGTGCCCGCTGAACATACCAAATACGGGGAACAGAAAAGCAAGGATGACAAAGGAAAATGCCAGCAACCGCCTCCATGGAGAAACACGGAAGGTAAAGTGTATTCTTCCAGAAAGTATATCCACAAGAAAGAGATAGCCAAGGGCAAGATACAGAGGGCCGGCAAAAAATTTTGCCACAGGCAATTCCTTGAAGTACGTCAAAAAGCAGACGACACCGTTGAAAACAAACATGCCACTCAAGAGCAGCTTGACAAGGACGTCGGTTCCGCGCCCCTCCCGCCTGGCAATCAGAAACATTATGCCCACATACGCGGCAACGATGAGCATCTGTATGGGAAACGTGTCATCCCTGAAACGCTGAAGCGTCATCCAGAAAGGCTCCATGGGACTCATGGCGGTCTCCTTTGTCTTGACGGTATCCGGATCCCCGCTGGCGCAACGTCATACGGCGCGCCGTTGGGAGAAATATGTCTTCAGGATCATGTGCGACCTGCATCAGCCCAGCCCCGGATCGGGAAAAAAAATCAGCCAGATACCGTTTCATTCCAGCGCGCAGGGCGGGATCAAAACCAGTGAACGGTTCATCCAGAAGCAGGAGCTCCGGATCCACGGCCAGCGCCCGCGCCAGGGAAACGCGCTGCCTCATTCCGCCGGAGAGTTCCTCGGGCGTAGCCCCAAGGGCCTGCTCAAGGCCCATATGCCGCAACATCTCCGACGCCCTCCGTCCGGCCTGGAAGGTATCCATCCCCAGGCTGCGCAGGGGCAGTATGACGTTCTGGATCGCGGTTCGCCACGGCAGCAGACGGGGTTCCTGAAAGACGATGCCGATACGCCGCGCTCCGATGTGGACAGAGCCGTGAGTGGGACGCAGGAGGCCCGCCGCCAGACGCAGAAGCGTAGACTTGCCCACACCGCTGCCCCCCTGCAAAACGATGGCTTCCCCAGGATCCAGCCGCAGGAAGATGTCATGCAGGACAGCCCGCCCCGCATAGGCAAAGCTCGCCCGCGAAAACAGCAGCAGAGGGGTCATGCCCTCTTCCCCCGCGCACGGTTGTATCTGGCCAACAGCAGCAGCGCCGCCTCAAGAACGCCCACCAGAAGCATGCTGACCAGCGCCAGCGCGTAGAGCGACGCAGTGTCCAGCCGGCTTCTGGCGACGGCCAGGGCATGGCCCAGCCCGCAGCCGGCCCCCACGGTCTCCGCCAGAATGGTCACGCGCATCCCTCCTCCAAGGGCGACAATGGAGCTTGCGATCAACGGCGCTGTGATGGCGGGAAGATAGACATGCCAGAAGCGTTGCAGGCGGGTAATACGGTACACGGCGATCATTTCCCGCAAGCCGGAATCCACGGATCGGATGCCTTCCGTCACACCGGCGAACACCGTCGGCGCGACCGTCAGAGCCACGACGAAAATCACCATTGCGGAGTCAACGCCGAACCACAGCATGCCGATCATGACCACAACCACGCCGGGCACACTGGAAAGCATCCAGCGGGCTGGGGTAAGCGTCAGTCGCACCTGCGCGTAAAAGCCCGCCCCCAGCCCCAGACAGGCACCCGCGCCTCCTCCCAAAGCGATACCGCACATAAAGCGCCCGACGCTGAGGCGAAGATCGTCACGCCAGAATTCCGGCTGCGAAAGGATATCGCACAGAGCGGCGAACGTTGCCGCCGGCGACGGCATAACGCCTCCCTGAGCGCCCCGCGCCGCGACTTCCCATGCCCCCAGAAGGAGACAGCACCCTAAAACCCCCCTGAACATGGCAGCCTCCACGGATCGTTCCCGCGGGCGTCCGCTCACGCATCCGTCAGAGCGGTCCCATTTTCACGGTGAAACCGCTCCAGTGTGCCGGCTTTACGCAGAATCGCCACCTCATTTTCACCAAAAAGCATGGTCACAGTCCGCCGTTCCAGAGAGGCGAAACCCGCTTCAAGGGCCAGACGGGCTATACGCCCTTCCTCGAAGGAAACGTCCTGCCCCTCCAGCGCCAGGGAGAGGCGGGAAAGCACCACATCCTTCGGGGCGGTGCGTTCCCGATGCAGCCCCTCATGCAGGCTGACAAAAACGCCGCCGGGGTTCAGAGCGTCCAGCAATTTTTTCAGGAATGCGGGGAGGTCCTTCACAAAATACAGGCTCTGTATGGCCCATACGCAATCATAGCCACGTCCGAAGTCGATCTGATTATAATCGCCGGGGTAGAACGCCGCACGATCCTCCATGCCCGCCGCCCTGGCTTCCTCCCTGGCCAGCTCCAAGACGGGCGGCAAATCGCAGAACGCTCCACATAACGCCTCGGCTCGGGCCATGATTGACAAACCGATAATGCCTGGTCCGCATCCAAGATCGAGCATACGGCGGAAACAGGGAAATTCCGGCAGCGACGCCGCCATATCCGCCAGTACGCGTGACACATCACTCTTCTGATAGGCAATCATGTCCCGGCCGGACGTTTTCCAGAGCTCCTTTCCGTCAAGACGATCGCCGTCTTTCACCGACTGCGGCCCGGAATAAAGCAATTCCCTCATCCTGCCGATATTCCTGTGCTGCATGGCCTTGAGCCTGCGCAGCAGTGGCCCCAGGCAGGCGACGCTCTCCGTGCGAAGATACTTTTCGGCAAGAGGAGAATTGGCGTAGATCCCCTTCTTTTTCACAGCAAGGCCCAGGGCCGCCATGGCGTCGAGGATATGGGCGAGATTGCCCGTGTGCGGGTTTCCCAGGCGAGCCGCGATTCCTTCCAGCGTCCCCGTCCTGTGCAGGATGTCGGGCAATTCCAGATCAAGCGCCAACTCAAGCAACGCGGTACGCACCGCACCGATCATACAACCTGTAAGAAGGGAAAGATCCGTAGAGGCCGCCTGTCCGGGCAGAAATCTCTCTTCATCGCGCATACTAGAAGCTCCATGAAACCGTTGTCCCAAAACTGAACGGCTGGCCGTCCTCAACGATGGTGTTGCCCCGCGCCACAAGCTTTTTTGTTATGTAACGCGCATTGAGGAGGTTTTTCCCCCAGATGGTCACGGCAAGATGTTCGCCACGGTAGCCGAGGTTAAGATTGACCGTCCTGTATCCGGAATCGCTCAGGCTGTTTTCTGCGTCGAAATATTGCTTTCCCGATCCGAGACATTCCGCCTGCGCAAAAAAGCCGGACGGATGCGCATACCCCACGCCCAGGTGGTAGGTGAGATCCGGCGCCCAGGGCAGACGGTTGCCCCCATAGCTTTTTCTTCCGCCACCGGGCGTGGACACCGTCCAGTCGTCAATTTCGGAGCGGGCATAGCCAACGCCACCCCGCACCTCCCATCCCTCGAAAGGATATGCCATGACCTCAAGCTCGATGCCGGAGGTGTGCGCCCTTGCGGAATTGGTGAATTTCCATGTGCCCGCCCCCGCTGACGGCACCTCTTCCCGCACCTGTTTGTCTCTGATGTCGGAATGGAAGGCGGCAACGTTGGCGTGCAGCCGGTCATCCAGCCAGCGCGTCTTCAGCCCCAGCTCGTAGTTGGTACTGTATTCCGGCCCATAGGAGCACGTCTCTTTCGAACTGGCGGAAAAGACGTTAAACCCACCCGGCAAATACCCTTGGGACCATGATGCATACGCGGTCAGGCCCTTCGTAAGATCAAACGATATGGAAGCCATGGGAAGAAACTCCGTGTAGCGAAGGCTTTTCGCATACGCGCGACGCCGCCCAGCGCCACTCTTCCAGGCCTGTTCGCCGTCCAGCCCCGTATGTTCAGCCCGCAGGCCCGCTGTCAGCCGCAAGGCATCCGTCAGGGCATAGGTGGCCTGCCCGAAAAGCGCCCCCGTGGTTTCCGTGTAATCCGTATGCAGATACGTGCTTGCGGCGGCCACGCGGCGGATTCTGTCCATATCCGCACTCATGCATGTCCTGCCCGCAAAGATCCCGGCAACCCAGGAGAGCCTCTGCTTTCCGACGGAAGAAAAACGCAGTTCTTCCGTGATGTTGCGCTGTCTCAAATGCATGTTGGAGACCCCCAGCGGCAATGGCGTTCTGTCAAGGTCAGACACCATGTCATAGCGGTAATCCATATAGCTGGTTATCGACGCCGTTTTCACGCGATCTCCGGTATGCGTGATGGTGAGCGCGGGGATCACAAGATCGGACGAGGCGTCGTCCGGGGCGTCGGAACGGACTTTGTGGCGACCACTGCGGTATGGGCCGCTGGACAGACGCATGGAACCTCTGCCATCGTCGCTGTGCGTGGCATCCACCGATACGCGCACATCCAGCGCGTCCACAGGCGTGCAGCGCAGCACCACGCGCCCGGAATCACCTCTGTGGCGCGCCGCCTGATTTTTCCGTTTATAGTCGTTGCGGACAAAGCCGTCCGTCTGGTGGTGAAGCCAACTTCCTGAAACGTACACCCTGTCCTCAAGCAGGGGCCCAGCCGCGGAAGCTCCCAGGCGCACAGAGGCATAGTTCCCCAGTTCCGCAAAAACCGTCCCCCGCAAGGTGTTGTCCGGCGTGCGCCGCATAAGGTTGATCACCCCCGACTCGCTGTTCCTGCCATAAAGCGTTCCCTGCGGACCGCGCATCACCTCCACGCCTTCCATGTCATGCAGGTAGATGTTCTGCATGTAGGACAAGGGATACGGCACCCCGTCCACATACAGCCCCGCCGGGGAATGCAGCGCCGTATCCCAGGTGGACATGCCGCGAATGACAATCTCATTTCCGGAGCTGGTGCTTTTCATATGGACGTTGGGAAACATCTCCGTCGCGTCCCGCAACGTTTTGGCCCCCTGATTTGCCAGATCGACGGCCGAAGCCGTGGAGATGCTGCCCGCAATCTCCCGGAGCTTCTGCTCACGCTTCGTGGCGGTGACGGTGATCGCTTCCATCGTATAGACGGCTGAAGGAGGGCGGACGGCTTCCGCCGCATGGATGCTTTCAAAAAGAAGAAAAGCACTCAGGATTCCTGCCCACAACACGGACTGACGCATGGTGCGCCCCCTCTTCCCGGCGCGAAACGCCCAGAGCGGTTTCACGCTGAATTGTAAAAATGACAAAGGCGGAACAGGTTTATTGAATTAGGATTTCTTTTTCAGTACACTGGCGAAAAGCGTCCTGCTACCCCTGGAAAGGTCAAAAAATATCCCCAGCGGGGCATCGCCGGGGCTGTCGGGGGAGGTATGGGAGGAAAACACGATTTGACATGCTTCGCCGGCCCCACTTTCTATCGAACCTGCGAAACCGACTCCTTTACGATCAGGCCGGGTCTTGTGGTGCAGCTTTCGCGGCATCCGCCCATGACGCCATTGTCTCTGGATTTTGAGATTCAGGATTCGCCGCTCATTTTCGGATTCATGCTCGCCGGATCAAACCATTGCACCTACAGCCACGGATCCCTGCGCGGAACAACGCGGCTGCACACGTGCGGAGGCAACGGCATCGCCTTTCTTTCAGAGACAACGGGGACAATGAGATGCGACGGAGGCATGCTCAGGCTCAGCATCCTCGTGGAGAGAGAGTTTCTGTTTCCCTACGTTGCGGAGGCGCCTGCCAGCATCATTCCCAAACAACTGGAATACGCGCTCGAGGGGCGCAAAACCGCCTTTCAGTGGGCAGGAAAACACAGCGCGCGGAAACGGCGTCTTCTGGCGGATATTGTAACAAGCGCCTATGCGGGCCCCCTGCATAACCTGCACAGGGAAATCCGCACACTTGAACTCATAGAAACCCAGCTCACCGAATATCTTGCTGGCGACAGCAGCCGCGAACGGACGGCGCCCCTGTCGCCGTCAGATATACGGCACATAAAGGAAGCCCGGGAAATCCTGGTTCGGGACATGGAAAACCCGCCTACTCTTGCGCGGCTGGCACGGATGGCGGGCATCGGCGAAAAAAACTGAAGACGGGTTTCAAACAGATCTTCGGTCTGCCTGTGTTTGAATACTTCAGAAACTACCGCATGGAGACTGCCCGCGAACTGCTTGCCGCAGGTGACATGAACGTCACGGAGATCGCCATGCGGATCGGCTACCAGAGCCTGGGACATTTCAGCCAGGCATTTTTCAGACGCTACGGCATGACGCCTAAAAAATGGCAGCGGCGAAGATGACACGAACCTGCCGCAAGGATTTTTCCCGTGTCGGGAAAGCGTGACGGCGGCGGGCTAGGCCTGTTCGTCAAGCAGGGATTCGATGGCGGCGGCGATGTGGTGGGCGCGGATGCCGCACTCCTCGCGCAGGCGCGTCTGGCTGCCGTGTTCCACAAAGGCGTCGCCAATGCCCATGCGCCGGATGCGCTGTCCGTTGAGAAGGCGGGCGTCGTTGAGAAATTCCAGCACGGCAGCGCCAACGCCTCCGGCAAGGCAGCCCTCCTCCACAATGACGATACGCCGGAAGCGGCGGGCCAGATCGGCAATCTGGGCTTCGGGCAGGGGCTTGATCCAGACGGGATCGAACACCAGCGGCGTTATACCGCGCCGCCCGGCAACGCTGGCGGCGGCCCTCAGGGCGGGATGCACCCGGCTGCCCACGGCGATGACGGCCACACCCTCGCCATCCTGAAGCACCTCCCCTTCTCCCGCGGGCAGAGGATTGGGCGCGGCGGACGGGGGCACGCCATAGCCCGCGCCGCGCGGATAGCGGATGGCACAGGGGCCGGAAAGAGCAAAGGCCGTGACCAGGCAGCGGCGCAGCTGCTCCTCGTCACGCGGGGCCAGAAGGGAGATGTTGGGAATATGGCGCAGATAGGCCATATCGAACACGCCGTGATGCGTCGCGCCGTCTTCGCCCACCAGGCCGGCGCGATCGATGCAGAACGTCACGGGCAGGTTTTGCAGGCAGACGTCATGCACAATCTGATCATAGGCCCGTTGCAGGAAGGTGGAATAGATGGCCACGGCGGGACGGTAGCCCTGACAGGCCAGCCCGGCGGCAAAGGTGACGGCATGCTGCTCACAGATGCCCACGTCCACGAAGCGATCGGGAAAGCGCTCCTGAAAAACGCTGGTGCCTGTGCCTTCGGGCATGGCGGCGGTGATGGCGACAATGCGCCTGTCCCGCCCGGCCAGATCCGCCAGCGACCTGCCAAAAACGGCGGTAAAGGAGGGCACGGCCCCCTTGCCGGGAATGACGGGCATACCCGTTTCCGGGTGAAAATGGCCCACGCCATGAAAATGCACGGGATCCTGTTCGGCGGGAGCGTAGCCCCTGCCCTTGTGGGTACGGACATGCAGGAGCACGGGACCGTCCTCCACGGCGGCGGCCATCTGCAAATGACGGCGCAGGGCCGGGATGTCGTGCCCATTGACAGGCCCGATATAGGTGAAACGAAAGGCTTCGAAAAGCATACCCGGCGTGAAGAAGGACTTGAAGCTCCATTCGCCGCGCATGGCGTATTCGGCAAGCTTGTTTCCGATGCGGGGCACGGCGCGCAGGAAGGAGAGCACATCCTTGCGGGCCTGCCGCACCCAGCGGCGGGAGAGCGTCCGGCTCAGGAAGCGGGACAGCGCGCCCACGTTGGGCGAGATGGAAATCTCGTTGTCGTTGAGCACCACAATGAGGCGGCGGCCCATGTGCCCGGCGAGGTTCAGCCCCTCAAAGGCTTCGCCGCCGGTGAGGGAGCCGTCGCCGATGACGGCGACCACGTGATGGTGAAGGCCGGAGAGATCACGTGCCAGCGCCATGCCAAGTGCGGCGGAAATGGACGTCGAGGAATGCCCGACGCCAAAATGGTCATAGGGGCTTTCCGTCCTGCGGGGAAACCCGGAGATGCCGCCCCACTGCCGCAGGGTCGGGAAGGCGTCGCGACGGCCGGTAAGCAGTTTGTAGGCATAGGCCTGATGCCCCACGTCCCAGATGAGCTTGTCACGCTCAAAATCGAAACAGGAAAGCAGGGCCAGCGTCAAATCCGTCACCCCCAGAGAAGGGGCAAGATGGCCTCCGGTGTGCGACACCACGTCCACAATGCGGCGGCGCACCTCTCCGGCCAGCTCCACAAGCTGGGCGTCGGAAAAGGACGCAAGCCGCGCGGGTGAGACGAGGCTTTCCAGAAGAGGGCACGGACGCAACGGCATCTCCGCTTCTGAGGAAGGGGTGCGCGTCATCTAGGCGGCCCTCGTCACGGTATAGAGGGCCAGTGCCCGCAGAAATCCCGCCTCCGGGCCGTGGAAGGACGCCAGTGCCTCCTGGGCGGCGACGGCCTGCTCCCGCGCAAGGCGGCGGCTTTCCTCAAGCCCCACAAGGGAGGGATAGGTATTTTTGCCGTGACCGGCGTCGCTGCCCGCGGGTTTGCCAAGGGTTTCGGTATCGGAAACCACATCCAGGATATCGTCGGTTATCTGGAAGGCGACGCCAAGGGCCGCGCCATAGCGGCTGATCCGGAGGAGATCGGCACTTTCCGCGCCCGCCAGCAGCGCGCCGCAGACGCAGGAGGCCCGCAGCAGCGCGCCGGTCTTCATGGCGTGCATACGGCGCAGTTCCTCCAGGGAGACGGGCGGCATGCCGGTATGGATCATATCCCATTCCTGCCCGCCCACCATGCCCGCCGAACCGGCGGCGCGCGCCATTTCCTCCACGGCGGCCAGCACACGCGACGCGGGCAAATCCACGGCCGTCATGCGCCCGAAGGCGTCCGTCAGCAGGGCGTCCCCGGCAAGGATGGCGGTAGCCTCGTCAAACGCCCTGTGGTTGGAGGGTTTGCCCCGGCGCAGATCGTCATCGTCCATGGCGGGCAGGTCGTCATGAATGAGCGAATAGGTATGGATCATCTCAATGGCGGCGGCAAAGGGCAGGACGGCCGCCTCGGCCAGCCCGAACAGCGCGGCGCAGCTCAGACAGAGCACGGGGCGCAGCCGCTTGCCTCCGGCACGCAGGCTGTAGAGCATGGAATCCCGCAGTCGCGGCGGCACACCGTCCCCCACCACGCAGGAAGGCAGGAAATCTTCCACCATACAGGCCCGCCGCGACAGCAGGGCCTTCATGTCTTCGCCGCTCATCATTTTCCGTCATCCCCCTCGCGCGCCGTCCCATCATGCGGGCGTGCGGCCTCCGCATCAAAAACCAGTTCCTCACCGTTCCGCCACAGGCGCACCTCGTGGCGCGCCTCTTCCAGACGCCTGCGGCACAGGCGCGCGCACTCCACGCCCTCGCGATAGAGCGCCATGCCCTGATCCAGCGGCAGGTCGCCGCGTTCCAGCGCGACGACAATTTCCTGAAGGCGTTCAAGGCGCGTCTCAAAAGCGTTTTTTTTGCTCTCCCGTGCAGCCATGCGGCTTCTCCCTCTCGTTCGCCAGAGCTTAGCGTTTTTCCTTCTTCTCCAGCAAGGGCAAAATATCCACGGACTGCCCCTGCGCAAACAGCGACAGATGCAGATGGGGGCCCGTCACGCGGCCCGTGGCGCCTACCAGACCGACGACCTGCCCGCGCCGCACACTGTCGCCGGGGCGTACCAGAATCTTTGACATATGCAGATAGGCCGTGGAGACACCCAGCCCGTGATCAAGATAGACGGCGTTGCCGGAAAAGTAGAGATTGTCGGCCAGCGTCACCACACCGTCGGCGCAGGCCCTGATGGGCGTCCCTTCGGGAGAACGGAGATCAAGCCCCTTGTGAAAACCGCGCGGCTGCCCGTTGAACACCCGGCGAAGACCATAGAGGCTGGAGACGCCGCCTTCCACAGGGCGGACAAAGGGGGCCGTCCAGCGGCGATGGGAGGAGTAGACGGCCAGAGCGCGCGCCGCCTTGCGGCGATCTTCCCTGATGCGGGCCTGGACTTCGGGCGGCGGCGATACGTACTTTTTATCGACGCGCAGCTCCTGCACAGGGCGCTTTCTGTCAAAGACGGCAATCTCCGCTGTGACGGCATCCTCGCCATCGCGCGCGGCCAGCGTCCGGGACGCCCGCTTCTCCTCCAGCGGCATTCCCAGCAGCATGACGGCCTGCCAGCGCCCGCCTTCCCGGGACGCATCGGCGGCATAGTCCTTGCCGCCCCACGAAAAGACAAAATGCCGCGCGGGCCGGGACGACGACGCCAGCACAAGAAAGGCGTCGCCGCGCGCAACGCGATGGGGCGCTTCCAGACGCAGGGCAGCCGCCCGCGCCGGGGCAGGCCAGACACCCATGCCCCAGCAGACAAGGCACAGCAGAACAACACTACGGAAAAACCGTCGCCTGTACTCACTCATGACAAACCCCAGTCACAACGGCATCCACACGACCGTCGCGCAGCTGCACGGCGATGGCGTCGCCGGTTTTCAGCGCCCCGGCGGAACCCACGGCGCGGCCCCGGGCATCCCGCAGCAGCGCGTACCCCCGCCGCAGAGGGGCCGCGGGATCCTTGCCCGCAAGGGCCGCGTCAAGGCGCTCCAACCGGAGAAGACGGGCGTCCAGCAGGGCCGTCACAGCTCCCCCCAGCCGCGCCTCCAGAGAAGGCAACGCGGCCTCGCGGGAAAGCGCCTCCCGCTCAAAGGCCCGGTGAAGCCGGGGTTCCAGCCGTTCCAGCCGGAGGGCGTCCGCGTCAAGGCGCCGCCACACGGCGGCATGGAGACGGCTTTCCGCCATGTCCGCCTGACGCTCCAGACGTTCCAGACGCCTGCCGGGCTCCAACAGCTCCAGACGCCGGGCCGCGCCGTCCAGCCTCAGGGATAGACGCTCCACAGATCCCAGCGCGGCCTGCCGCAGGGCCGATTCCAGATCGTCCACACGCTGCGCCAGCTCGGCGCGCGACGGCCAGAGCAGCTGCGCCGCATGGGAGGGCGTGGCGGCGCGCACGTCGGCGGTCATATCGGCAAGGGTCACATCGACCTCATGCCCGATGCCCGCCAACACGGGAACGGGCGACTGGAACACGGCATCCGCCACAGCTTCCTCATTGAATGTCCAAAGGTCTTCCAGCGAACCGCCGCCGCGAATAAGGACGATGACATCCGCCCCTTCCCGCGCCGCCTCGTCCAGTGCCTGAACAATGTCTCCTGCGCTGCCTTCGCCCTGTACCCGCACGGGAAAAAGCCGTATGCGCGATCCGCTGCCCCGCTGGCGGGCCAGTTCCAGGAAGTCATGGATGGCCGCTCCCGACGGGGAGGTAAGCAGGGCCACGCGCTTCGGGTCAAATGGAAGGGGGCGTTTCCGCTCCAGTGAGAAGAAGCCTCTGGCGGCCAGACGGCGCTTGCGCTCCTCAAAGGCCCGCGCCAGATCGCCCAGCCCGGCTGGCTGTACCAGATCCACAAAGAGCTGGTAGATGCCGCGCGGCGCGTAGACGCCGATATGCCCCGCGCAGAGCACGTCAAGGCCGTTGCGCAACATGTCCGCTGGCGGGGGCGGCGGCGTCTCATAGACCTCCCCTGTCAGCGGATCAAAATGCCGCTCCCGGCGGGCCCGGCCACGAAAGCAGACGCATTGCAGCTGCGCCTCGGCATCCTTGAGGCTGAAGTACACATGCCCAGAGGCAGGACAGGAGAGGTTGGAGACCTCGCCTCGTACCCACACAAAGGGGAAGCGCGCCTCCAGCGTTCGCCGAAGGCGTTCCGTCAGGGCCCGGACGCCCAGAATGACACCGTCTTCCGGCAGGGAGAATTCCGGCATGGCTCACCGTTTCCAACGTGAAACCGATCTAGCGGCGGGCGCTCTCCCAGCCCTGGCGCACGCCGCCGGCCCATGTGGCAAAGGCATCCGCAAAGCCTTCCAGCGGCAGTTCGCCCTTCTCACCGGTACGGCGATCCTTGCATTCCACCACGCCGCGCGCCAGCCCCTTGCCGCCCACAATGAGCTGCATGGGCGCGCCCAGCAGATCGGCGTCCTTGAACTTGACGCCGGGACGTTCCTCCCGATCGTCCAGCAGCACGGAGAATCCGGCGGCCTCCGCCAGCGCGGCCATCGCTTCCGCCTGGGCGGCCACCTCCTCCCTGCCCGGATCAAGGCACAGCACCATGCACTGTACCGGCGCCAGCGGCAGGGGAAAGATGATGCCGTGCTCATCGTTGTTCTGCTCGATGGCCGCCGCCACCACACGCGAGACGCCGATGCCGTAGCAGCCCATAATCATGGGGCGTTCCCTGCCGTTCTCGTCGAGGAACACGGCGCGCAGGGCATCGCTGTACCTGGTACCCAGCTTGAAGATATGCCCCACCTCGATGCCCTTGGGCAGCTCGATGCGGCCCCCGCAGCGCGGGCAGGGATCGTCCAGCGTGATGCGGCGCAGATCCGCCCAGGCCGTCACCGTGGCGTCGCGCCGCAAATCAAGGTTCACGACGTGGGCGTCGCCCTTGTTGGCGCCGGCCACGTAGCCTGTCGCTCCCCGCAGTTCCATATCGGCATAGACGGGAATCCGCAGCCCCACGGGCCCGGCAAAGCCCACAGGCGCATGCGTTGCGGCACGCACGGTTTCCGGCCCGGCAAGCTCCACCTCCCGCGCCTTGAGCAGATTCCTGAGCTTGACATCGTTGACCTCCCGATCGCCGCGCACCAGCACGGCCACGGGTTTGCCGTCCGCCACAAAAATCATAGTCTTGATTACCCGCGACGGCGCGACATCAAGCAGGGCGGCCACATCCTCCACCGTATGCGCGCCGGGCGTCTCCACGCAGGTCATGGCCGGGCAGGCCTCCCCGCTGGGCGTTCCCTTCCAGAGGACTTCAGCACGCTCCACGTTGGCGGCGTAGTCGCATTCCGTACAGGCGCAGATGGTGTCCTCGCCCGTGTCGGCCAGCACCATGAACTCATGGGAGAATGTGCCGCCAATGGAGCCGGTATCCGCCTCCACAGCGCGAAAACGCAGCCCAAGGCGGCGGAAAATGGCGGTATAGGCATCGTACATGCGCCTGTAGCTCTCCTCCGCTCCGGCGTCGCCGGCATCAAAGGAATAGGCGTCCTTCATGACGAACTCGCGGCCGCGCATCAGGCCGAAACGGGGGCGCACCTCATCGCGGAACTTTGTCTGAATCTGATACAGGCGCACGGGAAGCTGACGGTAGGAACGCACCTCGCCGCGCACCAGATCGGTGACGACCTCCTCATGCGTGGGTCCCAGACAGTATTCCCGATCGTTGCGATCCTTGAAGCGCAGCAACTCCCTGCCATAATACACCCAGCGGCCGCTTTCCTTCCAGAGATCGGCGGGCTGCACCATGGGCATGAGCAGCTCGTCAAAACCGGCCTTTTCCATTTCCTCGCGGACGACGGCCTCCACATTGCGGATGGCCCGCAGCCCCAGCGGCAGATAGGTATAGATGCCCGAGGTGAGGCGGCGCGCCATGCCCGCCCGCAGCAGCAGCTTGTGGCTTGCCACCTCGGCGTCGGCGGGCGTTTCCTTGAGCGTGGGAATGTACGCGGAACTGTAACGCATTACTCATATCCTTTTTCGGTAAGCAGTACCTGAAGTTCTTCCATAAACGCCGCAAGCAGGGCCTCCTGCCCCCGGACGGAGCGCACGACCTCCCCCTTGCGGAAGATGATGCCCTTGTCCCGGCCGCCCGCAAGGCCCAGATCCGCCTCGCGGGCCTCGCCCGGCCCGTTGACCACACAACCCATGACGGCCACCTTGACGGGCGCGGTCGATTCGGCCAGACGTTCCTCCACGGCGGCGGCCAGCGCGAACAGATCTATTTCCGTGCGGCCGCAGGTAGGGCAGGAAATGATTTCCGGCCCCCGGCTTCGCAGCCCCAGCGCGCGCAGGATCTCCCAGGCGACGGTCACCTCCTCCGCCGGATCCGCCGTCAGCGACACGCGCAGCGTATCGCCGATACCCTCGCGCAGCAGGATGCCGAGCCCCACGGCCGACTTGACCGTGCCGCGCAGCAGCCCCCCGGCCTCGGTGACGCCGATATGCAGGGGATAGTCGCAGGCCCGCGCCAGCGCCTCATACGCCGCGATGGTATCCGTCACGGACGAGGACTTGAGGGAAATCTTGATGTCATGAAAACCGCGCCGCTCCAGCAGGCGCACATGCCCCAGCGCGCTTTCCACCAGCGCCTCCGGGCAGGGAGCGCCGAACCTGCGCAGCAGCTCCTTTTCCACGGAACCGGAATTGACGCCGATGCGGATGACGGCCCCGCGCGCCCTGGCCGCGTCGACCACCCGATCCACGTTGGCGGCAGGACCGATATTGCCGGGATTGATGCGCAGCCCTTCCACACCGGCCTCCAGCGAGGCCACGGCCAGCCGGTAGTCAAAATGGATGTCCGCGATGAGCGGCACGGACGACGCCGCGCGGATGGCCGCCAAAGCTTTGACGGCGGCCTCATCGGGCACGGCCAGGCGCACGGCTTCGCAGCCGCGCCGTACCAGCCGGCCGATCTGCGCCACGGTGGCCTCCACATCGCGGGTATCGGTATTGGTCATGCTCTGCACCATCACCGGCGCGCCTCCTCCAATGGCAAGCGGGCCAAGTTTGATGGCGCGGCTCCGGCGCTGCGTCATGGGCGTTCCTCCTCCGGCGGCGCGTCCCCTGCCGTCCGCCGGCACTCCCCCGCTGGTTTTCTCCGCAGGAAAGAGGGGAGCTGTCGCAGCATTCCACCGCCTTCACCGATTGTCAAATCCTCTTCTCCTCCAGGCAAATCCCCGACAGTTTTATGGGCACAAGAATTGCATAGAAAAATCGACCGTTATTTTTTGCCCTGTGGCGCGGGCCGCCCCTGCGAAAGGACGCACCTCCCGCCCCCCTGATGGCCGCCGCCCTTGCGAAACGCCGCGCCTCCATAGTATACCTGTGGCGGTCACGACCACGCCCCGCGGATTTTCCGCAGAAACGCACAAAGGATTTCGCCATGACATCTACCTTCGCTCGCTGCCTGCGGCTGTTCCTGCTCCCGCTGGTCGCCCTCAGTCTTGCCGGCTGCGCCGGAGGCGCGAAAACGCCGGCCTCCTCCGGCTATACGGACGCGGTGGAAATCAAGCTCAAATGCCGCGAAATGGCGGATCAGCTGCTCGCGGTCATGCCCAACGCCGCGCTGGAGGGCTTTGTGGCCATGCCGGTCTCCTTCGTCAACAGAAACAACACCGCCCTGAGTTCTCCCCTGGGCCGCCTGCTGGCCGAATCCATGTATTACGAGTTCAACCAGCGCGGCTTCCCCACGCGGGAATACCGCCTGAGCGGCGTCATCTCCAGCGTGGGCGGCAAAAACGATCTGGCGCTGGCCGCCAACCAGCTGACCCCCCTCAAGGGACAGAAGTGGGCCGCCCTGCTTGTGGGCACCTATCTGGTGGACAAGGACGCCACCTTCGTCAATGCCCGCCTCGTGCGCGCCAGCGACGGCCTCGTGCTGCGCACCGCCCAGCTCGTGCTCGTCAACACGCCCATCATCTCGCGCCTGCTTTCCAATGCGCCCCGCGACAGCAAGGGCAATCCCATCCCTGTCCTGTATCCGCCCCTCTACCAGACGGTGAACCAGGGTTCCCTCACCATCACGCAGGGCCGCTGAGGCCACGGAGATTTCCCCATGACGCCCATGATGAAATATGTCTGTCCCCTTCTTGCCGCCGCCCTGCTCCTTGCCGCCGCGCCGGCCTTCTGCGACACGCTGCGCGCGGGTACCGATGTGCCCGGTGAAAACGGCCTCTGCCGCCGCTACCTTGCCGAAGGCAAAAAGTACCGCTCCCAAAGCCGGTTCGAACTGGCCCGCCAAAGCTATGCGCAGGCCCTGTCCATCTGCAGCAACGGGCGGGATATTGCCGACGCCAAGAAGGGCCTGAACACCGTCGAACTTCTGCTGCGCACCATGCGCTAGACTGTCAAGGATACGTCCATGCGATACCTCGCCCTCTCCCTGGCCCTTGCCATCGGCCTGCTGCTGCCCTTCGCCGCCACCACGCCCAGCCTTGCGGCCGGTATTCCCTCCGCCGCGGACAGCATCGGCAGGCAGCTCGACAAACAGCTGGTGCAGCGCTACGCCGTGAAAACCGCCGACGACGGACTGTCGCAAAGCGAGCGGGAACGCCGCATGCGCGCGCGCACCGTCATCATGGGCACCGTGCCCGCGGACATCAACGATCTGAACGTCAGCTGTCCCCTGGCGCGCCAGATGACGGAAGAAATTTCCCGCTATCTTGTCGACAGGGGCTACCGCTTCCAGGAACTGCGCAAGGGCAGCTACATCCGCGTCCACCCCGAGACCGGCGAACTGCTCCTCACCCGCAACGTGCGTCAGATGGCCAGCCGCGTGGGTACCAGTCACGCCGTTCTGGCGGGTACCTACGTCGTCAGCGCCAAAAATGTCCGCTTTACCATGCGCCTGATCCATACGGTTTCCAACGAGGTGCTGGCCATGGCCACGGCCACCGTCCCCATCAACGACGACGTGCTCCCCCTGCTCTACGATTTCAGCTCCAGCAACCGCTCAGGCCTGCTCACCGGCACCGGTTCAGGCCTGCAGTAACCCTCTCGCGGACACAAGGACTTCATCATGGCGCTCAGCATCGGCATCGTCGGCCTGCCCAACGTAGGCAAATCCACCCTGTTCAACGCCCTCACCAGGGCGCAGAACGCCCAGGCCGCCAACTATCCCTTCTGTACCATCGATCCCAACAAGGCCACGGTGGCCGTTCCCGACAGGCGCGTGGACGCCCTCACCGCCAAGGTCAACCCCAGAAAAACCATTCATGCCAGCGTGGACTTCATCGACATCGCCGGTCTTGTGCGCGGCGCCAGCCGGGGCGAGGGTCTTGGCAACCAGTTCCTTGCCACCATCCGCGAATGCGCCGCCATCGTCGAGGTCGTCCGCTGTTTTGAGGATGCGAACATCACCCATGTGGACGGAACCGTCGATCCCCTGCGCGACATAGAGACCATCGAGACGGAACTCCTTCTCGCCGATATCCAGAGCGTGGAAAAACGTCAGGAAAAGCTGCTCAAGATGGCAAAAGGCAGCAAGGAGGCCAAGGCCGCCGCGGAAATCATGGGGCAACTGCTGGCCTCGCTCAACGGAGGAACACCGGCTTCCGCCTTTCCCCTGCCCGAAAACGACGCCTTTCTCCAGTCCTGGCGGGAACTAGGGCTGCTCACGGCAAAACCCGTCATCTACTGCGCCAATGTGGATGAGGATGCCGTGTCCGACGGCAATGCCCTGTCGCGGCGCGTCGAGGAACACGCCGCCGGACGCAACGCCGGTTTTGCCCGCATCTGCGCCCGCCTCGAGGAGGAATTGCAGGGCCTGTCCGACGGCGAACAGGCCGAGATGCTCGCTTCCTACGGCATTGGGGAAAGCGGCCTCGCCCGCATCATCCGCACCGGCTACGAGACCCTTGGCCTGTGCAGCTACTTCACCGCGGGCCCCGATGAGGTACGCGCCTGGACCATCCGCAAAGGCTGGAAGGCCCCGCAGGCCGCGGGCGTCATCCATACCGACTTTGAACGCGGCTTCATCCGCGCCGAGGTCGTCGCCTACGACGCCTATATGAGCCACGAAAACGAGGCCGCCTGCCGCGCCAGCGGCGTCCTCCGCGTCGAGGGCAAGGACTATGCCGTTCAGGACGGCGACGTAATACATTTTCTCTTCAATGTATGAGGACGGAGAGGGCGGAATGCCGCGGGAAAGCACACGGCATGACGCCCGCGCCCGCGCACAGGCAACGACATTCGACACCAACAGGAACGCACAATGCTCTTGCAGGGTCTCAACGTGGTGCTGGTGAAAACCCGCTTCCCGGAAAACACGGGCATGGCCGCCCGTGCCTGCGCCAACATGGGCTGCGCGGATCTGCGTCTCGTGGAGCCGGAACGCTGGCTGCCCGACAAGGCGCGACCGCTGGCCACCGCCAAGGGGGCCGCCGTGCTGGACGGCGCGCGCCTCTTTGAGAGTCTGTCCGCCGCCACGGCCGAAAGCGCCCTGATCATCGGTACCACCGCCCGCGTGGGCGGATGGCGGCGCGAGATTCTGCATCCCGCCGCGGCCGCCGCCGAAGCCGTGGCGGTCCTGCGGGCGGGCAACGGCGTTTCCCTCGTCTTCGGCCCGGAGGATCGCGGGCTGGACAATACGGAAATCGCCGCCTGCCACCGCCTGCTCACCATCCCCACCGGCGAGGCCAGTTCCCTCAACCTGGCCCAGTCCGTGCTGCTGACGCTCTACGAATGCGCCGAAGCCATGCGCCGCGCCCAGCGTGCCGCAAGGGGTGCCGGGCAGGCCGCCGCTCCGGCGGAAAAATCCATCAGCGCCCAGGAACAGGAACGCCTTGTGGCGGCGCTCCGGGAAACCCTGCTGGCCGTGGATGCCCTGCACGGAGACAACCCCGACTACTTCCTCATGCCCTGGCGGCGTCTCTTCGGCCGCGCCCAGCTCCGCCGCCACGAATACGACGCCTTCATGGGCCTGTGCCGTCAGGTACGCAACGCCCTCAAACGCTGACGCCGTCCTGTCAGGAACGCCTCCCCGCTGAAGGAGAGGGCGTTTCAAACAAGAAAGAAATTTTTGATGAAACAATTGGCCGTTCTTGTCTGCCTCTCCCTTGCTGGGTACTGGAGCATACTGCAATCCCCACTGTTTTATTTAGATGACGCGCTCCGGGTAGTCACCCATACGTCCATCAATCAGGGCGTTCACGGACGGCCGATCGCGGACTGGCTCTATTTCCTGCTCTCAGGAGGAACATTTCTGGATGTGTCGCCTCTTTCCCAGATACTGGCCCTGGCTTTTATGCTGGCGGGCAGCCTGCTGATCGCGCACGCCTTTGTTCCTCAGAAAAAAGCGTCGTAGCACGTCGCGTGCTTTGCCTTGCTTTTTGTTTTGTTGCCTCTTCATTATTCCGTCATCTGTTTCAGATATGATTCCTTTGGCATAGGCGTAGCTGTTTTCTGTGCCGGAGCGGCTTTTTTCCTGTTGCGCCAAGGGATTTCCCTGTGGCGTTTCCTTGGCGCGTCGCTCCTGTTTCTTGTGACACTTTCCATATATCAACCGATGTGCGGCATCTATTTTTGCGCATGTTGCATGTTGCTCTCACATAACATCTTACGTGAAAAACTATCTTTAGCCATACGGCATTTTCAATCAGCATCGCCGCATCTCTCTGCGGCGGTTTTCTCTATATTCCTGTCTATCTGCACGCAAAGTCCGCCCAGTTGCAACCCTTCTACGGTCTACCAAACCACCCCTACACCATTGCCCATAGCGCTTTTGGTACCGCCGGATCTTTTCTTGCCACTCTTGGGCGTAATATAAAAACATTTCTTGACTGCGTGGGGAATCTTTTCGGCAGCGATCTGATTTCCTTCTGCATAGCCATGTTCATAGTCATGGCCTTCCACAGCGCGCTTGCATTTCGGACATCCCATCTGCGTAAGCTGTCTTCCCTGCTTTGCATGGGCGTTGCCTTTCTCTCCTGTGGCGCCATACAATTTCTTTTACGTGAACCCATCTTTCCCGCGCGCACACTGACGCCGCTCTGTCTCTTTGTCTTCTGTCTCCTGCTCTTTTCCCTGTCCAACGGAACACGGTGGTGCAGACGCGGCGCCGTCTGTCTGGCTCTTGTCTGTACTCTGTCATCGGCGGGGGTTCTGACAACGCTGGGAAACGCTCTGCGCGATCAACAGTATTTTAATGAGAAAATGGTCATGCAGCCGCTCTCGGAAGACTTTTCCCGGCTTTTCAAAGAGCAGGGACCTTTTTCCTTTTTTGTTGCCAATTCTTCAACGCTTCCCCTTCCCTACTCCCTGGCAGTGCTCCGCAAGCGATACTCCTATATTGATCACCAAAGCGGCTTTTTTACGGTACTCCCTTTCCTTTCTCTGCTTCCTCTCACCTACGATTTGGAAAAAACGCTCAGTGAGAGCTATAAAAATCTTGCCGCCTATCCGCGTATCGTTTCCCGCCTTGGCTATACGTTCTATCGGGTTTCGCCATCGTGCTATGCAATAGAATTCAACACTGGCTATGTGCCGGAACTCGTCACGAAATTTCAGACGGACTGACATGAAGGCGCCGTAAAGAGAAAAAACGCCACAGCGGCTTCCCCCCGCGCCATATGTTCAGACAGAAACGCGAAGCCTCGCCATGCCAGCTGCGGCAACACCGAAAAATAAGGGACGTTGTGAAGACCCGGACGGCATTTTCCCGTGTCCTCATGTCTGGAATGGGAAAGGCCGCGGCGTCAGACGCCCAGAACATGCCATTCAGAGGGTCTTTCATGGCGGCGGCAAGTGACATAAGCCCCCCCAAAAAACCTCTCTTTTCCCCGTCCTCCGGCTTCAGACGGACAGGGTGACGCCCGCCTCCGGCGGACAGCGCAGGACGGTCTGTACGGGCGGGGCGGGCGCGATCCGCGCGGGTGGATCCAGTGGCTCCGGAGGAAGTGGCGGAAGTGGGCCGTTCGGAGGCCAGAGGCACTGCGCTGTCATGGCGACCATGGCCGCACCCACGCCGCATTTGCAGAGCGTGCCGAGAAAGCGGCCCACAAGGGTGCCGAACGCGGCGTCAAAGGCCTCCCGGCGGGAGCGTCCTTTCAGAAGCTCCATCAGCAGGCAGCCCAGCCAGGCCCCGCCCAGCGCCCCCAGCAGCGCGCCAAGCCCGAAGAAGAGGGGAGCGAGGAGGATGGCCCCCGCGATACCGCCGATCATGCCCGCCAGCGTTCCGGCGGAACTGGAGCCATGACGCCTTGCCTTGAGGAGCTGTACGCCCGTTTCCAGAACCTCCCCGGCCACAGCCAGCGCGCACATGCCCGCCCAGTACCACGGGCCCATGCCGTTTTCCTGCGGCACACCCACACACCAGAGGACGGCCAGCACGAGAATGAGCCAGTTGGCGGGCAGGCCCAGCACGTTGAGCAGCACCACAAGGCCCAGAACCACAAGGAACAGCACGGCCGCGCCAGCGCCCATCAAGGCCAGTATGCCTTCCATGATGTCTACTTGGCCACGCGCAGATCCCGCACGCGCACGGCTTTACCGCCCTCGTTGCAGGGCAGGCTGCTGCTCTGGACCAGCTCGACCTCGGGCGTCACCAGAATCTCGTCGCGCAGACGGTGGGCGATGCTCTTCTGCAGATTGCGCAGAATGCGCATGTCTTCCACAAAATACTCGTCGCGCACCTCCACCTGAACGCGCATGACATCGCCAAGGCCGGCATTTTCCAGCAGAATGAGATAGTTTTGCCCCACTTCGGGAAAGCCCATGATGACTTTCTCAATCTGCATGGGATAGACGTTCACGCCCTTGATGATGAACATGTCGTCGGCGCGGCCGAGGATGCGATCCATGCGACGGTGACGCCGCCCGCAGGCGCATTCGCCGGGCAGGAAACGCGTCAGATCGCGGGTGCGGTAACGCAGGATGGGCATGCCCTCGCGGCACAGGGTCGTCATGACAAGTTCGCCCACCTCGCCGTCCGGCACGGGTTCGCCGGTGTCGGGATCGATGATCTCCGCAAGGAAGGCGTCTTCCCAGATATGCAGGCCATCCTGGCAGGAGCATTCGAAGGCCACGCCAGGGCCGTTCATTTCGGACAGGCCATAGGAATTGAAGGCCTTCATGGCGAAAATGTCCTCAATACGCCTGCGGAAGACTTCCGTATAGGGCTCCGCCCCCACCACGGCGATACGCAGGGCGAGATCCGCCGGATCCTCGCCCATTTCCCGCAGGTGTTCGGCCAGAATAAGCGCATAGGACGGAAGAATGTGGGCCACGGTTGTCCTGAAATCCCTGGCCAGCTTGATCTGGCGGCGGGAATTGCCGGGGCCCGCCGGAATGGTCATACAGCCCAGGGTTTCCGCGCCAAAGTGTATGCCGAGACCGCCGGTAAAGAGGCCGTAACCGGACATGTTCTGAAACACGTCGTCAGGGCGCACGCCGGCCATGTACAGGCTGCGCGCCATGAGGGCGGCCCAGGTGCTGACGTCGTTCCGCGTATGGCAGATGGCCACGGGGGTTCCTGTGGTGCCGCTGGAGCAGTGCATGCGCACAATCTGGCGCCGCGGTACGCACAGCAGCCCCGTCGGATACTGGGAGCGCAGGTCGTCCTTGGTGGTGAAGGGTATGCGGCGCGCGTCGTCCAGCGTGCGCAGACTTTCGGGCGTCACGCCCGCGGCATCAAGGCGCTCACGGTAAAAGGCGCACTTGCGGCTGTGTTCCACGAGGGAGCGCAGACGCGTCAGCTGGGTGGCGGCGATGCGATCGCGGCTCCAGGTTTCCGCGGCGTCATAGTACTCAATGGTCATGGTCTCCCTCTACTCCTGTTTGCTGTCGCGTTGCGCAAGACCCCAGAGCAGGCCAAAGCAACCGGCCAGCATCATGTCGCCAAAGGGATCAAGAAAACGTCCGTGCCCGCGCAGCAGCTCGCGGCGCGGCCCTGTGATATAGGTCGTCTCATAGCCGCCGGCCTCCTCGCAGTACGGGCCGAAGGCCGTGCCGTGACCGCCGGAGGCCCGCACCTCCTCGCAGGGCAGCCAGGACTTGCGGAACTGATCCAGATCGCGCAGCGTCTCCTCCGGCGTGCGCATACCGGTATGGTGCTCGTAGATGCCGCGAATCCTGCCCTGATACGCCAGAGCCGCCACCGTATGGCTGTTGCCCACGTTCACCAGTGTCACGCCGTCGCGCCAGCTGCGGTCGCGCACCTCCTGCACGCTCAGCGCCCCGAGAAGGGCGCTCGTGCCGGTATCGCTCACAGGGCCCCCCGTCTTTTCGCGCAGGGCCTGAAGCCGCGTCAGCGGGGCGGGAATCGCGCCATCATAGATCCAGCCGGAGGGATCATCCCCGGCGGACAGCAGCGCCGTCCAGGCCTTCATGCGCCCCTGCCGGTTGCCCTCCTCAGGATGCACGCCGTGATCCTGCGCGGCGGCGGCCACCAGATGCGGCTGTGGCAGGCAGGTATGACGCAGGAGCGATCCCCAGAATTCCGGCGAATAATCCGTCAGAAACAACGGCACCGCGCCGTCGGGGCACTGTTCGCACAGCTTCACCCCCATGCTCTCGACCACGGCCGGGGCGTCGTGCAGGCCCCGGGACGCGGCCTCCGTCGAGGCGACGGCCAGCCCGGCGGCCAGATGATCGCGCACGGCCTGCGTCACACCGCCGCCGATATTGCCGCCATAGAGCCAGACGGGGCGCTTGAGCAGGGTCAGCTCCCGGATACGCTGGGCGGCAAGACGGGCCGGAGACGGCAGGACGAACCTCGGCCAGTTGTGCGGCTCCAGACCTGGCCGGGCCAGCAGCGCGTCCTGCGTGCCGCTGCCGATATCCAGACAGAGCACGGGGCCCGTCTTCTTCAGGAAATGTCTGACACGTTCGTTCATCAAAACGTCCTTGGCTATTGGAAACCTCCCCCTTCAGAGGGAACGGGGCGGCCACGCCCGCAACGCGCAAGCGCGCCAACATCCTCCAAGATCTATCCGCAAGGCGCAACTTTCGCAAGCCTTGCGGCACGGAGCGGGACTTCCGGCATCGCCATAAAAAAGAAAAACAGGGCCGATCCGGATTTTTTGAAAAAAAAACTTGCCAAGCTTCGCGACTTCGCGTAGAACCTCTTTTGTCGCCGAGGTGGTGGAACTGGTAGACACGCTATCTTGAGGGGGTAGTGGCAATTGCTGTGCGGGTTCGAGTCCCGCCCTCGGCACCAGTTCAGAAGATAAGGGTTGTGGTACTGCCACAACCCTTTTTTCTTATTTCTCCACGTCTCACAACGTTGCCTTAGCATAGCCGGCCCCAAGCAGGGGCGGTTCGCGGACGCGCGCTTGAAAACGCCGGGCAACACGACTACAAAAAAGCTACGGGCAAAATCCCCCCTCTGAAGGGAGGTGATGCCTATGGCGCGATTCCTGCTGGATGTTCTGGCCAGGTACTGGCCGGGCTTCTGGTCATGCTCATTGGCCGCCGCTGGCGGTAAATGAAGCAGCCGCCGAAAGAGCTAATTTCGGCGGCTGTCAAAATGCGACATACCTAATCTATGTCAGAGGGTTGCCCCAAGGAGAGGGAGGTGTGGAGCATCTCCCTCTCTGTTTTTTAGAGATAACCCCGTCTTGCGCGCGCGTCAAGGGCGGCCACGCTGGGCACGTCGGGGAAATAGACAGAACAGCCGCTGCCGTCATCCCTACGAATGATTCCGACACGATGCCGGTCATGATGCTTATCCTCACATGTTGAAGAAACAACCAGAAACAGCGGACATGTTGAGGCTGGCTGCCCCCCCGGTCTCACGATCTCTCCACGAGCCGACACGGGCATGGCTTGCCGCCTATCCGGAAAGGCAAAAATTCAGTCAACGCGCCCACTTGCCGTCCCCGTGTCTGTGCGCTATACAGAGTTGTTGCCCTGGAGCGAAGTCCGACAGGTGGGGATCCCGGTTATCAACAAGGATTTCACCGGCGGCGCCGTCCCGTCAGGGCGGCCCTTCCCCTTGAGGGAGGAGGATTCTGATCACAAAGGAAGTTTTGATGAGTACGACGCCGGTAACCCGCGCGACCCTGCCCCCGCTGGAAAATTATCTGGAAAAAATCACAAAGATCTTCTCCAGCCGTTCCCTGACCAATCACGGGCGCAACGTCCAGGAACTGGAACATCTCCTCACAGGCTTTCTGGAGGCGCCCTATCTCTCCCTCTGCGCCAACGGCACGCTGGCCCTGCAACTGGCGTTGCGCCTGCTCCAGCTCAACGGCAAACCCGTCGTCACCACGCCTTTCTCCTATGTGGCCACGCTGTCCGCGCTGCTCTGGGAGGGGTGCGAACCCATCTTTGCCGATATCGATCCCCGCACGCTCTGCCTCTCCCCCCAGTCCGTGGAAGCCCGCCTTGCGGAACGCCCCGACGCCGCGGGCGTGCTGCCCGTGCATGTCTATGGCAACGCCTGTGACGTGGTGGCGCTGGAGGACATCTGCCGCCGTCATGGCGTCGCCCTGCTCTACGACGCCGCCCACGCCTTTGGCTGCCGCCTGCATGGGCGCGGCCTGCTTTCCTGGGGTGACGCCGCCGCCGGGAGCTTTCACGCCACAAAGCTCTTTCATACTGTGGAGGGCGGCTGCGTGAGCTGCCGCACGGAGGAGGCGTGGGAGCGCCTTTCGCTGCTGCGGGCCTTCGGACACCGGGGCGACGACTTCATCTGTCTTGGCATCAACGCCAAGATGTCCGAACTGCACGCGGCCATGGGTCTCTGCATGTTGCCGATCCTGCCGGAGATGCTCCTGCGGCGCGCGGAACTCTGCGCCGCCTATGACGCCCTGCTGGACATGCCCCGGCACGGCCTCGCCAGACCGGCGATGCACCCCGATCTGGAATGGAACCACGCCTATTATCCCGTCATCTTCCCGGACGGCGCAAGCATGACGCGCTGCCTTGCGGCGCTCAACCAGGAACAGATTTACCCCCGCCGCTACTTCCACCCCAGCCTGAACACGCTCCCCTATGTACGCCCCCTCCAGCCCTGCCCCGTCAGCGAGGACATGACGCAACGCGTAGCCTGCCTGCCGCTCTGGCCCGACATGGGCATGGACACGCTGGAACAGGTGGCCGCCATCCTGACGGCCTCGTTGTGACGGCGGCCTCGTCCTGCCAGCCGTTCCGGGTACTCTTGATACAGTCAAAATGTGCCTTTTCTCCCCCTACCCTTCGATAAGGTCCATGAGCATGTGGGGGAAGGAGTTGGCCTGGGCGAGCATGGAGACGGCGGTTTGGGAGAGGATCTGGGTGCGGGCGAAGTTGGTCATTTCCGTGGCGATGTCGGCATCGGAAATGCGGGATTCGGCGCTTTGGAGGTTTTCGGCCTGCATGTTGATGTTGGTCACAGTGTTTTCCAGCCGGTTTTGCACAGCTCCCAGATGGGATCGGATTTGATCCTTGCACACAATGGCGTCGTTGATACGCACAATGCCTTTCTGCGCCAGTTCCTGCGTTTTGATGGACATGACTTCCTTATCTTCATCGTCCATGTCCGGGTCGCCACCGGGCGCGGGGGGTATGCCGGGGTTACCGCCGGGCTGCGCTCCCGGAGTGGGCATGTCTGTCCAGTTAGCTTGAAGACTAAAAATACCTTCTCCACCAATAATTAAAATTAAATCTTCAGTAACATTATCTATAGTTAATTCTTCTCCCACATTAAAAGGAGATATATGAGTTCCGCTACCTGTATAAGTAAAGTTCATTCCATTATAAATAAAATTTTGAGGAATAACTCTATTATATGGAACTTCAAGACCATTGCCATTCATCATATTGTTAGTATAGGTTGCATTAGAAAAAAAACCATTACTTTCTTTGAGAACGTCATTCGGAGATACTTGTGTATTTTGCATCCAGTTTTGCAGGAAGGTACCTGCTATATGTTTTCCATCTCTTGTAAAAATATTGATATCGTCATTTTGTATTCCAGCACTAATATATAAAAAAAAATCTGTTGTCCCTTTTGGAATTATGTATGAGATAATACCTGATGTTACATTATTATATATTCTATTTTTCTCAAAAATATTGTCAAAAATAGGTACTCCACCATATGTCGCTCCAGCGCCTCCTCCCCCCTGTCCGCCGCCAGCTCCCGCGTTCTGGTTGCCGCCGTTGGCACCTTCCACCACGTCCAGCAGACCAAGTCCTTTCAACGTCGCATCGCCGATTTCCACGTAATAATAGTCTTCGGCGCTGTCGTTGGCCGTACCGAAATGCACCTTGAGTGCCCCGGTGGCGGTGAGGCCGCTGCCGTTGTGCGCGCCACTCAATGATCCGTCCAGCAGATGGATGCCGTTGAAATCCGTGGCACGGGCGATGCGTTCGATTTCCGAGGCCATTTGCTGAAATTCGCTGTCGATCATCAAGCGCTGGGTGGAATCGTAGGTGCCGGTGGCGGCCTGTTCGGCCAGTTCCTTCATGCGGATGAGCTTTTCGTCAATGACGCCCAGCGCACCGTCGGCTGTTTGTATTAACGAAATGGCATCATTAATATTCCGCGCCCCCTGGTACAACGAAGCCATATCCGCCCGCATGAGTTCCCGTATGGCCAGCCCGGCGGCGTCGTCCGCCGCGCGTTCCACGCGCAGGCCCGTGGAGAGACGGCGCACGGAGTCAGACAAACGGCCGTAGTGTGAGGTAAGGGTGCGGCTGGTGGCAGCCAGCAGGTTTGTCTTAACGGAGAACGCCATGATCGTCCTCCATCAGAGAATTTGCCTTAAGAGAGAGAGAGAGAGAGAGAGAGAGAGAGCATGGGCCGATCCTGAATAGGTGTTCTATATAAACATATCGGTATCTACGTCCAACACCTGTGCCGTCGTACCATCCTCATCCTTTTGGGCTACACGGCTACGGCATTTCATACCCTCTTTTCCGCGCAAAGAAAAGCCCGCGTTTCCCTCTATCTTTATTTTTTCGTGGCCGGGGACACGAAAAAGCCCCCCGCGCCTGTGGCGGAAGGGGGCTTTTATTATTCAGAAAAACGGCGCGGGCGCGTATCTATCCATCCTGACGCCGGGAGGTCTCCCTGGCTTCCACCGCGTCCTTTGCGACGGGTGCGACAGGCGCGACCGCTTCGGCTTTGGGACGGGAAAAGAGCGAGGCCACGATACCGGCGGTCAGGATGATCAACACCACCCCCAGCGACACGCCCGGCGACAGCTCGAAGCCTATGCCGGAAAGATGCTTCACGGAGGACAGCAGCAGCTTGAAGGCGATGAAGAAGAGCAGGACGACGACGGCCTTTTCCAGATGCACCAGATAGCGACGCAGGGCCTCCAGCACGAAATAGAGGCTCCGCAGGCCGAGAATGGCGAAAATCATGGCGGAATAGATGATCAGCGGCTCACGGCTCACGGCGATGACCGCCGGAACGGAGTCAAAGGCGAACATGACGTCGCTCACCTCAATGACCGCCAGACAGACGAACAGCGGCGTCGCCACCCAGGCGGCCTTGCGGCCCGCCCCTTCCACCGTCAGCCCCAGGCGGGCGGCCTCTTCCCGCGCATGGGCGCGGGAAAGGAAGAAGTCATGCCCGTGCAGCCGGGGCCAGACGGGAAACACGCGGCGCACCCAGCGGCAGGCCACATGGGAGGAATAGTCCTCGATCTCCTCTTCCGCACCCCCTTTTCTGAGCATCATCAGGGCCGTATAGCCAACCATGACGGCAAAAACCAGCTCCACAAACGGCCCGAACGACAGCAGGCCCGCGCCGATGGCCACAAAGACGGCGCGGAAGACAATGGCCCCCACAACGCCCCAGTACAGCACGCGATGCCGGAAGGCCTCGGGAATGGAGAACCACGAGAACACCGCCATGATGACAAAGAGATTGTCGACAGACAGCACCTTTTCCAGCACGTAGCCGGTAAAATAGAGGCTGGCCATGTCCGCGCCGTGATGCGCGTACAGGTAGCCGCCAAAGGCCACGGAAACGGCCACCCAGAAGACCGACCAGAGACAGGCGCTCCTGAGGCTGACGGGCGCGTCCTTCCTGTGCGCGAAAAGATCCAGAAACAGCGATCCCGCAACGACGGCCACAAAGATGATCACCGTCTCCAGAGGAAAACCAAGATGTTCCACAGCTCCACCACCAATGTTATGTTTCAGTCCGCGACCGCCCCGTCCGCCGGCCGGCGCCGCACCCGGCGGCACGAAGTGTTCGCGTTGCCGCACGACCCGCCTCTCCCTGAAGATGGGAGGCTTCAGATCACAAAGAACGTTGTGATGAGGACGCAAACAGGACGGAAGGTCCGTTTTGGGAGATAAGACCCTTCGCCGCCCTGTCCAGAGGCTGTCACACGATTGTCACACGCCCGCTTCCCTCCTTTCCCGTCTCCCTGACCGCGCGGGGTTTGCCAGCGGGGAAAAAGTCCGCTACTCCTGAGATCGTGTTGCGGAGGAGCGCCTATGATGGAAGAACACCCCCTTACGGAAAACCCACTGATGGAAGCACACATCCACCGCCACTGGCGGGAACTGGAGGCGCGGGCGCCGCAATGGCGTGGGGCCGAATCCGCCTTTGCCGCCGCCGTGCGCCTGATCACAGGCCGCGCCCGCAAGGGCGGAAAGATTCTGCTCTGCGGCAACGGCGGCAGTGCCGCCGATGCGGAACACATCGCGGGCGAACTCATGAAAAGTTTTCTTCTGCCGCGTCCCCTGCCGGAAGACTGGCTGCGGCGGGCGGAAGAGCGCTTCCCCGGTCACGGCGCGGCCCTGCGCGGCCTGCAGGTAGGCATCGCCGCCGTGCCTCTGGTATCGGGTTCGGCCCTGCCCACGGCCTTTGCCAACGATGCGGACGGCGCGCTGCTCTTTGCGCAGCGGGCGTATGCGCTGGCCCGCCCCGGCGATATTCTCTGGGCGCTCAGCACCTCCGGCCGTTCCGCCAACGTCAATCACGCCCTGCGCGTGGCCCGCCTCCGCGACTGTGCCACGCTGGGTTTTACCGGCGGCGACGGCGGCGACATGGCCCCCTTGCTGGACGTGGAACTGCGCGCCCCCTCCTCGTGCGTCTACCGCGTCCAGGAACTGCACCTGCCCATGTACCACGCCCTCTGCGCCTGCGTGGAAGCCTGCCTTTTCACCGATCCGCCGCCCAGACGCTGAGACAACGCCGCCCGGACACGCGGGAAAGAGCGCGTCTTTCCCCCTGTCCGGGCGGGAGGGGCCGCCGGGCTTCCGACAAAGAAGCTTCCGCCGGATCGGCCGCATTGCCAAAAACAACGATCGCTACGGCGCGACCGGAGAGATCTTCCTGTCAACGGGCGCGCTGATGGTCAGCCCATGACGGACATCGGCCTTGCCTTCGGCGGGAACGTCAAGCAGCCAGAAAAGGCAGTCATTCCTTTCGTCCACAACGGCCTTGGGGGTGTCGTCATACGCGACGGTGACGCTCCGATCCACGGTATGCGGACGGGGCCGCTCCAGACGCACACGCACGGGCACGGAACGGCCGTTGTTCACCGTGTACTCCCATGCCCAGCTCCACTGGCGGCGGCGGTTGACGACACCAGCCTCGCCGCGACGCCGCCCGTCGGCCAGAACGCTCACGGTCACGCGCGGGTCAACGCCGAAAAAGAGGCGCGCCTTGCCGCCTTCCGCGACAAAGTGGTGTTCGCCCGCCGGAATCCCTTCCAGCGAGAACACAGCGGGGCCGGCGGGCCAGACGGAACCGGCGGGCGGTTCCGCCTCCGCCGTCAGCCACACGCGGCCGTCGTTTTCATCGGGACGCGCCACACGCGCAAGGCTGGCCGTCCAGACTTCGTCGCGCAGCGTCACGACGCTCTCCCCCTGCGGCAGGCCGGGGGCGGCGATTTCCCAGCGGGCATCCTGTCCGTCCAGATTCAGGGAAACGCCGTCGTTGACCTCCCTGGCGGCGGCAAGCGGCATGGCGCTCCGCCGCGCGAGCAGGGGCGCGGCTTCGGGAGCCTCGTCGACAATCCATTGCGGCAGAGGCCGCGGCGCGACGGCCTCGTGCGGGCGCAGGGCAAAGAAGAGACGGCTCCCGCTCCAGTCCATGCCGGAGAACTGCCGTACCCGGGCCTCAAGGCGGACGCGGACACGGGCCGTTTCACCGCTCTCGTCGGGAATGGCATCAAAGGCATACCGTGGTTCCCAGCCGCACCCAGGCAGCGTGTAGCGGTAGCGCACCGTGACGGACGCCCCGGCGTCCTTCAGTTCCAGGACTATCTTCCGCCCGCCGTCAGAGAGCGCGGGGCGACTTTTTTCCACCTTTTCCAGCGCCGCGATCATGTCGCTGATGCGGGCAAGGCGATCCGTCAGCGCGGGAACATGCTTTTCAAGACGGGACGAGGCCTCCTCCGGATCCATCCCCGGCAGGTTCATGGGGCGCGCCGTCCATATTTTCAGCTGGGCGCGCAACAGGGCCTGTTCTCCCCGCAGGGCGCGCAGATCGTCCTGCGCTTCCCGCCGCTCATGGGCAAGAACGCCCTGGGCGGGCAAAAAGCACGGCGTGGAGCTCCAGCGCAGGAGCCTCCCCCCCTCCACGGCGATATCCAGATCCCGCGCGCCGCCGGGAACCACAAAAACGGCCTTCGCGCCGCCCCGCTCCGTCTGGGGCTTCAGCGTCTCCATAACGGTGACGCGCGCGCCTCCCGGCCAGAGAACGACGCTTTCCGGATCCGCTGCGCGCAACTGAACGCCGGCCTGCAACGGCAGCCCCGCGAACTTCCCTCCAGAAGGCTTCCCGGAAACAGCCCGGCCAGCGTCTTTTTCCGGCGCGGCCTGATTTGCCGCCTGATTTACCCTTTGATTTTCCGTCCCTCCGGCCATCTTCGCCGCCGTTTCTCCGGCGGCGTCCTCCTGCGCCGGGACGGAGGCCGCCATGCCGCAGGCCAGCAGGGCCGCCGCCGCGATGGCCCCAAGGCCCTTGACGTTACCAACGTGCATCATCGAAAAAACCTCCCCGCGTGTGTGCGTTCGGAAACATGCGTTGAAAAAAGAGGGCCCCGCGTCAGCGCGTCAGTTTACGGAACTTGAGACGGTGCGGCGTCTCGGCGTCCTTGCCAAGACGTTTCTTTCTGTCCTCCTCATATTCAGAGAAGTTGCCCTCGAAGAAATCCACCCGCGCATCGTCCTCAAAAGCCATGATATGCGTCGCCACACGATCGAGGAACCAGCGGTCGTGGCTGACAACCAGCACGCAGCCCGCGAAGTTCTCCAGCGCGTCTTCCAGCGCGCGCATGGTGTTGACGTCAATATCGTTGGTGGGTTCGTCCAGCAGCAGCACGTTGGCCCCGGATTTGAGCATCCGCGCCAGATGCAGACGGTTGCGCTCGCCGCCGGAAAGCACTTCCGCCTTTTTCTGCTGATCCGCGCCGTGAAAGTTGAAGCGCGTGCAGTAGGCGCGGGCGTTGACCTCGCGGCCGCCCAGCCGGATGGTCTCGTGCCCGTCGCTGATCAGTTCGTAGACCGTCTTGCCGGGCGTCAGGGATTCGCGCCCCTGATCCACATAGGCGAACTGTACGGAATCGCCGATGGCGATGGTGCCCGCGTCGGGCTTTTCCGTACCGGCCAGCATCTTGAAGAGCGTCGTCTTGCCCGCGCCGTTGGGGCCGATGATGCCCACAATGGCCCCGGCGGGAATCACGGCGCTGAAGGAGTCCATGAGCAGGCGATCGCCCATGCTCTTGCTCACGCCGTCAAATTCGATGACCTTCCTGCCGAGCCTGGGCCCCGGCGGAATGTAGATCTGCAAATCCGGCGCGCGTTTCTCGCTTTCGTGGGAAAGCATGGCCTCATAGGCATGGATGCGGGCCTTGCTCTTGGCATGACGCCCCTTGGGCGACATGCGGATCCATTCCAGTTCGCGATCCAGCGTCTTCCGGCGTTCGGCCTCGGCCTTTTCCTCGTTGGCAAGGCGTTTTTGCTTCTGTTCCAGCCAGGAGGAATAATTGCCCTTCCACGGAATGCCCCGGCCGCGATCCAGCTCCAGAATCCAGCCCGCCACATTGTCAAGAAAATAGCGATCGTGCGTCACGGCAATGACCGTGCCGGGGAAGGTGGAGAGATAGCGCTCCAGCCAGGCGACGGATTCGGCGTCAAGATGGTTGGTGGGTTCGTCCAGCAGCAGGATGTCCGGGGCCTGCAACAGCAGGCGGCAAAGGGCGACACGGCGCCGTTCGCCGCCGGAAACCCTGTCGACGGGCATATCCGGGGGAGGACAACGCAGGGCGTCCATGGCCATTTCAAGGCGGGCATCCAGATCCCAGACACCCTTGGCGTCCATTTCCTCCTGAATCCGGGCCTGCTTCTCAATGAGGGCGTCCATTTCCTCCGGTTCCATGGGCTCGGCAAAACGGGCGTTGACGGCCTCAAAGGCGTCGGCAATGGCCTTGAGCCCGGCCACGCCCTCCTCGACGACCTCGCGCACGGTGCGCGTCTCTCCGGCCAGCGGCTCCTGCTCCAGATAGCCGACAGTATATCCCGGCGCCAGCACGGTCTTGCCGTCAAAGGCGGTATCCACGCCCGCCAGAATCTTCAGCAGACTGGACTTGCCCGCGCCGTTCAGCCCCAGCACGCCAATCTTCGCACCGTAGAAATAGGAAAGGCTGATATCCTTCAGCACTTCCTTCTGACCGTGACGCTTGGACACGCGGATCATGGAATAGATAATCTTATCCGGTTCGTTGCTCATCAAAAAATCCTTATTGGGGGTTGAGACCTCTCCCATCCCGAAACCCGTCGCGGCCGCGTCCCCACAGAGAACGTCAGGAAACGCGCTCCCTCTCCTCCTAGATACGGGACGGGGAATAGGGGATGGTAGCCGCCGCCGCCCGCTTTGGCAAGCGCCGGGCGCGACCGTCCTTGATCCGGCGCGCGCTCTCTGGTAGCATGATTTCTTATGTTTTTTGTCCCGGGAGAAGGAAGATGAACAGATACGCATTCGGCGAACCATTCCAGCGCCGCCTCGGCGGCTCCATGATGGTGGCGGGAACGGCCATCGGCGCGGGCATGCTGGGCCTGCCCATGATCTCGGCGGGCATGTGGTACGGCTGGTCCGCCGTACTGCTCTTTGTTTCGTGGTTCTGCATGCTGCGGGCCAGCCAGGCCCTGCTGGAGGTCAACCTGCACTTTGAACGCGGCCACACCATGCACACCATGGTGCGGGAGACGCTCGGCCCCCGATGGAGCGCCTTCAACGGCTTTTCGCTGGCCTTTGTCCTCTATACGCTGGTCTACGCCTACGTCAGCGGCGGCGGATCGGTCGTGGCGCGGGCGCTGGCCTCCGCTTCCGGCATGGAGCCGCCGCGCGTGCTGGCCAGCCTGCTGTTCTCCCTGCTGCTGGCGGGCTGCGTCTGGTGGAGTTCCAAAGCGGTGGATCGCTTTTCCGTCGTCATGATGGGCGGCATGATCGTCACCTTCCTGCTGTCCGTCGGCGGCATGATCGACCGCGCCCAGTGGGGCAATCTCTTCGACGGCGAAAACGACGGCGAGGCAATCTTCCTTTTCGGCGCGGCCTCCACCTATCTGACGTCCTTCTGCTTCCACGCCTCGGTACCGAGCCTCATCAAATATCTGGGCAAGGACGGACACACCATCAACACCTGTCTGCGCAACGGCACACTGATGGCGCTGGCCTGCTATCTCGTCTGGATCACCGCCGCCGACGGCATCATTCCCCGCGCGGCCTTCAGGGACATCATCGCCGCGGGCGGCAACGTGGGCGATCTGGTGGCGGCCTCCGGCAGCGCGCTCAGCGGCCTCATTCTCAAGATGCTGGAAACCTTCTCGCTGCTGGCCGTGGCGACCTCCTTCCTCGGCGCGGGCCTCGGCCTGTTCGATTACATGGCCGACCTCTGTGGCTTTGACGACAGCCGCCAGGGCCGCACCAAGACCATGCTGATCACCTTCGTGCCGCCCATGCTCTGCGGCATCATCTGGCCCGACGGCTTCCTGCCCGCCATCGGCTGGGCCGGTCTGGCCGCCTCGGTCTGGTCCGTCATCGTCCCCGCCCTGCTGCTGCGCGCCTGCCGCCGCGACCGCGCGCCGCAAGGGGCGTACCGCGCGCCGGGCGGCGCGGCCACCGTGCCCCTGCTGCTGGCGTACGGTATCGCCGTGGCCGTCTTCCACACGCTCTTTGTCTTCGATCTGCTTCCCATGTACCGCTGACACGCCGGCACGGGCCAGCGTGCCCGCCCGCGAACAGTCCGCAAACCGTCCGGCGGGCGCGCCGCTTGCCTTTTGCGCGGCTTTGGCAAATAATGCCCAGAAAAGAACCACGAGCAGCTCATGCCAACGACCTTGCGGCCCGCCGTTTTCCGGGGTTATCCCGTCCTGTCGCAGCAGGAAGAGCTCCTGCGGATCTTTCTTGGCGCGTGGCCGGATCAGGGACGACGGCTCCTCTACATCAACTGCGGCAACGGGCACATGCTGTCACGTCTGCGCTCCTGCGGCTTTGACGTCACGGCCTGCGAACACGATCGGGAGGCGCGCCAGCGCGCGCTGCGCCGCGCCCCCAGAGGAACGGAGATTTTCGCCGCGTCCGACGCCCATCTTCCCTTTGACGACGGGGAATTTGACTGGACGCTGCTGGACGCCGCCGCGCCGGGCGGCGATCTGGCCTCCGCCGTGGCCGAAGCGTATCGCACGGCCTCGCGCGGCTTTGCCGTCGCCTTCTGGAACGCGCTGTCCCTGTACGGCCTTCTCTGGAGAAGCGCCGAGGCTCCGATCCGCCTGCGCTGGCCCCGCGATGTCTGGAGACTGGTACGCGACTGCGGCGGACGCGCCCCCGCATGCCGCAGCCTGTTTTTCGGCCCGCCAGCCTGCTGGAGGGCGCGCGGCCTGTCCGGGACGCTCTGGCGGCTGCCCCTGCCGCTGGGCGCATGGTGCGTCCTGCGCTGCGATTTCGGCCCCAGCCGCCCTCTGACAGGACTGTTCCTGCCCTTGCGCCCGCTGGAAGACAGGCTGGAACCACAGTCGACGCTGTCCCGACAGCCGCAGCGGCTGCGGGTTCCGTGCCGCTCCCCGCGCCCTGGGGACAGACCCGCCTTCTCCCCGCGGCCCCCCCATCCGCCGGCCGTCGCCGCATCCGAAGGCCTCAGACCGCAAAGGAACGTGTGATGAACATTCTCGCCTCCGTCAAAAAACACCTTCTCAAAATACTTGCCGGGATTCTCATCGTGGCGATGCCCGTCACCGGCTATTTCTGCTGGAAGGCCTATCAGTATTACAAGAGTCCGGAATACCTTGCCGATCAGATTCAGGAGGCCCTCAAGCCGGGCCAGATCGCCAAACTCGCCGGCGTTGCCGACTTCGCCCCCATATTTACCAGCCTTTCCGCGGCCATCGCCCAAAGCTACCCCTTCATTGAGCGCGGCGAGAAGCAGAGGGAACGCATCACGCACCGCGTCCAGCTCGCCCTGCTGGCAAAATTCCGCGACACCTCCAAGCCCGCCGCCGAACACGAGACCGACGAGGAAAAACTCCTCCTTCGCCCCCTGATCGTCCTGCCGCCGGATTTCGTGGATCAGTTACGCGCCACCATGCACCTGCAACGCGTTTCCGAATACATGGCGGTCGTCACCTTCACCGTCAAACACCCGCAGTTGAACAACCAGGCGTTTCAGCTGGCGTTCACCGCCGCCAACACGCCCGACGGCTGGCGCGTCACGGACTTCGCCAACGCCCAGCAGGCCGTCGCCGCCTTCCGCGCCGCCCACCTCCAGCGTCAGGAGGCCAAACGCCAGATCTATGTGCGCCGTAACCAGGCCGCCGCGGACACCATGCGCAACCTGCTCCCGCTGGAAAGCTGCACCGCCTCCACCGGCATGATCTCCGACGGCCGCACCGTGCTTACGGTCATTCATGTGCTGGCCCGCAACAAGAGTTCCCGGCGCATCGACAGCGTCAACCTGCTGGCGTCGCTTCAGACACCCGACGGCAGGGAACTGCTCTCGCGCAATCTCAACTCGGCGGAACACACCGCTCCCGGCGCGGACTTTGAGCACCGCTGGACCATCGACATGGACAGAAGCGATGCGGAGGCGCAGGCGCTGCTGTCCTCTCCCTCCCTTGTCTGCAAAGCGCGCTGGTACAGCATGGCCGTCGATACGGGACAGGTCCTCTACGACGTCGAGGTTCTCAGCCTTCCCGAAGACATACAGTAATACCAATCCCAGCCCGTCAAGGAGATCACAGCAATGAAAGGCCGCAGCCGCTCCATCCATCTTTCCGTTCATATCCACAGGGATCCCGCAGCCATGGCGGAACGCGCGGCCCACATTCTCGCCGCCGCCTGCGAGGAGGCCGTCAGCGAGCGCGGCGCGTTCACCATCGCGCTCTCCGGCGGGCACACGCCCATTCCCCTCTTCCGGCTGCTGGCGAAGAGCGACTGGGCCGATCGCCTTCCCTGGGACAAGATGATCTTCTTCTGGGTGGACGAACGCTGCGTCGGCCCCGATCATCCCGACAGCAACTACGGCCTCGCCCGCCGCGAGCTGCTCAGTCACGTTCCCGCCACCCACTTCTACCGCATGCGCGGCGACGCCGATCCCGTGGAGGCCGCGGTCCGCTATGAACAGCAGATACGGACCGAATTCCATCTCGGCCCCGACGACCTTCCCCGCTTTGACTTCATGCTCCTCGGCATGGGCGACGACGGACACACAGGCTCCATCTTCCCCGACTCCCCCGCTCTTGTGGAACAGAAACGCCTCGTCATCGATCAGTACGTTCCCGAACGCAAGGCGGACAGACTGACGCTCACCCTGCCCGTCATCAACAACGCGCGTCTCTGCATGTTCCTCGTGACCGGCAGGGAAAAGCACGACGTTCTCTCCAGGGCGCTCAACCTGCTGGCCGAACCCACCCTCCCCGCCCAGATGGTGCGCCCGCGCGTCGGCGATCTCGTCTGGGTCGTGGATGAGGCCGCCGCCACCGGCGAATAGTACGGATGCCCGCGCCTGGCCACAGGAAAAAACCGCGTTTTTTTCCGCCGCGCGCGGGCGGCGTCCTTCCGGATCACTGTCCGGATCTGGCCTTGCAGAGCAGCTCCGGCCGGTATTCAAAGTGCATGATGTCGTATTCATGCCACTTCCCCCCCCAGATGAAGCCTTCGGCCTCAAAGGCCCGGACAATGGCCGCCGGATAGCTCCATTGCAGCGGATGGGGGCGAGGACCGCCCCAGCGCCAGTACGGCGCGCGGCCGGCGCTGAGATCTACGGCGATGCCGTAGGCATGGGCGCTGCGGCGCGTTTCGCCCGCAATGCGCCTCCAGGCAAAGCCGCCGTCGGGTTTCAGCCAGGGGCGCAGGGAGGGATCCCGGCGCAGGGCTTCCCGCAGGCGGGACGCCACACGCCCAAAGGCCCCCGCCGCCTCCTGGTGCACGGCCACGGAGCCACGCGGCATCGGTACGGAAACAAGCCGCGCCTGAACCTCGCGCCGGGAAGAACCGTAGAGCGCCTCCAGCAGCGCCGGAGAGCGCTGGCGGCCGGGCGCGACCCCTTCCGGTGTCGCGGGCCGCAGGGGTTCCGGCGGGTAGGGCTGGCGCATGCTTTCCTTCACGTCGCCGGGGTCGGGCGGGACGGAACGGTAGGGCACGCGCCTGCCGTCCTCCATGATCAGCAGCACAGCGCCGCCACGTTCGACGGCGCTGTGACGGATGGACGGGTAGACGGCCAGCAGACACCGCAGATCCAGCTCCTCCTCCGCCGTCAGCCAGGGATCAGGGACGCCGCCGCAGTACCCCGACAGCCCAGAAGGGGCGGACGGCGCTTCCCGGACGGAGGAAGCGGAGAGGCGGCAGGGGAGGAGGTGAAAAAGAAAGAGCGCAAGCGAAAGCCAGAAGACCAGACCGCGAAAAATCCGGCGAGCGCGGGGAAGGGGCATGGGCAAGGAACCTCCACTTGTCAAGCGCGGCCCATTTGCGTACATCCAAAGGTATGTGCGCGTGGAAATTTCACTTTGTCACCTTCGGCTGTAAAGTCAACCAATACGAGACGCAGGCTCTGCGCGAGGCATGGATCGCGCGGGGCGGCACGGAATGCGACAATCCCGGCGCGGCTGACGTCGTCTGCGTCAACTCCTGCGCCATCACGGCGCGCGGAGAACGCGATGCCCGTCATGCCGTCGCCCGTCTGCGCCGCGATGCGCCCGGCGCGCGCGTTGTGCTGACAGGCTGCGCGGCGCGCCTTGCCGCCGGACAGGCGACGGGCGACGGCGTGCCCGACGCCATCGTGCCGCAGGAATTCAAAAGCCGCCTGCTGGCCGGGCCGGACGCTTCCCGCGGCCCGGCGGATGCGGACGGCGGCGACGGCGCCTTTCCGCCCTTTGCGATCTCCGGTTTTCGCCGGGCACGCCCCGTACTGAAGGTCCAGGACGGTTGCCGCCACCGCTGCACCTACTGCATCGTCCCCCTGACGCGGGGCCCCTGCCGCAGCCGCGATCCCTTTGACGCCGTTCGCGAGGCCCGCCGCCTGCTGGAGGCCGGATATGCGGAACTCATGATTTCCGGCATCAATCTGCGCCAGTACGGACGCGACAGGCCGGAATTCGGCGATTTCTGGAGCCTTCTCCAGCGCCTCGACGCCGCCCTTGCGCCGGAATTCGCGGGACGCGCGCGGCTGCGCATCAGCTCGCTGGAACCGTCGCAGCTCGACGCGCGGGGGCTGGACATCCTGCAATCCTGCCGCATGGTCTGTCCCCATCTTCATATTTCCCTGCAACACGCCTCTCCCGATATCCTGCGCCGCATGGGACGCGGCCACTACACGGCGGACATGCTGGAACGCGCCGTAGAAAGCCTGCACGGGCACTGGCCCGTCATGGCGCTGGGGGCGGACATGCTGCTGGGCTTTCCCGGAGAACGGGAAGAGGATGTCCGCCGCCTGCTGGATCTCATCCGGCGCCTCCCGTTCAGCTATGCCCACGTGTTCCCCTATTCGCGCCGTCCCGGCACGGCGGCGGACGCCATGGACGGCCACCTGCCGCAACGGCTCAAACAGGAGCGCGCGGCGCGGGTACGGGCCGCCATCGCGGAGCGGCAACGCGCCTTCAGGAGGGCGCAGTTGCGCCTGCCGCGCCTGCTGGCGGCTCCTGAAACCCCTCTGCCCGAAGTTCCGCTGGAGGACGCCCGCCGGAGCCGGCGTCCGCTCAAGGGCGTCAACGAATATTACGTGCCCTGCCTGCTGCCGCCGGAAGCGGCACAGGCGGCGGAATCGCACCGCCTGATCCCCGTGCGCCCCCTGGAACTGACCCCCCAGGGGCTGCGCGTGGCCCTACTGGACGGCGCGTTCTGACAACACTCTGGAGGTACTCCACCATGCCCATGTATGACTACGTATGCGCCGCCTGCGGCGCGACATTCGAGGAGCTGTGCCGCGGCGGCGAAACCGCGTCTCCCGCGTGCCCCGTGTGCGGCGGTACGGAAACGCGGCGCCAGCTTTCCATACCCAGCCCCCTGAAAACCGGCGCGTTTCCCTTCAAGGTCGGGCCGGTACATCCGCTTGCCTCGAAAATGGGCAAGGGGCTTGCCGGTTGCGGCGGCTCCTGCGCGTCGGCTACCCCGACGGGCTGCGCCGCGGGAGAATAGATCCGGCACGGGACGCGATCTTCCGCCGCGAACGCCCGGCCTCCACGGTATGGCTCCGTCCGTCTTTGCGGCGGACGGCGGCTTGCTTTCCGGCAAGCCTTGCCCTATTCTTCCCGCATTCAAAAAAGGAAGACAGCCTATGCTCCGCAGTATGACGGGATTCGGACGTTGTGTCGCCGAATCCGGGGGCTTCACGCAGTTATGGGAAATCAAAAGCGTCAACGGGCGGCATCTGGACGTCAAGTGGCGTCTGCCCGCCGCGGCGCGCGGTCTGGAGGCGCACCTTGAGAAGACCGTGCGCGCCTTTGCCTCCCGCGGACGCGTGGACATCTCGCTGACGCTGCGATCCGCCGGGGCCGCCGTCCCCGGACAGAATTTTGACGCCGCGCAGGCCGGAGCCATGATCGACGCCCTGCGCGAACTGGCCCAGTGCCGCGGCGAGTCCTTCACGCCCGACTACAACATCCTTCTCCAGCTGCCCGCCCTCTGGAACGATACCGGCGGCGATACGGACGACGGCCTTGCCTCGCGGCTTGAGGAAGGACTGGCCATAGCCCTGGAAGACTGGAACGACGCCCGCGCCCGCGAGGGCAAAGCCCTGGCCACCGATCTGCATTCCCGGATTCTCCGTATGCAGGAATGGCGCGAGGTCATCGCCGGACGCGCGCCGGAAATCAGGGAAGAACGCGGGCTGGCCCTGCGGGAGCGCCTTACGGAGGCTCTGGCCGCCGTGGGGCAGGAGCTGGAGGAAGGGCGCTTTCTCCAGGAAATAACCCTGCTGGCGGATCGGCTGGACGTCAGCGAGGAGCTGACCCGGCTGGACACCCATCTGGAACGCCTGCGCGAGCTTCTGGAGGCGGGCGGGGACGCCGGACGCCGCCTTGATTTCACGTTGCAGGAATGCTTCCGCGAAATCAACACCTGTGGCAACAAACTGCCTGACGTGCAGCTTTCGCGTCTTGTGGTGGATTTCAAAAACGAACTGGAAAAGTGCCGCGAGCAGGTACAGAATCTGGAATAAGCCATGCCGCGTGAACACCTCGTCAATATCGGCTTCGGAAATTTCGTGCTGGCCGCGCGCGTCATCAGCATTGTCGCTCCCGCGTCGCTGCCCATGAAACGCCTGCGCGAGGACGCGCGATCCGAGGGACGCCTTATCGACGCGACGCAGGGGCGCAAAACCCGTTCCATTCTGGTAACGGATTCCAATCACGTCATACTTTCCGCCATTCAGCCGGAAACCATCAGCCAGCGTTTTGCACAGGAGGAAGGAGACTAATGGAACGTCAAGGCGCAGCCCTGGTAATCAGCGCTCCTTCGGGCACGGGAAAGACGACGCTCATACGGATGCTGCGTGAGGAATTTCCCCGGCTCAGCTACTCCATTTCCTGCACCACCCGCGCCCCACGCGAGGGCGAGCGGGACGGCGGGGACTATCATTTCCTTTCCAGGGAGCGCTTTCTGCGTCTGCGGGATGAGGGTTCCTTTGCCGAATGGGCCGAGGTTCACGGCAATTTCTACGGCACGCCTCTGGCGCCCGTGCGCGACATGCTCCTCCAGGGCAGGGACGTTCTTTTCGATATTGATGTGCAGGGCGCGCGCCAGCTCAAAGCCAGCCTGCCGGAGGTCTTCCGCATCTTCATTCTTCCCCCCAGTCTGGAAGAACTGCGGCGACGCCTGCGCAAACGCGGCCTTGACAGCGAGGAGGTCATGCGGCGCCGTCTGGCCAACGCCTGTGGCGAGCTGAGGGAAGCCGCCGGGTATGACGCCCTGATTGTCAACGATCGCCTGGAGGATGCCTATGCGCGGCTGCGCACCGCCTACGGGGCCGCCGTCCTTGCGCCGCACTGCCATGAACGGACGCTGCGCGCCCTGCTGGAGGATTTCGCATGACAACGACAGCGCCCCAGCTGGCCGTCGCCCTTGATGTGCCCGAACAGGAGGCCGCGCTGGCCCTGGCCGCGAAGCTGCGCGGCATCGCGCCGTGGGTCAAGGCCGGTATGGAACTCTTCACGCTCTGCGGTCCGTCCGTTCTGGAGCGCCTGAAAGGGATGGGCTTCCAGGTTTTTCTTGATTTGAAATTCTATGACATCCCGCATACGGTCGCGCAGGCCGTGCGCGCCGCCGCGCGCGGGGGCGCGGATATGATCACGCTTCATGTGCAGGGAGGGCAACGCATGTGCGAGGCCGCCCGTGACGCCGCGGACAGCCTGCGCGCCGGGGGCGGGCACGCGCCCCTCCTCTTCGGGGTCACCGTCCTGACCAGCTTCGGCCCGGGCGACATGCCCGGCATTGAGGCCGCGCCTTCGGATTTCGCATTGGATCTTGCGCGCAAGGCCGCGCTCTGGGGCCTTGACGGCGTTGTCTGCTCCGCATGGGAGGCCGCCGCCGTCAAGGCCGCCGCGCCCGCGCTGTCCCGCCTGTGTCCGGGCATCCGCCCGGAGGGCGATGCGCGGGACGATCAACGGCGCGTCATGACCCCGGCCAGAGCCGTTCTGGAGGGAGCCGACTATCTGGTTGTGGGACGCCCCATCACCCGATCCTGCGATCCGGCGGAAGCCGCGCGGCGCATCCTTGCGGAGATGCACATTGGGAAACTCCAGAAAATAGGTTCCTCGTAACAATATAACAGCTCCGGCGGATGCGCGAAAGTGGACGCCCGCGCTCAAGCACAAGGAAAAACAGCGTTTTCTCCGCGGTGCGCGAGTAGCGTATCTTTTGAAATTGCCCAATTTCAAAAGCAAAATGCTCTAGTGGAGACAGCATGCAACCAAAGACATCTCAACAAGCGCCGTCCGAGGCGCACAGCAAACCCGCCGACGTCCGCGGCGTCTTTTCCACCCAGGAAATCCGCCGTGTGGGTACTGGGACGACGACGCGCAAAACCGTCCAGAAAACCTTCTGGTTTGTGGAACAGAAGGGCGACAAAATCGAATGTCAGCCCATAAATCCCAACTATATTCCCAGCGGCCCCAAGCGGACGATCAGCATGGACGATCTGCTTGCCAAGTTCTCGCCCGAGCCGGAATTCTATACGAATTCCGTCTTCCCCAAAATGCAGGAACTGCAAAAAACCGTCGCGTCCGCGGACAAGCAACGCGAGAACGGCAACAACTTTACCGCTGAATACGAATATTCCCGCGCACTCAAGGTCGACGAGGAAAACGTGCGCGCCAATTTCGGTATCGGCCTGACCTATCTGGAACGCGGAGACAAGGCCAAAGCCCAGGACATTTTCGAACGCCTCGTCAAACTTGAGGCCGCCTTCCAGCCCGAGCACAAGCACCTTTTCAACGATTTTGGCATCAACCTGCGCAAAAGCAAGATGCTGCCGCAGGCGCTCGAATATTACAAACGCGCCCAGGAGCTGTCGCCCAACGACGAAAACCTGTACATGAACATCGCCCGCGTCCAGCTTGAAACCCATGAGATAGACGACTGCATAACGAACCTCCTCAAGGCACTCTCGCTGGATCCGCATCACGCGCCCTCGCTCAAGTTTGTCGCCTGGCTGATCAAGAAGAACATGGTGCCGGAAAAGCGCAAGGCTGAGGTGGCCGCAGCCATCGCCGCTTCCAAAAACGCGCCGGCAAAACCCACCGCCCCCCAGCCGAAACAAGAGGCGGCGCGGCCCGTACAGGCGGATCAGCCGCCCACGGCCGCCGCAACCCCGGCTCCGGCGGCACAGGTGAAGACCGCCCCCACGGAAACTCCGGCAGCAAAACCGGCCCCGGCTCCGGCACAACCGGCGGCAAAACCGGCTCCCGCCGCCGTACAGGCGGCGCAAACGCCGCCCCCGGCACGCCCGGCGTCCCAGATGGCCCACCCGGCGGCGCAGAAATCCGGGCCTGCGGTTCTCCCCGTCAAGAATCTTGGCTCCGTGGCCGCCAAACCCGCCGCCGCGACGCCGCCCCCAGCGCCCGCCAGACCGGCCCCGCAGGCGGCCCAGGCTCCCCGCCCGGCTGTCGCGCCGGGAAAAGCCGCGCCCCACGCCCCCCAGCCCGCGCCACAACAGGCGCCACAAGGGGCGGCGCAACGCCCGGCGGCTCCGGCGGACCCCGCTCCCGCGCCAGCGCAGGCGGCCGCCGCACAGCCGGAAAACGCCCCCAAGGAAGACGCCTTCAAAGCCCTTGACGGACTCTTCTGACAGGGAAGCGGCACCGGACCAGATGAGAGCCATGAAACGCTGGATCTTTCGCGACGCGCCACAGGGCGCTCCTGACGCCGCCTGGGCCGATGAACTCGGCATCTCCACCACGCTGCTGGACATTCTCTGGCAGCGCGGCTTTGGGTCACGCGAGGCCATGGACGCCTTTCTGTCCGCGCGCCTCTCCACGCTCTGCCCTCCCGCCCACTGGCCCGGCGTCAATGAGGCCGCCGTCCTTTTTGTGGAGGAACTGGTGCGGGGGAAAAAGCCCGTCATCTGGGGAGACTACGATGTGGACGGCATCACGGCCACCACGCTTGCGCTGGATATTCTTGAGGTTCACGGCATCGCGGCGGGCTACCATATCCCCGATCGGCGCGCCGAAGGCTACGGGCTCAACGTGCCCGCCCTGGAGCGCCTGGCCTCCGAGGGATACGGCGTGCTGTTGACCGTCGATTGCGGCATCGCCGATGTGGAGGCCATCACGCGCGCCCGTGAACTGGGGATGACCGTCATCGTCACGGATCACCATCTGCCGCCGGACGAACTGCCGCCCGCCCACGCGCTCTGCAATCCGCGCCTGGTTCCCGCCGAAGACTGCCCCTGCCCCGATTTGGCCGGGGTCGGCGTCTCCTTCTTCCTCATGGCCGCCATCAACAACCTTCTCGGCCAGCGTACCGGCCGGCGTTACCGGATGGACGATGCCCTTGACGTGACGGCGCTCGGCACGCTGGCCGACGTCATGCGCCTTACGGGGCAGAACCGCATTCTGGTTCGCGGCGGTCTGGAAAAAATCGCCTGTGCCCGCCGTCCCGGAATGCTGGCCCTGAAAACCGTCAGCGGCCTTGATCCTCTGGCGCGCCTCACCGGCGGTCAGGTAGTCTTCCGCCTTGCGCCGCGCATCAACGCCGCCGGGCGCATGGGCAAGGCCGACATAGCCCTCAAGCTCCTGCGCAGCAAGGACTGCGCCAAGGCCGCGGAACTGGCCCAGCAGCTGGACGCCCTCAACACCGAACGCAAACAGGAGGAGGAGCGCATCTGGGCGGAGGCCAGAGAACAGGCCCTGCGCCTCATGGAAAGCCGCCCTCGCCCGGCGCTCGTCATCTACGGCGCGGACTGGCATCCCGGCATTATCGGCATCGTCGCTTCCCGTCTGCTTGATGAATTCTACCGCCCCACAGTCATCCTCTGCGACGACGGCGGCAGCCTCAAGGGCTCCGGCCGATCCGTGCGGGAATTTGACCTGTACGCGGGATTGCAGCACTGTGCCGATCTCCTCTCCGGTTTTGGCGGGCACCGGCAGGCCGCGGGCGTCCGCCTGGAAAAAGAACGTCTCGACGCCTTCCGGGACGCCTTTGAATCCGTCTGCGCCGCCGCGCTGGGGCCGGATCCCGTGCAACCGGCCATCACCCTTGAATGCGAGCTGGACTTCGCCACCGCGGGCAATCAGGAATTTCTGCGGGAACTGGATCTGCTCCAGCCATTCGGGCCCGGCAACGCCGAACCCGTCTTTGCCTCGCCGCCACTGATCATCCGCGATCGTCTGCCTCTTGGCCAAAGCGGACAACATATCCGTCTCAAGGTGCAGGACACCTCCAGCGGCGTCACCCTCATTGCCAAGGCATGGCGCATGGCCGGGGAATTTCCCCCGGAAATGATCGGCAAACGGATCCGCATCGCCTATACACCGCGCATAGACATGTACAACGGCATCGCCTCCATCGATCTTGGCATCAAGGACTGGCAACCGGCCTGACGCGACGCCCTATCCGGCCCTACCGTTCTTTTCCTCCGCCGCGCCCCCTCCTCCACCGGCGGCCTTCACATACAAAAAACCCGGAAAACACCGTTTCCCTATCTCGCGGCGTTCTCCGGGAATTTTTTTATGGACATCACGGGGAGAGGAGCAAGCCCCTCCCCCGAATATTCTTACTGATGCGCCCTGTTACATGCGTATGCTGCTGCGCACATCCTCAAGGCGGGCCTTGGCAAAGGTCAGATCCGCCAGAATGACTTCGCCGCTGTTGAAGGTTGACGTGATGATCAGCGGATCATAGGTGCAGATGGCGGTCAGGTAGCGCATGGCCATGTCAAGATCCTTGCCGCTGTTCTTGTTCCGCACCGTCTCAGGATAGAGCTGCGCCAGTGTGGAAATGAAGTCGCGCACGACGAGAACGATACCCTGCACCTCATAGACATGGTTATCCAATGTATAGAAAGGCTCGTTGGCGACGTCCTCCAGCAGCCCGATGGCGTAGCCCAGCAGGTATTCGCCGGTGATCAGCGAAAAGGCCGCGTAGATGTCGTCAGTACGGCAGTTAAAGCTGCCGCTGCCATCATCCAGCGAGGCCTTGTATTTGTCCACCAGCTTCAGGGCCTTCTCATAGGCGCCTTCCGCCGAGGGGAACATGAAGCTGCGCGGATCGATGGCAAAGCCGTTCATGCGCGCCTGATAGAGGAAGGGACTTTCCTTGTCATTGCTGCCGAGCTTGGCGATGGTGACGGAATACAGATCCATCAGTGCCTTGGTGGCATGAAAAACGCCGTACTGACGATAGGCGCGGTTATCCAGCAGCACGCGATTGAAGAGAACGTCGTTGAACGTCCATCCGAAAAGGGAATCAAGCTCAGCGCGCATCCGGTACGTCACGGCGTCTATCAGCAGCTTTCCTTTCTGTGTCTCACCCAGCGAGGCCGCTTCCGCGGGCACTGGCATGGGGTCAGGGAAGGTGGTGCGATCCAGCAGGGCATAACCGCGCTGCAAGCCCCAGATCAGGATAATCAGCCCCACGAAGAGACAGCACTGGACAACCAGCGTCTTGGCAATGATGCGCAATCTGGCCGCAAAGGGAAGGGACAATACCATAGGAACATCCTTATCCGGCGTATCCCGTTGGCGTGTTCCGACGTATTCCAGACACGCGCAACGGCGTCCCGCCATCTGAACTTTGGTTCATCTCAAAAAAGGGCAAAAAAATCGTGCGCCAGACATCTGACGCACGATTTTTGTATGTCAAGAACCCTGGGAATGCAAGCGGCGAAAGCCCCCACACGGCGCTGATCCGGATCCTCCGCCCGCAGGGCCCGCGCCTCCTTTCTGGCGGCGCGTTCGACGGCGCGTTCCCACGCCATGCGGCGCAGGGTCAGCAGGGCGGCGGCGTCGCTTTCCGCCTTGCGGGCAAGGCGCAGGTAGTCCGCCCAGGCTTCGGGCATGACGCCCTCCGGCGCGGTCTCCGGCAGGGGGGCCACGCGATCCCGCGTGGCGGCGATGTCCTCTTCCGCCGCCAGCAGCCGGTCCATGACGGCGGCCACCTCCGGACTCACCTCCGCGAAGTCGGGGCGGCGGCGCACACGCCGCCAGATGGCCCCCAGCCAGCGCGCAAAGCGCCGGAAGACCTGGGCGAGCCTGTCCGAGGGCGCGCGCCCGGAGCGCATGTAGTCCACGGCCATGCGGGCGAAGGTCTCGTGCGCTCCGGTGGCGATGGCCGTTGCCGGGTCGGCGTCCGCGCCGATGGCCCCGGCCACGGTGCGCCAGCCCTCCGTCACCCAGGCGGGCGCGTCGGGCAATTGCGCGGCCTCCCGCAGGTTCTCCAGAAAGAAGTGCCCGGCCCCCTCGTGGATGACGGTGGAGATGTCCGCCTTGCCCCTGAACAGGGCGATGAGCGCCGCCCCGTCCTGCCGCAGCACATACGCGCCCCGCGCCTGGGACGGGCCGCCCTTCTGGTACAGCGTTGGGTTGGCCTCCCGAAGCTTGACAAGATCCGCCTCGGTAAATATCTTGGCACGAGAAGCCGATCCTGACAGGCGGGGAGCGACACGGGGAATTGGACCCCAATGCGTCCGTCCGGGATCGGCTTTTCGTTGCCATTCCCGACTTTTCCGCTCATTCCTGTAGCGCAGGTTTCCGGCCCGTATCTGTTCCGCAAACCAGCCGTCTTTTGGTTTCCCCCTTTTTTCGTCCGATTTGCCATAGACCGTTGTCGCCATGTTGACGGTATATGCTTTGGAGCCCTCTTCTATTTCCAAGGCCACAGGCACCACGACCGTACCGCCGTGCCGATCTTTCAGATCGAGCATCACCACCAGATCGCCCGCCTGTGTCGCGGAGCTGAAGATCATCACCGGATCGGCAAGCGCCTCAGGCAACTGCTTGATAACATCCGCAGGTAAATCATGCCTGCCAAGTCCGTCTTTCAGCAGATGCAGCGAAGCATTGAAACGCAGGTTTTTAGCGCCCAGCATTTGCAGCACAAGCGGCGTAGAGCGCAGCATGGTGACGGAATGCCGTTTGTCGCGCCTCTTCCCTGCATTTTCTATATACCCGTCCACCGTCCCGGCCCACGCCGCCGCGTCGCGCTTCAGGGCTTCGTCGCCCGCGCGGATGTCCTCGCGGGTAGGCTGGAAGAGCGTCTGTTCCCCGGCGTTCAGGGCGTCGCCAAAGGCCAGATGGCGCAGCAGGTCGTCCGCCGTGCTCTCCGCCGGAACAAGGCCCCGGTAGGCCAGCGACTGCACCGCCTTGTCAAGGTTGGCCGCCCGCTGGCCGGTCGCGTCCTTCCCTCTGGCGAAAATCCCCCTGCCGTAGCGTTCCTCCAGCGCGGTCACCACGTCCGGCCCGAAATCGGGGTTCCTCCCGATGGCCTCCCGGTCAAGCTGGCCCCACACCTCCTGCACAAGAGGGCTTTCCGTCCGGCTCTCCTTCCGGGCCTGTGCCGCCTCCCGTGCCTCGCGCCAGCTCTGGACGCTCCCGCCCTCAAGAAACACCCGCCGCAGATCCTCGAACCGCCCCGGCGTCATGGCCTCGATGCCGCCCAGAGGAAGCAGAAATCGGGAGAGGAAGGCCGGGCTTATGGCCGTCGGGGATTGGCGATCCTCCGAATGATGGTAACGGCCTTGTAGGGACGGATTGCCGCGCCAACTTCCTCGGTGCGGACGCCCTGCCTCCGGGCCAGCGACAACAGCAGGCGCACGTCGGGATCATTGAGGCGGTGGACGAGGACAATATCGGGAACCCGGCGCAGCAGGGCGCGCGTAGCCTCGGCAATGCCGGGCTTTATGCGGTTCGGCGTATCCACGCCGTATTCCCGCATGATGCGCCGCACGAGTTCCGCCGAGCGCCTGCCGCATTCGGCGCGCGCGGCATCGCTGACGGCGGCGGGCCGCGCCCGCGAGGCGGCAACCATGTCGGGCGTCCAGAGAGCCGACACCGTATCCACAAAATCGCGGCTTTGATCCGCCTCACGCAGGGATTCCCAGACCATGCACCTGTGGAGTCCATCGTCCGCCCAGAGCGAACGGGAAATCAACCCGGCCACAGGCGCTCCCAGCAGCCCAAAGGGAATCAGCCAATCCTCATGGGAGGCGGAAAGGCGGCTGCCGCCGCAAAGATCCGCCAGCACGGCAAGACGCGGCTGCCGGGCATCGTACCCATCGCGCCCGGCCAGCGATCGCGACAGCTCGCCGCTGATGGCTCCCTTGCCTGTCCATCCGTCCACAAAATAGATATTCTCCGGGCGGCATTCCCGCTCCACAAGCGAAAGGGCGGCATGGTCGATGCCCCTGTCCCGGATGATGCTGACACCGTAGTGACGGACATCCCACCCTAGCAGACACAAGGCCCGCCGGAGCAGAACGCCCAGCGGACAGCCCGCCCGCACGAGACTGACGAGGCCGAGAGGTTCTCCGACCCGCGATTCGGCGGCGATGGCCGACGCCAGCGCCAGCGTCTCCCTGGCGAGGCGGCGCCTGTGCTCACGCAGGGCGGCCTTGTAGACGGCCATGTGATCCGGGGCGGGGGGGCGCTCCTCGCTGAGCATTTCCGAATAGTGCCGCCGCCCGTCCTGAAGATAGCGCTCCTTCAGTGCCACAGGGGTCAGCGCAATGACCGTGCGCCGCAGAAGAAAGGTTATGTCCTCGGGCGCATAGGAACCGGAAAAGAAGGCGGGATTGTTTGAGAGCATGGATCAGTCCTCACGCGGAAGGCGCGCGACGGCATCGGCGATCTGACTTTTTCGGGGCATGCCCCACCAGTCGCAGAGAGACAGAAAGGGAATATCGCTCAGGCTGTCGCCAAGCCCGATGACCGGCGTTTCCTCTGTCGCCCGCATCCGTTCCAGAACGTGACGCAGGGCGGGCGCCTTGCCGACACCGCGCGGCAGCAGGCTGATGTTGTTGTCGTTGACGGACAGCGCGCAGAAGGAAAGATCAAGCCGGGGGAACAGATCGCGCACGATGGCATGGAGCTCGTTCAGGCGGGAACTGTCGCGATGCTTGAGGACAAGATAGATGCCCATGCCATATTCCCGGTTGATTCGGGCAAAGGCGTCATAACCGCGCGCCTGAAAAAAGTCCGCGCAGCGGCCTTCCAGTTCCTTGAGGCGTTGCTGGACAGGGGCGACAATCTGGAGAATGCGCGTCCGCCACAGGGCGTCCGTATCGCCGTCAGGCGTCAGGACGACGGCGCCGTGGGTGGCCACGCGCCATGAACGGAAGGGAATCCGCACGCGCCCCAGCTCTTCCGTGCCGCGCCCCGTGACGGGAACAAGACGGGCATGGGCGTTCAGCCAGTCAAGCAGGGCGCGCTGCCGCCGCGTCATGAAGGAACGGGGGCGGCCCTGCCGATCCAGGGCGGCGGGAACGGCTCCGGCGCGCTGGGCGGCCGTCATCTTGCGCGCTGTCTGAAAGACGGTATCATCAAGATCAATGCAGAATACCGGCGTCTGAAGATGCTCAGTCATGCCCGTACTCCAGCACGGCAGCCTTGCCGAGATGGCGCAGCAGGCGGTCATCCAGCGCGTCCGCCCCGGTTTCACAGCAAAGATAGATGCTGTCGAAATCTTCGGGATCGACGTTGTAAAGATAGTTGACGATGCCGAACCCGTAGTTGTCGCCATGTTCGTGAAGCGAGCGGATTGCCTGCCCCGGCTTGATGGGCGAGCGGGTGGTCGCGCCGAAAAGCACGCGCACGCCCTCCCGCTCCAGCCGTTCGGCCAGCAGGAAGGGCGGCCAGACAAATTCGCCTGTGCCCAGCACGAGCACGCGCCGCCCCGGGGCTTCACGCACACCGGGCCACGGCGTCGCGGGCATGTCGCTCATGCCAAAGCGGCCCCAGTCCTGCCGCGGGGAGACGGGGACGGCGCCCTCTCCCCGCCGCGCGAACGCGGAAAGGGGTGCGGGCAAGGGCGCGGGAGCATACCCCTGGGCGGGTATCCAGCGCCAGGATCCGCGCAGCAGGCTGACGGTCTCTCCCGGCCACGGGAAGGAGGCGTGCGCCTCCTCCGGGCTCCAGTCCAGGATGACGGCCCGCGTCACACGCGCCAGAGGAAGGCCCGCGTCATGCAGGGCCTGGCAAAGGTGAAGGAAGGTGTTGCCGGTGGTCATTTCGTCGTCAACGGCCACAAGATGGATCGGACGCCCGCCAAGCGTCGCGTTTCTGGGCTGGTACAGGACATGCCGCATGGCGTGGCTGTGGGTTTCCTCGAATTCGGCAAGACGCGGCATCGGGAAGTCATGGCGCGTGCTGGTCAGACAGAGGCTGTCGGGGCAGCGTTCCCGGCAGGCGCGGAACACGCCCGCGCCAAGGCCGACAGCCGTTTCGGCCATACCTACAAAGAGGGTCCACATGCCGGGCGGGAGGTCAATCCTGTCCGCGAGGAGCTGATGCACGGCGCGCATGGTCGAGGGCGCGACGGGGATATGGCGTCCCAGCACCTTGCTGACAAAGAGAAAGGCGCGACGGGGATTGCGGCGTTCGGCAAGATCAAAGAGGGTTTCCGGCGGCAGATCGGCGCGGGAGATATGGAGTTCGAGACGTCCGGCGGCGCTGATGGGTCGGGAAAGGCGCATGGGGAAAGGGGCTGAATGTGTGCCGGGAGTGGACGGCTCCGCTCCCGGAAGTGTGCGGATCAGACGTTGACGCCGTAGTTGCGGGCAAGGGGGCCGAGGCCGCCGTCGTAGCCCTGCCCCACGGCGCGGAATTTCCATTCGCCGTTGTGGCGGTAGACTTCGCCGAAGATCATGGCGGTGTTGGTGCTGGCGTCTTCACTGAGGTCGAAGCGGGCCACCTCGCGGCCGTTCTTTCTGTTGACGATACGGATAAAGGCGTTGGAAACCATACCGAAGTTCTGGTGGCGCTGCTCGGCCTCATGGATGGTCACGGTAAAGGCCAGCCGGGCCACGTCCGCCGGGAGACGGAGCAGTTCCACAGTTATGGATTCGTCGTCGCCGTCGCCTTCGCCCGTGCGGTTGTCGCCGGTATGGACGACCGCGCCGCAGGGGGATTTCAGATTGTTGTAGAAGATGAAATCGCTGTCGCCGCGAACCTTGCCGGCGTCGTTGAGCAGGAAGCAGGAGGCATCGAGGTCAAAGTCCTGTCCGTCGGTGGCGCGGACATCCCAGCCCAGGCCGACCGAAATGGACTCGATACCCGGCTCTTCCTTGCTGAGGGAGACATTACCGCCCTTTGCGAGAGATACTGACATGGTGTTTGCTCCTCTCCTCTAGAGTATGGCGGCGATGGGTTTTACCATATCGGCCACCGTAGCGCCGTTCATGGATTCGCCCACGGCGTGCATTTTCCATTCGCCGTTGTGGCGGTAGAGCTTGGCCATGATCATGGCGGTGAACTTGCCGCCGCCGCTGATGGCATAGCGCGCGATTTCCCTGTTCTGATCATCGACAAGGCGGCAATAGGCGTTGACCACCTCGTCGAAGGTCTGGCCCCGGTAGCTGCATACCGTGAAGACCAGATAGTGGATTTCCGCCGGAACGTCGGCCAGGGTGACGTTGATGGTTTCATCGTCACCGTCGCCGTCGCCCGTCAGGTTGTCCCCGGAGTGCCGGACGCTGCCGTCACGGCTGGTGAGCTGTCCGAAATAGACGGCATCCACAGGCTGCTTGTCCGCGGAGAACATGACGCAGGAAGCATCCAGATCTATATCGCCTCCGCCACCCAGCACGCGCCCCAGAAAGCCGCCCTTTTTGGCGGCGTCCCAGCCAAGCCCCATAAAAATCTTGTTGAGGGTGCGTCCCGACTCCTTGTCGAGGGAAATCTTCTGTCCTTTTGTCAGGCTGACGCCCATATGGGTTCTCCTGTGTCTGTGGTTGCGGCGCGGCGGCCGGGCATTGCGGCCTGACGCCGCGCCCTGATTCTAGACATTGACGCCGAAGCCGTGAGCCAGCGCGCCGAGGCCGCCGTCGTAACCCTGCCCCACGGCGCGGAACTTCCATTCGTTATTGTGGCGGTAGAGTTCGCCGAAGATAAGGCTCGTGTTGGTGCTGGCGTCTTCGCTCAAATCGAAACGGGCAAGCTCTTTGCCGTCCTTTTCGTTGACGACGCGAATGAAGGCGTTGGAGACCATGCCAAAGTTCTGGTGGCGCTGATCGGCCTCATGGATGGTCACGGCAAAGGAGAGTTTGGCGACGTCGGCGGGCAGAGCCGTCAGCGAGACGGAGATCTTTTCATCGTCGCCGTCGCCTTCGCCGGTGAGATTGTCACCCTGATGCCGCACGGCGCCGCAGGCCGACGTCTTGTTGTTGTAGAAGATAAAGTCCGCATCGGAACGAACCTTGCCCTCCGCATTGAGCAGAAAGCAGGAAGCGTCAAGGTCAAAATCCGTCCCGTCCGTGGCGCGCACGTCCCAACCGAGGCCGACGACGACGCTTTCAAGACCGGGGGCTTCCTTGCTGAGAGAGACGTTGCCGCCCTTAACGAGAGATACAGACATGGCGTTTTCCTTTTGTCGGGGGGAGGCGGTATCGAGAGAGCCCGGCGCGCGCCTCCCGTATGCGGCGCGGGCGGAGTCACGGATTCAGCAGTCGAAATCGGCGGAGGGCAGGTTCAGCTCCGCACAGAGTTCGCGGACGACCTTCTTTTCGCTTTCGTCAAAGTTACCGTCGCTCATGGCAATGATGACGGCCACGCGCACCAAAAGGCGCGCCTGATCTTCCTTGCCGCGCAGCTTGCCCACCTTCTTGAGGGCTTCGGCCCTGCCGATGGCGGGATCGAAGTCGTACGTGTCGGCAATCTTCCTGAACGCGGCGATGACCTCGTCGGTGGAGAAGCACTTGAGGTCTTCGGAGACCGACACGTAGTCGCAGAGTTTTTTCTTTTCTTCCGAACTGATGTTGCCGTCCGCGGCGGAAATCAGCACGGCGGCGGCAATGACGCCCTCAAGAAACGTTCCGTTGCGAAAACGGCTCACTTCCGTAAGCAGCTTGCCGCGTCCTTCGGCAAGCGTCTGTTTCAGATTGTCAAAAAATCCCATAAGACCTCCTGGGGTGTTTGGAGCTGGCGAGGGGGGAGCCTCGCCGAAAATGGAAAGTCGTTCCAGAATGTTCCCGGCCCAGCGGGAATGCGTCGCCGGTTCGCACATGGCGTTGTCATGGCGAAAGACGGCCCTTTCGTCTGCCAGTATGGCGCGGGCCGCCCGCGCTTCCTCCGGCGCGACGCGGAAGGCATCGCGAATGACAGGCAGCTGCCCTGGATGAATGGCCGTCTTGCCGCAGAACCCATGCATGACATCCCGTTCCAGTTCGCGGCGGAGCAGGCGCGCATCGTCCAGAATTTCAAAGACCGGCGCGGACAGGGCGAAGCCGCGAGGCAGAAAGGTGGCCGCCAGCATGCCGAGAACGGCGGCAAGCGGCCCTTCGTAGAGGGTATGCCGCCTGTGGCGGCGCACGCCAAGCAGCTGCTGGAGATCGTTGCCACCGATGCGCAGCGCGACCAGCCGTTCCCGGCAGTGACTTTGCGCCAGGCGCTCCGCCAGCAGGCGCATGGCCCGCGGATCAAAGACCTCCGCCGTTTCCAGCGTGGGCATCCAGCAGGCGGAAAGAGGGCGCAGCAGCGTCTCCCACTCCGGCAGGGCGGCAAGGGTGAACTTGGGCAGCACGTAGCCGTCGATCCTCTCCAGCCCGCCCCGCTCCAGCAGGGCGGCAAGGTTGGCGGCGTTGCGGGGCCGGATGAAAATCAGGGGTGGGGCGACGGCATGGGCCGCCTCCCCCAGGAACTGGGCGATGCGGCCCATGCCGTCCGCCACGTCCGCTTCCCGGATGGAATCCTCAAGACACAGCGTGATTGAAGGAAGAAAGGCGTACCTGCCCGCCAGAATGTTTTCCATGAAATTCCATGCCGTAGCGGGAACATACAGCGTTGACCCGGCGGCATAGGGGGAAAGACGTTTCATCGGGGCGCTCCGTGGGGCACGCTGCTCATCTCCTGCCATCTCCACAAGCTACTTGCTGCCGGCCTTCCAGCTGAAGCCCCAGCCGAACGCCTTGTCCATATCCCTGTGGCCGCTGAAATAGCGATCCAGGCGTTCTATCCGCAGCTCACTGCCGGTATTGCGGAGGCGGGCAACGGCGCACATGGGCAGGGCGTTGCTTCCTTCGCTCAGGCGGGTCTCAATTTCCGGCTGTCCCGAAATTTCCAGTCTGACGGCGGCGTCCGTGGCCTGCCAGTTGGGAATACCGGAATAGATGAAGGTGAATATAAGCACTTCCGCCAGTTCGTCTATATGTTCCCCGTTGATATGTATCCATTCGCCCTCCTCCCGGCTTCCCGTGCGGTCATCGCCCAGCAGTTTGACATACGGAGGACGGTCCAGATCGCCAAAATGATTGCCCAGAGCCTGAATGATGGTCTGTTCCCCCGAACGGAGGCGGACATAGGCCGCAAGATCGAGATCGACGCCGGCGTTTCTCTGGAAAAAACCGCCCGAACCCGCCGTCCTGTTCCAGTTGAGATTGACGCGGAAAACGCCCTTGCCGACCGTATGCTTGTTCAGATCGACCCTTGGGGCGCTCTTTGTGAGGACGATCTTGCTCAGATTGACGGCGGGGGCCGCCGGAGGCGAGGCGGGGGCGTCGTCCGCTACGTCGACACCGTAGGCTTCGGCCAGCGGCCGGAGTCCTCCCCGGAAGCCCTGCGCCACAAGGCGAAACTTCCATTGCCCGTTGCGGCGGTAAAATTCACCCAGGATGAGCGCTGCCTCGTCGCGGGCGGTCACGTCCAGCCGGCAGCGGGCGAGGGAGACGCTTCCCTGGAGGATATCCAGCTCAAGAAAAGCAAGAGCGGCCAGGGACGGGAAATCCGAGGTAACGGCAAGGACGATCTTTTCCACCTCCGGGGCCAGACGGGGCAGCGCAACGCGAAACATGGCGGCGTCGCCTTCCTGTGAGAGCTCCACGGTGGCGTCGTCATTGACGTTCTGCCCATAGAAAACAAAGTCCGCATCCTTGCGGGTCCTGCCGCCGGCAAAGAGACGGAAGGCGGAAAAGTCGGCGGCGGCCCCGGCCCTGACGGCGATGGAAAGCGTATCGTCGGGAACGGCGCAGTTTTGTCCCGGAACAAGATTCTGGCTCATGATGACTCCATGTAGTCCTGTTTTTCCTTTTCCCATCCACACTAGTTCATGTCCGGCATTGTGGCAAGATATTTCAAACGCAACATGCGCTGCGTCTTGCCTGCCCCCTCAGACAGCAAAGGAACAGCAGACGCCGCCTGCCGTTCCTTTACTGTAGCCTTATTGTCCCGCCGGAAAAGACGCCGGCATGGACGGCGTCACGCATGCTGCTGGCGAATGTCGCGCATGGTGCGCATCAGATCCTGCGTGGTCAGCGACTGATTTATGCGCCAGTAGAATTCCTCGTTCTCAAAGGGTTTTGTCAGAAAGTCGTTGGCGCCGTTCTTCAGAAAGCGGGCGGTCAGCGGGCCGGAACCGGCCGAGGAAAGGCCGATGATGGAGAGTTCGTCAAGGCGGCGCTTGGCGCGGGCCTGCCGCACCAGCTCAAGGCCGCCCATGCCGGGCATATGGAAGTCCGTCACCACCAGACGGATTTCAGGATGCTCTTCCAGTATGGCAATGGCCGCCTCACCGCTGTCGGCTTCCAGCACGTTCAGGCGCTGCACTTCCAGCAGCCTGCGCACGATGACGCGCTGCGTGTGGGAATCGTCGACGACCAGCGCGGTAAGGGACTGGTTCTTGTAGACGCGCTCCACAGCGGCCACCAGAGGATCCATATCGGCGATACTGCCTTTGATAAAATAATCCACCACATGCTGATGGAGGCACTTGGCGCGCACATCCTCGTCAAGACGCGCGGTCAGCACCATGGAGGGGACATGCCACTTCAGGCACAGATCCAGCGCCTGACCGTCGGGGGCGTCTTCCAGATTGAGATCCACAAGCGCAAGGAAAATCTCTTCGCTGTGTTCCTGCAACACGGCGTCGGCATCGGCCAGCGTATGCGCCTCCAGCACGGGCAGATCGGTCGTCAACTGCACATGGCGACGGATCAGCTTGGACTGAAACGGACTATCTTCAATAATAAGTATGGTCTTCTTTTCACGGGCTTCACTAGTCTGCTCTTCCATAACAGCTCCCTAGACAGGCATTCTCCACCGCGCGGCACAGCGCATCCCGTTCGTGTTCCACAGCGAAACGCGGCGGGACAGCCTCCGGCACGGCGGGGCATCGGAGGCGCGCCCTGTACTCCGGGATTCCTTCCCGGTGCGCGCCATATCCGTATGCTAGCCCAAAACACCCCAAGGGGAAAGAGGGGAAGCGCGCCGCCCCGCCAGGCATCCGCGGCGGCGTTGTTCTGGCCCTTGCGTTGCTGGCGCTTTCCTCCTTCCTTCTGCTTCTGGCGCGCACGATCCGGCGCTCGCGGTAATGTTCAGGGGCGCAGGCGTCGAAGCAGCGGCGCCGCCAGCGCGATGAGCAGCCCCACGGCGACAATGGGCGACAGCGCCCAGCGCAGTCCGGCAAGATGGGAAAGAAAGCCCACCGCGGGCGGACATGCCAGAAAACCGAAAAAGCTGATGGACGACACCAGCGAAATGCCCACCTGCGGGGGAACCCGGGAAGATTTTCCGGCAAGGCTGTAACAAATGGGCACAATGGAGGCCATGCCGAACCCGACGAGCGCAAAACCGGCCGCCGCGCAACCAAGATCCGGCCAGGCCAGCGACAGCGCCATGCCTCCGGAAATGCACAGGCCGCTGAGCTGCAGGACCGGCGTGACACCATGCCGGTTGATGAGTCCGTCGGCCATAAGGCGTCCGAGAACCATGGCGCTCATGCAGGCCACATACCCCACGCGCACAAGGCTCTCTCCGGGCTGGACCACCTGGGCAAAATAGACGGAACTCCAGTCATACATGGCGCCCTCTGTCGCCATGCTGCCAAAGGCGATGACGCCAAGGGCGGCAAGATAGACATCGAAGCGGACGGGGCGGCGCGTCTGTTCCGCCTTGTGGCCGACGCGGACCTCCCTCGGCAAGGTCCAGGAACGCAGCGAGGCCAGCACGGTCACGGCCAGCAGCGCAATCAGGCAGAAATGGGGGAAGGGCGCTATGCCGAGCGGGGCCAGAATGGCTCCCACGACACCGCCAATGACGCCGCCGAGGCTCCACATGCCGTGGAACGTCGCCATAATGCTGCGCCCGTACAGCGTCTCCACACCAACAGCCTGCGAATTGAGGGCGATATTGAGCATATTGTCGGCAAAGCCGAAAAAGAGCAGGCAGACAAACAGGGAAACATGTCCACTGGCCAGCGCAAGCGACACCAGCGCCGCCGGCATGAGCACCATGCCCAGAATGACCGTGCGCCGGCTGCGGATACGCCCGATCAACCACGCCGAAGGCACAATGGCGGCGAGCTGCCCCAGCGGCGCGCCAAAAAGCAGGCCGCCCAGCTCGGCGTCGGAAAGATGCAGCGCCGCCTTGACATCAGGAATACGGATGGCCCAGGAGGCAAACATGATTCCCATGACGAGAAAAAAGGCCATCAGGGCCGTCCGGTAAAACGCCTTTGGCGTATGCGGCAGCATGGAGACCGGACTCCGGCGGAGAACAGCGGCGGTCATGAACGTTCCTTCCTTGGTTGATTGCTCAATGATGAAACGTCGAGACTTCTACGCGCTTTGTCCGAAGAAGAAAAGTACCCTCTGTGCGCTTTTCGCCGTACTGGAAATGCCCGCCCGGGAAATCGGCCCAGAATCCAGGCGGGGAGACGGGCACGGGGAGGGTTCCGCCATTTCCCGCCCCCCCAGCGGCGTTGCCCGCGCACGGCATAGTCCCCTGTGCCTGTGCGCGAGTGTCCGCCGATCGGTATTTTCACTATGCGGCCATGCTAGCCATTGCATATCTTGCAGGGCCGGAACCCGGCTTTAACGGCCTCCTGCGGCGTCGCAAATTCTTTGGTCGCTCCCTTGCTGTTAAAATACTGGCACCCGGCATTGTGATAGACTTTGCTTGCGGGATTGCCGCGAAAACCGCTTTCCTTTTTCTGGACGGCAGCCTCAGCCGGAGCCTTGCCCCGCGCCTCGGCCGCGAACGCATCCGGTGCGGCACAGGGAGTCAGAAGCAGGCCGCAAAACAGCAGGGATGAAAAAAGACGCTTCATCAAAAACTCCTTTGTCATCTTGGCTCTCCCTTCCAAGGGGAGGTCGGGATTGAAGGGCGTCGCCGCTCCGATCTGAAACGGCGTTCCTGATAAAAACGGCATGGGAAAGGCTGAACACCGGCCTAGAACCGGCGGGCGCACTCCCATTGCCAGGCGGAAGACACGATATCCTCCACGGAACGGCGCGGCGTCCAGCCGAGGATCTCACGGGCCCTGTCCGTCGCCGCGTAGAGCGCCGCGGGATCGCCGTCGCGGCGTTCGCCGATCTCCACAGGGCAGGAACACCCGGAAACACCTTCCGCGGCGGCGATCACCTCTCTGACGGACAGGGGGCGTCCCGTCCCCAGATTGAGGAAGCCGCTGAACGTGTCCAGCTTTTCCAATCCGAGGCGGTGCGCCGAAGCCAGATCTTCCACATGGATATAGTCCCGCAGGCAGGTGCCGTCGGGCGTATCGTAATCCGTACCGAAAATGCGGATGCGGGCGCGCTTTCCCCGCATGGCCTCCATGACCAGGGGAATCAAATGCGTCTCGGGAGCATGGCTTTCACCGATGCCGCCATCCGACGCGGCTCCGGCGGCATTGAAGTAACGCAAGGCCAGATAGCGCAGCCCATAGGCCGCGCCGTAATCGGCTAGCGCCCGTTCAATCATGAGCTTGCTCCATCCGTAAGGGCTGATCGGCGTCTGCGGATGCGTTTCATCCAGCGGCAGGCGGCAGGGATTGCCGTATACGGCGCAGGTGCTGGAAAACACGATCTTCCGCACGCGGTGATCCAGCATGGCGTCCAGCAGATTCAACGTACCGGTCACGTTGTTGCGGTAGTATCTCCGCGGGTCCTGGACGCTCTCCCCCACATAGGTGAAGGCCGCGAAATGCATGACAGCATCGAATTCATAGCGTCCGAAAAGCGACGCCAGTGACGCCGGATCCAGCAAATCCGCACGGACAAAGGGAACATCCTCCGGCAGGGCCTCCCTGTGCCCGTAGACGAGATTATCCGCCACGACGCAGGCGATGCCATGAGACCGCAACTCCCGGACAACATGCGATCCGACGTAGCCCGCTCCCCCCATGATCAGTACTCTTGACGCTTGACCCATATTCACATCCTTTGAAAGGGGTTTCCACAAAAGAAGAAAATAATCCCTCTTTTTCCCAAGCGCAACATCTCACACTACGCCCCGCAAAGGAAGGCTTGACGCTCCGTCGTTTCAAAAATAGGGTAGCCTCGTACGTCCGCGCTCCAGGCGCGCGCCCTTGCGGTCAGGCATTATGCCCGCCGCGAACCACGGAGGTGTGGGTATATGCCCATTTTCGGCCCTTCGGGGCGACATCCCATGCCCGGATCGTCGCAGACCCTTTTCAGCCGCGACTTCATCCTGCTCTTCTGCATGTCACTGTGCAACAACAGCTATATTGCCGTCTACTACTGCTTTGAGCAATGGCTGGAAGGCGTCGGCATCGCCGCCGATGTGCGCGGCATCCTGCTGGCCTGCATGTTCGTCATGGTTCTGCTGTGCCGCCCTCTGGCCAGCTTCACTCTGCTCAGACGCGATAAGCTGGCGCCGCTGGCCTGCGCCATCCTTCTCTCCAGCGGCGTCATGCTGGCCTACCCCTTCCTTGCCGGAGGGCCGCATTTCACCGCCATTGTCGCGGGCATGCGCGCGCTGCAGGGCGCGGCGCTTTCCGTCTACTCCACCTGCGTCATGGCCGTGCTGGTTTCCTGTATTCCCAAGGGGCAAAGCGCCCGCGGCTTCGCCATCTTCTCTCTGACGCTGCTGCTGCCCTACTCCGTCATCCCCGCCGTGGGAGAGTCTCTGCTGCCGCTGGTAGGCGGAGAACCCTGGCTTTTCGCCTGGACATCGCTGCTCGGCATTCCGGCTCTGTGCATGCTGCCTCCTCTGGCCCCCCGCCTGCGCGTTCCGGAACTGCGTTCCACAGGCACGGAACGCATGGACGGCAAAGCCGTGCTGTATGCCGTGACCCATTCGGGCCTGGCCTGCGTCTATCTCGCCTGCATGTCCTTCAGCATCATGACCTGGCTGGCCATTCTGTTCATGAAAGGCCTATGTACGCTGACAGGCGCGCAGGCGCAGCAATTCTTCATGACCTACACCGTCACCATGATTCTCCTCCGCCTGTTCGGCTCCCACATGTTCGACACCCTGCCGCGCTATCGCGTGGTGCCGCTGTGCGCGCTGGGACTGGCCGTCAGCATGGCCGGCATGGCCTGGCTGCCGTCATGGACCTTTGTTCCTCTGTGTGTCCTGTACGGCGTCTGCCTCGGTGTTCTCTACCCTCTGCTGGCATCCACCATCTACGATCGCTCCACCGACACCACACGCTCCCTGAATTCCAACGTCATGATGCTCACCTTTGACGCCAGCGGCATGCTCGGCCCGCTGATAGGGGGCGCCGTCATTCAGATGGGATGCGACTACCGCGGCGTTTTCATGGCGGGGGCGCTCATCGTAAGCATGAGCGGCGGCTTCATGCTGCTGGATCGCCTGCGCCTGGCGCTGGAGGAACGCCGCGGACGCGAGAGCGCGTAATGATCCATAAAAAAACCTGTGCCCCAACCCATACAGACTCGTGGAGGAAACGCATGACATCCTGGGAAAAAATCGTTCTGTGCTACAGCCGCGCCGGCGGAGCGGGGCTGTGCCCTGTAGGGCCTGGCACGGCGGGAAGCGCCGTCGCCGCCATTGCGGCCCACTGGCTCTTTCTGCCTCTCCCGTTGCCGGCGCGGCTGGCCGTCCTGATCGCCATCTTCCTCACCGGAGCGCTGGCCTCTGGCGTCGCCGAGCGCCTGCTGGGCAAAAGTGACCCCGGCGAAGTCGTCATTGACGAGGTGCTGGGCGTCTGGATTGTGCTGCTTCCCTTTCAGGAAAGCGACTGGAGGCTTCTCCTGGCGGCCTTTCTCTTTTTCCGTGTTTTCGATATCTGGAAGCCAGGCCCCATTCGCGCCTCGGAACACTGGCTGCCCGGCGGTTACGGCATCATGATCGACGATGTCATGGCCGCCATCCCCGCCCTGTGCTGCGTGGGCATATTGCGATTTTTCCATATTGTCTGAACGGAGGGAAACCGTATGCAACACCTTGACTGCCGCGGGCTTGCCTGCCCACAACCCGTCATTCGCTGCCGTGAGGCCGTCGCCGCCGGAGCCGTCGCGCTTTCCGTGCGGGTGGACAACAGCGCCGCGCGGGAAAACGTTCTGCGCTACCTTGGCAACAACAAGTTTACCTGCGTCTGCGAGGAAAGGGAAGGCATCTTCCATATCCGGGCGACGCGCCCGGAAACGCCCGCGGCGGCAGACGCCCCCTCGCCAGAGGCTGATGGCGGCGGCGCGGCACGCACCCTTGTGCTGATCACCACGCCGGTATTGGGCCGAGGCGACGACGCCCTGGGGCAGCGCCTGATGGAGACCTTTCTTTCCACCCTGCCGGAACTGCGCAACCTGTGGCGCATCGTTCTGCTGAACGGCGGCGTGCGTCTGTCCGCCACGCAGGGGCCCGCGCTGGACGCCCTGAAAATTCTGGAGGAACGCGGCGTCTCCATCCTCGTCTGCGGCACCTGCCTGGCGCACTACGGCCTCTCCGAAGCCAAGGAGGTAGGCGAGACATCCAACATGCTCGATATTGTCACCAGCCTCGACCTTGCCGAAAAAGTCATCCGGCCCTAGAACGATCCACCGTGAGCACGTGAACCGCTCCGGCGGACGGGAGAGATACCGCAAACGCCGCGGCCCGTATGCGCGGGTCGCGGCGTTTTATCCATTGTCCATGGCAAAAGGGCTGGCGGTCACATGACGAAACGATTCAGCAGGGCCGTCAGCTCCGTATGCAGTTTTTCATCCTGCATGGCGAAATAGATGTTTGCCGTCAGGAACTCCGCCCAGTCGCCTGCGTCAAAGCGGGTGCCTTCCATGCGCACGGCCATCATGCCGCGCTCATGGGCAAGGGAACGCAGGGCGTCGGTCAGCTGAATCTCGCCGCCAATACCGGGCTTCACCTGCCGCAGATGCTCGAAGACATCAGGCGTCAGCACATAACGCCCCACAATGGCGAGACGCGACGGGGCCTCATGCCGCGCGGGCTTTTCCACCATATCGCTGACGCGGAAAACCCCGGGGCTGACTTCCTCTCCGGCAATGATGCCGTAACGGCTCACCTTTTCCCACGGAACTTCCATGACGCCGATCACCGGCATGTTTTCAGACAGCGCCACATCGATAAGCTGACCAATGCCCGGTTTGCCGCTGAACATGAGATCGTCGCCCACCATGACGGCAAAGGGTTCGTCTCCCACCAGTCCGCGGGCGCACAGGACGGCATGGCCAAGTCCCAGCTGTTTTTTCTGGCGGACGCTCATGATATTGACCATCTCGGCCACACGGCGCACCTCTTCCAGCTTATCCAGCTTTCCGGCCCTCTCCAGCACGGCTTCCAGTTGCAGGTTATAATCAAAGTGATCCTCGATGACGCTCTTGTCACGATTGGTGACAAAGATCACATCCTCGATTTTTGACTGCTGCGCCTCCTCCACAACGTATTGGATAACCGGCTTGTTGTAGATGGGCAGCATTTCCTTGGGAATATTCTTGGAAGCGGGCAGAGAACGGGTTCCCCATCCGGCGACGGGGATGACGACCTTACGAATCGACCGCATGTCATCTCCTTGAACAGGCATGAAACAAAGGGCGGGCGAAAGGAAGCCTGTACCCAGACGGCCGCCCCCACAACAACCTCTACCGCCAACGCGGGATCAGCGCAGCTCCCGCGCGACAACCTCGGCCAGGTCGCCGGCATAGCGCGCCACCTTTTCCTCATCTTCCGCCTCAATCATGATACGGCACAGATCCTCCGTGCCGGAATACCGCAGCAGCACTCTGCCGCGATCGCCCAATTCGTTTTCGATTTTCTGTACCGCCTCGCCAATGGCGGGCCGCTCCCCAAAGGGCAGCTTTTTTTCCACACGGACATTGACAAGTTTTTGCGGAAAAAGATGCAGCAACCCTGCCAGCTCGGACAGGGGACGCTCCTTTTCCCGCACGATGCGCAGGAGCTGCAAGGCGGCCAGCAGACCGTCGCCCGTGGTGCTGTACTGACGGAAGATCAGATGGCCGGACTGCTCGCCGCCCAGCATGGCGTTTTCGCGGCGCATGGCTTCCATGACATAGCGATCGCCCACCTTGGTGCGCAGCAGCGTGCCGCCGCGCTCCTTCATGAAAAGTTCCAGAGCCATGTTGCTCATGACCGTGGCCACCAGCATGTTGTGCGGCAGATCGCCGCGTGCCATCATGGCGCCGGCGCACATGGCCATAATCTGATCGCCGTCCAGGACGTTCCCCTTCTCGTCCGCCACGATAAGTCGATCGGCGTCGCCGTCCAGGGCAAGCCCCACATCCGCGCGCACCTCACGCACCTTGGCGACAAGCGTCTCCGGGTAGAGCGATCCGCAGTGCTCATTGATGTTCAGTCCGTTGGGCTGGGCTCCGATGCGAAAGACCTCGGCGCCCAGTTCCTCCAGCGCCAGAGGGGCCACCTTGTAGGCCGCGCCATTGGCACAGTCAATGACGATACGCAGCCCGGAAAGGGTCATGTTGGCGGGAAAGCAATTTTTTGTGTAGACGATATAACGGCCGCCCGCATCCTCAATCTTGCTGGCGCGACCCACCTTGTCCGGCGCGGGATAGGGCCACCGGAAATCCTTATCCAGCACCATGGCGGAGATCTCGTTCTCCACCTCGTCAGGCAGTTTGAACCCTTCCGCATCAAAAAATTTAATGCCGTTGTCGTGATAGGGATTATGCGATGCGGAAATAACCACACCCAGATCCGCCCGCATGCTGCGCGTCAGAAAGGATATGGCCGGCGTGGGCAGAGGCCCTGTCATGATGACATGCATGCCCGCCGCGCACAGCCCCGAAGTCAGCGCCGATTCCAGCATGTAGCCTGAAAGGCGTGTGTCCTTGCCGATGACAACCTTGTGCCTGCGCGGCCCGGAACGAAACCGTATGCCCGCGGCCAGCCCCAGCCGCAGGGCCACTTCCGCCGTCATGGGATAGGTGTTGACCGTGCCGCGCAGGCCGTCAGTACCGAAAAAACGTTCAGACATGAGAACTCCTTGCCGCCCGGCGGCACAAGATACGCCCTTTGCCCCTCGGCCCCGGCCCGCGCCGCCATAGGAAGGTTGCATGGGTGCGGCGCCTGTCGCTGGGCTCGCCTACGCAACGCTACCTCTATCGTATGCGTGTGACCGTCACGGCCTCCACACTGGGACTCAGCAGCGTCATGCCTTCCGGCAGGCGGATCCTGGGATCCACCAGCGCGCTCTTGCCAACGTCCAGGGGCGGCGGAACCACGAGGGCCTCCAGCTTACGCAGATAGGAGGTGCTGCGCACAAGCGCTTCCGGCACTTCCACGGCCAGATCGATGCTGGGAGGATCCACCCTGTAGGATTGCGGATTCTCCGATTCCAGCCTGAGCTTGCACCGTCGTGACAGGACGCTGCGCCCGCTGGTGATGGTGTACTGCACCTGCACCGCCGAAGGCACGGCGTTGACGAGACTCGGCGTATCCAGCAGCAGTGTCTGGCGCACCGTCGTTCCCGAAGCTTTGGGATCCAGACGGATAGTCACCGGCAGGAAGGAAAAATCCGAAACAATGGATTCCGGCCCGCGCAGAATGACCGTCGCGGGGGACGTGCTTACATTTTCGACCGTGAGCGCGTTGCCGCGCAGCGGCGACTCCACCACGGTCTTGATGGGAACGCTGCGTTCTATCAGCGTATCCGCCGTAATGACAATCCGGGGCGGTAATACGTCCATAAGCTCAAAAGCCCGGAAGGTGCCGTCCATGCTTTCACTGGTCAGCGGAATGACGGTCGTTCCCTTTTTGAGATGGGACAACTCCACGGACTGCACAAGACGCTGCTGCGGAATGGAACGCAGCAGGGTTCCCGGCCCACGCAACCGTACCGTTATCTTGTTAATCAGGCCGGAGGTCACCACAAGATTCTGGGGCATGCCGTAATAGTTGATGCTCAGCTCCAGCTGTACCTCTGTCCGGTCGCTGACGCTGACCATATACCACATCCCCACCGCCGCCACAACAGAGACAAGGACAGCAAGCAGCCGCGCCGTGGAGGAATCCCGTTTTCTAAAGGAGATCATTGAGCACCTGCCGCAGACGCGCGCCATCCAGGTTACGGCTCAGTTCGCCACGCATGGCCAGCGAGATTTCCCCGCGTTCCTCCGAGACCACCACCACGGCGGCGTCCGTTTCCTCGGTAATGCCCAGCGCCGCGCGATGCCGCGTACCAAAGGACTGCCCTTTGGCCACAGCCAGCGGCAGAATGCAGGCCGCCGCCATAATGCGCCCCTTGCTGATGACGACAGCGCCGTCGTGCAGCGGCGCCTTGGGATAGAAAATGTTCATCAGCAACTGACGTGACAACAGGGCATCCACCCGCACGCCTTCCCGTTTAATCACGTCGCCGAGCTTCATGCTGCGTTCGATGACAATCAACGCGCCTATACGCAGGCGGGCCATTTCCACACAGGAGACCGCCACTTCCTCCACAAGGCCGGACATCGCGTTTTTTCTGCGAAAAAAGCGGTGCGATCCGATCTCTCCCAGCGCCTGCCGGATGTCGCTCTGGAAAATGACGACGATAAGAATGAAAAGAGAACTGAAAATATGCTGCAGCAGCCAGCCCAGCGTATACAGGCCCAGCTTGTGTGAAATCACATACAGAATGGTAAGCAGCCCCAGCCCTGAAAGCATGGCCAGCGCCCGCGAACCGCGCAACAGCTGAATAAGCTGATAGACGATGAACGCCACCAGCGCCACGTCCAGAAGATCGCGCCAGTCCATGGTAACGCCTTCAAGCATGAAACGCGCTCCCCGTCCGCAGGGCGGCAGCAACCAGAAGTCCCTGTCGCACCGCGGCGACGTCGTGCACCCTGTGCCAGAAAACGCCTTTCCGCCACAGCAGGGCCGTTGCCGTCTGTGTCACGGCCCCGCGACGGGCCACGGGCAGGCCCAGCAGATCGCCGAACAGACTCTTCATGGAAAGCCCCATGAGAAGGGGGCGTCCAAAGTCCAGCCATTCTTCCGCGTGCGCCAGCAGCTCCAGGTTGTGCTCCAGCGTCTTGCCGAAACCAATCCCCGGATCAAGCGCAATGCGATCCTCGGGCAACCCGGCACGCACAAGACGATTGAGCGCCGTGTCGAAAAACTCCAGGACATCGCGACGCACATCATCGTACCGGGGCGCTTTCTGCATGGTCGCGGGACGGCCCTGACAGTGCATCAGGACATAGCCGGGACGGTATTGCGCCAGCACATCCAGCAACGCGGGATCATAGGCGCACCCGGAAATATCGTTGATGATGGATGCCCCGCAGCGCAGGACGGCCTCCGCCGTGGACGCGTGATAGGTGTCCACGGAAAGACAGACACCAGAGGCGGACGTCCGCAGGTCGCAGAGGACGGGCAACAGGCGGCGCAACTCCTCATCGGACGTCAGCGCAGGGGCTCCGGGACGCGAGGATTCCGCGCCAAGATCAAGAATATCCGCCCCCTCGTCGCGCAGGCGCAGCGCGTGCGCGACGGCCAGCCTCGCGTCGCCGTGTTCGCCGCCGTCAAAAAAAGAATCCGGCGTGATGTTGACGATCCCCATAAGCCCGAAAGGGGCGGACGTATGCAGCGCCCTTCCTCCCAGGACACGCCACGGAGGGGTCCCGGCACGCTCCCCGGCCATGCCGGCGGAAGGAGGATGTACAGCAGAGTCTGTCATAGACGGCATTTCCTCAAAAGCAGTCTGAGCCACATATTCCGCCCCACCCGATACGGAGGAGAGGTTTTTCCCTGTGCCTGGCGGGCATCCGCTCCCGCATCCGCCAGAGCGCGGAGCCGCAATGTGAAACCGCCCTAGTCACGCCTCGGCGTATGGCCGCCGTTTTCCCCAGGCGCGCCAGCATCTCCGGGTTTTCCCTCCGGGGAAGCGCCGGACGTTGTGTCCGGCTCCAGCACAAATCCGGACGCGTCGGACGGCCCGTCCGGCTGGGAATCGGATTTGCCGTTGGCATCCAGCGGTGGCAACGGTTTGTCTTCCATAAGCAAATCCAGCTCCTCACCCGTGATGGTCTCACGCTCCAGCAGCGCGGCGGCGATGCGGTGCAGAGTTTCCATATTTTCCCGCAACAGCTTATGGCAACGGGCGTAGGCATCCTCCACAATCCGTTTGACTTCCGCATCCACCAGACGCGCGGTATCTTCGCTGTAGTTCTTGTTCTGCACCCATTCCCGGCCGATAAAGACCTCTTCGCTCTTTTCACCCACGGCCAGTGTGCCGATGGCGTCGCTCATGCCCCATTCACAGACCATGCGCCGCGCCGTCCGCGTCACGCGCTCAATATCGTTGGATGCGCCCGTGGTGTAATCGGAAAGCACCAGCTCCTCGGCCACGCGCCCGCCCAGAAGCACTACCAGCGTATTCAGCAGGTAGCCGCGGGTGTAGCTGTGCCTGTCCTCTTCGGGAAGCTGCATGGTCACGCCCAGCGCGCGGCCGCGCGGGATGATGGTCACCTTATGGACAGGATCGGAGCCGGGAAGCAGGCGCGCCGCCAACGCATGCCCGCCCTCATGGTAGGCGGTATTGCGCTTTTCCTCGTCGGACAGCATGAGACTGCGGCGTTCACGGCCCATGAGCACCTTGTCCTTGGCGTATTCGAAGTCGCGCATGTCAAGCATTTCCTGATTGAGCTTGGCAGCCTGCAGCGCGGCCTCGTTGACAAGATTTTCCAGATCCGCGCCGGAAAAGCCTGGCGTACCGCGCGCCAGTACCTCAAGGTCCACGTCGGGAGCCAGAGGCGTACGCTTGGTATGCACTTCAAGAATACGCTTCCGGCCGCGCAGATCCGGCGTCGCCACCACCACCTGGCGGTCAAAGCGCCCAGGGCGCAGCAATGCGGGATCAAGAACGTCCGGCCGGTTGGTAGCGGCGATGAGAATGACGCCCTCATTGCTTTCAAAGCCGTCCATCTCCACCAGCAGCTGGTTCAGCGTCTGTTCCCGCTCATCATGGCCGCCGCCCAGCCCAGCGCCACGCTTGCGGCCCACGGCGTCGATTTCATCAATAAAAATCAGGCAGGGCGCGTTTTTCTTGCCCTGCACAAAGAGATCGCGCACACGGGAAGCGCCCACGCCCACAAACATTTCCACAAAATCGGACCCGGAAATGGAAAAGAACGGCACACCGGCCTCACCGGCCACGGCGCGGGCCAGCAGCGTCTTGCCCGTGCCGGGAGGCCCCACAAGCAGGACGCCCTTGGGAATACGCCCCCCCAGACGGGTGAATTTTTTCGGATTGGACAGGAACTCAACAACCTCGGCCAGTTCCTCCTTGGCCTCGTCCACCCCGGCCACGTCGTCAAAGGTGACGCAGCCATCCTCCTTATTGAGCATACGGGCGCGCGAACGGCCAAAGTTCATGGTCTTGCCGCTGCTTCCGCCCTGCATCTGCCGCATGAAGAATACCCACACGGCTATCAGCAGCGCCATGGGCAGCAGGGAAACAAGCACCTGCATATACCAGGGTTGATCCTCCGGCGGTTCAGCCTTGACCTCCACCTTCTTTTCCATCAGGCGTGAGATCATCTCCAGATCGCGGGGAGCATAGCTTTTGACCGTGGCGCCGTCCATCGTCTTCCCCGTCAGGACATTGCCCTGAATGGTGACGCTGGCGATCTGCCCGCCGTCCACGCGGGAAAGAAAATCGGAATAGGACAACTGCTGCGACGCGCTCTGCGGCTGCTGAAAGGTATTGAACACCATCACCAGAGCAAGGGCGATGATGCTCCACAGCAGCAGATTTCGACTTGTCTGATTCAAGACGGCCTCCCTCAAAGGCTTCGATATCCCGTGGCGTTTCCCTGGGAAACGGAGTTTTTTATGTGTACCTAGCCCGCGGCGCTGGGCGCTGTCAATCAGCGCAACGCCGCGAGCCTTCCCTAAAATAAGCACGCCCCCGTGTCTGGCAATGGGCGGAACGCCCTTTCCCACAGGATAAAAAAGCTCCCGGGACGGAGGATGCCCAGGAGCGCGCACGCCGTTGCGGCGGGGAGAAGCGTGCCGAAAAAGAAGAGGTGAAACCGCCCTAAAGCGAAGGTGCGTTTCGCCATCCGCGCCGGGCGAAGGCACAGGACGGTGTTTCCTCCGCCTGATCCCGGACGCTCCAGCGCAACAGGGAACGTTTTCCACCGGGCAGCGTCACGAGCGTGGCGTCCTCGCAGGGGAAACGACGCCGGATGAGGCGGAGCAGCCAGCCCGCGCCCAGCCACAGCGGAACAGTGATGCCGAAAAAAAACAGGGAAAAGGTCGCCAGAGAGGAACCAGGGCGCAGCGAAGCCTGATACATGGCGAAAAACACCGCCGCAAGCATCAGGACGTTGGCGGCAATACGCACGATGCCGGACCACAGCGCGCGCTTGAAGGCATACGGAACAGCGGGAGAGGGGGAAATGGCAGCGGCGGCGGTCATAGAGTTCTCCTTGAGCGTCTCATTCAGGGGACGGCGAGGCCGGAGGAGGGGCTCCGGCCTCGCCTGGCGTATGCGGAATACCTGGGGCCTACTTCTTGAACAGGTTTGTCTGGGAGATGTTCATGAAGCGCAGCGCCTGGTGCTTGGCATTTTCCTTATAGTAGACGCGAACTTCGTCACCGGCTTCCCACGTATCGGGATGCACGTTCAGCTTTTCCGCGGGAATCTGGAAAGTGACCAGAGCCTGCAGACGCGCGGAATACTCGGTGACCGTCATCTTTTCCTTGTCGATAATGGGGAACGTCTTGCCCTTCACCTTGGGATGCGTGCGCTTGATGTTCTTCTCCACATCGGTGAACCTGACGTTCAGGGTCTCAAGCTCCCTAGTATCGGGGTTGTAGACGGTGACGGTGGACTTGTCAATGTCAAACATCACGCGACCACCGGGCTTGGGCAGGGGACCGATTTCCGCGGGATCGGACGGCATCAGATATTCATGGATACCACCGGAATATTCGGGGCTGCGCTGATCGTGCTTCACATCCAGCACCACCAGCATGGTTTTCGTTTCCGGGTTATAGGCCACGCAGCGGCCCTGTTCCACCTGACCAAATTCGCAGGCCGTCAATCCGAGGCAGGAGAGCAGCGCAACGGACAGTATCAGCTTACACATTCTCATGTTGTTTCTCCTTAGCCCTGGCGCTTCTTGGCGGCGAGTTCAAGCTTGGCGCCCTGGATCATGCGCACGGTAATGTAGAGGGAAATACCGCTGACGAAGCCCAGCACGGCCACGGTGGCGATGCCGTTGATGAGGTCGGAATGGGCGGGGAACATGGGCTGGATGAGCTTCAGGACAACGGAAGCGAGACAACCCAGGACGGCGGTGCCGAAGGCGATGCGGATGCCGTAGCCCTTGATGTACTTGGTTGCCACAGCGCCGATCTGGGCGCCTACGGCCGCGCCGATGAGCATGATGAGGGCGGCCACAAGCTCGGTACGTCCCTTGAAGGTATAGGAAGCCGCGCCGTACAGGCCGGAAATGGCCACTTCAAAAAGGTCGGTACCAACGGCCACGTGCGTGGGGCAGCCCACAAGGTACACCAGGGCGGGCATACGGATCAGGCCGCCGCCGATGCCGAGGATGCCGGCCAGCCAGCCGGTGGCCAGCGACACGAAGATGGGCAGCCAGGCGGAGCAGTAGATGCCAGCCACGTGGAAATGAACCATGGGGGGAATGCGGATGGCATGGAGCCTGGAGGACCAGTCAAGGCCGGTAGCCGTAGCGGACAGTTCCTCACCGCGGGCTGCCGCTTCGCGTTCCTTCTTCCGGCGCAGGGCCACGTCGTGGAAGACCATCCAGGCGATGCAGACCAGCAGCACAACATACAACCAGCGCACGACCTTGTCGACGGAGCCGAGCCGTTCCAGCCACATGATCATCTGCGCGCCGATTTCAACGCCGATGACGGTCCCGGCCAGCATGGTGATGCCGAGCTTGTAGTCAACGTTGCCGAACTTGCCATGACGCATGGTGGAAATGAGGGATTTCCCGGCCATGTGTGCCACGTCCGTGCCGATGGCAAAGGCCATGGGGAAGCCCAGAATATTCAGGCCGGGGGTCACCATCCACGCGCCGCCCATGCCGAAGAAACCACCGATAATGCCGACGCCGAGACCCAGAATAATCAGACCGGGCCAGAAAATGTTCACGCCGGAAATGGGCATCAAAACATACAACCAATCCATAAAGCGCCTCCTTCCGGCCTAGTGTTCCGCCAGCTCGCGGTGCTTGAGGTCGATGCCGATATGCGACATCACGATGTCGGCCAGAACGCCGAACACGCACCCGGTTACCGGAATGATGAGAATTGTCAGCGCCGTGAAGTACGCATGACTGTCGTTGTACATCTGGGCCCACCACAGCATGATGCCGTCAAGGCGGCGCGTATCAGCCACGATGACCACATTGGCCGCGGCCTTCTTGGCCGCCATTGCCAGAGAAGGCGCCATGAGCAGGCACATCAGGGCAAAGCCCGTCACACATGTCCAAATCTTACGCATCTGTCTCCTCCATTCCTGTTGCCGCCGGACGATCCGGCGATTCATGCCAAAATTCACGCACTGAGATATAGCAAACCCCGTGCCACTGCGTGATTGCACGTCTTTCCCGCCGCCGGAAAAGCGGGATATTCCATCCTTCCGGCTTGCCTGCATAGCCGCTTTGACAGTATATTGATGGACAGGCAGATCAGCGAAGGAGGAGTCATGCGTTTCCCATTTCGCCCTCTCACAGGAAATTCTTATGATACCGCGATGTTATTCTTAAAACGCAGCATCGCGACCCAGCTTCTGGCGATAGGGCTCCCCGGAGCCGCGCTTCTGCTTCTGTGCCTGCTTGCCTTTGTATCGCGCAATACCGGGACCGTCATCACGGCCGCGCTGGAGCGAAACGCGCAATTGCGTGCGGGTTCCGTTGCGCTCATTCTTGAGCAAATTTTCACAGAAACGCGCAATCAGCTCCTCATTCTTGCCGCTGGCCCCATACCCAAGCAGACCATGGCCGACAGGCTCCGCTTTCGCGCAAAGGCCGGCGGTGTCCATTATCGCGAAGTAGCCTTCATGGCGCGCAACAGCGACGACAGCTTTCTCATCATCAACCACGACGGCGACATCGTGACCGTCCCTCCCGACGTGGCGCGGCAGGCCATCGGCAGCCCCTTCAATATGGGCGAGATCCGCCACACGGCGAAGCACGTCCATACGGGGCAGCCGCTGGAGGTCATCTATCCGCCCATGCCTCTCAAGGGCGCCATGCAGAGCCTGCGCCTCCAGGTCCTGCGGTTCAGCACGCCCATTTTCGACGATCACGATCAGTACCAGGGATTGCTCATCCTTTCTCTGGATCTTTCCGTGTTGCGCGATGCCGTCTCCATGTTCTCCTCCTCCGAGAGTTCGTTCTGGCAGAGCAGCCAGGCCAGCCATGTCCGCAGCGTTTTCTTTGACGCGCAAGGCTGGATGATCTTCCAGTCTGAAAAAAACCGGCAGGAGGACGTTCCCCTCGGTCTCAACGACATCCGCAAGGGCTTCGGCGGCGATTTCGGCCGCCCCGGCTTCAGCACGGCCTTTCGCCCCTATGCCAGCCATCTGCCCTGGTGGACGATGGTGGCGGCAGTGCAGAAAGGGGAAAGCGGGCGCATCAGCTTCTCCTCGATCGGCGAGGAGTGGAACGATACCCCTCTTGGGGATGTGCACGCCAGCTATGCGCCGCTTTTTTTCAGCTCAGCCCCGGATGCCGCGCCGGACGTCATCGGCGGCATTGCCGTCCTTGACGGCGACAGCACCGATGTGGAGGGCCTGTACCGTTTTCAGACGCTTGCCGCCGGCGGCGGCCTGTGCCTGCTCTTCATGGGGATTCTGCTCTGGCTCACCGGACGCGCGGCGGACAGGAGCCTTGCGCGCTTTGCCGGGGCAATTGACGCCTGCATGGATGCGCCCGCGGCGGGCCTTGCGGAACTTTCCGACGCGCCGCTCACGCTCCGCAAGGCCCGCGACGTCGTCAACCGGCTGCTGCAACGCCTGCGGCGCGCGGAAGACGCGCACAACACATGGCACAATCGTCAATTGTCGCTCTGGGAACGCGAACCCTGCGATCGCATGCCCGAAAACGCCGCCGCCCCCTTCGGCCTGGTGGGCGATTCCCCGGCCATGAACGAATTGCGCGAACACATCGCGCGTGCCGCGCCCTCCAATGCCGACATTCTTGTCATAGGCGAAACCGGCACGGGCAAGGAGCTGGTGTCCCGCGCCATCCATGAGGCCAGCCCCCGCCGCAACGCGCCCTTCATCACCATCAATTGCGGCGCGCTTGACGAAAACCTGCTCATGGACACGCTGTTCGGGCATGTCAAAGGGGCCTTCACCGAAGCGCGCCAACCGCGTAAAGGGGCCTTTCTCGCGGCCGAAGGCGGCACGCTTATGCTGGACGAGGTGGGCAACGCCTCGCCCAAGGTGCAGCAGGCGCTGCTGCGCGCCCTTTCCACACGCGCCATGCGCCCCCTGGGGAGCGATGAGGAGGTGCCCTTCAATACCCGCATCATCGCCGCCACCAACGCGCTGCTCCCAAAGGATGAAAACTTCCGCGAGGATCTGTTCTACCGGCTGGCCGTCATCACCATACAGACGCCGCCCTTGCGCGATCGCCGGGAAGATCTGCCGGCGCTGGCATCCTATTTCCTCGCCCATGAGGCAGCCGCCCGCAATGTCCCCGTACCGGCAATCTCGCGCGGCGCGCTCAACCTGCTCATGGAATGGAACTGGCCGGGCAACGTCCGCCAGTTGCGCAACTGCCTTATCCGCGCCCTGGCCTTCTGTGAAAACGGCATCATCCAGGCCGAAAACATCCAGCTGGAAATTCTCCCCCAGCAGACCGACAATGCGACCGGCGCTCCGCCAGGCGACGGCGGCATGACGCAGGGCACTCCGGCAAGCCCGCCTTCAATCCCTGACGATGAAGAGAGCGGCGGCGCCGCAAACAGCGATCTGCCGCCGCGTATCGCCGCCGTCCTGCCGCGCATGGCGGCGGCGGGCAGCGTCAGCCGGCAGGAATATCAGGCGCTGGCGGGAAAAAACATCTCCATGCGCACCGCCCAGTACGATCTCCAGCTGCTCCAGAAGCTCGGACTTGTCGAAAAACAGGGCCGGGGGCCGGCGCAGCGCTACGTGCTCACGCAGGCTGGCGAGGCGCGCGCCCGCGGGCAATAGGACGAAACCCACTGAAAACGTGGCAAGACACCACAAGCACAGCGATCATTTCTTGCAAGGATAGAAAAGCATCATGAACGCCTTCACCAATCTGAAACGCCTGCTGGGTCTGCTCCCAAAGACAAACCGCCAGGAAGCCATGGCGGCCTTTACCCGCCGCTATGCCTCCTTCAAGGAACTGCTCCAGTCCAACGCGGATCTGGCCGGCATCCTTGCCTCGCTGGACGCCGCCCAGCGCGGCGATCGCCCTCTTGATACCGCGCAGCTGCGCAAGGTGGCCCGGCGCGCCTGCTATCACTGCGCCCGTATGGCGGCCTGCCTCAATGACATAGCAAAACAGCGCTATACGGCTCTGACCACGGCGGTGGAAGCCGTCAGCGCCCGTATCGAAAACGAGCTGACAAAGCACACCCGCGGGGATGTCAACGCCATAACGCTTTCGCTTTCCGAAGTGGACGCCAGCATGGCCTACAGCGTGGGCGGTAAAAACGCCAATCTGGGGGAATTGCGCACCATGCTCGATATGCCCGTCCCGGAAGGTTTCGCCGTCACCACACGGGCGGCCGCGCGCACCCTGCTCCAGGATCACGGCGCACTGTCCAGAAAAATCCATGACACCCTCTATGCCGCCGATGTGGATGACCCCGCCAGCCTGCGCAACGCTGGACACGAGGTGGAAGCGCTCATCATGGACGCGCCCATACCCGGCGAGGTTGTCGAGGCCCTGTATAACGCCTGGGATCAGGCCTTCGGCAGCGGGGATGATGTGTTGACCGCCCTGCGCTCCAGCGCCCTGGCGGAAGACGGCGTCCAATCCTTTGCCGGGCAGTACCGCAGCATCCTCGGCGTGACGCGCCCGTCGCTGCTGGACGCCTTCAAGCGCGTTCTGAGCAGTCTCTATTCGGCAAGAGCCGTCAGCTACCGTGCCGAGAACGGCTATCCGCTGGACGGCGGTGGCATGGCCATGTGCTGCCTGCGCATGGTCAACGCCCGTGCCGCCGGCGTGGCCTTTTCACGCCATCCCGTGGATCTGCGCTCCAACAACGTCCTTGTGCAGGGACTCTGGGGGCTCGGCGAGATGGTGGTGGACGGCGCTGCCACGCCGGATCAATGGCAGGTTTCCCGCGCCAACAACCGCATCGTGCAGGAGACCATTGCCCACAAGATCGAGCGTATGGTTCTCCATGAGAACGAAGGCCGCGTGGAAAGCATCGTGGAAGACGTCCCCGACGCCTTGAGGAACGTCCCCTGCCTGACGCCGGATCAGGTCCGGCGAATAGCCTCCATGGCCCTGGAACTGGAGCGTCATTACCAGTACCCGCAGGATATCGAGTGGGCCGTTGACGAAGACGAACAGGTCATCCTGCTCCAGACCCGCCCCATCCATATCAACGCCGCCACGGAAGAAACGTCGGCACCGGCGCTGGCGCACATGCGCCCGCTGATCTGCGGCGCGGAAGTAGCGGCCAAGGGCGTGGGCTGCGGCCCCGTCATACTGGCCCAGCCCGGTGAGGATCTGACGCACTTCCCCGAAGGCGGCGTCCTTGTGCTACCGCATTCCTCATCCGACGCCGTGGTCGTCATGCGCCGCGCATCGGCCATCATTGCGGAAACAGGCAGCATGACCGGACATATGGCGTCCGTCTGCCGCGAATTCGGCGTACCGACCCTGCTCAACATCCCCGGTATCACCAACCTGCTGGAAGCTGGGCAAATCGTGACGGTGGATGCCCTTACTGGACGCATCTTCGCCGGAGAAGTGCCCGAACTGCTGGCGCTGCGCCTTGCGCCACGCCCCATCAAGGCCGATACGCCCACACTTGCCCTGCTGCGACGGGTGACGCCGCACATCATGCCCCTGCACCTCGTCGATCCCCATGCCGCCCTCTTTGCGCCCGAAAACTGCACGTCGCTTCATGACATCATGCGTTTTGCCCATGAAAAAAGCTACAGCGAGATGTTCCTGCTCTCGGACAGCATGAGCGAAGGCAGCATGGGCGCGGCCAGCCACCTTGTCTGTCCCATACCGCTGGATCTCTACATCATCGATCTGGGCGGCGGCCTGCGCAATCCCGAAGCCCGCAGCGTCCTTCCCGAAGACGTTCTCAGCGAACCCTTCCGGCATGTGCTCGACGGCATCCGCAATCCCGCCGTGCAAGCGCGCGGCCCCCGCCCCATCAACATGCGCGGTTTCATGTCCGTCGTGGGGCGAAGCATGGCGGGCGGCCATCAGGAAGGAGGGCAGCGCTTCGGCGACCGCAGTTATGCCATCGTCTCCGACAAATACCTCAACTTCTCTTCCCGCGTGGGGTATCATTACGCCATTCTCGACTCCTGGTGCGGCGACACCATCAGCAAGAACTATATCCGCTTCGAATTTGCCGGAGGCGCCGCGGGCAGCGTGCAACGCGAGCGCCGTGTGCGCTGCATCGGCCTCATTCTTTCCGAACTCGGCTTTACCGTGGAGATCGTCGGCGACCGCGTTCACGCCCGCTATCAGAAATATCCGCGCCTTGAACTCTGCTCACGGCTGGATCAGATCGGAAGGCTGCTCATCATGACCCGCCAAATGGATATGCTCATGGTCGACGATGCTTCCGTCGCCGGATATGCCGCCAAATTCCTCAACGGGGAATATCATTGAGAGTGTTAACTAAATGAGGGTATCAACTGAATACTGATTTAATTTGGTACGATTTGTGCGTTTTAGAATTACATAAACAAAAAACCGTCATGTCCAAAATGCCAGTCTGTGGACGTTGTCAAAAATGGAAAAGTTCAAGAAAAACAAAGAGATAAGTGCAAACCTTGCTCCTTGCAATTTACGAGGCGTACTCCTCGTGGTCGGCCTGCACAAGAAAAGGCGAGGGCCGTAACCCTGTACACCCAGGGGCTTTCAATACGGGGGCTATAGCAAGGCTCATTGGGGTTTCTCCGAGCGCTGTTTTGAAGTGGCTAAAAAGCATTTATAAAAATGCACTATGAAAAACCTGCGCATGGTGATGCCATTCACGTCGAACTCGATGAAATGTGGCACTATGTAAAATCAAAAAAACAAGTTATGGATAGGGAAAGCCTATCGTAGAGAGACTGGAGAACTCATTGACTGGGAGTGTGGAGGAAGGGATAAAGCAACGTTATCAAAATTGATGGAATGTCTTTCAAGATGGAAAGTTGAGCTATTCTGCACAGATAACTGGGGAGTGTATCCTGAAATGATAGCTGCCGGCAAACTCTATCAGAGCAAATCACAAACGGTGTACCTTGAACAGAATAACGGAAGACAAAAGCATTGGTTCGCACGTTTCAGGAGAAAATCAATAGTCGTATCTAAAACTCTTGAAATGGTAGATCTTACAATGGCACTTTTTGCCAAGTTCCATGTTAAGGGAAGCTGGAAAGACATAGTATCATTATTTAGTTAACACTCTCCGTGACTATACTCCTTGGTGCGAGAGGCGGGAGTTGAACCCGCATGGCCAGGCCGCCGGATTCTAAGTCCGGTGCGTCTCATAAGGATACCAACGGGGTGGAGCGATCGCGCACCACGCAGTTGGTGCACGGTCTTTCCCCTCCCCCCGCGGGAAATGTCCGCGCGAGGGAGGTCGCGGGTACAACGCGACACGTTGAAAAGACGAAAAAGACGAAATGTCCGCGCGGGCTCGGTGGCAGGTCACCCCTTCGGAGCAACTGGCCATACCGGTACGACCGGGGACGGTGTGCCGCGCGACCGGGGGCGGGCTGTCCTCTGGTGGTGGCGGGCCGTCCCTAGCCGCGACCGCCCCCGCGCCAGCCGCCCGCCCCACCGGCTCCTGACGGGGCAGCGAGGGCGCTTTGCCGCTCCCGCCGCTCCCGCCGCCGCTGGATGGCGCGTTCCAGCGCCAGCAGTTCCGCCGTGGGGTCCTGTCCCCGCGCCGCCAGCGATTGCCCGAACGCCTCCAGCTGGAAGGCGAGCCACGCCGTGTTGTCCGGCATTTCCTCCGCGTCCGCCAGCAGTTGCGCCTTCTGCGCCTCCATGACGCTCGTTTCCCACGCCCGCCGCTGGACGCCGGCATACGCCGCGCCCTGTTCCCGCGCCAGCACCCCCGCCGCCGCGAGCCGCCCGCCCAGTTGCCGCCGGAAGATCTCATTCCCCGCGCCGCCGAAGGCCTCCAGATGCCGCCCCGCGATTTCCGCGAACTTCGCCTGGAAGGCCGCGCCCGCGTCCAGCGCGTCGCTGCCCTGATGCTCCCGCTGGTACTGCTCCCGCCATTCCCCGAACTCCCTGCGGGCCGCCAGCAGGCGTTCCTCCATGCGCGTTTGCTGATCCCGCGCGTGCTCCCGCGCCGCCAGCGTCAGGCCCATGCCCACGGCCCCGTCAATGGCCGTGGCCAGCGCGCGCGAAGCGCCGTCCGCCCCCTGCGGCGGCCCCGCCACCCGCACCGCGCCCGGTGTGGCGACATGCGCCGCGCCCAAGGGCAAACCGCCGGATGACAGCGGGCCGTTTTTCGGCTACACCCAAGGCGGGGCAGCCCTCCGAAAGGAGGGTGCGCCCATGAGGCAGTTTCTCACAGCCGTCGCCGCGCAGGTCGTGGCTGGCGTCGTGGTTGCCCTTATTCTTCACTTTCTGATGCAATAAGGAAGCCCCTGTGAGAATGCCAGTTCTCACAGGGGCAAAAACTTTGGATACATAAATCCAGAGGGCTGCCCCGATTCCGAGCGGCGGGTGTTCTGACACACCCGTCGCTCTTTTCTTTTACGCCCGGACGGCACGGCCCGTCAAGGGGAAACCACCGGATGACAGCGGGCCGTTTTTCGGTTACGACGGTGGCGGGGCAGGCCTCCGAAAGGAGGTCATGCCTATGGTGCAGTTCCTACTGAATGCCGCTGCGCAAGCCGTAGCTGGGGCATCATAGTGGCCTTGTTCGTCTACTGGTTGAACCGTAGATAGCAAGCAGCCCCTGTAGGAGCTGCAAGATCCTACAGGGGCAAAAACTTTGAGCTTTTCGGCTTCGGAAAGCTGAAACTCGGAGGACTGCCCCGGTTTCGAGCGGCGGGTGTTTAGCAGACACCCGTCGCTCTTTTCTTTTACGCCCGGACGGCGCGGCGCGTCAAGGGGAAACCACCGGATGACAGCGGGCTGTTTTTCGGTTACGACTGTGGCGGGGCAGGCCTCCGAAAGGAGGTAATGCCTATGGTGCAGTTCCTACTGGACGTGTTGGCCGGATTCCTGGCCGCCGTTCTTGCGGCGCTTGTTCTCCGTCACTTCTTTCGTGACTGAAACAGGTAGCCCCTAGGGAACTGCCATTCCCTAGGGGCAAAAACTTTGAGCTTTTCGGCTTCGGAAAGCTGAAACTCGGAGGACTGCCCCGGTTTCGAGCGGCGGGTGTTCTGACACACCCGTCGCTCTTTTCTTGTAAGGCTGTTCCGGCGGCGCGTCAAGCCCTGTCCTGCGGGCGCGTCAAGCCCGCATCGAGCGCTCCCGCGCCTCGGCCTCCCGCGCGGCCTCGGGGGTGTCCCACCCCTTGACGGCGGCGGGCTCGCCGGGCATACTGGAAGCAGTCATATGACTGGCCCCGTTGTCGCCCGCAGGATGTGAGATATCAATCCTCCTGCCGGTATCTTCGCTTTGGAAAACCCTCGAAGCGGAGGACGTGACACGGGGCTCTTTTTTTGCTGAAAACGCCTTATTTTCCTCAAGTGGCCCCACATACATGCTGACGAGCATGGATTCATCCTGGTCTTTCAGCATGGACGTGGCGATATACAGCGCGTTGCCGTCATCTCTGGGAATGCGCCATTCCCGTCTTGCGCCGTCAAAAAAACTCTCGTATTCCCGCACCAGACGGGGCAACGCGACCACATCTTGCCGCGTGACCGGCGGCATGTCCGGGCGTTTGTTGCCCTTCTCGCCGTGCCCGAAGATGATTTTCACCAGACCAAAGCCGCGCTGTGATCCTGTTTGTCTTTTCAGAGTGCGCCCCTGCACCACGATTTCCCCATCCCGCAGGACAGCCGGGCCGCGATGCACCAGCACGGCCTCGATGTCCTCCGGTTCCAGCCGGGCAAGCATGTCCTCCGCTGAGCCAGCCAGCGGGTTGTGCAACACGGCGTCGTAGGCCTCCGCCGCCGCCTCGCGCAAAGCGGCTTCCAGCGCCGCGTTGCGGGCTGGGGCTTTTTCCGACGCCTCGCGCGGGCTTGACGCGCCGCCGGAACAGCCTTACAAAAAAAGAGCGACGGGTGTGTAGCAAACACCCGCCGCTCAGGTTCGGGGCAGTCCTCCGACGGTATCATCGCATCAGCGAGACACGATCAAAGTTTTTGCCCCTGGGAATGGCGAGATTCCCAGGGGCAACCTGTTATCTACGGTTCAACCAGTAGACGAACAAGGCAACCACGATGCCAGCCACGGCTTGCGCTGCGGCATCCCACAGGAACTGCACCATAGGCATCACCTCCTTTCGGAGGGCTGCCCCGCCTTGGGTGTATCCGAAAAGGCCGCCGCTTTCAAGAAAACGCCCCCCGCCCCTACGCCGGGCGGGGGATTTTTCCGTGCCGCAGGGCCTCGTCCTGTTGCGCCAGCTCCCGCGCCTCGGCCTCCCGCGCGGCTTCGGGGGTGTCCCAGTTCTTGACGGGGAAAAAAGGTTGTTTTTTTACAAAAACAACACACTCCCGCCCCCGCCGGAAGACGGCCCCTGACGGAAAAAAGGTTGTTTTTTTCAAAAACAACACACTCCCGCCCATCCTCCCTATACAGGAGGCCGCCCCTGACGGGGAAAAAGGTGGAGGCGTCCCGGACAGGAGGCCGCACGGCCGTGACTTTCCCCTGAAAATCGGATGACCAGCCTTGCCTTGCTTTTTTACACAAAAAATGTGTAGTACATATCCATGCACAGCAGGGAAGTCATAAAGAAGCTTCTTGACGATGGTTGGTTCCATGTTTCGACAGAGGGTGACCATTGGCATTTCAAGCACCCCCGCGAAATGCGGGAAAACAACGGTTCCACACCCCAAGAAAGATCTGGGGATAGTTGTCATCAAGTCCATTGAGCGGCAATCCGGCGTCATGCTGAGGGACACGAAATGAAAACCTATTTTGCGGCATTTATCCCTGACGGGGAAACGGAAACGTGGTCGGTGCTTTTTGCTGATTTTGAGCTGGCAACGCAGGGAAACGACTTGAACACGGCCTTTTCCGCCGCTTCGGAGGCCCTTTCCGGCAGGGTGAAAGCCATGCTTGAGGACGGGGAATCGTTGCCCGAACCGTCGGACGCGGCACACGCCGGGGCGGCCATTGCCGAATGGTGCAAGGAGGAGGGGCTCCCCCTGCCGGAGGGGACATTGTTGCAGCTTGTCCCGTGCGACGATGAAACCGAACGCCTTGTTCGCGTCAACGTCTCTTTCCCCGCACACGTCCTGAAGCGGATCGACAGCAAGGCCCGCGCCCACGGCATGACCCGATCCGGCTTTCTTGCGGCGGCCGCGCAGGCCTACAGCTGACCCCCGCCCTGGACGGAGCAAGGCAGCCCATGACGGGGAAAAAAGTTGTTTTTTTGCAAAAACAACACACTCCCGCCCCCGCCGGAAGGCAGCCCCTGACGGGAAAAAAAAGTTGTTTTTTTGCAAAAAACAACACACTCCCGCCCCCGCCGGAAGGCAGCCCCTGACGGAAAAAAGGTGGGGGCGTCCCGGACAGGAGGCCGCAGCCGCGTGTGGACGGACGCCGCGAAAACGGCTAGTTTTTTTCCGGTGCAACGGAAACAACCCGGAAAACATCGAGGTCTGGGGCATGGGGAACATCATGGGCGGCCTCAAACGTCTGCTGCTCAGGGACAGGGACGATGCCCGGTACTGGGCGGGAATTTTTGGCATGACAGGCTCCGCCTGTCTTGCGGTGGCGTTCATTGAGGGCAGCAGCTTCGCGCTTTATGCCGGGGTTCTCTGCTGCCTCTATGGAATACGGCTTCACAGGAGGGGCAGAGACGATGGCGGTACTGAATGACATTCTTTTCTATGCCGGGTGGTTTCTGATACTGGCCGTGGGCGGCTACCTCGCGTTCAGCAGGGATCTTCCGCGATCCTGATCGTCCCACCCCGCCCCAGTCCCTGACGGGAAAAAAGGTTGTTTTTTTACAAAAACAACACACTCCCGCCCCGCCTCCCTATACGGAAGGCAGCCACTGACGGGAAAAAAGGTTCATTTTTTCAAAAACAACACACTCCCGCCCCGCCGGAAGGCAGCCCCTGACGGAAAAAAGGTTGTTTTTTGCAAAAACAACGCAGTCCCGCTCCGCCTCCCTATACAGGAGGCAGCCCCTGACGGGAAAAGAGGAACACATGCACTATATCGCCATCATCCATAAGGGAGAGGGGACGGCGTATGGCGTGACCCTGCCCGATTTCCCCGGCTGCTTCAGCGCGGCGGATACGCTGGACGATGTTCCCCGCAACGTCCAGGAGGCCGTCGAGCTGTGGGCCGAAGGGGAGGAGGTTGCGCCGCCTGTCCCTTCCAGCTTTGAGGAGGTCGCGCGGTCGGAGGCGGCGCGGGGGGGGGATGCTCATGCTGGTGGACATCACCTTTGACTTCCTTGACCCAAACGTCGTGCCGGTCAACATTTCCATGCCTGTCCACATGCGTAACCGTATCGACAGGGCGGCACGGGATCGGGGCCTGACGCGCTCCTCCTTTCTCGTACAGGCGGCACAGGCGTTTTTCTGACGAGGCGGAACTGGCGCTTGCCGACGCCTACTACCTTGACCCTTTCTCGTACAGGCGGCACAGGCGTTTTTCTGACCGCTCCCGTCCATCCCCCGCCCCCGCCGGGAGACGGCCATCCACGGCACGCCTTCCGCGCCGCCGCTCCCGCCCCATCCTCCCAGCTAAAGCGCGTTGGGAGGGGGAAGGGGGTTCAAGGGGGAAGGGGGAAACCTTGCGCGCTAGCCAAGGGTTCCTCCTTCCCCCTTGCCAACAAACCACCCTCCCCCCAACCATTCCCCGGCCCCCCTACCCGCTCCGCGCCGCCACATAGGGCGAGCCTGTGGGCAGGCGGTCGCGCTGTTCGGCGGCGTCGGCGGCCTGGGCCTGCTGGAAGGCGAGCTGCGCCAGTTGCAGGAGCGACGCGCCCAGCCCGAAGGACTGCGCGGAGAGCGGCGCTATCTCCGCCGCAAGGCGCGTGGCTACGGCGTCGGCGAAGTCGGCGGGCCACGAGCCCGGATCCGCCACCCGCGCCACATAGCGCGCGTTGCACGGCGAACAGTTGCAGTAGAGCGCGCTCCCCGCGACGGCGAAACGCGCCTGCGGGCCGCGAAGGTCCTGCGTGGGCCGCACGTCCAGCACGCGCAGGCAGTCCGTGGGCAGCCGGTACGCCGCAAGCCAGCCGTGCGCGGGCGCGCCCTGCTTCGTGAGCGCGGCGTATTTTGTGGCAAAGTTCCACGCATGGGCCCGCAACAGCGTGTCCGCCACCGCCGCGAAGCGGTCCGACGCGCCCCAGTCCGCGTCCTGCAACGACGCCGCCAGTGGCAGCCCGCACTTCATGAGCGCCGCGTTGATGAGGGAAAGCTTGTCCATTCGTCAACTCCTTCCTTATATATATGAGGTATCCGGCCACTATCCGGCAGGTATCCGGAGAGGTATCGAAGAGCTATCGCAGAGCTGTCACTGACCGCCCGCGTCCCCGGCCTGTGATTCGAGATGCCCCAGACTTTCCGCCGTCCGCGCCAGCCCCTGCGCGGCCTGCACGGCCTCAAGCGCCTGTTGCTGCTCCTGTTGCGCGGCCTGTGCCTCGGCGCGTTGCCGCCGCAGGGCCTGCACGTCGCTGTCCGCCCGGATGACGCGGCCCGGCGCGCCAAGGCCTGTGGCCAGTTCGTCCACGGCCTGATCGAGATCGAGCTTGTCCAGCACCTGCGGATCGGCCTGCGCAAGGCCCAGGACATCCTGCAACAGCGCGCGCGTGGAATCCGCGCCCGTCTGCCGCAGGGCGTTGGCCAGCGGTGAGGTGAAGGACACCTTCATGAGCAGCGGGATTTGGGCCAAACTCTCCGGCGGCGGTGGCAACAGCCCCGCCCGATCCAGCATGGCCGCCACCCGGTGGAGCAGCGGCGTGAGCACGTG